>CAVFRG010000001.1:0-184107 GCA_963624905.1 Oscillospiraceae bacterium
GTTGGTGTCAGAATATCACACAGCCAGACATATACACTCTTGATGCAATAGCCAAGCTCCTAAAAGTTGATGTCTCTGAATTATTAATGCCCACATTATTATAATATATGGAGGATAGAGAACAATTACTGAAAAGTACCCCGGACTTCGACCGTCTCGCCTTTACGGTGTTGGCTATAGAGGCTTCGGCACAGAAAATGGGTATATCGCCGTCTGAAATGAGAAAGCGATTGGATAAGGTGGGGCTAATAAAAAGTCTCATACAAGATTGCTATGACACATTGCATACTGAAAGCAAGGAAGCAGTAGCAAATGATGTTGTCGAGGCTCTTAAAAATTGGGAAAGAGAGGAATAGTTATGTTGGACTTCTTATTATGGAACAAAATAGCTCGTATCATTGCCCAGTTAGCTGACACGCTGCATATATCAACAGACAGAGCATTGCAGATATTCTATGATTCCGATGTCTGCCGTATGCTACACGACAAGGAACTTGGCTTGCATCTGATGAGTGATACATATATTGTTAATGACTTGATAGAAGAGCTAAGAAGCAAGCAATAGTAACACAAATGGATAAAGGGCAATTTTTATTATATCAAACTCCTGACGGCGATTCACAGATAGAGGTGAAGCTGCAAAACGATACTGTCTGGCTCTCGCTTGACCAGATGGCAGAGTTATTTCAGCGTAATAAGTCCACTATTTCACGACATATCAAGAATGTGTTGGAGGATGGGGAATTACAAGAAGAGGCAACTATTGCAAATTTTGCAACAGTTCAAAATGAGGGAACTCGCAAGGTTGAAAGAGTAATCGCTTATTATAACCTCGATATGATAATCAGTGTGGGTTATCGTGTACATTCCTACCGTGGTGTTCAGTTCCGTATATGGGCAACCAAGGTATTGAAGGAGTATATAGTAAAAGGCTTTGCCATGAACGATGACCTGTTGAAGAGAGCAGGAGGTGGCAATTACTTTGACGAGCTGCTTGCAAGAATCCGTGACATCCGCTCCAGTGAAAAGGTGTTCTATCGTAAGGTGTTGGAGATTTACGCTCTCAGTATCGACTATGACCCACGAGTGGAAATGACACAAAAGTTCTTCAAGACTGTACAGAACAAGATGCACTATTCGGTTCATGGTCATACGGCGGCGGAAATAATATACGAGAGAGCCGATGCCGAAAAAGACTTTATGGGACTTACAACGTGGTCAGGAGCTATGCCTACCAAGCCCGAAGCAGAAATAGCAAAGAATTATCTTACCCACGAAGAGATAAAGTCACTGAACCGCATCGTGAGCCTGTATCTTGACTTCGCCGAAATGCAAGCCGAGGAACACCGCCCTATGTATATGAAGGACTGGATAAACATTCTCGATGACTTTCTCCGTATCTCCCGAAAAGACATCCTCACTCATGCAGGCAAAATATCCGCCAAACTCGCCAAAGAGAAAGCTGACCAAGAATACGACAAATTCAAGGAACGCACCAAGAACAACCTTTCACCTGTAGAAGTTCACTTTTTGGAAAACTTTGAGCGTGAGCAGAAGAGATTGTTGGGAGGAAAAGCCAAAAATAAATAAAAAGCATCACTATGGATGAAGAGTTGATAATAGATGAGACATTCGTAAAGAAACATCAAAAGACATTATAGAAGCAATTTCCAAGAACTTATCAGAAGTAGGACTTTATAGTCCTGAAGATTGGGAGAAGCTAAACTTAGAGTGAAAGTCTTATTTCGGGGATTTTGCACATATATGTGCTATTTTCCTCAAAAGAAGGTATTACCATTACCTAAGTTTGCTATTTCATGAAATAGTTGTACCTTTGCAGTAGAACGGCAAAAACTACTGACCTGTGAGACAACTTTTGTTTTATCTTTTCACCTGCCTGGGGCTGATGATGACTTGGACGGCACACGGAACCAACAACCGTGTGGTGTACAGCAGTGACCGCGGCATGAACCTGTGGCACATCACCAAGATACTGCAAGACCGGCATGGTTTCATGTGGATATCATCCTGGGAGGGACTTACCCGCTTTGACGGCTATAGCTTCGTAACATTCAAGTCGAGGGCTGGCGACGGTTCGCCCCTGTTGAGCAACCGCATACGCGACATTGTGCTCTCGCCGGACAACGACATCTACTGCATGGTGGACGAACGGTGGTTTCTTTTCCGTCAGAAAGAAGGTTTGTTTGTTCAGGTCTCCGATGCTGTCAACCGTGAATTGACAAGTCAGAAGCAGAAGCACAAAGAAGCAGCCAAAGCCAAGAAAGCATCAGAGAAATCGAAACGAAGGATGACCGACCGTCAAGGCAACGTATGGGAAGTGACAGGCGACAGTATTGTCATGACGTGCCGCACCCCGGACAAAGCCCGGGCATGGAGTCTTGCCAAACCCTCGCAAGTAAGATATCTGCTGGTAGACAACGCCGACAATTATTGGCTGACAACCAAGGAAGACAAGACCGTATGCCTGTACGACAAGACAAACCGCCTTTTGGGATATCTTACGCCACAGGGTACTCTCTCTCAAGGATATACTCCGTTTTCCTCTTCCGTTTATTCTATACTTCAGACAGACCGCGACACCTACTGGTTAGGCACCAAGCCAGACGGCCTTTACCGTTTACAGCGGCGGGGGACGGCATTCAGCGTAGAACATGTCTCTCTTGGCAATGCGCAAGCCAACTCCATATACGACATAAAGAAAGACCGCAACGGACGCCTTTGGCTTGCCACGTTCGACGGCATCTACTGTATGGACAGGGGCAAAACCGAGCAAGTAAACCAGTCGGCAGGGTGGAGGGTACGCAACCTGCACATCACGCAAGGCAATATCCTGTTGGCAGCTACCACGATGGGGCTGGCCATCGGAAAGATGCCCACCGGAGATGTATCTTCTATGAAGATGAACTTACACACGAGAGACCGCAATCGCAAGAATAGCCTGAGCAACAATTCGACGATGGACATACTGGAACTTCCTGCCGGTCGGATATTTGTCAGCACCGAGAGTGGGGGAGTGAACAGGATAGAAAGCCGTAATCTCCTGGACAAGACCTTGGCCTTCCAGCACTATGGCAGCAATGACGGAATGTCTACCGAGTCGGTCGTAGCCATGGCTTCCTGGCACGGTGACTGGATTTGGGTAGTTGGCGGCAACTGTCTGATGATGCTCAACACCCGTACCCGTGATGTAAGGAACTTCGACAAGCCATTCTTCCAGACAACATTCCGTTACAGCGATGCACGCCCCGTAAAGCTGCCTGACGGACGATGGCTGTTCGGACTTCAGAACGGTGCTTACACGCTGGCAGAGCACAGTCTTGCCACAGGCAACAGCATGCCGTGCCCGTACATTACCGGCATCAGCGTGGAATACGGTCCCATGCAGTATGCCATAGGCCATAAAGACAGTCTGGTGCTGGATGCCAGTCAGCGCAACATGCAGGTAGACTTCTCTGCCTTATACTTTAACAGTCCCGATGCAGTGCGCTACGCCTTCCGTCTCCACAGCGATGAGCCGTGGATACACATCGGCAGACAGCACACCGTCACCTTGCCCGACATGGCCCCCGGCGATTACGAACTGCAGTTGATGTGCTGCGGTCCTGACGGCACATGGAGCAAACGCATCAAGACACTGTACATACACGTTACCCCGAAGTTCTCCGAGACCCTTTGGGCACGCATCCTTGAGGTGTTGCTCCTGTTGACAGTTACGTTAGGGGCTGTATATGTTTTTCTGTACATCCGCAACATCAAGCGCAAGCAGCACGAAACGCTTCAGGCTTATCTGGCCTTATTGGAAAAGGACAAAGGGCGGGAAGAGTCTATGGATACGGAGAACAGCCCCGCCGTGCAGATAGTCTCCAGCGAGGAAGACGACCAGATGATGAAACGCATCGTGCAGTTTGTAGAGTCGCACATTGCTGATGCAGAAATCGGCATTGTAGAGATGGCCGATGCTGCCGCCGTTTCCCGTTCGGGGTTGAACAGGAAGATGAAAAAGATAGTGGGCCTGACCCCTGCCGAGTTTCTGCGCGAGACCCGCATCAAGCATGCGCAGCATCTGCTGCTCACGACGCAGACGGGAGTGTCCGAGATAGCTTATGCCTGCGGCTTTACCGACCCGAAGTATTTTGGCAAGACGTTCAAGGTCATGACGGGCATGTCACCCACCGATTTCAGACTAAAGGGCGGAAAGGCCTTGTAACAAAGGCGTTTTGCACCAAAATCACCCCGTCATTGGCACAAAACACCCCATACATTATAGTATATTTGAGCTAATTTTGCAAGCGTAAAACAAGCGGTTTTACGAATCTTGAACAAAACTTAAATATACTAACACAAATGAACAAACAATTATCCAAACTTCTGCTGGCAGTGATGTCGCTCTTTGGTATGATCCAGGCGCAAGCCGTCACCGTGCATACCATTGGCGACTCTACCATGCAGACCTACGACGAGAGCAGCACCGTGACCCGAGGTTGGGCACAGTATCTGCAGCAATTCTTCGACGGTGTAACCATCAACAACCGTGGCAAGGCTGGAGCCAGCAGCAAGAGCTTCTACAAGGAAGCCGCCTACTGGACTACCGTAAAGCAGCAGATGCAGGCAGGCGACTACGTGCTCATCCAGTTCTCGCACAACGACGAGAAGAACAGTGGCATGGACGGCGACGAGCTGAAGGCCTATTATAATAAGGTGGGCGAAACTGACAAGGCTGCAGCCGTCGACTACCGCGGCACCACTCCCTCCGGCACCTACAAGGAGTATCTGCGCAAGTATGTGGAGGAGACACGCTCTGCCGGTTGTAACCCAGTACTCGTAGCCCCTATCTGCCGCATGTACTTCAACGGCAACACCATCAAGCGTGCCGGACAGCACGACTTGGGCGATTCGTTCAGCAAACTTACCGACGACGGCGTGCTGGAGAAGCAGTCTGTTGACGCCACCGACCACACCATGGACTACGTATACCAGATGAAGCAGGTGGCAGAAGAGATGAATGTCCCGTTCATCGACCTGACTACTGCCACCAAGGAGTTGTACTTGAGCTATGGTGACGAGAAATGCCACAGCATGCTGAGCGACGGCGACGGCAGCACCCACCTCAGCACTGTAGGTGCCACGCTGATAGCACGCCAGGCAGCATCATTGCTGAAGGCTGCCAATATCCTTGCCGACAATATCGTTATCCCGTCAGACCTTAGTGTGTCACCTTCATCAGTAGACTTCGGCGAGGGGTACAAGGCACAGACCGTTACAAAGGAGATATCCGTCAACGGTTTCGGCCTCAACCCTGCATCGGGTACGGTAGAGGTGTCTGTAACTGACGGCGGACTGGTGTCGCTCGACAAGACTACATGGGCATCACAAGTGTCCATGTCCTATACCGACGGCACACTGGTGAAGAGCTTCTATGTACAGCTCGAACTTGCCAATGAAGGCGAGAATACCTGCACCGTCACCGTGAAGCAAGGCGACAAGAGCATAGAGATACCCGTTAAGGGTACCGCCATCAGCATGGAGGGCGGTACGGACGTGAAGGCATACTGGCGACTGGAGAAGAACGACGAGTGCGAGTTGACCGGTCCTGCCATCGTTGTGCCCGAATCTTACGAAGGTATGTATGTGCAGAAATACTCCAGCCCCAATGCCAATACCGTTTGGCCCGAATGGACGGGCTTCGATGCCACCCGCAAAACCCAGCGCAACCTTATCGTGGGCGACAAGTGGCCTGAAGGCGAGATTGACGAGGTTAGCACACGCTACATCCAGTTTGGCATCACAGCAGCCAAGGGCACCACGCTCAAGATAGACAACATCAGCATGTTCGTATGCGGATGCGGCGGCAACGGTATGCGTTGCCACGTCAACTACTCCACAGAGCCCGACTTTGCCAATCAGCACACCATCTTCTCCCCCACATCCATGGCCGCCAACACCATGCTTGAGGTGAAGGATACACCTGTCATCTCGCTCGAGGAGGGAGAAACGCTCCTGGTGAGAGTATATCCCTGGTACAGCAGTGCGGCCTCGGGAAAGACCATCTGCCTCAGTGATGTCACCATCAGCGGCAAGGCAATGGACAGCACTTCCGGCATCAAGGAGGTAAGCGACAACATAACGACACAAGGCAACAGCGACTACTACACCCTGACAGGCATAAAGGTAAAAAAAACTGCACATGCCGGCATCTACATCTGTAACGGCAAGAAAATAATCGTGAAATAATTCTTTATGCACTAACCCATAACGAAAACTTAATTAACATGACCAAGAACATAAAATATTACGTCTTTCTGTTCTGTCTGCTTCTGGGATTGCCCATACAGGCAGAAGAGATAAGTCTGAACTGGGCATTCAACCAGGGAGACAACAGTGCGTTCCAGGGCACTGTATCACAGGAAGGACTACTGTCCTATGCCAATGCACAGTTGGGCAGCGACCTTAGCTTTGCGGGCACGCAAAAGGCCGGCACCTTGCTCACATCCAAGATTCAGCCAACGGTAAAGGTTACCACCAACAGCGACAGCAATGCCATCACCTTCACCGTAAAACCCAAAAAGGGACTTACACTGGCGGCAAAGACACTTAGCTTCGATGCCTGCAAGGTGGGAACTGACGGCGGCACTGTAGACGTTGTGGCCTTGGCGGGTAGTGTAAGCTACGACCTTCAGAAGGATCTCAGTCCGCAGAAAGCCAGTGCCAGTCCGTATTATACCCACTACGACATAGACCTCAGCACGGTTCCTGCCACCGGGGAGGAACTGCAGATAAAAGTGTACATCAAGGGTTTGGCAACAAACAAGCAGCACGGCTTTGCCAACTTTACCATCTCGGCTACCACCGAAGGTAGCATAGAGCAGGTAAACACCTACACCGTGTCTACCTCCGTGAGCGATGCCAAGGCCGGCACAGTATCTCTCATCCCTTCCTCGGGCGTTTACGACGAGGGAACACAGGTAACGGTTACGGCTTCCGAAAACTTCGGCTACCACTTTGCACAGTGGGTAGACGGCAACGGTAACACCGTAAGCACGGAGAATCCATATACCTTTGCCATACAGGCCAACACCACCCTGAAGGCCGTCTATACCGCTACAAAGGTATACGCCCTCAACCTGTCCATGACAAACGGGGCACTGCCACAGCTCGTCACCGTACAGCCGGAAGGCAACATGGTGGACGGTGTACACTACTATGAGGAAGGGACCGAGGTGAAACTTACCGCCCTGAACAACAAGATTCTCACCTTTACCAACTGGGAGGACAACAGTACCCCGTCAGAGCGCACCGTCACCATGGACGGCGAAAAGGACATCACTGCCAACTATTCGGCTTGCGACTATATCGTAGGATGGGACCTCTACAACATGTCTGCCCGACAGGATCGTGCAGCAGACTATGCCTCGGAGAGCGAAAATGCCGGACTGCTGCAGCTGCGCGATGCCGAGGGAGCCTCAAAGTCGTGGCTCGCTTCGCTGATGCGCGACAAGTACAGCGCACGTGTTTGGAAACCTCTCACCGAGAAGGACTACTTCGAGATTTCCTTCTCCACGGTAGGCTACAAGAATATCAAGGTGGCTGCCGCCATGGGCGACGACTACAACGCATACAGCGTTAACTACATGCAGGTAAGTACCAACGGCACGGACTTTGAGACCGTAGGCACATACAATCTGCCCAACCGCGGTTGGGACTCGGAAGAATTTGCCCTCCCCGCTACCTGCGAAGGACAGACTAAGGTATGGGTACGTTTCATGCCCGACTACACTTCGCCACTCACAGGCGTAAAGAGTGCAAACGACGGTACTGCCGTGGCAGAGATATTCGTCACCGCCGACTCAGAGCAGAGCGATGACCACCAGGCTCCCCAGCTCGTGACAACCATACCTGCCAACAATGATGCCGAAGTGTCTGCCTCTGGTTCTGTCATCCTTACCTTCGACGAGAAGGTGGTACTTGGCGAAGGCAACGCCACCCTTGACGGCGAGACGCTGACTCCTACCGTAAGCGGCAAGAACGTGGTTTATCCCTACAGCGGACTGGAGTATGCCAAGGCTTACACCTTTACCCTGCCCGCCGGAGCCATTACCGACCGCAGCGGCAATGCCTTTGAGGGCGTTACCATCAACTTTACCACCATGGAACGCAAGCAGCCACAGGCTCGTCTCTACGATGCCGTTGTTGCACAGGACGGAACGGGCGACTATGCCACCGTGCAGGCTGCCATCGATGCTGCACCTGCCAACCGCACGCAGCCATGGCTCATCTTCGTCAAGAAAGGTGTGTACACCGGCCATCACGACATTCCAGCCAACAAACCGTACATTCACCTCATCGGTCAGGACCGCAACCTCGTGAGCATCTCCGACAACCGTCTGAGCGGCGGAGACAATGCCTATAAGGTTAACGAAGGTGCTACCTTTACTGCCAACTCAGACAACCTCTACTTCGAGGGCATCAACTTCGTCAACTCGTACGGTGTGGAGAAGAACGACGGCCCGCAGGCATTGGCACTATATACCGTCGGCGACCGTGTAGTGCTCAACAAGGTGGGACTGCTCTCCTACCAGGACACATGGCTCACCACTACAAAAATGAACAACCGCCACTATATCAAGGACAGTTGGATTGAAGGTGCAGTAGACTTCATCTACGGCCAGGGCAATGTGTACCTGGACCAGGATACCATCAACATCGTGCGCAAGAGCGGCGGCTACATCGTGGCACCAAACCACGCCGAAGGCACAACATGGGGATACGTCTTCATGAACAATGTCATCACAGCTCCAGGCACTCCTTCCGAGACCGATGTATGGTTGGGACGCCCATGGCACGAATACCCCATTACGGTATTCATCAACACCAAGTCGTATGTCAAGATTCCGGCTGGCGGTTGGTATCCTACCATGGGTGGTCTGCCCAAGCTCTGGGCCGAGTACAACACGATGGACGGAAACGGTAACCCTATGGACCTGAGCCACCGTATCACGGAGTACTACTACTATAAGGATGACACCAAGACCGATAAGGTGACGGGCCACAGCGAGAAGGCTGTTCTCTCTGCCGAGGAAGCCGCACAATACACCGTAAAGAACGTACTCTCTGGCACAGACGCATGGCAGCCGAGTCTTATGACCGAGGCATGCGCCAAACCGGAAGCTACCATCGAGGGCAGCACACTTGAATGGAACGCCGTGCCATACGCCATCTGCTACGTAGTTACGGCAGGCAATGAGGTCATCGGATTTACAACCGATACACGTTTCGATGTTCCCGTAGCCTACCAGGGCAAGGTACTCAAGGTACAAGCCGCTAACGAATATGGCGGACTGAGTGCCTATGGTGTGGCAGACAAGACAAACGACATCAAGACCGTCCAGACAGAAACTGCAAACGAAGATGATGCTTGGTACAGTGTAACGGGACAGAAGGTTTCAGCCTCCAGTCTTCACGACGGCATCTACATTCATCATGGCAAGAAAGTTGTAGTCAAGGGATAAAAGTCTCAGAACATCGAACACCGTTCTTTCGTAACGACAATGTAACAGGCGTTATGGGCTTATTAAAAAGCCTGTAACGCCTTTGTCGCATCCCCCCTATACTACAAGAAATCTCCTTCCAGAACAAGCTCTTCAAGACTACCATCGACGGCGGTGTGCCCGCCTTCCACTTCTGTAACATGAACGGCAAGTTTGTGATGGACGGATGCTTCTTCCACGACAACTACAACGACCAGAACTATTACTTCACCGCTCCCTTGCCAAGCGCAAGGTTCGGCGCATGGATGTAAACAGCTTGCAACCCTATTACCAAACCCATCTTAGCCCAAAACCAAACCCATAGCAGCTAGCTGCAAAGTACTTCACCTAACTTAGATTTAGCTAAATCTAACTTATATTTAGCTAACTCTAAGTTGGATTTAGCTAAATCCAACTTGTATTTAGTATTTTGAAGCTAGCTGCTATGGGTTTGGCGGTTGGGTGATATGAGTTTGGTGGTTTATAAAATCAAGTTTCGGACCAAGCCTCCAATAAATGGCACACAAATTTGGTCATCTCCCGAAATGTTAGTATATTTGCACGCATTAAAAAGCAAATACGCGAACAATGCAAGCAATGATTTTCGCAGCAGGACTGGGCACTCGCCTGAAGCCACTTACCGACAGTATGCCAAAAGCCCTGGTAAGTGTAGGGGGGAAGCCGCTGCTCCAAAGGGTAGTCCTTCAGTTGAAGGATGCCGGTTTTACCCGCATTGTGGTAAACGTTCATCATTTCTCAGAGCAGATTATCGATTATCTCCATGCCAACGACAATTTCGGGATGGACATCCGCATCAGTGACGAGACTGACAAACTGCTGGAAACGGGAGGTGGCATCAAAAAGGCTTGGGCGCTCTTCAATCCTTCCGAGCCAATCCTTATTCATAATGTCGACATATTGAGCAACGTAGACCTGAAGCAGTTCTATGAGGCGGGAGAAGGGAAAACCTTTGCGGCACGTCTGATAGTGAGCGAGCGCAATACCAAGCGTTATCTCCTCTTCGATGACACGATGCGGCTGATGGGATGGACCAATATCGAGACGGGCGAAGTAAAGAGCCCCTACAACCATCTCGACCCGAAGAAATGCAGGATGTATGCCTTCTCGGGCATTCACATGGTTGCCCCGTCGCTCTTCCCCCTGATGGATGACGAGCCAGACAGATTCCCCATCATGGACTTCTACCTCAAGCATTGCGACAAAGTTCGTATAGAGGGCTATGTGAAGAACGGCCTTCTGCTCATGGACGTGGGCAAGCAAGAGACGCTCAGAGAGGCGGAAGAGTTTTTGTTAAAGGTAAAAAGGTAAAAAGGTAAAAAAGAGGGCATACGCCAGAAAAGCTGTACCTCCTACAGATACCAATACTCTCCACAAAAGCTGTTGTCTTAACACTCCCAAGAGTGAAGCTCGACTGCTGAAGTGAAAACCAACGAAGAATTCAATAGTAAAAGCGTAAGAATAAAACAACTAAAACATATAAAACAATGCAACGAAGAAACGACAACACAAGAAAGGCTGTTGTCCCTTAACTTCTCTACAAACCCTCCTCAAGAACACAGAACATTGTAAACTATAAAATACAGACAAAAATGCAACAGAAGATTATTATTTTGGATTTCGGTTCGCAGACCACGCAGCTCATCGGCCGCCGTGTACGCGAGCTCGACACCTTCTGCGAGATTATGCCTTACAACAAGTTTCCGAAGGACGACGCGTCCGTTATCGGTGTCATTCTGAGCGGAAGCCCCTACTCCGTCCACGACCCGGAGGCTTTCAAGGTAGACCTCAGCCAGTTTGTCGGGCGCATCCCTGTGCTCGGCATCTGCTATGGTGCACAGTATCTCTCCCATGCCCAGGGTGGCAAGGTTGAGGCAGCCGACAGCCGTGAGTATGGACGTGCCAACCTGGAGCAGTTTGACAAGGAGAATCCTCTGTTCAAGGGTTTCGTAGACAACTCGCAGGTATGGATGAGCCATGGCGACACCATCACCGCCATCCCAGCTGACTACAAGTGCATCGCTTCCACAGCCAATGTGAAGTATGCTGCCTATGCCTCCACCAAGCAACCCGTCTGGGCTGTGCAGTTCCACCCCGAAGTGTTTCACTCGTTGCAGGGTACCCAGTTGCTGAAAAACTTTGTGGTAGACATCTGTGGAAGCAAGCAAGACTGGAGCGCAGACTCGTTTGTGGAAACGACTGTAGCCGAGTTGAAGGCTCAGTTGGGTGACGACAAGGTAATACTTGGTCTCTCTGGCGGCGTAGACTCCAGTGTGGCTGCAGTCCTTCTGAACAAAGCCATCGGCAAGAACCTTACTTGTATCTTCGTAGACCACGGCATGCTCCGCAAGAACGAGTTCCGTGACGTAATGGAAGATTACAAATGCCTGGGTCTGAACGTAATTGGCGTAGACGCATCCGAGAAGTTCTTCGCCGACTTGGCTGGAATATCCGATCCTGAACAGAAGCGCAAGATCATCGGTCGCGATTTCGTGGAAGTATTCAACGAAGAGGCAAAGAAGCAGACGGGTGCCAAGTGGCTTGCCCAGGGAACCATCTATCCCGACCGCATTGAGAGTCTGAACATTACGGGCAAGGTCATCAAGAGCCATCACAACGTAGGCGGCCTTCCCGAAGAGATGAACCTGCAGTTGTGCGAACCGCTGAAGTGGTTGTTCAAAGACGAGGTGCGCCGCGTGGGTCGCTCCATGGGTATGCCTGAGCATCTGATTACCCGCCATCCGTTCCCTGGTCCCGGCTTGGCTGTACGCATCCTGGGCGACATCACTCCCGAGAAGGTACGCATCCTGCAGGATGCCGACGACATCTACATCCGCGGCCTTCGCGAATACAAGGTAAAGTTGAGCGGCGAGGAAGCTCGCCGTGTATTGGCTGCCGGAGTTCCTGCCGACATGCAGAACGGCGAGATAGAGGTATCACTCTACGACCAGATTTGGCAGGCAGGCACCGTACTTCTCTCTACCGTCCGCTCCGTGGGCGTGATGGGCGATGAGCGTACTTACGAGCACCCTGTGGCTCTGCGCGCCGTGACCAGCACCGATGCTATGACGGCCGACTGGGCGCATCTGCCCTACGACTTCATGGCGAAGGTATCCAACGAGATTATCAACAAGGTAAAGGGGGTCAACCGCGTTTGCTATGACATCTCCTCCAAACCGCCTTCAACGATCGAGTGGGAATAAATTCCTTTCGGGGAAGTAACCAAAGCATAACAATCCCCTCAATGAGGGTGCCGGTGACGGCTCTCTGCATTGAGGGGATATTTTTTTTCGCACATTATTTACACATTTATGGCAAAGAGAGAATATGTAGAGGCCAACAAGCGTTGGCTGGAAGAGAAAGCGAAGGAGCAGGACGTAAAGGCTCTGCCCCGCGGCATATATTATAAGGTATTGAAACAGGGCGACCCACAGGGTGCACAACCCACAAGGCGCAGCATCGTCACAGCCCACTATACGGGGTGGACCATCAACGGAAAGAAATTCGACTCCAGCCGTGGAGGCACACCTTTTGCCATGCGGCTGAGCGACTTGATAGACGGATGGATTGTGGCAATGCAGGAGATGCACGTCGGCGACCAGTGGGAACTTTATATCCCTGCAGAAATGGGGTACGGCAAATTCTCGCAACCTGGTATTCCAGGTGGATCTACTTTAGTATTTGAGGTGGAACTGTTGGGCGTAGGGTAACACCGAAGCCTAACAGTCCCTTTGTTTTTTACAATCCTATGTTCACGCTGGCTCCCGCCATCACCCACAGTCCGGGCTGCTTCACGGCGGTGAGGTCGTAATAGCGGTGGCAGGTAAGGTTGTCTGCCTTTACATAGATGCTATACTTCTTCTCGTCCCACATCAGTTTGCAGTCCACCTTGGTGTAGGGGTGGTAGCCGTTCATGCGTTGCTGCCAGCGCACGCTCCACGAGGCACAGAGCTTCCTCCATATCTGATGGCCGAGACCGAACACGGCCTTGTGTTTCAGGTACTCCAGTGCGTAAAGCGACTTCAGGATCGTAGCATCCGTCTTGTGGTCCTGGTAGATGTAGGCGTACCCCAGCTTGATGCGGGTGATGAAGCAGTTGGGCACCAACTCCTGCAGGTAAATGGTGGCATCGAGGTTGTAGCCCATATTGTCGAGCTTGCCGATGTTCATCACGTGATACTTGCTGTCCTGCTGCTCTGTCGCCGAGGTCTGTACCCAGTCTATCATGTCCGTTCCGTGGGCATAGAAACCGCTCAGCATGGCGGAGAAGCCGGGACGGCGATACTGCGTGCCCACCTTGAAGGTGGAGTTTTTCTCGGGGTTCAACGTATTGTCGCCCTGCTGCACCACATTACTTATATACAGGTCGGTGTAGGTGGGCATACGTAGCGCCTTGTTCCAGGAGGCGTACACCTTCCAGTTGTCGTTAGGGCGATAGCTTACGTCCACGCCGGGATAGAAGCGGAATTCGTTGTCGAGTCCGGTATTCTTGTTGGCAAGTACACCAGCCGACAGGGTAAAGCCGCCAAAGATAAAATTGTGTTCCACCATAATGTTGGTGTTGGTGCGCTCGCCCTTGTGGTCGTACTTTCGGCCGGAGCCGGAAATGTCCTTGTAGTCGTTCTCTGCAAGGGCTGAGCCGAGGGCTGTGGAGTAGATGCGCTCCTTGCTGATGTCGAAGCCCACGGCGGTCTTGCCCAGGAACCAGGAGAGGTTGGCGTTCAGTCCGCCGCCCCAGATGTCGAGGTCGTGGTAGTTCTCGCCAGCCTTGGCACCTTCCTGCCCGCGAATCAACTGGTAATGGTCCTTGAACTTATTATAATAAAAGGTAGGAGATACTTCCCAAATCTTGTCGGCATCACTCATCGTGGCATTGTGCAGACTGAGATTGAGCGAGGCGATGCCATGCTTGGTTTTCTCGTATTGGTCATTGTACTTGGCGGAATAAAAAGTATTTGCTCCGTAGCTCTGCGTGGCGACACCAGCCTGCACCCCGATGTCGAAACGGTGGTCGTAAGAGAAAGCGAAGTTGCCATAGCCTTGTCCCTTCTCGAAGTCGCTGTTCTCCGTGCCTCCGTCGGAGCGTTTGTAGCCGCCGCTCACGGAGTAAGAGTGGCTCCACTTGCCAGTCTCGAAAGCAGTCTGCAATCGTCCTTGCGCCCCAAAGCTGCCGAAGGAACCGCCCTCCACATTGGCTTGTACACGGGAGTCCTGCGCCTTCTTGGTCACGATGTTGATAGCTCCGTTGAAGGCGGACGTTCCGAAAATACGTGAGGCTCCCCCTTCGAGAACTTCGATGTGGTCGATGTCGGCGAGAGTCACGGGAAAGTCGGAGGCATTGTGCCCAGTCTGCGGATTGGAGATGTTGACCCCATTCAGGAGAATGGTAATCTGGTCGAAGGTTCCACCGTTGATGGAGATGTCCGTCTGAACACCAAAGCCACCGCGCTGACGGACATCCACGCCCGTGGCTAATTTCAATACATCGTTGATGGTCTGCGCCGCCGCACGATGAATGTCGTCGCGGGTAATGACAGACACAATCTTGGGCGACTGTTCCACAGTCATCGGCGCACGCGAGCCGGTCACGCTCACCGCATCCAGCTCATAGGCCTTTCCGCCCTTGTAGAGGGTGGAGTCTGCCTTCATGCCCTCGGTGCTGATGCCCTCTGCCTTGGCGTGGCTCAATGTGGCTACGCTCAGGGCACCCACGAGCACCTCTCTTCCCAATACGGAGAAGAGCGCATAATGCTTGTTGGAGAAGCGGTTGAACCAGAGGCTGCTGCGCTTGTTGAAAATTGTTTTGTACATTAATTAAAATGTTTGTAAATAAATAATGAAGCCATCCTTTTGGTAAGGAACGGCTTTCGGGCTGCAAAGGTACAGCTAAAAATCAGATTAAGCGAAGAGAATGATAATTTATTTTCATTCTTGCAATACAGCGTACCTTATTTCGCAGATTATGGAACTATAATTGTCGGAAACGCGGGTGTTATACATATTTTCCGACAATTATAAGATTATATTTGCCGGAAAACAGGTAAAAAAATCTCGTTTCACAGAAAGCATCTCTCGCCGCAAAACGCTCCAACTGCCGATGATTACCACCTATGGAGTAACTCATAATGCCTATTGGAATCATGTGCAGAGTGAGGTCGTGTCAGATGACTTGTTTTTGTAAATAACTATAAAAATCGCCGATTGTCTTTTTGCGGTCAACATCATTCTTTTTCATCAGTTCGAAAAGTCCTATCGCTTCACCAGTCCCCTGACGACAAACCACACGTGCACCAAAAGGGTAGTAACAAGACCATAATGGCTGCGCATTACCAAGAACCGCTCTTTGAGAGAATCACGATGGTTCTGCACACTCATACCACCGTCGAGATAATTGGTGATTACTGCATGGACATTGCGCAGCGACTGATGACTTAAAGCCGCCTCTTTCATAATACGGATGCACCAATCAACATCGGCGGAATAACGATATTCGAGATTGTAAGGTACCCTTTTTGCTATGTCGGTACGGGCATAAAAAGACTGGTGGCATACCAGCATACCCCATAGGAAAGAACGCCAGGAAAGACGCTGCGGAGGCGTAAGGCGACGATGACGCACAAAGCGGCCGTCCATATTGACAATGTCCGTATCGCCATAAAGTACGGCAGGAAGTGGTTCTCCCTCACCGACACTGCCGCTGACCATCTCCAATGTGTCGGCAGAGGGAAAAGTATCACCTGCGTTGAGAAAAACAAGATAGTCGCCCGTGGCCCTATTTACCGCTTTGTTCATTGCATCGTAAAGGCCTTTGTCCGGTTCGGAAACGACCACTATATCGTGGGCATTCTCGCCCTTGCTTGTCTTGTGGCAGTAAGCCCTTACCAAGGCAAGGGTCTTGTCGGTGGAACCGCCGTCCATAACAATATGTTCTATATTGCAATAGCTCTGCTTCTTCACGCTGTCAAGGGTGCGCTGCAGCACACGTTCGGCATTGTAGGTACAGGTAACGATGGTAAATTTAATCATGTGTTCGTTGCTTTACGGCAAGGGACTAAAGGCGGTAGTGCCTGAAGGCCATGGCTTGGTTATACACCTCTATATATTTCATCGCCACTACATTTTGGGAGTAACAGCGCATCACTTTCTGCACACATTCCTTTTGGAGGGCAGCGGCATTGGCCTCACAAAGAACCCAACGGATACCTGCGGCAAGGCTCTTGGAATCACGGCAGTTGGCCACATAGCCGTTCTTCATGTGGTCTATCATCTCTGGTATACCGCCCACCTTAAACCCTACACTGGGTACACCGCAGGCCATAGCCTCCATAATGGTATTGGGCAAGTTGTCTTCCAAGGAAGGGAGCACAAAGACATCCACGGAATTATAGATGTTTACAATGCGCTTCTCGTCACTCACATATCCAAGCGAATAGGACGGCAAGTTCAAACTTATCGCCTCCGAATGGCCGCCCAGAATGACAATGGCAGTATTGTCCTTCATCTCCGGACATTCCTCGATCAAGTGGTCGATGGCCTCTACAAAATACTTCATGCCCTTACGCTCATCTGTGACACGCTGCGAAACGAAGAGGATGAGATGCTTGTCTGCAGGCAACCCAACACGAAGACGGGCCTCTGCCTTGTCCTGTGGACAGAACACGTGGGTGTCTATCGGGTTAGGTATATTGGTAATGCGCTGGCCGACGAAGAGTCCGCCAATCTTGGCTTGTTTCTCCAACCACTTGCTGCAACTTACAAAATAGATATTTCCCTGCTGATAGATGGCTCTCTTGTGACGGAACACCTTAGCCGACAAGTCGTTTCTGCTACCCTTATTGGGCAACAACGGACAATTGCCGCAAGCAGAAGCGTAACGGTTGCAGCCACGTGCATAATGGCAGATGCCCGTAGCGGCCCAAAGGTCGTGCATGGTCCATACCACGGGTTTTCCGGTCTTCAGTATCTTGCGGATACCCTTGAGTGAAAGCATACCCTGATTGACCCACGAGAGATGGACTACATCGGCCTCGCGGAACTCGCGCGTCCTGGTAATATCCGAACCAGCCGTAGCCATGTCTATCTCCCAGAGATGTTTTTTAGAGAAATGCAGATGCCAAAACACGCACCAACGTTCCCACAGAAAATTCCAACTCAACTTAAGAGAACGCGGCAAACCGACCACAGTGATATCATCCGTGGTTTTGTCGCGCACCAGCATCTTCGCCTTGACACCGTTATTGTTAAGGGCATCCATCAGACGGTTGGCTGCCACAGCGGCACCTCCTGTCCTCTCGCTTGTATTGACTATGAGTACTCTCATTGCGGTAATCGTTTGTCTATACATGCAAAGGTAGTGGAAAATAGGGAAAGAACAAAACAAAAGGACTAAAAAAATACGCTACAACTCTCAACGAGCTGTAGCGTATCCGTATGTTTAACTTAATCTTTTTCTAATTCCAAAGGCAGTCTCACGACCCCCTTTGTTATCTGTTAAACAATCTACCTTAAAACCTAATAACTAAAAACCTAAATCTATTACTACTAACCTAAACAATCTATTAACCTTTTGACGATGCAAAGGTACTACTTTTTTCGCATTACCTCCAAACATTATGAAAGGGAAATGATTGTTTTTATTGATTTTTTGATATACATCAATCAAATGTGTACGTACACAACAGAAATTAAGAAGCGTTTAACGCTCATTAAACTTTCTCCACGAGTACGGTGGCATAGGCCGAAATGCCTTCCATACGCCCCGTAAACCCCAACTTCTCGGTGGTGGTGGCCTTGATGGAGATATTATCCTCGTCGGTACCTATAACCTGGGCAAGGCAAGCCTTCATGGCCGGTACATGCGGATTGAGCTTAGGGCGCTCGGCACACACCGTAGCGTCTATATTGCCTACTACATAACCCTTGGTGGCTATCAGTTCGATTGTTTTGCGCAACAATATCTTTGAATCGACATTCAGCGTCTCGGCAGATGTGTCGGGGAAGTGGTAACCTATGTCGCGCATATTGGCAGCTCCGAGCAGGGCATCACAAATGGCATGTATCAGCACATCGGCATCGCTATGCCCCAAGAGTCCACGCTCATAGTCTATCTTGATGCCGCCAAGCCAAAGCTCACGGCCTTCCACCAATCTATGGACATCATATCCAAAACCAACCCGTATGTTCATGCCTTCTTATTTTACCTTTTTCTTTTTTTACCTTTTTACCCTTTTACCTTTTAAACAGGTCCTTGATGCCGTCCATATCGAATGTGAGCGAGAAACGCAGTGTCTGGTCGAGCGGATTACTCTTGGCCGTAGCAATGACATAGCCTGCGTCAAGCTGGAACACGCTCATTTTGAATCCTGCACCAACGGCGAAGTACTTACGGTTTCCCTTGCTCTGGCTCTCGTGGTGATAACCGGCACGGAGCATGAACTTGTCATTGTAGGTATATTCGGCACCGATGCCATAGTTGATTTCCTGCAACTCCTCCTTAAATCCTCCAGGAGCATCAGAGAAACTCTTGAAGATACCGGTAATGGCCGACATATTGTTGTACTCTCTGTGCACACGCTCCACATAATCAGAAGAGGTTTTATCACTATCATTCTGTACAGGAACAGTAGGCACCAGATACTTGTTGGCATCGGCTGTAATGGTAATGCGGTTGTACTCGTCTATAGGCACCATGAGCGAAGCACCGAGACGCAGATTGGCAGGCAGGAACTCGCTGTATGTTTTGCCGCTGTACTGTATCTTACTACCTATATTGGAAATATTGAGACCGATACCCAACTGGCATTCGCGCTGCCCTATATTGACATAATTCTGATAATAGGCAGCGATGTCAGCAGAAAAGGCTGACGCCGGAGAGAAATTGTCCGTATAGTCGAAACGCATATCCGAATAAATCCAGCGGACAGCAGCTGCCAACGAAAACTTTTCGCTCAGCATCAGCGAGTAGGCCACGTCTACAGACATCTCGTAAGGATTAATCGTCACACCAGTGCCTGCTGCGGCATCGGCAGCAGAAGAATAGATCTTACCCAAATTGAAATAACGCACCGAACCCGACACGGCACTGTGCTGACCTATACGGTAATAACCGGCAAGATAGGCAAGGTTCATATCGTTGACCAACGAGCGGAGCCACGGCGTGAAGTTGAGCGACACACCAGCACGCGATATACAGAACGGATATTTGGCTGGGTTCCAGTACTGCGAGTTGGCATCCGGGTCGGTGGCTGCACCTACATCGCCCATAGCTCCAGCTCGCGCATCAGGTGCGATGGTCTGTGAAATGACTGCATACTCAACAGGGTTGAAGAGTTCTTTCTTCTCTTGTGCCCCAGCCCACAAGGCCACTTGGGCAAGGCTAACAGCCAGAAATATCTTGAATATCCGATTCATGTTGCTTGTGTATATCGTTCTAATTGTATTCTAATAGTATTCTAATGATTTTAAAATATGTGTAGCACGTGCGCTTGGCACGCAAAAGTTCTGCCACTATTCTACAAACGGAAAGATGTGCGATTTATTTTGCCCGAATCATTATTTGTTGTTAATAACGATAAGTTTCTTGGCCTTCGAGGCATAGCTACTTCCTTCTGAAGCTACCTTGATGCGGTAGATATAGACACCAGTCTGCAGAGGACGTCCACCGTCTACTGTCAAATCCCATGTAATCTCATAGGTTCCAGCACCCGACAGTCCATTCTCGGAATAGCGCCAAATCTCCCTTCCCGATGCATCGAATATCTCGAGCACCACGTCCATATTGCACTCCGTACGGTCGTGGCTGATGATGAAAGTAGTAGAGGTGCGAGCAGGATTGTTGGTAGCGTTCACGTCGAAGAGCTGGGGTTCCAGGCCCTTTACCACATTGAAGTTAAGAGAGACCGTAGAGCTGTTGTTCTGTATGTCCCAGGCACGGAACTGCAGCGTGTGCTTTCCCTCTTCGAGCTCAGGAATGCTATAGTAGGCCGAACCACTGGTATACGTACCAAAATCGTAGGCGAAATAGTCATTAAGCGAATAGGTCTTGTTCATGTCTCCATCAATGGTGAGCAAGAGGTCATGGCCTATACCGCTTCCCGAGGCATTGATACCGTCCTTATCCTTGACTTCCGCCACGAAGTAGGGCGTGGTATTCACATTGCCCCCGTCGACGAATGTCGGCGAGTTAAGGTAACAATAGATGGACGGTCCTATTGAGTCGTTCGCATTATCCTCGCTTCCACCTACGATAAAATTGTCGCAGGCACCATGTGCACGCTTGCCGGTGCTGCTGTAGGCGTAGAGATTGATGAGTCCTTGCTTGTCTGAGTAATTGATATCTTTGGGCACGGCAAAGGTAAACTCGAACTTTCCGCCGCATACACTGTCCGAACCGTTGTATAGCGTGTTCTGACGGTCGTAATAGGTAAAGGCTGTCTCGGCTCCTTCACTCGACGTATTGTTCAATTTACAGGTAACGAGTTCGCGAGAGTCGCGCACTGTAGCTGCTACATAGCCCGTGAAGTCACTGCCGTTTTCCACATGCCCGACAACCTTCACGACCGAACCTGCTTCTACCTGCGGCAATTGGTCCGTGCCGACGGCAACACCGTCGATACTGTCCACCACTACCTTTTGGGTAGGCAGGTTGAGCGACAATGCCGGGTCGCCAAGCAGGGAATATTGCAAGTGGTTTTCTGCCACATCACGCTCGTATACCTTGTCTCCACTGCTGCTGTAATAATAGTTGTTGCCCAGCATCACGTCGTTCTGTGCCAGACGGTGCGCCTCGCCAATAGTAATAGGTGTGCCGTCATCCTTCAGAGAGAGGACACGCTTCATAAAGGCATGGTTGATATACTTGTTGGCTGTGGTAAACACAGTTCTGGTAGTGCCGTAGAAGGCCACTGCCCCACCCTTTTCATTGAGCACTGCCGTCTCACCAATGGTTTCGTCCACCCCGTCGAACGGCATGATGTCGCAGGCTGCCGTAACCCACAGGGGGAGATGCTTGTTGCGGAAACTGGCAAAATCGGAGAGCAAAAGCACCTGCTCATGCGATATCTGTGTAGCACTGCCGTGCCCGGCATAGTCCATAACAAGTGCACCGGTGCTCTGCTGTTGCTTGATAGCCTTGGTTACATCGGGATAACTAAAGCCCGTAGAAGATGACTGGCGCGTATAGGCATCCCACATCACTTTCTTGACAAGGAATCCCGGATAATAACTGGCTATGCTGTCTGCCACACTGTTCACATCTGTCATGTGGACATTGTTGTTTCCGTCATCACCCATAAACATAAGTGTATTCTGCCAGGACCCTCCTCCGCTGGCATCCGTCGCATAGTTGATGGTCTTGTCGACCATGATTTTTGCCTCAGCTGCAGTGGTAACGGGAAAACGTCCCACACCCACATCCTGCATCTCACGCGTGGGGGCACTTCCTGCGCCCTCGGCAAGGATGCCATACCAACTGTCGCTGACGTAACAGGCTGTCTCGCTGAAAGAGTTTTCACTCTCAAAGGCAAGCAGATAGTCATCGGCCGACAGGTTACGACAGGCTGATGTGAGCATACGGTTATCCCATACACAGTCACCGAAAAGCAGAAGATACTTGGGCATGTCGGCTGTATTCTGTCCAGCCTTGTCGTAAAGCATACGCAGATAGCGCCTGTAGGCATTGGCATCGGGGGTACCACTGGCAAACTCATTGTATAGTTCGTCGGCAGGCACGATATTCACACGCATACCGTCATGACTCTCGTGGTGGGCTTTGAGTCGTTCTGCCTGGGCACGCAACTTCTGCGAGGTAGGGATGATAATGACCAGGTCGGCAAAGTCGGCCGCATGAAGGTCCTGGTTCTCTATG
Organism: Oscillospiraceae bacterium; assembly: GCA_963624905.1. Classification (GTDB taxonomy): domain Bacteria; phylum Bacteroidota; class Bacteroidia; order Bacteroidales; family Bacteroidaceae; genus Prevotella. The sequence goes on from CAVFRG010000001.1 coordinate 22,429, forward strand.
TTGTAAACGTATGTTGCTGTGGGAAATGAAGCCGATAACGAGGGTGCAGGCATGGGGTCATTCCACGTCATGGACACATAGTCAAGACGTATGTCTCCACCGCTTGCCGCCACTACGGTAATGGTGTCTCTACCCCATGGCTCCAGGTCAGTAATGGACACAGTGCCGTACTGCTGGGCAGCCGTACAGTAGGACCCGATCTTTATCGTAACAGAAAGTATCTGCTTGCCCTTGCGCATCACTTGTGCAACCGTGTTATTAGTACCCGACGAGACATTGACATAAAGGGTACCCTTGGTACTGGATGTCGGGTTTTCTATAACCAGCTGCTGACTTCCGCCTACGGAAATAGCCGTGGGGGAAAAGAGGTTACGCCCGCCATGATACCAACTGTAGCCGTCCTCCTCGTAGAGCGAGTGATAGAAATCAGGGGCCACGCGCTTGCCATCGGAAGAGAGGTAGAAAGAATTGACAAACTCGGTAGAGTCGACCGTTGCAGGGGCATCGTCTCCCTGCGTAATAAAATAATATCCGTAGTCAGAATAAGGATTGCGCGTACGCGTCGTAATGGTAGAGGAAGCCCAACTGACAGGTCCTTTTCCATAGAACAGATGCCTGCCACCGACAATACACTGCGGAACCTCCTTCAAATCATCATAAGCGGCAAGGTCTTCACCTTTCAGTGCCTCATTCTGCAGATTACCGCCATAGCCATAGATTTTCACCTTGTCAAGGTTGGTAAATCCCGCCTGGCGTATTACCGACTCGGTGAGTTGGTAGATACCACTCTCCCCCACCCTGATCTTAGCCCATTTGCCTGAAGCAAGCACAGAATGTGCCGCATATTTGTCGGCCGAAGAGGCTAAAGCCACTGATGCCCTCTTGGCGCGAAGGGCACTGCCCCGGAGGGCACGGGCCTTGATGTCGAGCATAAAACTGGCAAGCGCCTGATATTTGTTGGAACGAAAAACCAGCGGACAGAACGATACCAACAAATATCCCTTCTGGCGGCTCACCGTGATGTGCTGTTCTACAGCAACCTGCGACGGCAAGGCGGCACCGGAAAGTTTGTTATAGTTAGCCACATCGGTTACAGTCAGGTCTATATACTCGGGATATCTTACCGTAACCGTGTAGACAGAGTCTTCATAGTTGTCACCCAAAGGTATGGAATAAAGGAACCGCGGCAGCACGGAATCTACTTCCACTTCCTGCGCTGTCAAGTTGAAAAAGTGTTGTGACGCACTTGCCGTTAGCGTACCTAACAGCAAAGCCAGCAATAGGGAATATCTCAAAATCCTTTCTTTCATACTCCTAAGATGATAGTACATTATCTTTTTACTTAGTACGCTCTACTTGCAGTTGAAGTCGAGCACTTTCCTTTCCTCAAGGTATCCCTCCAGGTGGTCATCGATATGAACGGGTCCACACCCCGTAGGGCATCCCGTGTAGAGCAAGTCGCCTGTCTTCAGTGTAAAGTACTGACTGATGAACGAGACGATTTCGTCTACCTTGTAAAGCATATCGCACGAACAGCCTTCCTGTACAGTCTGCCCGTTGATGTCGAGATGGAAGCGCAGAGCCTGTATGTCGCGCAACTTCTGCAAGTCTACCCATTCACCAATGACAGCCGAACCGTCGAACCCCTTACACAATTCCCAGGGCTGTCCTTTCTCGCGGAGCTGCTGCTGCAGTTCACGGGCAGTAAAGTCGACACCTACCGTCACGGCATCATAATAACGGTGGGCAAAACGCTGCGGTATAGTCTTGCCTAAACGACAGATGCGTACCACCAGTTCTGTTTCATACTCTATCCTGCCGAGGTGGTCGGGGATAAAGAACGGTTTGCCGTTGGAGAGCAGGGCCGAGTCGGCCTTGGTAAAGATAATAGGGCGCTCTGGTTTAGATAACGTGCCATGCAGCGATTTATTGTGTTCGGCATAGTTCATGCCAATAGCAAATATCTTCATTTATTTATTAAAGATGGAATTAAAGGGCGTATGCTAAAAAGAAAAGGGGAGACAGGAGAAGCAATGATGCCCAACTCCTGTTCTCCCCATGCTATCTAATTTAACTATAGGTCAAAACATGATAGCTTGCCTGCCTAGATGTCACAGAGCAATTAAGCTACAGAACATGACATCAGAGCATAACAGACTTCAGCAAGACTATTATTCGGCTGCAAGTGTGAAGCGCTTGTAAGCTGTAATCTTCAGCGTCTTGCTTTGTGAAGCGAGGAACTGAGAAACAGTCTGCTTGTCACCGTCACCAAACTGGAACTCCTGGTCTACGAGGCAGTTCTCCTTGAAGAACTTGGCCAGACGGCCATTGGCGATGTTCTGGACCATTGTCTCGTTCAGAGAAGCAGCCTTCTCCTCACCTACGGTCTTCTTGATCTGGCGAGCCTCTTCAGCCTGCTCAGGAGTCAACCAACCCTTCTTGGTGTTGCTCTCGATGTGGTCCTCAGAGTCAACATGAGCAGGGTTGATACCGGCCTTCTTCAGCGCAGCATTAACAGCCTTCTCCACCAACTCTTCCTTGGTCTTGGCAACAGCCACCTCAAGCTCCTTCTTCTTTGTCTCCTCAGAAACAGAAGACTCGTCGAGAGCTACAGGGCGCATGGCAGCCACCTGCATAGCAACCTTGTGACCAGCCTCTTCGTTGTTCTCGTTGAGCTGAACCATGGTACAGAGAGTGTGCTTGCCCATATGGTCGTAAACAGAGATGTTCTCACCCTCGAGGAAGTTGTAACCATCAAGTTCCATCTTCTCGCCGGTAACACCAGAGCGCAGCTTAACAGCAGTCTCAGCGTCATTACCGGAAGCAAGAGCCAACTTCTTCACCTCGTCAAGGCTCTGTGCCTTGGCAGCGATGGCAGCGTCCAGAATTTCGGCAGTCATGTCGATAAACTCCTTACCGTTGGCCACGAAGTCAGTTTCACACTTAACGGCAATCATTGCAGCGAAGCCATCAGCACTCTTGACGAGCACACAACCGTTAGATGTCTCACGGTCAGAACGCTTTGCAGCAATAGCAAGACCACGCTCGCGAACGAGCTCAATTGCCTTCTCGATGTCACCATCAGCCTCAGTAAGAGCCTTCTTGCAATCTGCGAGACCGGCACCTGTCATCTTGCGAAGCTTCTGGATGTCAGCTATAGTAACAGCCATAATCTTTATATCTTTCTATTAATAGTTAATAATCTTGGAATCAACTTTAGCCATCAATCCGTTTACGAATCAATGGCTAAAGTATGTGTGTCTGAATTACTCGGCAGCAGCTTCCTCTTCCTTGCGGGCAGCCTTCTTAGGCTGGTCCTTCTGCTCAGCGGCAGCCTTGTCGTCAGCCTTCTCTACCTTGCGCTCCTGCAGACCCTCGGCGATAGCACCGCATACTGCAGAAAGGATAACCTCGATAGAGTCCTTAGCGTCGTCGTTGGCAGGGATGATGTAGTCGATATTCTTGGGATCAGAGTTGGTGTCCACGATACCGAACACAGGGATACCGAGACGATTGGCCTCCTTTACAGCGATGTGCTCCTTCATTACGTCGATAACGAAGAGTGCGCTGGGGAGACGAGTCAGGTCAGCGATAGAACCGAGGTTCTTCTCCAACTTGGCACGCTGGCGGCTTACCTGCAGCAGCTCGCGCTTTGAAAGGTTAGAGAATGTACCATCGTTCATCAACTTGTCGATGTTTGCCATTTTCTTCACAGCCTTACGGATTGTAGGGAAGTTTGTGAGCATACCACCTGGCCAACGCTCAATAACGTAAGGCATGTTGACAGAGGCAGCCTTCTCGGCTACGATGTCCTTAGCTTGTTTTTTAGTAGCGACAAACAGGATCTTCTTTCCTGACTTGGCGTAACCCTTCAACAGCTCAGCTGCCTCGTCTATCTTGGCAACAGTCTTGTTGAGGTCTATGATGTGAATACCGTTACGCTCCATGAAGATATAAGGAGCCATTGCGGGGTTCCACTTGCGACGGAGGTGTCCGAAGTGGCAACCTGCCTGGAGTAACTGGTCAAAATTTGTTCTTGACATTGTCTTTTCTTGTTTAATTGTTGTTTACTTTCTTTTTAATCTAAATGCTTAGATCAGTCGGTGGGTAGTCCCCGATTAATGGAATCTCACCGATTTAGATACTAAACTGCTCAGCCTGAGTGGAGAGTAAAGAACGAAGAGTGAAGAATCCTACACCTTCTCTTTCCCCAGCACTCTTTTAACCTTTTATTATAAAGAACATAAAAGCAGAAGATTTTTCACTCTTCCCTCTTCGTTCTTCACTACCAAAAAGATTAGCGCTTGCTGAACTGGAAGCGACGACGAGCCTTTGGCTGACCCGGCTTCTTACGCTCTACAGCACGTGAGTCGCGTGTGAGGAAGCCTGCATCCTTCAAAACCTTCTTGTCCTCAGCGTCAACCTTGACGAGAGCACGGGCGATAGCGAGGCGGAGAGCCTGGCTCTGGCCAGTGAAACCACCACCATCGAGGTTGGCCTTGACATCATACTTGCCCTCAGCCTCGAGCAGCTGCAACGGCTGCTTCACCACGTAGCGAAGGATTGCTGAAGGGAAATAGGTCTCAATATCTTTCTTGTTGATTGTGATCTTACCTGTACCCTCTGAAAGGTAAACACGAGCGATAGCGCTCTTGCGGCGACCAATTGCATTTATTACTTCCATTATGCCTTATTATTTATACTGGTTAATATCAATAGCCTTTGGCTTCTGAGCCTCATGCTTGTGCTCTGTACCATCGTAAATGAAGAGGTTGTCCATCAAAGAACGGCCGAGACGGCCCTTTGGCAACATACCCTTTACTGCATGACGCAGAATCTTGTCCATACCGTCAGGACGCTTGCGCAACTCTGCAGGAGTATTGAAGCGCTGACCACCAGGATAACCAGTGTAGCGTGTGTAGACCTTGTCTGTCTCCTTCTTGCCGGAGAACACCACCTTGGCGGCGTTGATGATGATAACGTTGTCGCCACAGTCTACGTGTGGAGTGAATGTTGGCTTGTACTTTCCGCGGAGCAGCTTGGCTACTTTAGAGCAGAGACGACCTACAACCTGATCGGTAGCGTCGATAACGACCCACTCTTTCTTAGCTGTTTCCTTGTTAACGGAAATAGTCTTGTAACTTAATGTGTCCATTTTAAATTTAAATTTACTACTAAAAAACGTTTTTAATCTCACATGTGTGGTCTGGCGATTCACTAACCACAGCACCCGGCCACAGGTACTGCTATTAACACGCCTTACCATGGGGACTCTAAGCGTATCCCCGAAATAATCGGACTGCAAAGGTACACATTATTATTATAATAACGGTACACTTTGCAGTCCGACGCTCTGCTATTTATAATTTATTAACCATATTATAGACTTTTAACCGCTTCTGTGGATTACAAGTCGCACTACTTTAGCTTTTTCAGGTCTACCTCTTGATATGCCACACGCTGACGTCTCCAAGTGTAGATACAGTGCAGTTTACCGTCCTTTCCCTGTATGATAGCAGGATAGGAGTACTGGCTTACAGGACTGTCTTCGAGCGTGAGAAGATGGCGCCAGTGGGTACCGTCATCACTGATGGCAAGGCTCAACGGTGTGCGCACACCCTTTGGCGTACCTGGCAGCGTCTCAAAATTGTTGTATATCATGACGTGCCTGCCGTCCCTGAGGGTCACGGCATCCGTACCGCTTTGGTTGTTCTCCAGATCGAGGAGTGTCACCTTACTCCATGTATTGCCGCCATCGCTACTGAAGGAAGTGGCTATACGGGCATTGCGGGTTCGCATGAGCGCCTGGAGCCTGCCGTCAGCCAACTTGATGATGGAGGGCTGTATACAATAGATAGGAGCCGCGGCTTTACCTTTCTTATATATAGGATGCTGCATATCCACCGAAGCCGAGTCTACATCTTGGGTAGCTGGAGCCGTTTCGGCATCAACGGGACCGACATATTTCCACTGTCTGGTCTTCAGGTCATAAATTTCGACATGGAACTTCCATCCCTTCCCCTCTGTGCTCGACGGACAGAGCAAACGGCCGTCCACCAATTCGGGCTTGTTCTTGATGGGACCAAGGAATCCCTTGGGTAGCGCTTCGCGGTCGCCCCACGTCTTGCCTCCGTCCTTCGACTTTACCACCCATCCTGTCCAGTCGGCCACCGATGCCCCTACCTTGTAGAAGAGCCATATCTCGCCGTCGGGCATGGTATAGAGTACTGGGTTCCAGCATGCCTTGCGCTTCAGGTTGTCGGGTGTCTTCATATTTGCCGTCTTCGAACGGTAATCGTACTGGTAAGTGGCTGGTATGGCAAAGCGTCGTTGAGCATCCTTGACAGGTCCCTTGTCGGCAGACGTTGTCTTCTCATCGATGCCCGACAGTCCTGCCACCTTAGCCTCGTCGGTTCCCATTCTGTACACACCGTCAGCCGCCAGTATGGGTTTCTCCCACGCCTTTGCGCCTTTAGGCTTACGGCTTACCCAGATGCAGACATCCGGGTTGCGTTCTGCCGTTCCTCCGAAATAGGCAGCTATGAGGTCGCCGTTCTTCAGTTGCGTAATGGTAGAGGCATGCGCCGACGGGAAACCGCTGTAGTCATAGAGGAACTCGTCCTTGACGATGGCCTCGCTGCGTGTAGGGATATCTACCGAGTAATGGTAGTCACCACTACCCACCTTCTCCACCTTTCCGCCGGGAAGGCAAACCTCTGCCGTAGTGTTGCAAGGCACCGTGATGTTCCACTCCAGATGCTGCAAGGTTTTACGCCAATGGCTTTTTACCTTACCGTAAGGCGTGTCGTAGTCGGCATCGGCATACTCGCAGTTCGGTATACCGAACTCTGGTTTCAGCACGATGTTGCGATAGGCTACAGCAGGATTCCCGTCAGCATCGGTTCCCTGCTGGCGTATACCACCCAGATACTGGTAGCACCATGTAAGCAGGTCGCCGAGCAACATGACATGATTGCCCGAGTTCATTTTCGGGTTAGCCTTATCGCCGTTCCAGAGTTCCCAGATGGTGGTGGCTCCGTTCTCTGCCATATACCCCCACGAGGGATAAGACTTCTGCGTGGCCAGGAGATAGGCCACTTCCGGGAATCCGTTGTCGCTCAGTCCACGCAACAGCCACGAGATGCCGATAACACCGCAGTTGACGTGGTCCTTGGCGTCGACGCAGATACTCCTCACTACCTGCCGTGCTATGTCGCTGCGCAAGTTTTCGGGAGCGATGCCAAAAGCGAGGGCCAGCAGATTGGCCGTAGAGGTATTGTTACCATAGTATACACTGTCGGGATAGAGCACGTGTCCCGGTCGGCGAGATGTCCCTGGCCTGTTAACCAGGAACCGGTCATTGAAAGCTTTTACCATGGCGGAACGTTGTTCCTCCCAGCGGGCGGTGTCTTCAGCAAGTCCCTGCAACCGTGCAAACTGTCCTGCCAGTTGCAGACAGCGTATCGTGTAGGCGGTGGCTATGAGTTTGCCGTCCGTCTGCCGTTTGGGGTCCTTGCTGTGTATGAGTTCCAGTTTCTCGGGCGGCACACACCAGTCGCCATACTTGTCCTTGGTTACAATACCGTCCTTGTCGGTATACTCATCCAGTATATGCCCGAGCCATTTCTTGATGGCCGGATACGCATCAACGACAGGCTGTACATTACCATACTGTCTGTACAACATATCACACGTAAAGGGCAGTGCTGCCGGCCACGTAACATTGTCCGTATAATAGTTCCAAAAAGCAGGAGCCACATCAGGAATACAGCCGTCCGAGCGTTGTGCATCGCATATGTCGTGCGTCCATTTGCTGTAGAGCCGTTCATTGTCAAAGAGGAAGCTCTCCCCGAGGGCGCCCACCGTACGGTCGCCCAGCCACGGCTGCCTTTCGTTGCGCTGCGGGCAGTCTACCGGCATGCCTTTATAATTGCTGTATATGCCCCACCATGCGTTGCGCAACACCTTGTTTAGTATAGTGTCCGATGTCTCCAAATGCCCTGTTGTGGCCATTCTGTCGCTCACGGTATAGGCGGTAAAGTCATCCTTACTTGCATTCTTCATGCCCGTGATGGCGGCATAACGAAAGCCGTGGTAGGAAAAGACAGGCCGCCATTGCTTACCGTTCTCCTTGCCGTTGCACACGTAGATGTCTTCGGAGAGCGCGTTGCGGAAGTTGTCGAGATAGAGCGAGCCGTCGGCCTTCAGTTTCTCGGCATACTTCACCCGTATGGTATCGCCCTGTTTTCCTTTCACATTAAAGCCTATCCATCCCGCCATGTTCTGTCCGAAATCAACGATGAGCGTATCATGGCGGTGAGTGAGTGTCGAGGGATGCCCGTAGGCCTTCTCTTCCATGCCTTCCATAGGCTGCGCCATCAGCGTACCGTCGGGCAGGGCGCATCGCACGGCCTTCATCCACTTGCTGTCGTCATATCCTGGCATATTCCAACCCGTCATCTCGCGGCGGGCGTCGTACTCCTCACCGTCATACTCGTTGTTACTGCGCACAGGTCCGTCGCAACTCAACCGCCAGGAGTTGTCTGTACTCCATGTATCCGTCTTGCCGTCGGCATACTCCACCCTCACATTAATGCGACACTTGGGAAATCCGAAGAAAGGGGTCTTGTATGCCTTCTCCTGACGCATGGGGAAGAAACGGCCGTTACCCAATTTGATGGCTACAGCGTTGGCATTGTCCTGCAAAAGGAACGAAGTAATGTCGTAGGTGTTGTAGTAGATAGTCTTGCGGTAGTCAGTCGGCACGGGTTGCAGCACACGGTTGTCGCCCATGCGCTTGCCGTTGACATAGAACTCGTACACGCCCAGTCCAGCCACATAGGCCACGGCACGCCTTATCTGTCCTTTTGCCTTAAACTCCTTGCGCAGGTAACGTGCCGCAAGACGGGAGTGCATACCTCTTTGCTCGTCTTTCTGCAGGTCATCAAATCCTATCCACGTGCCGCGCCACTTCGTTTCGCCGAGCAAACCGATGGTAAAGCACTGTGGTGCTGTCCATTCCGACTTGCCCCTGTTGGTAGTGATGCACACCTTCCAGTAAGCCTCGGCACCGCTCAGCAGGGTCTTGCCCTGATAAGGTATCCAGAGCTGTTCGCTGCTTTTCTGTTCACCGCTGTCCCAGAGGTCAGCCTCTCCCCTGTCAAGTTTTTCTCGCGACGAAGCCACCATGATACGATAGGATGTCTGCACCACATTCTTCTTTGTAGAGGTTATCTGCCAGGAGAAACGCGGTGTAGCAGTGCCGATACCCAACGGATTAACGCGGTTCTCCGTGCGCATCTGCACCACCTCCACATTAGCTGCGTCCGTTCCTGTTGCCGTCATAGAGGCAACCAACAGTAGACTGTAGAATATTTTGTTCATTGCTCGTTCTTCACTCTCCGTTCTTTACTCTTTACTCTTCGTTCTTCACTCATTAAGGTCTCTCTTCTTTCCAGCCATACTTCTGTCAGCTATCTTGTGCTGTTCTTTTGCGAGATAGTCCTTCGTACTGTCTATGGCGATGAACACACCGTCGCTCACGGCCCGATTGGCTTTCTGCGGCGCGAAGGTTATGACCTTGTTGTCAAACTCGCCGATATACAGCAGACTGCCGTCAGCAGCATCCATCCACCATACGTTCTTCTTGTTGCCCGACACCTTGCGCAGATCCAGTTTCATGGGAACGCAGTTGTAGTTGTACACCATTATATAATCATTACCCCTTGTAGCGAGCAGACGGTTGTAGCGTTCACCGTTTTTCCCCACGATAACCGTCTGGTCGGGTATGCGGTCGAAGTAAGGCATGGTAAGCATCAGGTCCTTGAGGTACTTCATCTGGTTGAATCCCGGATCGCTGAGTGCCTGGTACCACGACTTCTCCGATCCGTCACTGCCATAGCTGGTAGGATAGCCCGGCTTGAGCATCTGCATGATGGCATTGTGTCCGTAAACATGTCCGCACGAACCGGCAAAGACACTCCAGTAGGCATAGCGTCTCACGTCGTAGTCCTGCCAGCGCTGCTCGTTGGGGTCGTGCAGTCCCTTGGGTATGTCTTCGTAGCTTGGCTCGGCATCGAATACGGGTTTGATGGGTTTGTAAGCCCATGTAGAGTCCACATACATCCAGTTGTCCTCCTCCGTATTGTCGGGTATGGGATAGTCCTTATTCCCCATGCGTTGTCCATACTTGCGATGTCCGCTCTGGAAGGTATGGAAGTCCAGCCACTTGGCCTTACTCCACCATTTGGCAGAGGTATAGCGTCCACGCGGATGGTAGGTCATGAGGTGGCTGTGGTCTATGGTCTTGATGGTTGTGGCAAGCGACTCCCACACCTCGGGGTGCACGTCCCCGGGAATGTCACCGCCCATAATCCAGATGATGTTGGGCGAGTCCTTGTAGCGTTCGGCGAGGAACTTGCCGTATGCCTTGGCCTGGGCAGCGTTTATTTTCTCGGCCTTCACCTGCGAGCCCCATACAGTAACCATACCGATGTAGATGCCGTTCTGCTCTGCCAACTTGATGATATAGTCGAGGTGGTTCCAGTAGCTGTACACACCCTGCGGGTCGGCTTTTGTCATATCCCATCCGGCTGTCAGCGACGGCTGTCCGTATATATTGTATGCCGGTGTGTCATCCACCACCTGCACCAGCACCGTATTGAATCCTGCCGCACGGCATTTCTGCAGATAGTACTGTGCTTCAGCCCTGTCGAGGCGTTCGGGCAGAAGCCATCCCGTATCGCCAAGCAGGAAGAAAGGCGACCCGTCTGCCGTCTGCAGGAAACGCTGGTTGGCTGATACTTTCAGTTTTCCGTTGTCCCAGGGTTTGTTAGCTCCGGCGGCGTGAGCGGCAACAAGTCCGCAGGCCAGTGCCATGGTCATAAATATCTTTTTCATGTCTGTCGTTATTTTATCTGTATGGTTTGGTTTGCCTTTGTGGGAATGTCGTAAGTATATGTCTTCTGCATTACCGCCTTGTCGAGCTTTGTCTGCGAATGGTTCTCCATCTTGGCGGCAGGCCATGCTTCGAAGAGCTGATTGCTGTTCTTACCCTTGGCCATTTTCTGCCCCTTTAGTGACACAGGCAGTTTCAACCGCAGGTTGCCGCCGATGGTCGAGGTAATCTTGAGGGATGTGATCTTGCCGTTCTTCCATGCCATCTCGTCGATGACAAAGCCACCGCGCGTACGCAGTCCGCACACTTTCCCTTCAGCCTTCCACGCATCGGGAATGGCAGGCAAGAGGTTTACACATCCGTCATGGCTCTGCATGAGCATCTCGGCAATACCTGCCGTACACCCGAAGTTGCCGTCTATCTGGAACGGCGGATGTGCATCGAAGAGGTTGCGGTAGGTACCGCCCTTCTTCTTGTTGGTGCCGTAGGCCACAAAGTGGTCGTCGGTAAGCGTCAACTGGTCATGAATGAGTTTGTAGGCATGGTTGCCATCGAGGAGCCTTGCCCACAGGCACACCTTCCAGCCCATAGACCATCCCGTACTGGGGTCACCGCGGTGGATGAGCGACGTGCGTGCAGCCGAGAAGAGTTCGGGTGTTCTTTGCGGCGTTATCTGGTTGCCCGGGAAGAGTCCGTAGAGATGGCTTACGTGGCGGTGGTTGTCCTGCGGGTCGTCCCAGTCCTTTATCCACTCCTGCAGTTGTCCCCACTTGCCTATCTGCATGGGAGCCATCTTTGCGAGTGTCGTCTTCAGCGTGTCGGCATAGGCACGGTCTTCACCGAGTATCTCCGTTGCACGCACCACAGTATTGAAGAGTTCGTAGAGCAGTTCGTTGTCCATTGTCGTGCCGTAGCTCATAGCTATCTTTCCGTCCTTGGAGGGGTGGATGTTCTCCGGACTTACCGCCGGCGATATGACGAGCCATCCATGTTCCGGCTCAGCCACCAACATCTGCTGCAGAAAGACGGCTGCCCCCTTGATGACGGGATACACCTTGCGCAGGAATGCCTTGTCGCCCGTATACAGGTAGTGCTGCCACAGGTGGGAGCACGCCCATGCACCGCCCGTCATCCACATGCCGGATGCAGCCTTGTCTATACCGCCTGTCACACGCCAGATGTCCGTATTGTGGTGCAATACCCATCCATTTTTCCCATACATGGTAGCAGCCGACTGCGCCCCCGTCTGGCTCACCTCGTCTATGAGGCGGAAGAGCGGCTCGTTAAGGTCGGCAAGATTGGTTACCTCTGCCGGCCAGTAGTTCATCTCCATGTTGATATTGGTGGTGTACTTGCTGTCCCATGACGGGAACAACTTGTCGTTCCAGATACCCTGAAGGTTGGCTGGCTGCGTACCGGGCTGCGAACTGCACACCAGCAGGTACCTGCCGAAGGTGTAGTAGGTGGCCACGAGGTGGTTGTCATCATGAGAGGCAAAGTTCACTATGCGCTCGTCGGTGGGAAGGTTGGCATATTTGTCCTCCCCAAGCCACAGGGTGTTGCGGTGCATCATGCTCTGGAACTTTGCCACGTGTTCGGCCTTCTCACGTGCATAGTCTTGCCGCATGGCTGTACGGAGAAAGTTTTTGGAGCGTTCCACCTCGTCGGCAGAAATGTCCTTGTAGTTGACAAAGTTGGTGGCAATGGCGATGTAGAGTACAGCCTCATCGGCATTCTTTACACTCACTATACCGTCACAGCACGACTGCATGGCTCCGTTGCCATTCACCTTTGCTGCCATGCGCCCCATGAAGCGTATTTTCCCCTTCAGTCCCTCGTGCTTGGAGGCCACACCCTCGAGGGTAGCCTCATCGCCGTCGGTGCGTATGATAACATCGTCGTGCGGCGAGGTGAAGTTAGCATTGAAGGATATACTGTGTGGCTTGTTGGCCGTAAAGCGCACGATGACGGCATTGTCGGCAAATGAGGTGATAACTTCCCTGCGGTAGGTTACCCCTCCTGCTGTCCAGCAAGTGACGGCGCACGCCGAGTCGAGACTCAGTTCGCGCCGATAGTCCGTATAGCGGTCCATCCCCGGGCTGGAAATATATACATTGCCGAACGACTGGTAGGGCATACCATGGTTGGTGGCAGACATAATCTGCGAGGTACACATATCCTGCGCCTTGCGGTATTCCCCCTGCCATATCAGGTTCTGCACGATGGGAAGAGCCGCCTTGGCATTGGGGTTGGCATTGTTGTTGGGCTGTCCTGCCCAGATAGTTTCCTCGTTGAGCTGCAACCGCTCGGTAGTGGGTATGCCGTACACCATCGCTCCCAGCCGTCCGTTGCCGAGGGGCAGCGCATCGGTCCATACGAGTGCCGGTTTGTCATACCACAATTTGTATTCCTGTGCCATGGCTGCGATGCTGGCGCAGAGAACAAGCAGCAAGGTAAGTGTTCTGGATGTTTTCATATTGTCGTTTCGGTAGATTACATTATATAATATATGACGCACGCCAGGCCGTTCTGTCGTCATCCGAAGGGCGTTAAAATGCCGTTATAAGGCATGGACATTGGTTATAGTAACGACGAAGCCTCGCCATTAGTAACGACAAAGCCTCGCCATTAGTAATGACAAAGCCTCGCCATTAGTAATGACGGGGCCTTGGTTGAGGGTACAGCGAGGGCGCTGTACCTCCTATAACGTTCGCTTAGACACCCTTAGGAGGCATGGTGCTCTTCAGCATCTCCGGCTTCTCTACCGTTACCTTGCTCTCGTCACACTTGGCGAGGTCCAGGCCGAACACACGGGCAAAGAACTCATAGTTTGCCTTGCGCTTGTTCACACCGTAGTCGTGGCGTTCCTTGGGCAAGTGTACGTTCTGCACCTTGTCCCCGGCACCGTAAAATCCGTACACCCGCTGCAGGAAGGGATACTCCAGTGTGGGCACCGATGCTGTCCAGTCACCTCCGTCGCTTACCACGAGCAGGGGCCTGGGTGCGAAGAAGGCAGCCAGTTCGGCATTGCAAGTACCTCCGCCTGCCAGTTGTATGGGCTTGCCGCTTTCACAGGGGCAACCGCCGTCAAAGTGGGAGGCGAGGTTTACCGTGGGGGCTGCCGCAGTGATGCGGTCATCGAGCACCGAGAGCAGGATGGTGTGTGTACCGCCACCACTGCCTCCGTTCACACCGATGCGGGTACGGTCTACATCCTTGCGGTTGTTCCACATATAGTCGAGCAGCACCTCCGCGTTGAGCGCCTGTATCACATGGGCACGGTCTGTCTGGTGCGACCCTTTCCCGTATTCGTCTTCGCTCTGCCCCCAACCATAGAGGTCGAAGTCTACACAGATGGCTCCCATGCGCGCCAGGGTAGCGAGTCGCTGCTGTTCGTCAGCACGGTAGCGGCCGCCGCCGAAGTGGCCGTCTGGGCAGATGATGAGCGGATGCTTGCCCCTTGATGCCGGTGTGTATATCGAGCCGAAGAGATGCTCGCCGGGCAGTGTCTCTATACAGATGTTCTGTACCGTATAACCGTCGTAGCGCCGCACCTTGCCGAGGATGGGCCTGGCATGGACGAGCGAATCCTTATAGCGGTCTATACCCAGGAGGGTGCGCACCTCGCGACGTACACTGTCGCGGCGTGCCTCAAACTGTGTCCTGTCGCTATAGAGCGTAGAAAGATAGTCCAGCATCTTCGCGCCCTCGTCGGTATGGCGGCGCGGATATTCGTAGGGTTTTATCTTGTAGAGGTTGCCGCTCTGCTTCCACCAGTTGAAGTCGAAGTAACGACAGATGGCAGTCAGCGTCTCCTCCAGCGAGTAGGGGCGTATGCGGAAATCGGCATAGGGCAACAACCGCCCCACGGTATCTACATTGTACTTGAACCTCACGCCCCAGCGCCGTGCCACATCGTCCATCACATCGTGGAGCGGGCGTGTAAAATGGGCCTCGTATGTATTGGCAGATGCTGTAGGGATTTTGCCCTCAGTCTGCGCACGTGCCGACAAAGACATGGCTGCCGCGATGGCTGCCATACATATTACCTTTTTCATCTTTCATCATCATTTGATATTCTACATTGGCGGCGGTATTTACCGTCACCTCTATCTGTTTTCCTGTCGTGCGCCGCCACGCCACCTCCACGTTCTCACCGCCGGGCAGGGCAACACGCCCCTTGACCCATGTCAGGTTGCCCATGGGTGTGGGTGCCACGGTGAGTTTTCCGCCATGTATGCGTATGCCCACGATGTCGGGAACGAGGTGGTTGTTGATGTGCGCCATCATAAAGTGGTTCATCGATGCCCCCATCTCGGGGTTCCACTGCTCGGTAAGGGTTGTCATGCCGCGGCTTATCTGGAATCCGTAGCCCGGCACCTCGTCGTGGTCGAGCATGCGGTACCACAGTTCTGCCTGTCCGTTGTCGAGGAGCGCACGGAAGAGGTAGCGGTTGCCCACATCGCCCGTAGTGAGACGGTCGCCATGTGCATGTATGTCTGCCACGAGATGTTGCAGCACGAGGTCATGGTAGGCAGCGGGCACCAGTTGCATGCAGAGGGGTATGGCATCGGATGCCTGACTGCCCGAACCGAAGTACACCGTTGTCACCTGTCCACTGGCGTCCCGCTCCACGTGCATGAACTCCTTGCGGAAAGCCTGCATGATGTCCATAGCCAGAAGCGCATAGCGGTTGGCATCGGCCGAATGTCCGCAGATGGCAGCTGCACGCTGTACCAGCCGTACCCACTGGTAGTAGTGGGCGGTGGCAACGAGGGGCATGGGGGTGTTCTGCGAAAAGCCCGAACGTCCCTTGCCGTAGTCATACCAGTCGCCCAGTCCCTGTTTCAGTATCAGGCAACTATCGCGTGTGTGCAGATAGTCCACATAGCGGCTCATCTGCGGATAGTATTTCCTTACCAGGCTGTCCGACCCATAATGGTCGAGGTAGAGGAAAGGCAGAGCCACCAGTGCCCCACCCCACTCGGGCGACTCGGCAAAGGGGTCGAGCCACTTGCCCTTGAAGTAGATATACTCCGGTGCCGTAGTGGGCACAGCCCCGTTGTCGTGTTGTGCGTCGGCTATGTTCTGCATGGTCTGTTCTATCATGGCACGGCAGTCATAGTTGTACACCAGTCCTTCGCCGTTGAGCCAGTCTTGCTCCAGCCACCCCAGTTTCTCGCGGTGCGGACAGTCGGTCCACACGGCCTGCCAGTTGCTGCGCACGGCACGGTCTATAAGGCGGTAGGTATCATTGAAAAGGGGGTTGGAGCAGGAGAATTCGCCCGTCTTCTCCGCCGAGTTGTAGACGAAGCACGACTGTATGTCTTCCACGACGGGTTTTCCCTCGGGGTTGTCATCACCCTTCATGACGGCTCCCTCTACCTGTATGTAGCGGTAACCGTAGTAGGTAAAGTGGGGATGCCACGTCTCGATGCGCCTCCCCCCGTCACTGCGCTCCCCCTTGCCGCTGAGCGTATAGGTAAGGTAGTAGGGACTGCCCGTCTGCTTCTGGTTGCAGGTACCCTCGGGGGTAAGTGTCTCTGAGAGATAGAGCCTCACCTGCTGTCCTGCCTTTCCCGACACTTTTATCTGTGGGAAGCCGGAGAGGTTCTGCCCCATATCGAGGACAAAGGTACCTGCCGGAATGGCGTGTTTGGCGGTAGACGCCTTGGCTATCTTGTCGGCCGGGAGCCTGTTGCAGCTCTTCACGCCGTATGTCTCCATGACCCTGATGGGTGCAGCCACCTGCCTCCGCAGTATACCACGCGGCCCCTGCAGCACCACGGCCTTCTGCCACGAAGCGGAGGAAGTCGTGATGCGTGCATCTTCATCCTCGCCGCCATAGATACTGTTGAAGGTAATGCTGCTGGGGGCATACTGCCATGTGCCGTCGCTCGCCACACGCACGGTGCTGCCGTCGGCGGTCTGTACCTGGAGCACACAGCGCAGTGTGGGCGGGCCGTAAGACACTCTCATCTTGCTGTACCTACCTCCCTGCTCATTATAGAATCCGTTGCCGAGAAGCACAAGGAGGGTATTCTTGCCTTTCTTCAGGAGGGATGTCACGTCGTAGGTATTGTAAAAGACGGTTTTGTCGTAGTCGCTCCACAGTGGTGCAAAGACGTCATCGGTTACCTTCGCCCCGTTCACGCTCAGTTCGTAGAAGCCCAGTCCGGCTATCTGCATGGTGGCACGCACGGGGGCGGCAGGCAGCTTCAGTTCGCGTCTCAGCCACACGCTGCGCTGCGACAGGGGGGCAGTGGCCTTCCAGTCGGGTTTTCCCTTGGCGTTGAGCGTACCTGTACCCACATAGTTGCGGTTGCTGGGTATGTGTGCATCAGCATCGGTAATGGCTCCTATCCACTGCGCCTCCTTCCCGTCAATGGCAAAGGACTCCTGGGCATGCATCTGTGTCACGCCCAAAAGTCCTGTCAATAAATAAAGGTATAGTATCTTTTTTATCATGTTCATGCTTCGTTCTTCACTTTTCATTCTTCACTCTTGGGGGAGTTAAAGGAGTTAAGACAACAGCTTTGGGGCGTGTCAACCGACAACTTATACAACAAATACAACGAAGACAACTTTTTTCTGCTGCCGTTGCAGCAGCTTTGTTGTTTATGTTGTCTGAGTTGTCTATGTTGTCTGTCACTTGGTGTTAAAGGAGTTAAGGAGTTAAGACAACAGCTTTTCTGGCGTATGCCTTTTTTACTTTTTTACCTTTTTACCTTTATTAGACTTTTTACTCCAACACCACGTCCTTAGCCAAGAGTTTGCCCAGGGTGTCGCGCCGTGCCACACATTTGCCGTCGAGCAATATCTGGAGGCCCTTTCCCTGCCGGTAACGGCTACCGTCCTTGTCGTATAGGATGGTGAGGTCGTGGCCGTGATAGCGCACGCCGTCTAGGCAGAAGTAGTTCCACTTGCCCTCGGGCAGGATGGGGCGTACCTCTATGGTACGGTCGGCACGTGGGCGCAGACCTACAAGACCCGTGATGACAAGGTCGCAGAAGGTGGAGTGGTTATAGTAGCGGCTGCGCTGCTGGTCGCCCTTGAGCCAGTAGCCCGTAGTCTCGTCGAGGTATTCGCCTATATAGGGTTTGCCGCGGTGGCTCTGGCTCTGCACGTACTTCTCCATCTCGGCATAGTAGAGGCTGTCCATGTCGAGAAAGCCTGTCTTGCCGTCGAGGGCTGCGGGGCGCACCTGATAGTCGTTGATGTAGTTGGCCATGGCGGTAAGGGTCTGTGCTGTGGCAAAGGGCCATACGGCACCGTCCCACTCACACTTGCCTACACCGTGGGTACGGAATTGCGGATGGCGTCTTTCGGCTGTGGTTTGTCCGTAGGGTGCCGAGAAGCCCTTGTCGTCGGCAGCCTGCTGCCATGCCGCAGCAAAGGTGGCGTTGTCGGCAGGCAGTCCGAAGTACCAGGGCAGGTAGCCTATGGCCTCCCTCACCTGTGCCGAACGGGTGTTCTCGCCGCTGGGCTTGGCAGCCTTTGCCTCAGCCTCGGCAGGCTTGTACACCTCAAAGAACTGCTGACTGCCGTCCCAGAGGTTCTGCTCTACGAGCCGCTTCAGAGTGTCGGCAGTAGCATCGTAGCGACTTGCCATGTCGTCCTTTCCAGCCAGACGTGCTATGGCAGCTATGCCGCGGGCGTTGCCGTACATATAACTGTTGATGCTGGGACGCGCATTCTTCTCGCGACGGCCTCCGCTGATGGTTTCCTCCATGGCGTCGCGCACGTCATACTGCCAGTACAGACCGTTCTTCCACTGCTTGATGCCCCACTGACGGTATTCCCAGTCCAGGTCGCCGAGCAACTTCACGGCGGCATCCTTTCTGCCGTCTACGAGGTAACGGCTCCACACCGAGGCGGGAGCCCACGAACTGTAGGCAGTCAACTTGTTCATCGGTTTGCCGTCGTTGCCATGATACCATGTGTTGAGTATTCCGTCGAGGTAGGCAGGATTGCGCAGCCATCGGCTCTCGTGTATATGGTGGCCCAGCGCCGAAGAGATGAGGTTGTACTTGTCGGCATAGTTGCGCGGCACGATAAACTCGGTCATGGCGTAGCCCACGGGGGTGTTCTCTATATGTTTGCGCAGAGTCCACCAGCGGTAGTAGTACATCTGCTCGAAGTCTTGCTGGGGACAGTCGAAGAGGGGCACGTTCTGCTCCATCCACTCCCACGCCTTGGCATTGGGTATGGCGGGTGTGGCACCGGCATACTTCTGCAGCGCCTTCTCGTCCATGGCTGGCTTGCCCTTGTCGTCGAGTATGGGTTTTCCCTTACTGTCGAGGGTGGCTATGGCCTCCGGCTCCATCTGGTTGAAATAGTCTACATAGTGCTTGTAGTCATCGGCACGCAGCACAGCGGCGGCAGCGTCAGCATCGAGACTGCGTGTCTTGAAGTGTGCAATACGGTAGACGGCTGCGGTATCGGTATCGCCGGCATGGGGCAGTGTGCCGTACCAGTCGGCGGGTGTATCGATGGTGGGGAAGGTGCGCTGCTCGCCTGTACGCCACTTGATGCGCTCTATGCTGTGTACGGGAGCGAAGAAGATGCGGCGTGTCGTCTTCTTCACCTCCTTGCCGTTCTGCTGCGAGGTAACGGTGAGCGACAGTTCACGGTTGGCTGCATCGAGGGTGGCGTCGAGGTGCATAGTCTGCCCGGTCTTGTAGGGCATCACGTTGCCGTAGCGTGCCCCGTTCTTCACACGCAGCATACCGTCGCGTGTCAGTTCGATGCGCGTGCAGGCAGTACCCTTTTCGTCGAGGAACTCCATCTGCAGCGTGCCGTTGGTGTTCTGTGCGGCCTGCAGGTCGAAGCTGACGTTGAGCTTGCGTGCTGCCGGCACCTTGCGTTCCACCACGGCATAGTCGAAGGGGTCTTCGTCCTTCAGTTGCAGCCACTCGCCCTGAAGCGATACGGGAGCCATGAGGGGCGAATAGATGTTCCAGTCCCTGAGGTCGGCAAGCGAACGGGCCTTCGCAAAATCGTCATCGGCATGGGCAGCAGCCTCGGTCCTTACGGGCACAGGCACATGTGCCACCCACATGTCTTCCTTGTTCATGGAGTAGCTTACCCAGAGGTCTGAGTCGCGCGGCACGCCGTTGCCCTCCTGTATGCCGCGCACATACTGCGGTCCGCGGTTCTTGTAGTTGCCGCCATAGCGTTCGGCAGGCACCTCACCGCAGATGAGGTTGAGCGTCTTGTACTCCAGTCCGTCGCTGCTGAGCGATATGCCCAGCGGCCAGCGGTACTCCGAGGGGTTGTACACCGTGGCATAGGATCCGTCGGTGAGCCGCTGTCCCCATATCTTGGCATTGCTGTTGACAAAGCCGCGTGCCCTTGCCGTCGTGGTATAGGTATGGCCGCCGTCGAGGCTCAGCGAGGTGAGTGCATGTTTCCAGAGGCAGGCTATACGTCCGTCGGGCAGAGTATAGTCGCAGTATGCCTTGTAGCTGTTCTTTACGGGTATGAGCGTGTCGCCGCGGTCGGCCTCCTCTGCCCACTGCATGCGGAAGCGCGGGTTGGCAAGTATCTCTTCGCACGCCTTCCTTACGGCCTTCGAAGCCTTGCGGTAATGGGGGAAAGCGGTATTCTTCTCGCTGAACCCGTGGTTGTAGTAGATGAAGTAGATGGGGCCGAGGCTACCGTCCTTCTTTACCTCTCTCACCACCCTTCCTATGCCGTTGCCGTCATTGGGGTCGTCCTTGCGGTCGAGTGCCACACCGTAGTTGCCCGTGGCAAGGAGGATGCCGCTCTTGGATACATACCACCCCACCCTCTGGTGCATAATGGCCTTGAGGGGTTTCTGCAGGTAGACATCGGGGTACTGGTTTTCGGGCTTCGGGGTATAGTTGGCCTTGGTATATCCCTCGGGCACATCGTACTCGGGGAAGAGCACCTGCGGAGCACTCCACGTATAGCCGTCAGTGGAGGTCTGCATCATGGTGCGCGATGGCGGCACATGCTCCTCGGCGGGGTCGCTGAGGTAGTGGAGGTAGAACTTGTTGTTCCAGTAGGCCATCATGGGCTGGTGGTTGTAGGTCCAGCCGTCACCGTTCTCGCGAGAGGGGTGCTCGCGGTTGGCGCGCATGGTCTGTATGTTGTGTACTCCCACTACGGGCGAGAGGCCACCGTCGTGGCGCGAGGGGTCGGCCATGGTGGTGCCGGTATAGTGTATGCGGTCTTGTTCCAGCAGGGCTTTCACAATGCGCTCGGGGGCACGGAATATGGTGCCGTGCTTATGGTTCTTGGGTACGCTCACCTTGTCGCTCACGTCGGTGAAGTGGACGAAGTCGCTGGTATAATGTGCCCCGAAGTCGAAGAGGCGGTAGCGGTCATAATATATTAGGTAGCCGTCGCCCAGCTGGCTGCCCTTGGGCAATTTTACGGTGGTGGGACCTTCCATGAAGTGACCTGTGAAGGGTTCGGAAGCCTTGCTCCACGGTCCGTAGGGACTCTTGGCAAACGCCACCTTGATGTCGCGCTCGTTGCGCGTGTTGTCCTTCAGCACCATGACATAGTCGTCCTTGCCGCGCTTGAGCATGGTGGCGTCTATGCAACTGAAGCCGGGGTCTATCAGCAGTTTGCCCGGTGTCCACGTCTTGAAATCCTTGGTAACGGAATAGTACAGACGATGATTGTTCTTCTCTTCCTCTATGCCGCGCTCGAAGTTCTGGCTGGGCACACACGATGCCCACACCACCATCGCCTGCTGGCGGTCTTCGTCCCAGAATAGTTCGGGTGCCCATACGTTCACCGTGGTGGGGTCGTCCATCACCTTGATGAAGCGTTCCTCGCTCCAGTGCATCAGGTCGCGGCTCTCGGCATAGCCGAAACCCTTGTCGTGCTTCCAGCTGCAGGTCCACACCAGGTGGTACACTCCGTCGGGAGTGCGTATGATGCTGGGGTCGCGCATTACCTTCTGCGTGCCTATCCTCGGCGGCAGGAACGTACCGGGTATACTGTCCCAGTGTATGGCATCGCGGCTGTAGATAAACCGCAGGCCCTCGCTGGCCGGCTCGTGGAAGGAAGTGGATACGTAGAGGTCTTGCGCCTGCACACCCACCGAGGCGGTCATGGCGAAGAGCAGGGATAGTAGATTGTTTCTTGTCATCGTCGTTTTCTTTTCTCTTGTAATAAAGACGCACAAGACGGGGTTTTGTAACCGACTTTTCGGGCGTTACACTTGCATGTTCCGATTATTATCCCTACCTTTGCTTTTACTTTGAAAACCTACAACATGAATACAGAGAAACAACAATGTACTGCTGATGCCTTCACCGACAAGTGGAAAGACATAGAACATAAAAAAGGAAAGAGCCAGCCATTCTGGACGGAGCAGCTCTGGATACTCACTAAAACACAAGAACAATATGGATAAGCAACATGATATACCAAACGACCATGAGCCACTATTTGTCACATCGGACAGCACTGCCTTCCCACAGGAATATGCAGCTTAGCTAAAAAACCTCAAACGGCGTTATCGACAAGCACAAGGCAAGGCTTCCGTCAAGGTAAACACCGAACTGCTGCACTTCTATTGGCAGTTGGGCAAGGACATCGTAGCCCTGCGCATAGAAGAACAATGGGGAAAGGGAGTGATGAAACAACTTAGCCTCGACCTGCGTGCAACTTTCCCCGAGCAGGCCGGTTTTTCCCACACCAACCTGAAATACATCAAACGTTGGTATACTTTTTACAGTCAGGAAGATACAATTGGTCAACAACCTGTTGACCAATTTGGATTTCCACCGCAATTCGGCCAAATACCATGGGGCATCACATCTGCATCTTAACCAATAGCAAGACCGTAGAGGAGGCTCTATTCTACATGAACAAGACCATAGAAGGGAACTGGAGCCGACGCATGCTTGAAGACAATATGGAGGCTGACCTCTATGGAAGACAAGCCAAAGCCGTAACCAATTTCGGGCAACATCTGCCCACAGCACAAAGCAAGTTGGCCGAGGAACTATTGAAAGACCCCTACAATTTGGATTTTCTTTCCCTTAAAGAGGGTTACGATGAACGAGAGCTGGAAAATGCGCTCGCCCAAAACATTACTCGCTTCTTACTAGAGCTGGGACACGGTTTTGGCTACGTGGGCCGACAAATGGAGCTGCGCATGCCGGGCGGTCAGTCGTTCTTTCCCGACATGGTATTTTACAACATCCCGTTGAAAAGCTACGTCGTTGTAGAACTGAAAGTAGTGAACTTCATCCCGGAGTTCGCAGGAAAGCTCAATTTCTACGTTACTGCTGCCGACAAATTGCTGCGCGGAGAAGGAGACAACCCAAGCATCGGCCTACTCATCTGCCGGTCGAAGGACGACACGGTAGTGGAATGGTCTTTACAGGACATCAATAAGCCTATCGGTGTTTCGACTTACCAGCTACAGGAAATATTGAACCGAACTATCGAAGAAATGGGAAACAAGGCAAAAGAGAAAAATGAAAAAACATTGCGATAGGGATAGAAAATTACAGCCTGTACGATTGAAGCATCAACTGTCATTCCATAAAGTTGCCCCTGCACTTAGCAAAAGGGCAACCGTACATTTCGAAGGATTTCGGCCAAGGTTCGAACCTCGCTTTTTCGGGGAGGGTTAACACTTTTGGGCAAAAGGGTTAACACTTTCGGGCAAAAGGGTTAACACTTTCGATTTCGAGCATCGATATTTTTAAAAGCCAAAGCACCGGTACTTTGGGGTAAAAGTACCGGTGCTTCTATTATTAGGGGGACTCTATTATTTCACTATCTTTATTTCACTACCTTCAGCACGCGCGGTGCGATACTGTTGCCCTCCAGTTTGAGCAGCAACACGTCGGCCTTCACGTCGCGCAGGGCAATGGTCTCACCCGCCACCTGCTTTACAGCCAACTGGCAACCGTCCATACCGAACACCTTCAGCACGGCACCCACAGCCTCGCTGCCTACATGCAGCAGACCCTGGCTCCTGTCATACCACATCGTCGTGGCAGCAGCAGGGGCAGTCCGGATACCGGTAACAAAGTTGTCGTCTGCCATCTGCTCACCCATCAAACTGTTGAGGTACACCTCCAGGGCAGTATAGCCGTCGGCATTCACCTTGTTCTGGTCTGCCACATTGGGGTCCAGTCCGTGCTTGCTCTCCCATTCGTCGGGCATACCGTCGCCGTCGGTGTCGGCAGGCACAGTATAGTCGGTGGCATAGCCTATAAAACCCTCTGCATCGTTCTCCGTGTCGATGATACCGCTCGTTGCGCCCTTGGTGGCACCGCCATAGGTAGACGTGCCGTTCTGCAGGTCGCTGATGATGCGCTGCTCTATCTTGTCACGGTTCACCGTTCCGGCATGCGCCACTACGTTGCTGTATGCCTCGTCGGCCGTGAGGCAGTCGTATATCATGTACTTGTTGGGATCATAGGCACCCACGTTGCCCGTCACGGAATACTTGTAGTAGGCATGCTCGGGCACAATGCGGCTGGCGGCCTTTATCTCGTCGAGCGTATAGTGTTCGGCTGTCATGGCCTGCCAGTTGTCGGCAGTAGAGGCGGCATCGCCCTCTATCTTGTTGCCTGCCACATACCACTGGGCTGGTGCCCAAGAGGTGGCCCCGTCGCGGGCATAGCTGGAGTTGACAAACTTGATGCCCGACTTGTCAGAGGCGGCTCCCGGTTTGTAGTAGTTGCCGATGAAGTTGCACTCGTGGGCAGAATTCTCACCGTTGTAGCTGGTGATGGCCGCGGTATTCTCTCCACCATAACATCCGCCCGTACCGCCGAAGTTGTAATTCACGTTGTTGATGTACTCCACGAACACCAGATAGTCCTCACCGCGTGCTCCGTTGAAGCGCGGACTGCGCGAGTTGTTGTTGGCAAGGAGGTTGTAGCAGTATGTAGCCGGCGAACCGCCCCACTGTGTGCCGTAGCCGCGAGAGCCTTTGGAGTGGCCGGCGTTGTACAGACCCTCGTGTACGATGCTGTTCTGCACCGTAAGGAAGTGGCCGTCGGCAGTATTGATGTTCTCCTCTACCGACCATCCGAAGACGCAGTGGTCGAAGATGTAGTTGGAGCAGTTCTCAGCACCCAGCGCATTCTCCATCAGTACTTCGCCGCCTGTTGTCAGCTGTCCCACACGGAAACGGATGTTGCGCACGATAAAGTTCTGCGAGAAGCCCACGTTCACCTTGTTGTGTGTGATGACGATACCGTCGCCGGGGGCTGTCTGTCCTGCCAGTGTCCAGTCGGCTCGCTTCACGTTGAGCGGATCCTGCAGCTTTATCTCGCCGCTCACGGCAAAGACAATGGTCAGAGGCTCGTTAGGATACTGTTCGAACGCCCATCGAAGGGTGCCCTTAGCGCCGTTGTCGGCAAGCGAGGTAACGGTGACCACCTTGCCGCCACGGCCGCCCGTGGCATACTTGCCGAAGCCCTCTGCCGTGGGGAACGCCTTCATGCGTGCTGCCTCTGACGGGGTGACAAAGGCCGACACCACGCCATGGCGCGATACCGATGCCACCGTATACTTCGACTCGTCAGCAGCTTCCTTGGACAATGAAGGCTCGGTGGTAAACTTATAGAACGCGCCGTCCTTGCGGATGATGTAGCCGGCTGCGTTGTCATCACTCTCCCAGGAAATCTCGGTAGGAGCTACCACAAAGTTCATGGGCGCTACGGCACCGCGGAGAATGGCAGCATAGTCGAAGGGGATGTCGGAGGCTTTGCCGAAGAGGAAGTCGGGGTTCATATATGCCTCCACCTCCTGGGCTGTGGCCTGGTGGGAGAAGGACACGCGGCCCGACACGTCAGCGATGGTTCCGTCGCTGTTCTTGCTCTGATATTCGTAGAGGGAGGTATTGGCCTCGTTGGCTGCCATCTTCGCCCATCCCTCAGACTTGATATGGCTGCCCAGGCGGCACTGTATGAACATGGCACCGCCCGTCTCCTTCCAGTTGCGGCCCAGATAGTAGGAGCCGTCTGCCACACCGTCTTCAGCCGTCACGTTGCATCCGCGGAAGAAGAGGCCGGGATAGAACTTGTCCTGACTCAACGAGGGGTACATCACCTTGGTCATTGGCATACCGCTCTCGGCAGGGGCCGTAACGTAGCCGCCGCCCTTCACGCAGCGTATCTCGCAGTTGTCAAACCACTCCAGACCACCGTCATAGATGAAGTCGGTAGCACCCTCTATCGTACAGTTGGTAAAATAGCCGCGTGCACCGACATTGGCCTTGTAGGTGTCCTGGTAGCCGGAGAGCAGGCAGTTGTTGAAGATGTGCGCATCGCCGTTGGTATAGAGTGCCTCTGCCTGTCCCACGTTGCCGCTGGTGTTGCGTATGGTGAGGTTCTCGGCATAGAAACGGCTGCTGTACACGTTGAGGGCGGCACACTGATAGTACTGGTTGGTGGGATGGTTTTCTCCACGGTCTACCGACGAGGTGAGGATGGTGGTAGCCTTGTCCTCGCCTATCAGACTGACAAACTTGTTCTTGCCGTCCTTGGTGCCGGCATAGAGATTCTCGTCGTACACACCGGGACGGATATAGATGAGGCCGCGGCTGCCCTCGGGTACGGCATCGATGGCCTCCTGTATCTTGGTATAGTCGGCTGTGCCGTCCTGCGCTACGGTAGCAACGGTGACAGGAGCATCAGCATCTGGAGCCACCTTGTCGCCATCGTCATCGCCGTCGAGGTCGGACAGCTCACCTACATCGCTCACGGGGTTGTCCTTGGCATACTGTGCCTGCTCGGCGGTTATCTCACTGCCGAAGATCTGCACCTTGTGGAGACGGGTGGCCTGCTGCTCGATGTTGGGGTTGACAGCCGTGCCGAACACCGACGCACCGTTGGCATCTACCTGTACCTTGGTGGCAGCATTGTCACCGTCCCAGATGCGCCAGCGTATGGACACGTCCTTGGCATCGATGATGTTCTCCATGAAGTATCCCTGGTCGCTGAAGGAGGTGTAGCCTGCCTTGTGCTTGTTGGAACCCATCCATACCAGGGGCTGCCAGTCGCCGTCGCCTACCTTGTAGTCGCACTTGATGCCGCGGCCCCACGAGGTGGACGACCACGACCACTGCACACGTTCCACGTAGGGTATATGGTCTATCTCCACCCATCCGTGCTGGGATATGTACTGGCCAGGCTTGATGATGGCGGCATTGCGGCACATCTGCACGAAGCCAGCCTCACCGTAGACGGGCAGACCTGTCGTTTCGCTATACTTGATGTTGTCCTCCAGGTAATGGGTATGGCCCGTCACCGTCCAGTTGTTGACATAGGCAGAGCCGTTGCCCGCAGGCTTCTCACCCACATAATACTGACGGGCGAAGGCTGCTGTCACACCGGCATAGCCGTTGTACGACTTCTTGTTGGCAAAGGTGCAGTTGTGGAACAGCACGGGATACGTCACCCCACTGCTGCCCACAGGCACATACTGTACCGTGTTGACATATCCGCCCGTAGCCAATTCCGGGCAGTCCTTGCCCGTCTCGCCCTTCCATGTGTCGGGCCAGGTGGTGTCGCTGAAGTTGATGTCTATCACCTTGGGATAGGTGGAGGCATTGCTCCACTGCTCCACGACAGAAGGCGGATCGAGACTCCCCTCTATCGTCGCACCTGCAGGCAAGCCCATCGCAACCAAAGCCATGGCCGCCCATAAGTTTTTCATTGTTTGTCGCATTGCGTTGTTGTTTTTGGTTAGTTAATGGAAAAAAAGGGAAGCATCTCACGATGCATCCCTTCAAAACGTTAAACCTAATGTTTATCAAATGCAATAAGCATTATACTTAATACTTATATTGTTTACTTGACAAATTTCTTGCCGTTCATGATGTACACGCCCTTGGACAAAGCTGAAGCGTCTGTACCTACGCACTTGCCGTCGATGGAGTAGATGCGGTTGTTGGCAGAGGTAGCAGTACCTGCATTTACTGTCTGGATTCCTGTAGCAAGACCCAAAGCACCGTACTTCTCGGAGTCGGCAGCACAGTAACCGATGGCATACATCTCTACAGAACCCTTTTCGGAAGCCATTACATAATAGTCATGTCCGGGCTGTACATTGAAGATGGCGCTGTGGTCCTTCATCATATCATCCGGGCAACGGGTTACAGCCTGAAGCACGGCAACAGGAGTCTTTCCCTCTGTAGCATCCACCACATACATGGCAGAGTTGTTGCCGCCACGGTTGTAGTTAAGGATTACACGGCCGTAAGTACCTTCTGCCGGAGCCGAAATCTTGATGATGGCATCGTTTACGACATTGCCCTGGTCAGAGGTACCAAGCGTACGGACATAATCATTGTTCGTAACACCCTCTATGAAATAAGAAGGATCTATACCGTCACGGGTAGTGTTGTTCATACCCATGATGAGTCTGTAGCCATAACGGTCTTCGCCAGAGTACTTGTTGTTACCCTTGCCTACATTATTGTATGCCAAAGGAAGCGACACATGAATATTGGTACTATTGATCAGGTCGCAGGAAGGCATACCGAGAAAGTTAGGCGAAGTCCACAAGGTGTTAAATCCTGCAGCGACAGCAGCATCTGTTGTTTCAAACAGGGTTTGGGGCAACTGGGCTGCAGTCCAGAGGTCTGTACAGTTTTCTTCGGATGCTACCGTTGTGTAGGCATCGTCGGCACACTCGTCATAAGAAATACCATAAAGCTCTACTGAACTCTTTTCTGAAGCCATCACATAATAGGTATGCTTAGGCTCCACTCCGAAACGGACTACCTGGTCTACCGTATGGCCATCTGCATTGCGCGAAACGGAATGAAGAACCATTCGGGGAGTCTTGTCTGCAGTGGCATCTACCACATACATGGCAGAGTTGTTGCCGCCACGACTGTATACGAGCGTAACTGTGCCATAAAGGGCTGCTTCCTTCGTCTCTATCTTGATAATGGCATCGTTTACCACATTGCCTTGGTCAGAAGTAGCAAGTGTACGGACATAATCATTGCCCGTAACGCCCTCTATGAAATAAGAAGGGTCTATACCGTCACGGGTAGTGTTGTTCATACCCATGATGAGTCTGTAGCCATAACGGCCTTCACCGGAGTACTTGTTGTTACCCTTGCCAACATAATTGTATGCCAAAGGAAGTGACACCTGAATCTGGTCTGTATTGATCAGGTCGCAGGAAGGCATACCGAGGTAGTCAGGCGAAGTCCACACAGTGTTATAGCCTGCAGCGACAGCAGCATCTGTTGTTTCAAACAGCGTCTTGGGCAACTGGTCGCCTGTCCACTCACAGTGAGCCTGTGCAAATGCAGCCGTAGACATGCAGACAGCCGCAACTAAAGAGAAGAATTGTTTCATACGTTTGTTTTAAGTTAATGGTTGTGTATTGTGGCAAGAGGACTTTTCCGTCCTCTTGCCCACTGTTAATAGTAATCGGATTGTCAATAGCCCTTAGTTCCGGTGTAGCCGTAACCGTTGTCGCCAAACTCCTCCTTGTTCTTGATCTGGTCGAGGAACACCTGCGGGATAGGACGGTTGTAGTGGATGCTCTCGTCGAAGGAAGCAGCAGCGCGCTTGTTGTACGCATCCAGCTCTTTCTTGAACCATCCGTTGGCACGGTGACGCTTCAACACGGCCCAGCGCATGTGCTCGCCACAGAACTCGCGGGCATACTCGTCGAGGATGTAGCTTTCATCGACATTGCCAATGGCTGGTGCCGTATAGCCCGGGCGCACGGCACGGTCGTGGAGCGGTTTGATATACTTGGCTGCTTCACCGGCATTGCCAAGCATCACTTCAGCCTCGGCAGCTATCATGTAGATTTCCGCCATTCGCATGATGGCAACATCACCATTGCGGAAGTCGTAGTTGTCGCTGGAGAGGTGGCGGGTAGAGCCGTTGTACATGGCATTGTACTTGATGAGCGACGGGAACAGCTTGTTGGCCGTAGTTGCAAGTGTCTTGAACTTATAGGGGTCCTTCCGGTAGTCGGTAGAATAGTCGGCACCCTCACCGTAAAGGTCGGCTATAGGCATGCAGACATAGGCACGCTTGGCCTTTGACTCCTCGCTCATCTCGCCTTTGTACAGATAGATGGATACACGGTCCTCGTCCTCGGCAAGCGGCATGTCCATCACGAGCGCATTCTTGGTAGACTCCAGCTGCTGCTTGCCGCCCTTGGCATAGACACCCTTGGCATAGGTCTGCTCGCCGCCGTTGGCAGAACTCTTGACGAGTGCGGCATAAGGATAAATCTTCTTGCCGGTAACAGAGTTGGTATACTCGTCTTCCTCCTCGTCATACACCTCGGCACCCATATTGTACTTGCCTGTCATACTGCTGGTGATTGTTATGGTACGGCGGGCATAGGTATTGGCGGCAGAACCGTCGAGGGTGAACGGACTGAAGGCTGTCATAAACGTGTTCTCGTAACGCTTGTCCCATTCGCCGTATACGTCGATGGCATGCTGGGTAGGTGCCATCACACCGCCCTGAGAATGGTTGCCCAGAAGATAGTTCATGCTGGCCTGGATATTGAAGATGTCCTGCAGCGTGTTGGGATTGCAACGGCCAAAGGCATAGAGGTAGTTGGTGGCATTGAAGTAAGTGCCGGCATTGGCTGCGTCTGTACCTGTTGCATCCAGACCGGATGCCACGAAGAGATACTCCTTGTTCACACTGCCGCGGTTGTTGTCCTGTGCCCAGAGGTCTGACACGTCGCTGTACAGCTCGTTGCCGGTAAGGCCGTAGGTGGAAGGCTCGTTGATCATGCCCTCTGCCACTTCCTTGGCACACTGCCAGTAACTCTTGTCGCCCTCCGAAAGACCTTCGCCGGCACCCTGTGCATAGGCACGGGCCAACAGGCCATAGGCAGTCTTCTTGCTCACACGGGCATAGTTTCCATCATAGGGCTGTACGTTCAGGTCGGCGGCAGCCTCCTTCAGGTCGGTCGTGATAGAGTTGTATATCTCCTGCAGCGTGTTGCGCTGCGGCGTATCGTTGCTTACTCCCACCACATTCGTACACAGGGGTATCCTGCCGAAATAGGTAGTCAGGGTAAGGTGCATGAAAGCACGGATGGTCTTGGCCTCGGCCGCCAGCACCTTCTTCGCCTCGGCATCGCCGCCGTCCACATTTGCTGCCTCAGCTATCACACTGTTGCAGGTAGCGATGACTGAATAAGCCTGCTGCCATGTCTTCTTGGGCTCGGAACGGGCCACACCCAGCCCTTTGTAATAGAACACTTCGCCTGCATAGTCTACGCCTGACGGATTGAGCCAAAGGTCGGTGCCGCACTCCGAGATGAACAGGAAGTCGTTCTTGGAATATAACTCGTGGTATAATGTAGAATAACACTTAGCCTGCAAACCAGCCCATGTTTCAAAATTTGTCAGCGTAGAGGAGCCTGCATGAGGGTTGTACTCGTCAAGGCTGCAAGACGCCAGGCCCATCGTTCCAAGGGCGGCAAGTGCCACATATATGAATTTCTTTTTCATTGTTTCTTTGTTTTAGCGGTTTCCTAAGAATAACCCATTAGAATGAGACATTTACACCGAACACCATCTGGCGGGTAAGCGGATAGTCGAGGCTGCCGGCCATCTCCGGGTCGTAGTCCTTGAGCAGTGAACTCTTGGCCACGGTAAGCGGATTGGTAATTGTACCATAGACGCGCAGGTTCTGGATGCCAAGCGACTTCAACACATTCTTGGGCAAGGTGTAGCCCAGCGTGATGTTCTTGATCTTGAAGAACGAACCGTCTACATAGGTAACACCGGCTGAACCCGTAATGGTGCTGAACTGCTTGGTGGTTGTCATCAGCGGATAGGTATGGCTGGTGTCAAGCGTCTCGGGCGTTGCATAGTCGAAATAGGTGGGGAAGTTGTTGGATGCACCCGTACTGTAACGTCCCAGCATGCCATAATTGATCATCTGCCCATAGCGCCAATAGAGGTATACGGAGAGGTCGAAACCTTTATAAGAGAACGAATTCTTCAGGCCCATCGTCCAGTCGGGAGAGGCATGACCCAATACCTGCTGGTCTTGTGTGGCATCATAGGTGTGGTCTTTCGTATAGTAGATGACATTGCCTTCTTCATCCACCTCGCCTTTCGTAAACTTGCCGTTCTCTACCTTCTGCAAGCCTACGGTAGCTATCTTCAGGTCACCGGGAACAGCACCGAACACGGCAGCATCCTCTGCTTCGCCTGTAGTCCATGTACCGTCAAGCTTGTAGCCATAGAAAGAGAAGATGGGTTCGCCGGCCTTCAGGATGCGGTCACCCTTGATGTACTGGTCGGAGCCGTCGCCCGAGAACGAGGTCAGTTCCTCACTGTTACGGGTATAGGTAAGGTTTATCGTCCATGAGAAGTCACCCGGTTTCTTGGCAACAAAGGGGCGACCGGTCAGAGACAGTTCGACACCCCTGTTCTTCGACTCGCAGATATTGGTCATCGTAGAGTACTGGGTACTTGAGTTGTAACCGCCGTTGGTTACAGGAACCAACTTCTGGAAAAGGATGTCCTTGGTCTTCGTGTTGTAATAATCGAGCGTAAAGTCAATCCTGTTGTTCAGGAACGAGGCATCGAGACCGATGTTCGTGTTATAAGACTTCTCCCATCCCAAGTCAGGGTCTACGATGTTCATAGGATAATTGTAGGAAAGGAGCGTCTGGTTGCCCAAAATCATATACGACTGGCTCAACTCGGTCTGTGTAGTATAGGCTGAGATGGCAGAAGAACCTGTAACACCCCAACCGAAGCGTATCTTCAGGTTGTCAAGCCATGAACGGGTACCTTCCATAAACTTCTCATCGCTGATTCTCCAACCCAGAGAGAATGCAGGGAACGTATCCCAACGGTTGTCCTTGGCAAGCACAGAAGAACCGTCATGACGGACTGAAACGCTTGCCAGGTAACGGCCAAGGTAAGAATAGTTGAGACGACCTACAAAACCCATCGTCTTGGACATCGTGTAGTTGGTGTCCGACTTCTGGTTCTTGCCTGCACCCAGATTGTGGTACAGATAATCGTTGGAGGTTATGTTGTCGGCATACGAATAGGCATACTCGTACTTGTGGTGAGACCACGATGTTACGCCGGTGAAGGTGAAGTCGTGCTTCTTGGCAATGGTGAAGTTATAGGTAAGGATATTCTCCCACTTGTAGTTCACGTTGTTGCCTGTTGCCACACTTGCCCAAACCTTGTCGGATGTTTGTACACCATCGGCTTCGGGATTGTTGTTGTAATAATTGTAACAACCGATACCCTCAAACCTATTGGTCTTGCTGTTGG
Source organism: Oscillospiraceae bacterium (assembly GCA_963624905.1). Classification (GTDB taxonomy): domain Bacteria; phylum Bacteroidota; class Bacteroidia; order Bacteroidales; family Bacteroidaceae; genus Prevotella. Next base: position 55,587 of record CAVFRG010000001.1, read on the forward strand.
TAAGGGCAAGACTCAGACGGCTCTCGAAGGTAAGTCCCTTCAACGGGTTAATCCTCAAGTAAGGATTCAGATTGACACGTGTGGTCTGGTTGTTGTTGCGGTAGTTGCCGTGGTTGTTAGTCAAGAGACTGGCTGTCTTGTCATCTCCAGCTACAGGACGGACATTCACGTTGCCGTCTTCGTCGTAAGCCGAACCGAAGGGCAACTGAATGAGTGCATTCTCAAGTTTGGCCTGTGCCGAGTTCTTGTAGGCATAACTGCCCTGGAAGTTGACACCCACGCTCAACCATTTCTTTACGGTATGGTCTACCTTCAAGTTGCTGGAATACAACTTGTAGTTGTCGTTGGAATACTGTCCGTTCTCGTTGTTGAAATTGAGGGACATGTATGCCTTTGTCTTTTCTGTTCCACCAGAGAAAGATACGGAATAGTTTTGGGTAATACCGGTCTTCAGCAGTTCGTCCGCCCAGTTGGCTGTCTGGCCTTTCTGGTAGGCTGCATATATGTTCTGGTCATAGACATCCTCATCGGTAGTATACAGGCCGTCATTCTTAAGGGCACTCTTGCGGAGATCGAAAAGCTGTGAGGCGGAGTGCATCTTGGGGGTTGTCGACCAACCGTTGACTCCTATATAAGCATTGAAGTTAACAGCCAACTTGCCTTCTTTGCCGCTCTTGGTGGTAACGATGACTACGCCATTGGCACCTGAAGCACCATAGACAGCAGTAGAGGCGGCATCCTTCAACACCTCTATGCTCTCAATATCATTGGCGTTGAGCGTCGTGAGCGAACCGGGAAGTCCGTCTACAAGTACCAGCGGCTCGTCGTTTCCCTCTACACCGTTAAGAGAGAAACCTGCATCCTTGGCTGCCTTTGATGCAGCAATGGAACGTGTACCGCGCAGCAGCATCGAAGAACCTCCTCCTGCTGCACCCGATGACTTGGTAATGTCAAGACCAGCCACCTTTCCCTGCAAAGACTCTACAGGGTTGGGACCAGGCGTCAGCGTGATATCCTCGCTCTTTACTGTCGTGATGGCTCCTGTCAAGTCGCGCTTTTTCTGCGTACCGTAGCCTATCACCACCATTTCGTCAAGGCCGATGGCATCCGGCTCCATCTTTACCTGGAGGCCATTGCGCGCACCTACGGTTACAGTCTTGTAGCCGGTGTAGCTTATCTCGAGTTGGGTGCCGGAGGGAACGTTGGCGGAGAAGTTGCCGTCAAGGTCGGTAATGGCAAGCACTGTACCTCCCTTCTTCTTGACGGTGACACCGATAAGGGGTTCGCCCGTCTCGTCTACAATGTTGCCTTTGATGGTATTAGACTGCTGTGCTGCTAATACGGGGGGGTAAGCATTGCCCGCCTCGCCTGCTGCCAGCAGATGGGCCGGTGCCATCAGCACCGCTGAAGCCAACAAGACCTTAGAAGCCGTTCCTGCCAAGCATTCAGACATTAAAGTTTTCCTCATAATAGAAACTTTTAGGTTTTACAATATGTTGTTTAGTTTTTAAGCCGCCAATACGTACACCTTAATTATATATAGATATATATAGCCTCCCTCACGGGGGCGCAACCACGGTTTACAAGCTATGGATGATAAAGGCAATTTTAGTTATCGGTACTTATAAGACGCTGGTATCCCCTTGTTGTAATCATACGAAAGTAAAAATATTGCGTTTTTCTTCGGTATTGTTGAATATAACGGTAAGAAAGGCAACTCAAGCAGGAGGTAAACACTAATCATTGGCGTTTACCGACCTCTTCATGATTTACAAAAGAAAATATGATTGATATTATAAGCGCAAATACAAAACTTTTAATAGTCACAATGTTACTTAAACAAAAATCTCGCGTGGAAGAAAACAAACATTCGAGCATGTTAAATATCCAACATACAAGCAACAGAATGACAGGGAAAAGCTTTTTCTTCATTGGTGTATATAGTTAGCTTTAGTTTCGAATTCTATAAGAACCTTAAGTTGGCAGGCTTGTATTGAAAAAAATCAAGTCTGCTAACTTAAGGTTCTTATAGCCCTATCGGATGAAGAGCAGTTCACGGTACTTGGGCAGTGTCCACAGCTCGTCGGCCACGAGGAGTTCGAGCTTGTCTATCTGGTAGCGTATCTCCTCCATCAGCGGGGCCACGGTGTCGTGGTAAGCCACAGCCTTCTCGCGCTCGCTCTCTATCCTGTTAGCCACCTTGCGGGCATTGACAAGCTGTTCCACACCGCGCTCGATGGTCTCGGTGCGCTCGGCTATCTCGCGGATAATCTTCACGTTGCGGGCTGTAAGCTGCTTGCCTTCCTCGCCACCAAAGATATTCACCATGCCCTCTACGTTCTTGGCCAAACGGCTCTGGTAGTGGGTGGCGACAGGGATGATGTGGTTGAGCGTCAGGTCGCCCATGACACGCGCCTCTATCTGTATCTTCTTGGTGTAGGTTTCCCACTTCACCTCGTTGCGGGCCTTCAACTCACTCTCCGACATGACATTGGTACGGGCGAACATGTCGATACTCTCCTGGTCGAGGTAACGGTCGAAGACGACGGGGCATGACGACTCGCAGTCGAGTCCGCGCTTCATCGCCTCTTCCTTCCACTCGTCCGAGTATCCGTTGCCGTCAAAGCGGATGGGCTTGCAGGTCTTGATATCCTCGCGTACTACATCTATAATAGCCGATGTCTGGTCCTCTCCCTTCTCTATCAGTCTGTCGACACGTGCCTTGAAATCCTGCAGCGCCTCAGCCACTGCGGCATTGAGCACGATGAGGGCAGAGGCGCAGTTGGCCTCGCTACCCACGGCACGGAACTCGAAACGGTTGCCCGTAAAGGCGAAAGGCGACGTGCGGTTGCGGTCGGTATTGTCTATCATGAGGGTAGGAATCTCGGGAATATCCATCTCAAGTCCCTTCTTCCCTGCCACGTCGAAGAGCTGTTCCTTGTCGGCCTTCTCTATATGGTCGAGCAGGTCGGTAAGTTGTTTGCCGAGGAAGGAAGAGATGATGGCGGGGGGTGCCTCGTTGGCCCCGAGTCGGTGGGCATTGGTAGCACTCATGATGCTCGCCTTCAACAGTCCGTTGTGACGCCATACACCCATGAGCGTCTCTACGATGAACACCACAAAACGGAGATTCTCCATGGGCGACTTGCCGGCAGCATGGAGCAGGATGCCCGAGTCGGTAGTAAGGCTCCAGTTGTTGTGCTTGCCCGAACCGTTGATGCCGGCAAAGGGTTTTTCGTGGAGCAGCACACGGAAGCCGTGCTTGTGTGCGACACGCTTCATGAGGCTCATGAGCAACATGTTATGGTCTACGGCGAGGTTGCACTCCTCATAGATGGGAGCCAGCTCAAACTGGTTGGGTGCCACCTCGTTGTGGCGTGTCTTGCAGGGGATGCCCAGTTCGAGGGCCTGTATCTCCAGGTCTTTCATAAAGGCCTGTACACGTTCGGGGATAGTACCGAAGTAATGGTCGTCCATCTGCTGGTTCTTGGCAGAGTCGTGCCCCATGAGCGTACGGCCCGTGAGCATCAGGTCGGGACGTGCCGAATAGAGGCTCTCGTCCACGAGGAAGTACTCCTGTTCCCAGCCCAGGTTGGTCTGCACCTTCTTCACCTGCGGATAGAAGTAGCGGCACACCTCGGTGGCAGCCTCGCTCAGTGTGTGCAGTGAGCGGAGCAGCGGAGCCTTGTAGTCGAGGGCCTCGCCAGTATAAGAGATAAAGATGGTAGGGATACAGAGTGTGTCGTCGATGATGAATACGGGCGATGTGGGGTCCCAAGCCGAGTAGCCACGCGCCTCAAAGGTGTTGCGTATGCCGCCGTTGGGGAACGAACTGGCATCCGGTTCCTGCTGCACGAGGAGCTTGCCCGAGAATTCCTCTATCATGCCGCCCTTGCCGTCGTGCTCCACGAAGGCATCATGCTTCTCGGCAGTGCCCTCCGTAAGGGGCTGAAACCAGTGGGTGTAGTGGGTAACGCCGTTCTCCTCGGCCCAGAGCTTCATGCCTGCAGCCACTGCATCGGCAATGGAGCGGTCCAGACGGGCACCGTTGTCTATCACGTCCACCAGTTTTTCATACACGTCCGACGGAAGATACTTGTACATCTTCTGGCGGTTGAACACATTCTTGGCAAAATACTCCGAGGGGCGCACCTTGGGTGTCGGCACGTCCACGGGTCGTTTCCTGAAGGCCTCAGCCACGACCTCAAATCTCAAGTTAGACATTATTCTTTTATTGGTTGTTAAAGTTTGCGGTTGCAAAGTTAACAATTTTATCGGCAACTGGGCAGCATTGCGTCAACTTTTTGGCATGATGGCTGTAAAAATGTCATAACGGCAGGCTCTTCAGTACTACAAGCTACTGAAACGGTCTATGAGCTTGCGCCTGAAGAAGCGTCCCACCTTAACATAGTCTATCGTGTCGAAGGGCGGATAGAAATGGCACACGTTGTCCACCACCTCTATGAGGTAATCCATGTTGATGATGAAACGCTGGCTTACCTGCACAAACTGGCGGTCGAATGCCAGCAGGGCATCGCTCTTGAGCATCCGTTTCAGGCGCACAGGTTGCTTGCTGCCAGCCACGACAGCCTCCCAGCACCTCTGGTCGTGGTTGTACTGGAAGAGGCACACATCGCGTTTGTTTACGAGGCGGAAGTCGACGGTGTTGGTATAGAGCAGAAACTTGTCACCGTCTTTCTGCACAGCTGCTGCCATCTTCTCAGACGACTGTTCCCGGGTTTCTTCCAACAGACGGCCCATCACCGTCTCCATCTCTTCGGGCACGACGGGTTTGAGCAACACGTCAAAGGCTTTCTTGCGGAATGCGGGCAGCACAAACTCATCGTAGGCCGTGTACATTACCACCCTGCTGTTGCTGTGGGTGAAGACATCCATACGGTCAAGGAAGTCGAGCCCGGAGATATCAGGCAGCTGTACATCGAGAAAAACGACATCGGGCTGTACCTTACTGACGAGTGTCAACCCGTCAAACCCGTTGTATGCCACACCGGCCAGTTCTACCTGTCCGTATGCGGCGAGGCGGTCGGCAAGGTCGCGTGCCGCCTCTTTGTTGTCATCTATTATTATTATTGTCATTGGCTAAATGATGATAAAAAAAATAATTTGGCAGCCAGATACTTGCCTCGCATCCAGTATTCTTGCCGTCGGCACCGGTGATGTTGCGCATGTGGAACTGCATCTTGTCCTTGCTGCGCTCGTTGACGGCGGAGATCGTCTGTGTGATGATATTCAGACCAGTGCGTTTGTTTTGTCCCACACTGCGTATATCGAAGCCCGGCCCGTTGTCATTAACGGCAACGAGGGTTCCCCTGTCCCTGTGTTCCACCTTTATGGACAGGCGTTTCGGTCCGTCCCATCCACGCAGTGCGTGCACGAAGGCATTCTCCACAAGTATCTGCACAAACATGGAGGGTACTATCACCCTCTGACAGTCCACACCCTCTGCCACGTCTATCCTGAAATCGAGTTCTCCGTCAACAAGATGGCGTTCCACCTCCACATAACGGCGCACGAAGTCGAGTTCTTCGGCGAGCGTCACGGTCTCCTTGCACGACATATCGAGGTTGGCCCTGATGAGTTTGGCAAGCTCCAGCAGTTCGTTGGCTTCCTTGCTGTCGGCATTGACGAGTTTGTTGTTGAGCACGTTGAAGACGAAATGGGGCGAGATGCGGTTACGCGCACTGCTCAGGCGCAACTGCATGATGCGCATGCGCGTCTGCATGTTGCGGCGGCGCACCCTCACCCAGTACAGGGCAAACACCAGGGCCACGGCGAGCACCAGGGCGACAGCTGCCATTGTCATGGCGTGGGCATGCTGTATGTCGGCGTTCTTCTGTTCGATATCGAGGCTGTGGTGCAGCTTGAGGGTATCCTGCGCAAAACGTTCCATGATTTCCGAGGCACGCATGTTGGTGCGGTTGTGCTCCAGCGAGTCGTTCTCCGCCATATCTTTTCGGAGGGTATAGAGTGCCTGGCGGTAGTCGCCCACAGCCTCGTAGTAACGCTGCAGGTAAGCATTGCGCACCTGGCGCATATTGAAGGGCACAGCCTGGCTGTATGATGCCGGTTCGCCTTCGACTATGTGCCTTACCCGTGCCATGTCGCCCTGTTTTACGGCAAGTCCTATGCGTATGGTATTGCAGTAGTAGACGCACGCCATGTCACCGTTACGCCGCATGAAGGGTTCCACCTCTTCGAGACAGCGTGCCGAGAGACTGAGCGAGTCGAGGTTGAGATACAGGTCGGCCATGTTCAACCGGCAGAGGTACATATCGAAGTTGCGGTCCATGCCTTTCTCCTCGAGGAGACTCTGCAGGACAAGAAACTTGCCGAGTGCTGCCCGGTAGTCGTGCGTATAGTAATAGTAGTTGCCGAAGTTGTTGAGGAAGTACGCCTTCATCGGTACGGACATGGTATCGAAATGGCGTTCTGCCAACTGGAAATACTGGAGGGAGGAACGGAAGTCATTGAGCTGCTGGTAGATGGTGGCAAGTCCCATGTAGAGCGTGGCATTGTCGCTCTCGGGCAGATGGAGCGAGTCCGCCAGGAAGAGGGCACGCCTGTACCATCCTGCCGCCTCTACCAGTCGGCTGCCGAAGATGTAGGCATCGCCCAGGTTGGCACATACCAAGGGGCGCTGCTCCTGCATGTCGGAGGCAGCGAGCAGCGAGTCGGCCATGCGGTAATATCTTATCACGGTATCAGGCGACTGGTGGAAGTTGTGGTAGTGTACGCCGAGACAGTTGTAGGCATAGGCCAGAAGCACATTGCGTCTGGACGAGGCTGGTTGCCGGTGTGCAAAGACTATGGCCTTGCGGACATAAGGCATCATGGAGTCGGGCGTGGCGGAGATGCAGAACAGACGGCCCATGCGCACACTGCACTCATAACGGCTCATGCTGTCGGGAGCCTCAGCCACGGCACGCTCTATCATACTGCGAGCATGGGGCGACCTGCCTCCTATGGAGTCTTCTAGGCGGGCCAGCAACAGCCGCTGTGACTCGGGCATGGCACCACACGCCTTTCTTCCGCACGCCACAGCCATGAACAGCAGGGGCAGCAGCAGTATATATATGGTAGCAGTGTATACGGTGTGTTTTTTCATACGTCTTAGGTTTCACCTTGTTACGTCTGCGAAGTTACGCTTTTTTTGCGACATTTCCAAATACATTCCCTCTTCTTTGCCCCCAACAGCACCTTCAAGCCTCCTTTTGTGATTCCATTCAAGCATGATATTTCGCCGTTCATACCCCAAATATGCATATTCAGACACAAAAGGACGTAACACCCGCTTGCACAACCTATAGAAAAGACGTACCTTTGCATCCGCACCATGGATACACAGACTAACAAATCCCATTGAAGGTTACCGCCCCCAACTTTCGGAATTCCGAAGGCTGGGGGAGTTTTGATTTCTGCATTACTTCGACCTGTATGGTTGCCTTGGAAAGATAATTTCCTGCTTGTGGGTACGGTGGATGCGATGTCCTTCCGGAGGTTGTCTTGTAGGAGGTACGGCGCCCTCGCCGTACCACCCCAACGCTTGATGTTTTCTCTCTGTTTGGTACAGCGGGGGCGCTGTACCTCCTATTGCTTCCAAGTGCACTACTTCCCGGCTTTCGCCACACCAAGAAGTGGATACACCCTACTGTTTTCCGTAGTTTTTCCTTCCCTATCGGCTTTTTCCGTTTTTTCCTACCTATATATACATGCTTTATCTCTAATTTTGTGCCAAAAAAGGTTTATGGCAAAAACAACTTCCCTCTGCGCACAATTGATTGTCGCGCTCCTTTCCGTGTTTCTTATCACCTCTTGTTCTAAAGACGACGGCGAAATCAAGATGAAGACATCCCGCGAGATTACCGTCTACGCCGATGACAACAGCGCTGCGGAAGCTATCCGCTTTGACGCTTCCAACTCATGGAAAGCGTCAGTAAGCTATCAGACTGCGGATAGCGGATCCGACTGGCTCACACTCAGTGCATACAGCGGCGGTGTGGGCGAATGCTCCATCAGTCTTACGCTTAAGCCCAACACCACGGGGAAAGACCGCAAAGCAGTCATTACCATCGACACGGGCGACGAAATAGTAACCATCACCATAGAGCAGAAGGCCACATCGAAAGACGGGGCTGACCCAGTTGACCCAGACGAAAACATAGACCCGACTACTTGCAGGATAGTGAAAATCATAAAGCACAACTGGTACAAAAGCGGTTATAGTACGGATGACGACGGTGAGGAGACTTACGAATTCTCCTATGACAGCAGCAACCGTCTTGTGAAAATAGTGCAGACCGAAGTGGACCAAGTGGACTATATTTACGGCTATACCGGCCCGAAGGAGACGGAAACACACGTCACTACCTGCGACATAACCTACGCTGCAGGAACGGTGTCGTATGAAATAACGACCACCATAGACGGAGTGGAGCAGAAAGTGAAGCCGTCGGGGAGTATCGTATTGGAGAACGGCAGAGCAGTGAGTGGCACTTACATTGACTACGACGAGAAGGATGCCGGCAGTTTTAAGAAATATGTTTCCACATACACGCTTGCCTACGACAACGACGGCCGTCTCGTGAAATCAAACCGCATAGAAGACGGTGAAGATGCCGACGATGAACTGATTACTTGGACCAACGGCAACCCCACTCAGGTAGTATGGGGATATACGGGCAGTACGCAGCTCATAGACAAAGCCACTTACGGCAATGTGAAGAACTGCGCCAACCTTGACCTGAACTGGTTGCTTGCGCTCGACTCAGAAGGATGGGACTTCGCTGCCGGCGATCCGTACAAGGTGTTTGCTATGCTCGGATACGTGGGCACTCGCTCCGCCAATCTCGCCAGCAGCCTGACCGACGGCGCCGAAGCGACAAACGGCAACAGCCGAATCTATAACTATACTTACGAGACGGACGGCACCACCGGATGGCCCGTAAAGATGAAGAGAAGCGTGGCCGACACCGGAACAGAATTTGAGTGTAGCATCATCTACGGAATTTAAGTGCTTCACTTCATTATATTACCTTGATACACAATAAACAGCGACATGATGCGTTGTTTATTGTGTATCAAACTATATACGACATGAGAAACCTACTGCTGCTTATTTCCGCCGCAACGATTCTGCTTCTGCCTGCATCGTGCAAGAAAAACACGGCTACCACAGCCTCCGCATCCCATAGCGAGGAACTGCTCGACAGTGCCTCCAGTTTCATAGCCATGTCCCATGTCGACAAAGCCCTGCCTTTGCTCGACAGCGTGATAGGCGCCCCCCAAGCCAATGACACGCTCCGCGCTATGGCGACGGCAGAAAAGGCCAATACGCTACTCACGCTCGGACGTATGCAGGACGCTCTGCCCGTGTGCCGGAAAGCCATAAATGAGGGAGAGCGGCTGAGGAATGACGAGATTCTCATCAACCAATACTCTTCCTGCGGCATCATCTATCGCCGCATCGGAATGCCAGACTCGGCACTGTGGGCATACCGCAAGGGCATAGAAGTGGCAAAGCGCGTGGAGGCGAAGGACTATGTGGCAAACCTCTACAACAACATCGCTGTAGTCTATGTGGAGACCGACCGCTACAGCGAAGGCGTAGGCTATGCTGACATAGCTGCGAAATGTGCACGGGAGGCAGGCGACTCCGTGGAGCTTTACTCCTCGCTTGCCACCAAGTCTGCCGCTTTGCTGCGACAAAAGAAATACGGTATGGCTGCCAGCGTGATAAGCCGCGAATTCGACCGTATCATGCATCTCGGCAATACACTGCTTATACTAAAGACTGCTTCGCCTATGCTCAGCGCCATGGTGAAATCGGGGGAGTACGCCACTGCGCGTCACTATTTGCAGGTTATCGAACCGGTTCTCGCCCAGGTACCACCAGAAAGCAACGGGGCAATAGGCATCTTTGAGACACGCGCCCAACTGCTGCACGCACAAAAACAATGGAAGGAGGAACTCCAACTGTGGCAGCGCATTGACAGCCTGTCGCAAAAGAACAGGGGAATACCCCATACACGCATCCTCTCGTCAATGGCCGACTGTCTGCTGCGCCTGAACAGAACTGGCGAAGCGTACAGACTCTTGAGCACGGCATACACCGAGGCAGACTCCCTGAAGAACAACGACGTGAGCAGGCAAATGTCGGAGTTCAGCGTTCGCTACAAAACACAGGAGAAGGAGTTGCAGATAGAACGTCTGCGGTCGGAAAAAGCCGAACAGAGAATGAAACTTATGACCCTCGTGTGGTCGCTGGCACTGCTCGTGGTGGTGCTCTCCGCCATCATAGCTGCTGTTCTCTACCGCCGCCGATTGGCACGGCAAAGGCAAGAACTGGAACTGAGGCGCAGCTACATAGAAGGACTGGAGAGCGAGCGGCTGCGGCTGGCAAAGGAACTGCACGACGGTGTGTGCAACGACCTGCTAGGCATACAAATGCTCATGGCTGCAGGCAATGCATCGTGCACCAACAGACTTACTGCCATCACACAGAACGTGCGTAGGATTTCCCACGAACTTATGCCACCGAGTTTCGACAGGTGTGACCTGCTTACCATCATCACCGACTATGTGGAAAACTTCCCCCTACCCCACTGCGAGACCATCCTGGAGTGCCCTGCAGAAAAAGCCCTGCACCACCTCGACAGGCGCAGAGCCTTTGAGCTATACCGCATACTGCAGGAACTGTTGGGCAACGTGGCGCGCCATTCGTCCGTTCGCCATCTGCGGGTAACTGTCAGCGAGGAGGACGGAAAGATAAAGCTTACCGTGGAGAACGACGGGGCAGACATGCAAAAAGCGGAAGGCAACGGCATCGGTGTGCGCACTACGGCGGAACGTGTGCGCAGCATAAAGGGCGACATCAAGACTGCCGTCACTGCCGACGGTGTTTACCGCGTCGAAGTGACATTATAGGCGGGTTAAGAAAAACCACCATTGACGGATATGTAATGAAAGAACAGAAAAGCATAAACATTCTCATCGTAGACGATCATCCCGTCGTGCGCGAGGGGATAAAGACCCTGTTGGCGGCAAGTTCCCCGGCTTACCGCTATTTTGAGGCTGCAGACGGCAGCGAAGCAATGCGCACAGTAAAGACTCTGCGGATGGACATTGTTATCGTAGACCTTGAAATACCTGGCATCGACGGATTCCAGTTGATAGAAGCTCTTGCGCAACGTCCCTTTCCACCTCGCGTCGTGGTATACACCATGCACGAAGAACCATGGACTGTAGCCCAGCTTCAAGAAGCCTGTGTCAGTGCCGTAGTGCTCAAGGGCGATGACCCGCATGAGATTATCACTGCTGTGGAGTCTGCCCAAGCAAGACTTCCCTATTACAGCCGACGCTACACAACGCTCGCAGAAAAGACCACGTCTGTGCTCACGGCACGAGAGGCGGAGGTTCTCTCCCTGCTCAGCGAAGGCTTTTCGTCGCGCCAAGTAGCAGAACGGCTCTTCGTCAGCGAGAATACCATAGAGTATCACTGCAAGCAGATACTCCGCCGCCTCGGGGCACGCAACAACGTGCATGCCGCCACCATTGCCATTCAGAGAGGTCTTATGCCTGCATTCCCTGACGGCGAGAAGAAGTAAAGAGTTCTATCGGCCCATGGCCTTGAGGCCCTGCATTATCCACACATTCATCTCGTTGGCACCGCGGTGGTTCCAGGCATAATAAGGTATGAGCGTAAGCGACAGCGGAGAGACAGACACGGTGCCGTCGGCATTCTCGCCAAGTAGCTGTGCCTGTGTCCGGAGAGCCTTTACCGTAAAGGCGGGCGCACCCTGTGTCTCGGTATTGGCAATGGTATAGCCATCCACCTCCGTAAAGGAGGGACGGGCATTCATTAGCGCATGCAGCACTGAAGCACCATTGTTGTCGGCCGCTTCCGCACAGTATACCAGAGGGCCTCGTTCCACGGCTACCCTACCCCTGTCGTCCGCCACGCGGTCATTAGCCACAACGGTACGTACGGGCATCTCGAAGTGTATGCGTACCACATCACCTTTCTTTATACCCAGTACAGGCAGATAGCCCTTGTTGGCATCGAGGTCAGCCTCTACGGTCCGTCCGTTTACGGTAACGCTGTAGGCTGGCGTTGCCGTGTCGCTATAGCGGTAGAGGTCGCTGGGCACCACCCGGTTGCGTACCCATCCGGGGATGCGCACCAAGAGGTTGGCATTCTTCACGCCATTCTTCTTTACCACTATCTTGATGTCACCGTTCCACGGATACTCCGTTGTCTCCTCCAGCACTACCTCCTTGCCCTGCACCTGGATGGTGGAGGTGTTGCCGGCAAAGAGGTTGACATAGATATTGTTGTCCTTCACACCATAGAGATAGCCCGGTACGGAAGGGATGAAACGGCTCAGGTTACTGGGGCAGCATGCACAGCCGAACCAAGGCTGGCGAGTGGTGTTGCCATCGGCATTAAACTTATACTTGCCGTTGCTCGACAAGGGGTTGGGATAGAAGAAACGGCCGCCATCCATGCTCATGCCCGAGATAACACCATTATATAAGGTACGCTCCAGACAGTCTATGTACTTGCTCTCACCGTGCAACAGAAACATGCGCTCGTTGAGATACACCTGGGCGATGGCAGCGCAAGTCTCGTTGTAAGCCGTCATGTTGGGCAATTCATAGTCGGCTCCGAAAGCCTCGCCAGCATGACGGGCGCCCACGCCGCCAGTCAAGTAATACTTCTTGGAAACAATGTTGTTCCACAGGCGGTCGATGGTGTTGATATAATCAGAATCCTGCGTCAAGGCTGCTACATCGGCAATACCGGCATACATGTAGCCGGCACGAACGGCATGTCCCCACGCCTCCGTCTGCTGCAGTATGGGCTTGTCGCTCTGCGTATAGAGGTCGTGTATGGAGGTGGTGCCGCGTGTGTCGAGGAAGTACTTGGCCTCGTCAAGGTATTTCTTCTCGCCAGTCAGGGTGTAGAGACGCGCCAGTGCCATCTCGGCTATCTGGTGTCCCGGCACAACACGGTGCTGTCCAGCATGGGGGCCTACCTCCTTGATGACGCAGTCGGCATAGCGGCGGGCTATGTCGAGAAACTTTGTGCTGCCCGTGGCCTGGTAATGGGCACAGGCGGCATCCACCATGTGACCGAGGTTGTAGAGTTCGTGGCTCAGTACCTCCACCTTGCTCCACCGCGTGTCGCCCGACCAGCCTTGCGGATGGCGGGGGTTGATGGTGCGGGCGGTATAGAGGTATCCGTCAGGCTCCTGCGCCGCTCCCACTACGTCGAGCACACTGTCTATATATGCCACCATCTTCTTGTCGGGATAGGTCTGCAGTATGTAACTGGCGCCCTCAATGGTCTTGTACACGTCGGTATCGTCGAAGGGGAAGCCCATAAACCTGCTCACGTCCCACTCCGGGGTGTCAAGACCCTTATGACCGGGATGCTGCAGGGTGTAGGCCGCCATCTCAAAGTTCTTGTACCTGTGCTCACTCTCACACTTGCTGAAGGCCAGGGGTACGGTCACCTCACGCGCCGCCTTGAGCCGGTCGCCCCAGAAGGTGCCGGCTGTTATCTTCACACTGGTGAACGGTACCTGCGCATAAGGATAACCGTTGGACAAAGGGTTACGGGCGGATACGGATACGGTCTGTACCGCAGTCGCCATAAATAACACTGCTGCTGAAATCATTCTATTCATAGGTTTTGGTGGTTTAGGTTAATGAGTGCAAAGTTAACACTTTTAAGAAGAAAGAGGCAGAAACGTGCGTTAAGAGAGGTTAATAAGGGTGGCGTCTTGCATAATAGTCGTACCTTTGCAGCAAATTAAGAGACTCATGGACAACAAGAACAATACACCCAAGCAGGGCAAGCTGCCTTACCGCGTCATAGCCCTCGACCTGGACGGCACGCTGACCAACAACGAGAAGGAGATTACCCCCCGCACCCTCAACGCCCTCTTCAAGGCACAAGAGGATGGCGCCGTCATCGTCATAGCCTCCGGTCGCCCAAGCTTCGGCATCAAGTCGGTGTCCGACAGTCTGGAGATGAGCACGCGCGGCGGATACATCCTCTCCTACAACGGTGGAAAGATTATAGACACCACTACCCACCAGTCTATCTTCAAGAAGAAACTGCCCGAAGAGGTGATACCCGTCATCTACCGCTATGCCAAGGAGAAGGGTTATGCCCTTTTGGGTTATAAAGACGGAAGGATCATCACCGAGATGCCCGACGACGAATATGTTTGGGAGGAGAGACGTGTCAACAAGATGGAGATAGACGGTGTGGACAACCTTCTGGATGCCCTTGTCGCCAACCCCTGCAAGCTGCTCATGACGGGGCACGAAGAAGACATGGCAAAGGCAGAGGCCGACCTGAAGGGGATGCTTGGGGACAAGATGGACATCTTCCGCTCGGCACCCTTCGACCTCGAACTGGTGCCCAAGGGCATAGACAAGGCCAAGACACTGGGCGTACTGCTCGAACTGCTCGGCCTGACCCCCGATGACCTCATAGCCTTCGGCGACGGATACAACGACCTGTCTATGATACAACTGGCAGGCATGGGCGTAGCCATGGCCAATGCCGTACCCGAACTGAAGGAGGCTGCCGACTACATTACCCTCACCAACGAGGAAGACGGTGTGGCTGCCGCATTGGAACACTTTTATAAAGACGTTTAAACGGTAAAAAAGTAATATAACAGACTATGAACGCAATCCACACAGACAATGCGCCTGCCGCTATCGGACCGTATAGCCAGGCTATCGAAGTAGACGGTTTCATCTATGCATCGGGGCAGCTTCCCGTAGACCCAGCCACAGGCAGTTTCCCTGAGGGCGGTATCAAGGAGCAGACCCGCCAGAGCCTTACCAACGTGCAGAGCATTCTGAAGGCTGCCGGCACCGACCTGAGCCATGTCGTCAAGACCACCGTGTTCCTTGCCAACATGGACGACTTCGCTGCCATGAACGAGGTATATGCCGAGTTCTTCAGCCAGCCCTACCCCGCCCGTTCCGCCGTTGCCGTCAAGCAACTGCCCAAGGGTGCCCTCGTAGAGATAGAGGTTGTGGCACACAAGTAAAAAAATACAACCTGTACGGTAGGACACACCAGCGCATCCACCTTACAGGTTGTTTTTTGCAATTCAGTTACCGCATCTATATACCTACAAAGCGGCTGCAACTCGCCGGATATGCTTTAGCTTATCGAGCAGAGCGTTGTCTTTCCTTGCTGTATGCATGTTGTACTTCATCTGCATTTTCAGGAGCGAGTCTGCAGGTATGTCCAATGCTGCTTCAAATATGAGGGCGGATGTTGTCGTTACGGGGCGCCTACCATTTAATATCTCATTAAGCACAGAATATCCCATCCCTATGCTTTCTGCGAACTTGCGTTGGGAGATACCACGCTCTTCCAGTTCATCCTTGAGCACTTCACCGGGGTGAGTCGGGTAAAGACCAAAACCTAAGCTTGACATAACACTACTTTATTTATAATGGTTTGATAATTCCAAGATATTGCAGATTGTAATATTCTTTTCGCCGTTGACGATTTCTGAACGAAACTCGATTCGATATTGGTCATTGACTTTTACTGATTCACGGTCTTTCTTATCGCCAACAAGTGCTTCATAGTGCAAGGCTTTATAGCGATAGAAGTCCTCCGTACAACTGAGCGATTCCATAAGGTCTATCACCCGGATATACTTTTTGACTATTTGAGGTTGAAAGCGATATTTTTTGTTATGCGCTTTTCCTTCGTAATACAATTCTCGGAGATAATCCTCTTCAAACTTTATTTCCATGCAATATTACTATTATTGCAAAGGTAACGTCTTACCTTAATATATTCGCTATTTTTGCGAATACTTTAAGATAATTTAAAGATTGGCACACAGGTCGTAACTATTCAGCGATACTTGCGCCCTGAAAGGGCAACTGCATTATATAACTCCATTGTATTGGATAATACTCTTTGCCTGAGCTTTATGCAGCTGCCCCTACGGGGCACAAATGGTATGATCGGACTATCGCAGAACAGTTACCACAGGTCGGCCCACAAATCCCTTCCCTTACCCTCTAACATGCAAAACGTTTACATCCCTATCACCAAACGCATATCATCCCGACACAAAACCTTTTTCAATTAACTGCATAGCACTTCGCCTAAGTTATATTTAGCTAAATATAAGTTGTATTCAGCTAAATATAGCTTATATTTAGCTAAATATAGCTTGTATTTAGTGTTTGATAATAGGCTGAGATGGGTTTGGCAGTAGAACGATATGGGGTTGGTAGTAGGGTGATACAGGTTTGGCAGTAGGGTGATACAGGTTTTACAGTAGGATGATACAGGTTTTACGACAAGAGGGTGTGCCACATTAACCTTATGGCACACCCTCTTGTCTTTTTATTCCAAACGTTTCAGGTCGTAGTCGATGGGGCCGTCTTGCGGGCGGTGGATGACGACGAGCGTCTGGTAAGTGTCAAACTCCTCGTCCACATCGCCATACTTCATAGGCAGGCGGTCGATGTCGAAAAAGCCGTCGCCCTGTCCCGAGAAACCGTAGTTGGCATGTACACGTCCCTGGCGGTCGTAGCCGTCGAGGACAAAAGAATGGGAGTAATAGTTGTTCTCGCCGTGCTTGTAGGATGTGCCGCCATAGAGCACAGGGTGTCCGGCACTCAGTTCGCGGTACACCACCTCCTTCCACTTGCGGTCGTCATAGTTGGGGTTCTTGGGATAGTCCTTATAGCCATAGTCCCTGATGATGTATCCGAACTCCCTTGCCACGCCGTCGGCAGTCTCCTTGGGATAAGTAAGGCTTACGCCCACTCCGTAGTTCATCTTCACCGCTTTGCCGCACCGCGCCATGAGTTGCGCCACGGCCTCGCCCTCCTGCAAGGAATAGTTTCCCTCCTTATAGACCGGCAGCATGTGCTGCCAGTCGATGCGTGTACCGTCGGCAAGCTGTTCGGGATAGCGGTAATAGTTCATAATCTGTGCCAGGGAGGTAGCCACGCACCCTGTGCGGCAATGGGTGCCGGCAGAGTCGGTAGGTGTCTGGTCGTAGTAAGGTGCGCCCTGGTCCCATGTGGTGGGAAGGAGTGGCGGCACCTCCGGGCGGCATCCCTCGGGAATGGGAGATGCAGAAAAAGAGTCTGCTCCCCGGGCATCCGTCCCCTTCGCCGTTTGGGCGAAGGGGATGGTTGTCGCAAGGAGCAGACCCAGAAAGACTATCAGTATGCGTTTCATTCTGTCTTCTTGGTCATGACACATTTAGAACCGGTATAAATATAGCTGGAGTTATAGCACCATGCACCGAAATCAGAGAAAGTAATGGTATTGTCTGCATTGACGGTACCCACCACAGGTGCAGTCTGGTCTGAGGCATCGGCAAAGGTAAAGTAGCCCCAGTTGGCTACAGGCTCAATGGTGAGCGTACGGGCTGCGCAGTCTACCTTGGCAGTGAAATTATACCCCCAGTCATAGAAGTTGTAGATATTGACCGTGCCGTCACCATTGTCGCTGATGGTCACCTCATCGGTGCGGTCGATGGTTGCCCACGCCGTATAGTCGAAGTAATCGTTGCAGGTGACGTGTGCGGCATAGGTTCCGCAGATATCACTGATGCTCAACTCGTCGGTAGACCATGTGAAGTCGTCGTATGCCCAGCCGCCTACCAGTGTTTTGTCTCTCTTGTAAAGATAGGTAGCAAACCATACTTCACCGTTATTCTTGTCACCCGTGAAGTTACTGTATGCCTCCCCGTTGTAAGAGAAGAGCGAAGCCGTATAGTACTCGCTGCTAGGATAGAAGTATGCATAGTTGTATGCATCGACATAAGCGTCTACGGGTGACAAGATGCCTGTTTCCGCATCTACGGTAAAGCTGATTTCGTAGCCCTCTTCGCCGAAGGGAGCCTCTATGGTATAGCTACCGTCATCGTAAGACACGATGTCGGCGGTGAAGCTCTTGCCAAGAGCAGCACTGGTATAAGTACCCGTATGACGCCACAGCTCTGCCTTGGTGCGCTTGAAGGTAAGCGTGAAAATCTCAGAATCGAGCCAGGCCTCGTCAGTACTTGTCGACTTGATGCCAAGCGTATATTCGCCTATGGCAAGGCCGGTAAGCGTGATGGAGTTGTAGGACGTTTCACCGCTTTCTACTTCCTCTCCTTCCTCGTTAAAGCAGCTGTAGGCATAGCTCGTGGCATGCTCCACAGCCGGCCATGTGATGGTGACGCCGCCGTTGGCACTGCTTGCCTCGGGAGCAGGCGTGTCGAGCGTATAGGTAGGGTTGGTGGTAGCCGTGAGCGTTGCCACGGGCGATGTGGTCTTGTCGCCAGATACGGCAGCATAGGCCCACACCTTGAGCGTATAGGTAGTGTTGGGTGTCAAGCCCGTGGCAATTACCGACGTGGTGGTAGTAGTACCGCCCACCACGACATTGCCGTCGGGGGCATACAGTTCGTAAGCATACTGCGTGGCACCGCTCACAGCCTGCCAACTGAAGGCAAGCGAACTGACATGCGTCTCGCCCTGCGCAACGGCAGGAGTGTCAAGCGGAGTCTTCACCACATCGTCGCTGCTGCACGAGGCAAGGCTCATGCACGCCATGACGAAGAGAAGTAAAATGTAATGTATCTTTTTCATTGTCTGTGTCTTTTTTGTTTGTATTTCCGACTTGGCTTCCGCTACTTCAATCCGCCAACGGGAGCAAAATGCAGGTTGACATAGTTGTAATAATCATAGGAACCGTCTTCGTAGGTAGTGTAATAGGTTCCGAACATACCATAGCCCTTTTCGAACGAAATGTAGCTATACCACGTAGTACCATAGGTGTACATAACTCCCCATTCGACAACCTTCTTGCTGCCGACAGTCCAGGAAAGGCTCTCTTTCTCGGCATCAGTCCACACAAAGTAGCTTACACTTTCGTCAGCTGCATCGAGGTAGTTGCTGTAAGGTGTCATCTTATAGTAGCCCTGGTTGCCTGTAGCATTGTCGCCCACGGTGAAAACCATGTCCTGCCCTGAGCCTACGAAGTCCTGGATGCGGTAGCGGTTGGTAGAACCAAGGCGCTCTATGGGCGTATACCACGTATGCTGTACACCATCTACCTCCCATGTTATCGTATCGTTCTGTACGTAGGTGTTCCATTCAGCCTGCAACACATAACTGCTGTATACCTCAGACCCGTCGAGCTTGGTATAGTGGTCAACATATTCTTCGGGGAAGGCAAGCGTGAAGCTGTATGCCTTGTCCTGTACGATGTCGGCCAAGCCGATAGCCAACGTGGTTGTCTTCTCGCCTGCCTCGAACTTGACGGTGGAAGGAATAACCAGTCCCTCGTCTGCCGACTTGCAGATGACGGGCACCTCAGCGGCCTCGGTAGCCCTGACGCGCGACACTGTGACCTCTGCAGTCTTCTGTCCTGCTGCAACGATGATACCGTTTTCGTTGGAGGCATCAAAATAGACCTGCATGCACGAGTCTGGGGCAGGTGTGCCGGGCGTATAGTCGCTGTCGGCCTTGTCGTTGCAGGAAGCAAGACCGTAGGTTGCGGCCAGCAGCATGAGTATGTGATAGATATATTTTTTCATATGTTTAGTCATATTTATATATGTAGAAACAATCATGGGTTACTTGCAGTATCTTGCAATGTACGAAACGGGGTCGGGGTTCATCACAATCGCCTTATTGAAGTCGCGTTCTATAGACGGAATGTAGAAGTTCATCCAAGGTGCTACATAACCTTCCTTAGAGTGCATTCTGTAACTGCTCAGATAGTTGGTGTCTTCCTGTGTACGGTCTACCTTCAGTCCCAGACGCTTGTAGTCGGCATAGAGCACGTCCTCCCCCCAGAACTCTATGTATTTCTGGCCTATCATTTCGTAGATAAACTCACGGTTAGTAGTGGCTGTAGATACATACTCCTTGTTTACTGCATAACGGTAGGTATTGAGGAACGACTCAAGCAACATCTTGGCCTGTGCCAGTCCGGAGGTGTGCAGGGCAGCCTCTATCTGTATGAAGTACATCTCCTCCACACGCATCAGGGGCAGGTCTACCAGCAGTCCCACTTCCTCCGACTCCATATTGCCGCTTCCCGAACGGAACTTCAGGTTGGCATAAGCCGGCAAGCGGCACCAAGCCGTCTTGTCTTTTTTGGTATCTGCAGTAGAGTCTTTGAGCACCGTATTGTACTTTACTGTAGGAGCGACAACGGCACCGGCATCTTCCGGGTCTACCCATGTCGTCTTGCGCCAGTCGCCGTCGCCTATCTGGTCGTACAGAGCCTTGCTGATGCAGCGGTACTCGTTACCGTAGGCAGGCATGGCCCATGTAGGTTCGGAGGCAAAGAGTCCGGTAATGGAGCACCATGAGTAGGCCGCCTGTTCGGTAGAGCTGTACCTGATGCTCCACACCCATGCCGAGTTGGCAGTATTAAAGCCCGTAGTGGCATCGTGCCACTGCTGTTCGGTAACGGGGGTGTAACCAGCATTGATTACCCTCTCGGCATACTCGCCTGCCTTACGGTAGCAGTCGAGGGCAGAAGTGATGCCCAACGCCTTGAAACCGTCTGCGTCATTCTCATGTTCCAACTGCGTTGCAAGGTCGGCTGGATTGCGTTCGAAGCGCGTTCCAAGGTTAAGCCAGAAACGCGCCAGCAGGCCGTTGATGACATCGGCATTGATATCGTTCTTTTCCGAACGGGAATACCTGCCTATATACTCCTCGGCAAGGGAAAGGTCCCTGAAGATGAAACGGTACATCTTGTAGAACGGTGCGCGCGGATTGTTCTTGCTCTCATCTGCCGTTGTGTTCTCAGTAGAGATGGGCACGGTGAGTCCCAATACAGACTTAGCGTTGGTATCGAGGTCATCAATGCCCGTCTTGTAAAACTCGAACATCATGGAGAGCTGCATGTAGCAAAGCGCACGGTAGGTGTGCACTCGGGCAAGCGACTGCTTGACACTCTCCGAGGCGGCATCCTCGTCCATACCCTTCAGGATACTGTTGGTGTTGCTGATAAAGGAATAATAATAGTAATACGGATAGTTAGTATAGTAAGAGAGGTTGGTGGCAGCCTCAAGCGTGTACTGGTAGTTCCACGACGTACCTGTAGAAGGCATGCCGTCGAGCGTTACGTCACGCCACAGCATGAAGCAGGGATAACCCCAGTCGCCTGTGGCCTCGGCAGCACTGCCTGCTTCAGAACCATAAGTGCGAAGCTCCATCATCTTGGACTTCAAACCGTTGACAAGCATATCAAACGATTTGCTGTTGGAATTGATCTGATCCTTCGTAGCATAACTTGTCGGCTCCACATTGTCCATACAACCACTGAGCAGGAAGGCAGACACCGCCAAGGGGAGCATATATATTTTCTTTATTATCGTATTCATGACATCTTTCTGTTTTTAGAATTGAACGGAAACACCTGCTGTAATGGTACGTGCCGGAGCATAAGCCACGTCGCTGCTTACCGAACCGGCATAGCTGATACGCGGGTCGAAGCCCTTGCGGTGGCTCCAATAGGTGAGGTTTTCACCCGACACATAGATGCGGAGGTTGGAGAGACCAATGGGGCGTATCCACTGCTTGGGGAAGGTATAGCCCAAGGACACGTTCTGCAGCGACAGCCAACTGGCATTGGTGAGGAAGCGGTCGGAGGTAGAAGCCGAATACTCGTCGCCGTACTGGAGGCGTGGAATGTCGGATGTGGTGTTGGTGGTAGACCATGCATCGAGCAGATCCTTGTGCAGGGCACGTCCGGTATATCCTGATGTAGGAACGGTCATGAGCGACTGGTAGCTCCAGTCCATAGCCTTGCCGCCCACAGAGTAGGCAAAGGAGATGTTGAAGTCGAAACCATATGCCGACACACTGGTATTGAAACCGCCATAGAAGTCGGGCAGTGCCGTACCGCAGTTGAAGTAATCGTTATCCGACGTAATGTCATTCGGGTTGTTGGTGGTGGTAAGGTTGCCGTTGGCATCATGTATGTACCACAAGGACTCACCGTTCACGTCGACACCGGCATACTTCTTCAGGCGCCAGGTATAAAGGGGAAGCCCCTCGCCATAGTAGTAGCTGCCACTGGTATAGCCGGGGTGTGCACCCTCAAGCGTGTTGTAGCGGTTGTCCTCGTTCAGCTTTACCAGTTTGTTCTTGTAGGCTGTAAGGTTGGCACCCACGGTCCACTTGATATCCTTGGTGAGGATAGGATCACCCTCCAGTTCTATCTCCACGCCCTTGTTCACCATGTCGCCGATGTTGGACGAATAGCCGGCATAGCCCTGCGACAGCGGCACCCTGACGGTACAGAGCATGTCGGTAGTCTTGCGGTAGAAGTAGTCGAAACCTCCGCGCAGACGGCTGTGGAGCACCTCAAACTCGAAACCGGCATTGACATTGGTCACCGTCTCCCAGGTAATGTTTTCGTTACCGATGTTCTTGAGGGTAAGACCTATCTCGTTGCCTTCGCCCTTGTTGATGTTGTAGGTATCGGTATAGAGGAAGTCGGAGATGTTGTCGTTACCGTTCTGTCCGAAAGAAGCCTTCAGCTTCAGCATGTTGAGCCATGTCACGTCCTTCATCCAGTCTTCCTTGGTCATAATCCATGCACCGCCGAAGGAGTAGAAGTTGCCCCAGCGGTGGTCGGGATGGAAGCGCGAGGAGGCATCGCGGCGGTAGGACACCTGTCCGAAGTACTTGCCGTCGTAGTCGTAAAGCGCACGGAATATCCAGCCCTCTGTGCAGTACTCGCTCTTGTAGGAGGAGTTGGAGATGTAGGTGGTGGCACCGTCAAGTTCCTGATTGCCGAAGTAGGAGAACATGTTCTTGCGGTCGCCCGTCATGTAGTCGTAGGTGTACTTGTAGTTCTCGTGTCCGGCGAGCAGCGACACGTTGTGCTTGCCGAAGCTGTGGGCATACTTCAAGAGTTCCTGGAAGTTGACAGAGTTGTAGTTGTAGTTGTACTTGTACACATATCCGTTAGGATAACTGAGGTAGCCGTATCCGTAGAAGGGGTTGATGGTCTGCGTATAGCGGTTGGAACTGCTGTAGACATTGCCGCTGAGCGTAGCGGAGAGTCCGTCCCAGATACTGACATCGGCATAGCCGTTGAGCGTAAAGTTGTTGGATATGGTATTCATAGTATTGAGAGCGGCATCTGTGATACCGTTGCTCTGCGAGATGTACGGGCGTACATAGTTGCTGCCGAGATAGACACCGTCGCCATAGTCGCCCACCACACCGTTCTCGTTGTAGAGGATGTTGCCGTCACCGTCACGCAGGTAGACTGGATAGATAGGTGCCATCATGGCTGCCTGGTAGAAGATGTTGTTGCTGCCAGTGGAGCTCTCGTCGGCATTGTTGGTGACAGCGTGGGCATAGTTGATGTTGCCGCCTATGGTGAGCCACTTGGCTGCCTTGTAGCTGGCCTTCATGCGTGCCGTGTAGCGTTCGTAGTCGGAGCCTACCACGATACCCTCATTGTTGAGGTAGCCCAGCGAGGCATAGAACTGACCCTGGTCGTTACCGCCGTTGATGCTCAGGTTGTACTCCTGGCGTAGGGCGGTGCGGTAGGTCTCGTCTATCCAGTCGTCGGGCATGATGGTGTACACCTGTCCGTTGTTGTAGATGCGGTTGCCGAGGGTGGCATTGGGGTTGAGTTTGCCGTTGGTACCAATGAGGTACTGCCCGCTAGGCACACTGTAGGGGAGATAGCCCAAACCACCATCAGCCGACTTGCCGTAAATGGCATCGTTGGCACTGACGTGAGCCTGATAGGCATTGAGTCCCTTCGCCGTGGTATAATAATTGTATAGTCCCTTGTAATAAGTCTCGAGATATTCTGCAGGGTCGTCAATGGTATCGTAGCGCTTTGAGCTGCGGCTGCTCCATCCCACCTTGGCATCGAGCGCAATATTGGCCTTGCCCTGGCTTCCCTTCTTGGT
Organism: Oscillospiraceae bacterium; assembly: GCA_963624905.1. Taxonomy (GTDB): domain Bacteria; phylum Bacteroidota; class Bacteroidia; order Bacteroidales; family Bacteroidaceae; genus Prevotella. The sequence goes on from CAVFRG010000001.1 coordinate 79,568, forward strand.
GGTAACGATGATGACACCGTTGGCACCGCGCGCACCATAGAGGGCATTGCTGGCGGCATCCTTGAGCACCGTGATACTGGCCACGTCGGCAGGGTTGATGGTGTTCCAGTCACCATCGTAAGGTACACCGTCGAGGACAATGAGCGGGTCATTGCCCGCATTGAGAGAACTGAAGCCACGGATGCGGAACGTAGGAGTGGCATCGGGAGAACCGGACGACTGGAACGACTGCAGACCTGCCACATTGCCCTGCAGGGCATCCATCACGTTGTTGAGCTGGCGCTTCTCGAGCGACTTGCTGTCTACTACGCCTGCCGAACCCGTGAACGACGACTTCTTCTGCTCGCCATAGGCCACGACGATGACCTCGTCGAGCTGCTGGTCCAGAGAGCGGAGGGTTACCTTCATGCCGGGGGCAGCCTTTACGGTCTGCGACTCCATACCGAGGTAGTTGACGACGATTATGTCGCCTCGTTTCACACTGGGCAAGTTGAACTTGCCGTCCACATCTGTTGCAGTACCGGTCTTCGTCCCCTTTACCGTAACCTGGGCACCGATGACCGGCTCTCCATTCTCATCGAGAACCTGTCCCCCCACTATGCCGGGGGTCTGTGCCAACATCTGCCCCGATGCCGCAAGCAGCAACGAAGCGAACAATACCTTCATTCTCATATATCTCTCTTGTCTTTCTGTATAATCTATTTCTTGTTCTTTGCGGCAACTGTACCTGTGCCGTTCTTATTATCCCCGGGAAGTCTTTTTAGCTTCCCCCCACTTATGTTGATTTATCACTACAATATTGCACCAATACGACACGTTGCAACCGTGCCAACGGCTTAACGGCTGCAAAGTTATTACTTTTTAGTCTATCCACCAAACATTTATTCACAAATATGCAAATATTTCTTTCATAATATCACTTTAACCCCTTGCCGAATGCCATTATGCCATACTAACAATGCAATAAATACAAAAAGAGAGACGAAAGTTTGCCCATAACCAAATAAAAGTGTACATTTGCACTGGAAAACGATCAACATAACGGCAAATGAACAAATTACTATTGACATCGGTACTGGCAGTGAGTGCCATGACCATGACGGGGCAGAACCTGAAATACCCGGTAGCCCCGAAAGACGGAACGGTAGACGAATACTTCGGCACAAAGGTGGCAGACCCCTTCCGCCCGTTGGAAAACGACACCAGCAGCGCAACTGCTGCATGGGTAAAGGCAGAGAACGACATCACCAACGCCTACCTGGCCAAAATACCACAGCGTGCCAAGTATCTGAAGCGACTCAAGGAAGTGTCCAACTACGAAAAGGTGTACACACCCTTCGAAAAGAACGGCAAGTGGTATGTGTACCGCAACAACGGACTGCAGAACCAGGCCGTGCTATACCAGATGGACAAGCTGGGCGATGCAGGGCGCGTGTTCCTCGACCCCAACAAACTGAGCGATGACGGCACAGTGGCTCTGAAGGACATCTCCTTCAGTCACGACGGCAAATACTTCGCCTACACCATCTCGCGCAGCGGCAGCGACTGGGAGGAGATATACGTCATGGACGTGAAGACACAGCAGTTGCTGGACGACCACATCGTGTGGGCAAAGTTCACGGGAGCCACATGGTGCGGCGACGGTTTTTATTATAGTGCATACGACGCACCGGAGAAGGGCAAGGAGACATCGGCCAAGAACGAGGTGCAGAAGGTGTACTACCACAAGATGGGCACTCCGCAAAGCCAGGACCAACTGTTCTATCAGAACCCCGCCAACCCCTTGCGTTTCTACAGCGTAGGCGTGAACAAGGAGGAGACGATGATGTTCCTCTACGAGTCGGGCATGGACCAGGGCATCAACCTCTATGTGCGCGACCTCAGACAGCCCAACTCGCAGTTTATACAGATGACAGGCGACTGCACGAAGACCTATAGCCCCATAGAGTTTATTGGCGACAATATCTATATGCTTACCAATGCCGGTGCACCCAAGTACCGCCTCATGGTGGCAAGTCTCAGCAAGCCGGGCTACAACGAATGGAAAGAACTGGTGCCGGAGAGCGACGCCGTACTGGAGGGGGTTACCTTCGTGGACGGCGACAAGATGGTGCTGTCGTATGCCAAAGACAACTGCTCTCACGCATACCTATATAATATAGAGGGCAAGAAACTCTCGGACATTGTACTGCCAGGTGTGGGAAGTGCATCCTTCTCGGGCAAGCGCGAGCGCAAGGAACTGTTCTACAGCTATACGTCGTACACCGTGCCAAGCACTGTATACCAGTACAACCTGGCATCGGGCAAGAGCAACGTCTACAGCGCACCGAAGGTTAACTTCAAACTCGGCGACTACACCTCGGAGATGGCTTTCTACACATCTAAGGACGGCACCAGGATTCCCATCTTCCTTACCTACAAGAAGGGACTGAAGAAGAACGGGAAGACCCCCGTACTGATGTACGGCTACGGCGGATTCAACGTTACCTATCCCCCCTATTTCTCATCCATGCGTATCCCCTTCCTGGAGAATGGCGGCATATATGCCTATGTAGTACTGCGCGGTGGCGGCGAGTATGGCGAGGACTGGCATCTGGCAGGAACAAAGATGCAGAAACAGAACGTGTTCGATGACTTCATCTCGGCAGGCGAATGGCTCATCGCCAACAAGTATACCGACAAGGAGCACCTCGCCATCATGGGCGGCAGCAACGGCGGACTGCTCGTGGGCGCCTGCATGACACAGAGGCCCGACCTCTTCAAGGTATGCATACCCGAGGTGGGCGTGATGGACATGCTGCGCTACCACAAATTTACCATCGGATGGAACTGGGCACCCGACTACGGTACGAGCGCCGACAGCAAGGAGATGTTCGAATACCTGAAAGGATACTCTCCGCTGCACAACATCAAGAAGGGCGTAAGCTATCCTGCTACCATGGTCACCACTGCCGACCACGACGACCGCGTGGTACCTGCCCACTCCTTCAAGTTTGCAGCCATGCTGCAGGAGTGCCAGGCCGGCAAGGAGCCTGTACTGATACGCATAGACAGCAAGGCCGGGCACGGCGGAGGCAAACCACTGAGCAAGCAGATGGAAGAAACTGCCGACATCTACGGATTCATCATGTACCATCTGGGCATGAAGATGAAATAACATGATTTTCCTACTAAGTAAACGACGGGCTGAGCCAATTTTGACTCAGCCCGTCGTTTACTTAGTGAGGTGGAAGAAATTAAGGGACAATACCCTTCTTGCCGACAATAGCCTCGACATATTCCCACAACTGGCGGTAGAAGGGATGGTGCGTCATGGTGTCCTTATTGCCAAGAATGATGAGCTTCATGCGGGCACGTGTCATCGCCACATTCATACGGCGCAAGTCCTTGAGGAATCCTATCTGCCCCTCGTCGTTACTGCGCACCAGCGAGATAAGGATAACGTCGCGCTCCTGCCCCTGAAAACCGTCGACCGTGTTCACACTGATGAGATGATGGTAGGGCTTGAAGAACTCGTACTTCTTCAACAACCGCTTCAGGTACTGCACCTGTGCACGATAGGGAGAGATGACTCCCACGTCGATGTTCTCGGATAGGACACGCTGCTTGCCTATCTTCGTGAGGTATTCGGCAAGGGTGAGGAGGGTCAGTTCGGCCTCGGCCCGGTTGATGCGCCCGAAACTCTCGCCCACAAACTGCTCACGGAAGTTGAGGGCTTCGTCTTCCTCTATCGTGTCAGAAGGTTCCTTGTCGGAGGTGTCTATCCAAGTGATGGGGTAGTCGTAGTCGAGGATGCCCCGGTACTTGATCTGCGGTGCGCTTTCCACCTGTCCGTGGTAGAACCAGTTGCTGGAGAACCGCATAATCTGGTCGTTCATACGGTACTGTATCTTAAGCAGCGTTACTACCTCTGGCTTGTTCTCGGCAATACGCTCCATGAGCGTCTTTCCCAGTCCTGCACGCAGGGCAGCAATGCTTTTGACCGTAGGCGGCAACTGGCAGTGGTCGCCTGCCAAGATAACCCGCGACACCCGGCGCATGGGTATCCAGCAGGCTGCCTCCAAAGCTTGTGCAGCCTCGTCAATAAAGAGCGTACCGAACTTCATGCCCTCCAACAAGCGATGGGCAGAACCCGTAAGCGTACATGCCACCACGCGCGCCTCGCCCAACAGTTCGGCATTGATACGTATCTCTATCTCGGCAGCACGGCTCTTGAGGCGTTCTAACTTCTGATGGTAGTTCTCGCTGCCACGCTTGCGATTCTTGCGCAGGTCGCGGATGGCCTTGCGTATAGCCCACAACTGCGGATAATCGGCATGTCCCTCGAAGCGACGTTCGTAGGTAAAGCCCAGCATCTTGTCGTTGACACGGGTGGGATTGCCGATGCGCAAGACATTAATGCCACGGTCTACCAATTTTTCCGATATCCAGTCTACCGCCATATTACTCTGCGCACATACCAGTACCTGGCTCTCACGCATCAGCGTCTCATTGACGGCCTCAACAAGCGTGGTGGTCTTGCCCGTTCCGGGAGGGCCATGAACGATGGCTACGTCCTTCGCCCAGAGCACTTCGTTGACGGCATGCTCCTGAGTGGGGTTTAGCCATGGGAACTTCATTGGCGCAAAGGAGAAACGCTCTGACTTCTGATGCGAATAGAAAAGGTCACGAAGATAAGCCAGGCGGTTGCCTTTCGCCTTCATCACCCTGTCAAGTGCCTCAAACATCAACCGATAACTGGTCTCGTCGAAGGAGAGTTGTATACCAACTGGGGCAGAACACTGTTGTAGGTCGAGCAGTGGAGCTGAGTCGGGCACAGTAATGACCATACGGTCACCGTCCACATAGCTCACTACTCCCGTAAAGGAGAAATATTTGAGTTCACTTTTCTCGCATCCATCTTCACTTCTAAAGAACATGACAGGTCGACCGAACTCGAAGTTATGGTCGATGTCGGTATCAGCGGTACGGAATATCTCTATGGCTCGCTGGTTGAGCGAATTGTAGAAAGCTTTTCCCACACGCAACGGGAACCAGGCATCGCCACGCTTCACCTGGCGTTGCATACCCCTCTGCTCGGTCTGTTTGCGGAAGGCCTCCTTCTCGGCATAATACTCCAACTGGAGCAGGGTTCGTTGCTGCAGGAGTGCCTGTATAGGTGTTGTCTGTTGCATATCGTATGCAAAGGTATGGCAAAATTCCGAGACTGCCCCTACCCAGATAACTGAAAAAAGTATAAAAAAAGTCCCATGCACGCATTTGCCTGCAGAAAAGCAGTAACTTTGCATACCATATCCGCCCTGCAACAATAGAAGTGCACTACATGAAACAAACCAATATCATACTGCAGCATCTCAGCATAGGCTACCGCCAAAGACACCATCAGCGCACGGTGGCAGAAGACTTGTGCGCCCATCTGCAAGGCGGACAACTGACCTGCCTGATAGGAGCCAATGGTACAGGCAAGTCGACACTGCTCAAGACAATGGCGGGGGTTCTGCCACCACTTACGGGAAGTATTCTTATCAAGGAAAGAGAAGATGACGGAGAAGAAAAACAGGAAAGACTCGACAGTCTCTCCACACGCCAACTGGCGCGCAAAGTAAGTGTGGTGCTTACATCGGGAGACGAACCTTTCAATCTTACCACTGAAGAGACGATAGCCCTGGGGCGCTCACCTTATACTGGATTCTGGGGAACCCTCGCACCACAAGACCAGGCCGTCGTGGATGAAGCCATATGCCAGACAGGCATTGCCGACCTGCGCAACAGGTCCGTACCATCTCTGAGCGACGGCGAAAGGCAAAAGGTCATGATAGCGAAAGCCCTCGCACAACAGACACCCATCATATACCTTGACGAGCCTACCGCCTTTCTGGACTACCCCAGCAAAGTAGAACTACTGCAACTGCTCTGCCGGCTGGCACACACCCTCGGCAGAACGATCCTGCTCTCTACCCACGATGTGGAACTGACACTGCAGTTGGCCGATTGCCTTTGGCTCATGCAAGATTCGGGTAAACTCACCACAGGCACACCACGCGAGATGGCCGACAGCGGTGCTCTGTCATCCTTCCTGGAACGGCCAGGCATCGCCTTTGACAAGAAACACCTCACAATAATGGCAGAAAGGCATTAGAAGGTTATTAAAACATCCATCGAAAAATATTCAAAAAACTTGCAACGTTGGTGAATTTGCAGTACCTTTGCACCCGAAAAAAAATAAATCAAAAGACAACCAAAGGAAGTCAGATAAGCACACAGAGAAACATCATGTGGTTTGACGGATTAATCAACATACACTCGGCGGTACAGGCCATCGTAGTTCTCTCCGCCATCTGTTCTTTAGGACTGGCACTCGGCAAACTCCACTTCAAAGGCATTTCCTTAGGAGTGGCTTTCGTATTTTTCATCGGTATCATAGCAGGTCACCTTGGATTCTCTATCGACAAAAGCATGCTACAATTTGCCGAGAGTTTCGGGCTCACTATGTTCGTATACGTCTTGGGACTCTATGTGGGACCCAACTTTTTCGGGTCTATGCGGCAGGAAGGCATCGCTCTGAACCTCTGGGGACTGGGGGTTATTTTTCTCGGCACACTGCTCTCCTTAGTGCTGTGCTGGCTGCTGCCGGTAAGCCTACCCGACATGATGGGCATACTGTGCGGTGCCACGACCAATACCCCTGCACTCGGTGCTGCACAGCAGGCGCTGCAACAGCTCGGGCTGCCAAGCGGAGGAGCGGCCCTGGGATGCGCCGTAACATATCCACTGGGAGTAGTAGGTGTCATACTGGCCATGGTGCTGCTAAGAAAACTATTTGTCAAGCCAGCCGATCTGGAAATACGGCGCAGCGACGATGATGACCATACTGCCATAGGACAGTACATCATCGTAAACCCTGCCCTCAACGGAAGTACCATTGCCGAAATAACCATGATGACCCACCGCAAGTTCATCATCTCACGCGTATGGAGGGACAAACAGGTAATCGTACCCAAGGCGGACACCGTACTGCACACCAACGACAGCGTTCTTGTCGTGACCAACAAGGAGGAGGTGTCAGCCATGACCATCCTCTTCGGCAAGAAAGTAGACAAGGAGTGGAACAACGACACGGTGGACTGGAATGCCATCGATGCCAAACTGGAGAGCCGTGTCATCGTGCTGACACGCACAGAACTGAACGGTAAGATTCTCGGTCATCTGCAACTGCGCAACTCCTACGGCGTGAATGTAAGCAGAGTGGTACGCGGTGACATCAGACTCCTCGCCACAGAAGACCTGCGGCTACAGTACGGCGACCGTCTTACCGTAGTGGGAGACCCCGACTCCATTGACCATGTAGAGCATTTTCTCGGCAACGCAGTAAGTACACTCAACGAACCGAACCTCGGTGCCGTGTTCTTTGGAATCATCCTCGGCCTTGCCATCGGCACTATACCCATCAATATACCCGGCATGTCGGCACCTGTACGCCTTGGTATAGCGGGAGGTCCCATTGTTATGGGCATCATCATCGGAGCACTCGGCCCGCGCGTACATTTCATATCATACATGACACGCAGCGCAGGACTCATGCTGCGCAAACTCGGGCTGTCACTCTATCTGGGCTGTCTCGGACTGGAAGCAGGAGGACAGTTCTTTGAAACCGTGATACGCCCCGTAGGACTAATGTGGGTGGGCATAGGCTTCGTACTTACCGTAGTGCCCGTCTTCACCGTCGGACTGATAGCCCTCAAGACACACAAGTACGACTTCGGAACCATCTGCGGCATACTATGCGGCAGCATGGCCAACCCCATGGCACTGACCTATGCCAACGAAACGACGGAAGGAGACACACCAAGCGTCAGCTATGCTACGGTATATCCCCTCGGCATGTTTATACGTGTCGTCATAGCACAGGTCATCATTATGTGCCTGGCATAACCAAAAGAGGGTGTGACGTATGCCACACCCTCTTTTGGTTTACGGGCTTTCGCCCATATACTCCACCACCCATTTGGGGAAACATCACGCAATGTCTTTTTCTACATACGTGAACAGAGTCTTGCCTATCATGAACTTCCTGCCATGGTAAAGCCGTATGCGCTTACCCTCTACCAAGACCTTCCCGTCTACAGTAACACATTCTTCGACGGCCTCAAGATAAGGTTTGCCGCTAACAGCATAAATTACGGCAGCCACTGGGGCAATGTCGGCAGACAAATCCCATGACATCTGAAGATAACAGTCGACAGACTTGCCGATGGTCACCCGATAATCGGGCGAGGTGCGAAGCCACTTGTACAGAGCTATGTCCATGGGCTTGATGGCACCTTCTACATGCAGGAAATAACGCTCCGAACGTGGAGCTACCGCGGCTATGCTGACGCTGATGGCCACATCATAGACAAGGAAGCAGAGGAGAAGCTGTTCGCGGCAGTCCATCTTGTTGTAGAACACAAAGTACATCCACATATACATCACCACCAGACCTATCAGTACGCTAATGGCAATAAACTTGCGTTTCAGATAGATACGGGTACCGAACGTGGCTATATAAGAGACCACAAAACCCATGGCTGCCCATGGTATCCAATCGACCATAATGGAGTCTTCCCGCAGATTGACCGCTATGGAGACTACGCATGTGAGCAGGAATATAAGATAGCCCAGCAATGCAGAACAGCAAGACTTCAGGAAGACAGCCTTCAGTTTGGTGGCTACTGGATAACGCCGCGTAGCCAGCAAACTGAGACAGAGGCAGAGGAAGAATCCGTGGCACAAACCGAAAATGGGCAAGTACTTGAGGTGGGCAGCATAAACATCATAGGCAGCCTGTGCCTCGGAAGTACCGTCTTTCAGCCCCATAATGACAAGCATGATTTTATACAGCAAGGGACTCGAATAGTTGTCACTGTACAAGAGGAAAGACACCCATCCCAAGAAAGCGCCAACAAAAGCCATCAGCACCCAAGATGTAACGAACGGGGCATTGTGGATATTCCACAGGGCATTGGCATTGTAATAATGAGACCCCTCCTTGCATCTGCGTCCATATTCAGGACACTTGTAATCGTTTTCTTCCCAACACGACTTGTGCATGGCGTGCTTGCACTTCACCACAATCTCGTCGCCCTCCACAAAGGGAGCCTTGCAGTAATAGCACGACTGGTTCACCTGTATGCCGTTGAGCACCATACTCTGGTTAGTATAGTGGGTAACATACTTGCGCTTGAAGAAACGGTAGCTGACAAAAGGTACAACAATCTGCAAGACAATATAAACGACAGCCAAGATAACAAGAGTAACTATCAAGCCGATAATCAACACCTGGGTGAGGCTTAGTCCCTCGATGATGACAGGCGAATAGATATTGCCGATATTATAGGAAGCACATGCCGTGCCAAGCAGCTTGGACGAGTCGTAGACATTGACATGCAGATGCATCGTCTTGCCCGTATATTCCTTACCGTCCGGGTTGACAAAGTCAAGGCGGTAATCGGAATAAGACATGTGGAAAGTGGAAAGAATGTCGGTAAGCAATGCGTTCCAGTCGAATTTTTGCTGCGAAATGCCGTCCGTGCGGTCACATAAATGCTGCAGCACAGGCTGCGCCTCATCGTCTTCGTCTTCGCCATAGGGTTGGCCCACATTGATGTAATACACCGACGAGTAACCTTCTGCCCTGTTGGCTGCAAGCAGCTTCTTCTGCAAATCAAAATGGTTGGGGTCTATGGGGTAGTTGTTGGCATACACGTCACCGTCAGAGAAAACAATCATTCCCTTCTGCCCTATATCAAGCGACTGCCAACCGCGTATCTCATCCATCTTCTGCAAAACGGAACGGTAGAGAAACTTCTGCGAGTTGCTCGGTTTGAAATAGTTGTCCATGACATAGTCGGTAACAAGGAAGTCTTCCGTAACCCCCTTGTCCTTCATAAAAGCAATATGCAGATTGGTGGGCGAGAACCACTTGCGCATCACCTCTACTGCCCGTTTCTCTGTCGCAATCTGGTCTTCGGGCAACGTCAGGTCTATGAGCAGCAGCAGGCAGAACTTGCTGTTTGCCAATTCCTGTTGCCGGATATTTTCGATTTTCACCAACTGCGGCTGCACGTTGTTGTGTTCATTCAGGTAAGACGGGCATTCCTCCTCCGTCCGCACGTGTATGTTGACCGTATCGTTGAGCGAATAGGTGGCAAGGACATCAGGCAGGTTCAGCATGAGGCTGATAGTCTTGTAGTCTTTGGAGAAGATGACACTGTCCACTTTGATGTTGTGCTTGCCTTCTATGTTCTCTTTTTGGTTCAAGTTGAGACCAGGCACATTGTTACAACCTGCAAGACACAGGAGCAACAACAGGAAATATATGTATTTTGTCTTCATCATAGTTGTATTGTTATAGGCCGTCAGGTTATATTGTAGGGTACTCATTGTCCGTTTCCCGACGCATCTTTTCCATTACTTTGGCTTGCTTTTTCAGTTCCTTGTAAGTCTTGTACTTGGTTTGCATCATATTGGCAAACATAAGAACAACGGCAACTGCAGCCAGACCGAAGAGATAGTTCTTGATACGTGTAAAAAACGGCTTATACTCTGCCGTGCGCACCTTGTCCGATAGCTTCTTCAATTCGACATAATGACTGGTTATCTGCGCCATGCGCTTGGCGTAGGCCGGATTCTGGGCTGCAGCAGCCTGCGCCAACTGATAATTTTTCTCTATGTCGGCAAAGACTATCTGTTCCTTTGCCTTCAGGTCTTCCAACTTAGAGGCAAATGCCGATGCCAATGAATATTCTGTAGCCCGCTTGCTGAAGTCCTGGTATACCACCAACTGCGCCTCTATAAACTTGTCTGCCCTGTTGAAGTTGTTCCTCATTTCCAGTCCGCCCTTCAGAGTCGTAAGACTGTCCTGGGTATCCTGACACAGTTGCTGGTACTGGGTAACTAAATCGGTAAGAGCTTCGTTGTCACCGATGTTGGCTTGCTTGGCCGTATAATAAGTATTCCACTTGGTATTGAGCATATTCAACTGGCGCTCTACATCCTTGATGTCCTGCATACTCTCAGCCGACATGGTGGAAATTTCTCTGGCATCATTGATAAATTCGAGCAACTTTTCACGTATATGCAGCGTGTCTGCAGCTATATCCTCAGGGTTTACCGGTGTCTCAGGGTTGGGCACACGAAGCGTGGCACCAGCCCATAGCTGGTCACGGCAACCAGGATTAAGCCGAAAGAGAGTCTCCACATCGACCTTATATTGTTTGGCGATGGAATAGACAGTCTCGCCTTTTTGCACCTTATGGTATACAAACTGTGCAGGCTGTGTTACGGCGACAGGAGTCTGGGTTGCCGAAGTCTTGGCTACAGGTGGCTTTGTGGCTGTACTCTGGGCCTTGGCAGTTACCAGACAGCACCCCAATATGAGGCAAAAAGAACAGTATATAATGATTCTTTTCATATATTGCCAATTAAGTTTCTTACAGTTCCAAAAGTTGTTCTTCCATTACTTACAAGTACTCCTGCAATAAGCTGCAGCCTCATTGAAATGGCTATAAGCCTTACGCTGACTCTCGTTAACAAGTCCTTTCTGTGCTACGGCTGTCTTCACGGTGCTGATAATCTCCTGGCATTTCTTCTTGAGATCAGCTTTCTGCGCCATATCCTTGCTCAGAACCCATTGCGATACGGCATCATCTATCAGGCGAGCCTGGGTAAGGATAAATCCGGCATCAACCCCCTCACGAGGAGTTCCGCCCTTACCCACAGCACGACCGGCGCCACCAACGTAGGATGCAGCATTTATCATACGACAACTCATAGAAGTAATGCTATCCAGCACACTGTTATAGGCATCCTGCTTCTGCTGGATATCCGGGCACGGGCTCGCCTCTGTTTTCCGGGGATACTGTCCGATAAGAAGATCTCTCATTTCCTTGAAATTGGCAAGGCTCGCTGCAGTAGATACGACACCGGAGCCAAATCGTTCCTGCAAATTATGGAAAGCAGAAGTAATGGCATCAAGGGCTTTCTGTGCTGCAGCAATTTGTTCCTCCATGCCAAAACAGGGATTACGCTCTATATATACATGGTATGTAGTGTTGAGATCCTTTCCCCACACTACATCATACTGCACTTTATTGGGATTTCCCGTTTCTTGCTTTTCAAGCATCAGTACGTCACGAAGGGTAATGGAAACCGCATCAGCCTTGTTCATTATAGAAAAGTCTTGACTCACAAAATCATTGACCATCTTGTATTCCTTTGGAATGGGTTGAAGTCCCTCTGCAGTAGCCCACTGATGGAAAATGGCCTTCTTGCGGTTGGGCGGCAACGTCTTTAAGTATTCTTTCGTCAAGACGTACTTCACACCCGATTCTGAATTTACCACAAAAGGCAGTTTGTCCGGCTTGATGCGTTTACCGGACAACGTCTTCTTCATAGGCACGTCTGTGGGAAAAACAAAAAGGTCGCGATAGGATATAAGACATACATTGAGCGTATTGGTCTGCTCATTGAAGATAAACTTTGCCATCAGGTCCATGTCGCGCGAGTCGTCTTTCAGCGAGATATGGTCGGTATACGACTTGCCCTGGCTCACGGTGATGTTCTTCACGGTCTGCGCCCTGGAGGCTGTTGCCGTCACAAGACACAGGAAAAGAAGAATATGTCGAAAGTATCGCTGGTTGTAAATCATTGTTCTATCTAAATGTTAGGTTGTTCAAAATATATCCACCCCTTGGGTTCCCCTTGTTCCACCACCCATTTTGCCACCTGGAGGTCTTCAGGGAAAGGCGGTTCAGCCTTGGCATGGTAAAGGTCGTAACGCAGGTAATGGGCTATGCGTTCTACCGCCCACACGAGGTCTGTATATGTATCAGGGAAATTGACGCATACCCTACCGGCAAAGTCACCATAATAACGTATGTTGGGATGCCAAGGATGAGGAACAGGTTCTCCGTTTGCATTACGTGTAAGAAAACGAAAGCATGGAACTCCATCTATGCACGGATAATTGTCAGGAAGGTCTATCTGCATGAAGAATTCATCGGCAAAAAGTGGCGGATTCACCTCTTCTGGAATGTCGGGGTGCTCTACCCCACAAATGCTTCTCAAACGATAGGTTATCAAGTATGACGTGGGCATTCCGCTCGCGCTTTCAGCCAACACCTGACAGGACAGGTCGCTGCGTCCCGACAGGCGGGCTTCCATCTTTTGCCATTCGTATTGCAGACGGCGGTCACGTCCAGACAGTTGCATGATTTGGGAATTAAGGAGTTAAGGGTGTTAAAGAAGAGAGAATTTTTAGAGACATCTGCCTTCCTGGCGTATGCCTTTTACGTTTTGCCTTTAAACGCTCTTTTTACCCTTTTATTCTTTTTCTTTAAGAGATGTTATCCCGGGAATGGATCCGGAACCAAGAATACGGTGTCGCCATTCTCCACACCATAGTCGGCAAGAGTCTGGTCGGTCTTTCCGATACGCGGGCGCAGGATACGTGTTTCATGTACCACGGTATCCTCCTTTCCGAAGAAATAATCGAGCGGCGCCCCCGTCTGGTCAACAGACGGAAAGTCGAAGATAAGACGTCCATCCTGTCCGACGGCATGACGCAGATTTTGCATCAAGACGTCAAGACTTGCCTCCGGGTTGGTAACTTTGAACTTTACCCTTTTATCCTTATAAATAATGTCTAAGAAAAACTCTTCCATATTTTAATCGTCTATTTTTGTTGATGAGTAGTTGTGTCGTTTGCTGCCGTTTATTCCGGCTCCATAATCTGGATGTTCACTTGAATGGGGTAGATGCTGGTGCTTCTCACCTCTATCATCTTCTGTATAAAAAGTTCGGCTTGTGGTATTTTCTCTGTGAAGTGTCGCTTGATGAAAGGTGTACCTGTTACAAATATCTCAATCCGGATTTCGTAGCCACAATGACTCCTGTCTTGCTGCAGTTGGGGATGGATATTGACAGACTCTATCATGTCGGCAGAAATGCTATATCGGGTCATCAACTCATAGTAGCAGAACATCTTCATGTCAGCAGGAGTCACGATACGGTCGTTCGTTACAAAATAGTACCGTGCCATGTTGTGCTGCTGATTCTTGTCGGTCACCTCATTACAGCCTTCCACAGGAGGCATTATCTGACGAGTGTCGGTAGCGTCCAATCCTGTAGGCAAGGCAAAGGAACTGTATTCATTGAGTTTGGAGTTGACAAAGGCTCCATTGGTGGTGAGATAGTTCACCCCTACACTGAGGTCTTTGTTGTTGGCTATTTCGTTACTGCGCAGCATGAGGTAGGTTCCTTCGATGTTGCTGCCGGCGTCCTCGGTACAAGCCTTTTGCAGTTTCTGAAGTCCTTCTCTCACTTGGCGGATAGCAGAGTCCTTGTACTGTTCCTTGAGTTGCTGGAAAGCGTAATAGTCGGAGTCAAACTTGTCTATCAGACTGTTGAGCAATTTCAACAGACTGGCACGGTTGAAACGGTCGGCAGCAACGGTGCGGACATCTACGGAAGTCTCATTATACAACTGGTCCTCTGAAGGCCGGGTGAGGTGCATGAACTGTTCACTGTTGGCCTCTGTTCCCTCGTTGTAACCTGCCACACGGGCAATAGGGTTGGTCACAGAAAGGTCGGCGGTGTGGGGAATGGCGTTAACCAACAAGATTGTATTCAGCGAAATAGATTCCCTGTCAAAGACAAAATCGCTATTAATACCGCTGAACTCCAGTATGAAGTCGAGGCTATCGGTGTCATATACGATAAAGTCGCTGGGCTTGTGCTTCTTGATGCAGAACAGCCTACTATTCTGTCTGGCAAACATGTCAAGCCATATGTTTGGAGCATTGAAGGATGGAACCTGGGCATAGAGTACGGTATCCAGGGCAAAGCTCTTGCTCAGAGGCAAGCCGGCATAATCCCACGGCTTGGCAAGGGGCACTCTCTTGTCACCTATGGTAATATCGAGGTCCTTAAAGTTGGGATTGTTGATGGCAAAAGCAAAACCCGAGATGTCGGTAACGGGGGTCTTGAAGTCGATGGTCATCTGCCACCTTCTGGCATCCAGCCTTACTATAGAGGCTATCTCAGCCCCTAACACCTTCGTTTCCAGCAAGGGAATAAACTGGTACTCGCTTCCCTGCAGTAAGAATATATTCTTGTCGCTTATGGGCAAAGCCTGTATGCCTGGCTGTAAGTTGGTAGAGATGACAGCTGTTGCAGGAACAGCACGCCCCATATCATAAGGTACCAACAACTTGGAGTATTCGTCGAGTACATCCTGCTTGAAGCGTTCAATGTCAGAGTCAATGTCGTTCAACTGATAGGCAAGGGCTGTGAGCATCAGCGAGAATACAGGGTCGTTCTCGATACCTTCCAGCATGTCGTTCTGGTTGCTTTGCTTCCAGATGGCAATGGCTTCCTTTATCAGCTCCTCGGCTTGTTGGCGTATTTCAAATATCGTTTGTTTCATCAGTTCCAGATCTTGATGTTGGTATTATATTGGTATTCCTTCTCTATAGCGGGAATGAATCCTTTCACGGTCACATAGATATTCCTTTCCTCGCGCAGATAGGTCATGCTGACCGCCACGTTGGTGAGCCTTTTCTCGTATGTCTCTATGGCTTTCTTCAGTTCCGAGGCAAAAGTATTGAGGTTCTTGGATGTACCCGATATTTTCTTTACATACAAATCGAGCGGGTTGTTGTTGTCATGTACCTCGTCTTCGGAGTCGTATACCACGCCCTCGTTCTCATTGAATATCTCGAAGCGGAGATTATTGAAGACAAATCCGAAGTTTGGGTCGGCGACACAACTGTTACAAGGGGTATTGAGTAATAGGGAGAGGAAGGAGTCGATGGCTTTCACCATTTTCTCGTCTCTTGCCAGGCCGTTGTTCTTGATTTGTAATGGTAAACTGATATACATGGCTCATCAGATTTTGGGTACAAACTCGTCCACTACCACCTCTTCTGTTTTCGCTATGGGGATGGAAAGGGCACTGAAAAGGGCATCGTAGAGGGCTTTATACAACTTGTCGTACAGCAGGGGTGACAACTCTTCCTGAATGGCATCGCTCAGTTCCTTGCGCAACACATCGTTGATATAATCGGTCAAGGCTTCCTTGAGTCGGCTTTCCAACTCCGGTGCAATCTTTTCCTCGATATCTTTCTTCAGTTGGTCATAAAGCTCTGCATAGAGTTGGTCATAAAGCTCTGCCTTGATTTCCGCCTTCAACTTCTCCAAGTCGATGCTATGGTCTTCCAGTACAACTTCGTCGAGTACGCTCCTTGCATCATCCAGATAGTCGCTGAACCAACTGAGCCATTCCTCTACATCGAACCTTGACCATTCCGGTATCTCGGGAGCCTCCTCCTTGTTGGGGCGCATGATATAGTAGTCTACGGCATGTGCTATCTCGTGTACAAACTGCATATAGCTGTGAACCGACTCCTGACGGTCGTAGCTCTTCAGCGTGAACAGATACTTGAGCAAACAGCGTTTCCCTTCGCCTTCCTCCAGATTGGAATGTTCGGCAAGTTGCCCTATCTTTTCGATGAACGTCTGAATGAAGGAGGCAAAGCGTTCGTCGCTCTTGACCAGCAGACAGGGCACGATGAATGAATGGACAATGGTAAACATGCCATCCTCCACATCAAACTTCATGAGTGGCAAGAAGTCGCCAGCCTCCACTTCCTCTGCGGTATGTATCTCATACACATACTGCGGCCGGACAAAGGTTACCTCTTCCTTGTCAAATTGTATATCATCCTCACCGAAGCCGACTGTCAGGTAATACTTGTCACCGTAGAGGAGAGGAATTTCGACTGCTACATCCTCGTCGGCATCCACAATCCTTCCTGAAGGGAGAAGTGCCCTACACTTGAGATGATTGATTTCCAGAATATTTTTAACAAATGCACCTTGGCAGTCGAACTCTTCCTCGGGAAGCAGTCCGATGCGGTTATTGTTGGCGATGCAGCTCGTCACCCTCTGTTTGAAGTCGAGGTTGGCGGAAAGCTCCCTTAGGGTCTGGGCGGAAAGTTCCATGCCTGCCTGCCAATCTATCCTTGCGTTTATATCAGTCATGTCTGTGTTCTATTTTAGTTCTGTATTATAGTCGAGTGTCAGGTTCTCCTCTACCTTACACGGATAAGCGTGCTGTTTTATTCTCAGGCTGCATTTCACATCAAAGGGCATGAACCATTCATTGACGAACTGCTCCAGCTCTATGATGTCTTGGCGCAGCAAATTATATTGCGGGTTGGTAAGGTCTTCTATCAGCAGGTCGTATTTCAGCCAGGGCAGCCAGCATCGTGTATCGTCTTTCTCGCTGTACCTTGCAGTGTACATTTCCACCTCGCAGCCTATGAGAATCTGCAACAGGTCTTTTACCAGACCGAAGTTGGCTCTCAGTTTGCTGATGTAAGGCAGTAACGTTGCCAAGGTCTTGACATAGGGGTTCTTTTCCTGCGACAGGTCGAAATGGTAGAATTTCTTGAGAAGATAGGTAGCTTTGTCGTTGAGGAGTTGCGACACCTTGCTTTCGATGTACAACCTCCTCCTGAACGTAAAGCTGTCTATAGGCTTAAAAACTTCCTGTAAGAGTTGCTTTCGGTTGGAAAGGGCCACATACTTGTCGTAAAAATCATCGCCCTTCAACTCATTGTCGGTGGTTATCAGTCCCTGAGGGAGGAGTTTGATGAACCCGTCTCGTGACAAGGAAACATGGTGAGTTTTCTCGTCAACGGAGAGTACGTCGGGGGTATAGTTTCGGTAGAATGTACCCTTGTCCTTGACTACCCATTGGTCTATATCTTCGGGGTGCAGGAAATTGAGCAACATCTCAGCACTGATTTCTGACATGTTGGTTGCGTGTCTCATCTGTTTTTCGTTGAAAGGTTGTTATACGGTTTGTTCTTCTGCCATCGCCACATATACTTTCCTTCCTTCCGAAGTGACGGCAAACAGGTCATCGGCAGGGATGCCTATCTCACCCAGGGTAAGACCGGCATAAGGGAAGGTGGCATCGATGCCGTGTATTTCGTGTTGATAAAAACGATTGGTGGACACATGGCGCAGTTGCACGTCCCGTTCCATAAAGTCGGCTACGAGATAACTTGGCAACATGACCCTTGTGTCCTCTTCGGTGCTTCGGTCTGTTATGTAGTCCACGAAGCTAAAGTCTCTCAGGCATATTTTAGGATTCTCCATGCGGAGTGTGGATGACAATGACGCGAGTGCCTCTTTCACAGTCATCGCCGTATTGAGGCGAGTATGGCAGACGGGTGACCATTGTTCATGTACAGGACAGTCATCATCGTAAGCCTGGAAGTTGACCAACTTTGTTGTAAGATGCTGTCCCTCGTAATAAAACATCTTGCCACAGAGCGACGTGAGTTCCCCGTCCTCTATTTCTTTCTCATGTATGAGTTTCATGGCTTCCTGCACTTCCACGGCAGCTATAATAGAGGCAATGACGGGAGTTGTGGGAACCCTTCCTGCCACCTCGTTCTTATGGATAATGGCGGAGCAAGGCATCCGGCGGGACAGTTCCTTGAGACCTTCTGGTCCCAAATTGCAGGCATAGCAGTTCTTTCCGGGTGCAAAGACCCTTGCCGTTCCTTCCAGTCCGTCAATGCCTCCGTCCACCCAGGGTATGCCTGCCCTCATGCAGAGACGGTTAATACAGTAACGTGCATAGCGGTTGTCTACGCAACAGATAACCACGTTCATCTTTTTGATGAGCGCAAGTCCTACCTGATGGGCAATATCGCCCTTGACGGTAAGGATATTTACTTGCGGATTGATTTGCCGAAGACGCTCGGCTATGACATCCACCTTATATCTATGCGACAGCGCATCCTCCTGGGAGAAGAATATTGACCGTGTCAGGTTGCTGGTTTCCACGGTGTCGAAGTCTACGGCTACGATGTGCTCCACTCCGAACAGAACGAGGTTCTTCAGCACTTCGTTGCCCAATGCTCCGCAGCCAACCACCATGACACGGGCTTCCCGCACCTTGGTCTGTTTGAACCAAGACAACTTAGGATAAATATCCATCCCCCATGTACCCGTCAATGTCGCTGTCTCTTCGTTCATTACTTAGGCATCTTAGGTGTCTCCGGCGTACCGGGCATCTTGGGTGCGTTTGGCATTTCAGGTTTGGGAACCTTAGGCATTTCAGGTTTGGGTGCTTTGGGCATTCCCGGTGCCTTGGGCATCTCTGGCTTCTTGGGAACGTCAGGTGCTTTCGGTTCCTTGACCATGATGGGTATCGCAGGCTCAGGTATCAAAAGATCTGCAGCAAGTTTGCCCATCTTGAAACTTTGTCCAGCCTTTTTGTTGGTGGCTGCCTCGTGCTCTTGCTTGCTCTTGGCTTTCTCATCCTTTTGCTCCATGTAGCGTTTATAGGCATCATCGATTTCCTTCTCCTTGTTCTTACGGTAACCGTCGGCAAGACTGAAGTGTTGTTTCTTCATTTCTTCCAGAGCTTTCTTTGCCTCGTCGATTTCCTGGGCAGAGGCGCCCATCAACTGGATGATGGTCTTCTGCGTATAAAGTTCGAAGATGGAGGTAAGTTGTGACTTTGTTTCATCGTAGAGTACCTTCACCCCCTCCTTGAGGGCATCGCGCCTGTTCTTGTCCACCTCGGGCATGGTGAGGAGGATGCTCTTGTCTTCTTCCTCATCATCGGGCGAAGAGTTATGGTTTTTCTCCTCCACCACTTTTTGTTTGAACTCAGGGTGTGCTGTGGCTATTGCCTTGCCGATGGGCGCTACCAGCTCAGGTCCCTTGGGATATACCTGCAACTGGTCTTCGCGTGGACTCGTCACGTCTGCCACTTGTTCTATATCGTAACTGTTACCATCATATTCCACGGTTACCATAAGCAGGGAAGCCGCCTCTGCCTTGACGCACAGGTTGAGGTATCTGTAATTGAGGAGGGCTACATGTCCGCTCATCTTGCTGTTGGCTTCTCCTAACGATAATGCAATACTCTTTCTCATATTGTCTTCCTTTCTTATTTTATCAAGTTAATCGTTATGTTGTTCATGTCGTTGCCACGTATACTGATGGTCTTGACAACATCGTTATATCCTTGCTTCTTCAGCTTCACCTCGTAGGTATGTCCGGCAGGCAGGTTACGGATGATGGACGGGGTCTTTCCCGACAAGATGCCGTTGATGAAGATTTCAGCATCTACCACGTTGCTCTGTACGTTCAGCATGCCGTAAGCCGACTGCGGTGTGGCGAGGTTGATAGTTTGCTCAAACGATGAGTCCACCCATAGATACTGGGTAGCCGACTCCATTCCGTCTTTCACCGTATTGATGGTATAAAAACCTTTTTGCAGTGTGCCGTCCCATTTCCCCTCGCCCACTTTTTCGCGGTTCACCAAGATTGTGGTCACACTGTCCGGTGCTATGACATGGATGGTAGCGTGAATACTGTCATCGTTGATAAAGGGGCGGTCGCTTGGCGGCAGGTCTGCAAGTTGGGCAGCTGTCATACTACGGGGGATGGACGTGGGATTCAGTTGTTGTTCTGTTATATCCACCACCTTCTTCTCCGTGGGTTTCAGCTCTATCCAGTCATTGTAGTAGCACAGGCTTTTCCTCACTACCGTAAGTCTGTACTTTCCGGCTATCAGTCGGTTGGAAACAACTTGTGTATTGCCGATGGAGTCACCGTCCAGAAAAATGGTACACCCTTCGAGGGGAACCCTCACGGTAAGGTAGGAGTAGATGGGTTCCAGGTTTACCTGCTGGTTCACCCTCTCGCTGTCGTTCAGGCAGACGGTTCCCTCCCATGTTTCGTAGAAGGGAGCCTCAGCCTTACACTTGTGTTCGCCCAAGGGCAGATACACCTGCAACATTCCTTTGCGAACGGTATGCATCACACTGTCTACATACAAGATGGCATTCTCGGGTTGCACATAGAACACTGCCCATTGCTTGTCGACGTGATATTCCTTCTTAGGACTGTTGGTAACCAGTTCGCAGGTGTAGTGTCTTTTCTTTTTCAGCACCTTGTACTTTTCCGGCACCTTCCAGTCTATCGTACCATAATCCTTATGGGCTATCTGGAGGAAGCGTGTCTTGTGGGGCACCGTCAGTGTTATGGCTCCGTCTCCTTCCTTGGCGCTTACCTCGGTCTTTCCGTCAGCCTTGAAGGTGAATCCCTTCTCGCTGGTATGGATATCGAGGATGGCTTGTGCCTTGTCGGTAGTAAACGTCTTTGCCTTCAGGAATTTCTTCTTCATCCGGCAGAAGTTTTCCACCGACATCTCCTGTGCCGTGACTGTACCCGAACAGTGGACGGCAAGTGCAAGGAACAGGAACCTAAGCCAACGCCACATTTCTTTTTTCTGCAATTAAAAGGTTAGTACTTGTGCCGGGGGCGCAAAACCTTCCCCCCAAGCACTTAACTTGCCGTAATGGCTGTCTCTCCTGCATTCTTGATGGAGATGCTGCCGCCCCATGAACACATACATTTGCCATTGTCCAGCAGAGCGGGCATCATCTTGATCAGTTCTTTTCCACAGGGAGCCCATGGCGTTACCGTTACCGGTATGCACGGCATCGGAGTCAACACACCGCAAGCTGCGGAGGTGGCGGATGCCACTGTGGGGTTTGTCAACGACCGGCACATCCCGAAAGACATGATGTTCACCATGGGTGCAAAGTCCATGATAGTGGCCTTGGGCATACCCTTGATCAGAGGGCGCATGAAGTCGGTAATCATGAGCTTAGACATCATTGTGCCAAATGTGCATTGCAATGTAGCTCCCATACAAACATAGTTAGCCATAGTCTTTTATTTATTTTTTAGGCTTTGAATTCATTTGATCGTTAGAATCGGGGGCTTTTGGAGCATTAGGAGCTGGTAATTCATCAGTTGCAAAATAGATAGGAGTAAACTCTATCATATCTTTTTCCGCATCGTACATCTCTTTCACTCTTATTTTCTTTTCTTTTTGCTCTTTTTCTTTTTGTTCCTTTTCTTTTTGCTCTTTTTCTTTTTGCTCTTTTTCCTGCTCTTTCTTCCGAGCTTCCGCTTCCTTTTTCTTGATATCCTCCATCTGTTTTTCCAGTTCAGTAATCTTCAAAAGGAGTTTTACTTGCTCTTGTGAAGTAGGGGCTGCTCTTCCAGGCTTTCCCTCGATTGAATTAGGAGTTTTCAAGTGCATTGTAACATTCAGATCACTTGCTCTTACCGTTTCCGCATTCAGCGTGTTTATTTCTACATCACTCAGAATATTTTTATTGCATTTGGAAACGAAAGTGTCACTGTATAGTAATGCCTTATTCTGATTGAACTGCAAGAGGCCATATCCCTTATTTTGTTGTATTTCTACTGTTTTATTACCGCTGAGGATCAGGTTCTTTGAAGAATTCAAGGCGATGTTATCTGTGGCTGTCACCATAGTCTTGCCAACATTGATTTCAAGGAGGCTGTCTTCAGCTACTACTGCCGGAGCAGCTCCCCCATCCACACAATTGATTCCTTCTAGCTTGACTATTTTGCTTGCTACATCAAATTCACCATTTGCGTCACCTTTTACAGACCTCGAGTCTACACAGACATACTGGGAACGTAGTTTGATGCGTCCGTCAACTGGTAGATTTTTTTCTTTGATAAGATCGCCTCCAAAAGGGGTCTCGTTGGGGGGAAGGGAAATCCTGTCCACGGTCTCCAACGTGATGTCCTTTGAGTTGATGATCACCTTACCTGCAACAGGCATCTCTATGTGGCCTTCATCGGCACCAGCTTTTCGATTAGCGGTTGACAAATGGATTTTGTGGGTATTGACATTAAACTCGCTACCATAGATTATTCCGTCTTTGTTTCCCACGGAAGTGATGTTCACATTCTTTCCGATGATGCTAAGACCGGCTCCTGGACTTTCACACACGTTCTTGTCTGCATCCAAAGACCATACATTCGTATTTTCCGCTATGATGCTGATACCGGCGCCTGTTTTTTTCTTCATCTTTTTCTTATTCATCATGAGGGCAATGAACTTCTTCTCACTATTGAGAGCCTTAATCTGTCGGTTCACCTCTGCAAGTTGGGACGTATTCTCTATAAACGCCCTCAGGTCATTCCCCATCATCGTATGCCGTGCCTTGAAGAATGCAGCCATTTGCTTGTTCACGTCATCTTTATTATCAAGAGGAACGGCAGCAAGACCATTGTAGTAAGTATTGAAGTTCAGCTCCAATTTTACGAGATCAGGCGCTCCCGCATTTTGCAACTGTTGCTTTTCCTCTTGCTTTCTTTTCAGAAGAGCAACAACCCTATTATGGCGGTCCGTGAGTGGAGCCTGTGCTTCCAAGGAGATATGCTCGTCTGCTTGCAGCCTAATCTCACCACGCCCGGCAGCAGGAACTTCCGTAAAAGTTCCACCTGTCGATTCGCTTTGCATCGTGATGCCTTCTGCCAGTACTGAATAGCGAGAGTGCGAAGAAACGAACGTCTCTTTCCCGTCTATGCCTGGGTCTGCACAAATATTCTTGATTTCTGTAGCCTTGTTAACAATGATACCCGGACTGTGATCGGAACCTACACCTTCCTGTTGGATATTGTTGGATCGTATGATGACTGTCGAGGTTCCCGCAGTGTTCAAGGTACCGTCCTGCATTACATCACCTATGATGATCTCTGGTGCCGAAATGATGATGCGGTGCTCGTCTCTGAAGTAATTTCCCTCACCAAATTGTTTGACAAGCTGTTTCTTGATGTCCTGCATCTCATTCTTGCAGCGCCTGATTTCCTTTAACTCTTTATCTATGCTGGCTTTGAAATCTCTAAGTTCCTGAAGCCAATGATCGTAAACTGGCATAATCTAATACTTTAGGCGTGTTCTAAATTCCACGCATAGTTAAACATCTTCTTTAGACGGATTCCCCTTTGAAGGGCTTCATGCCCTCCTTAAGTCATTTGGAATACCGAACTCCACTAAATCTTCCCCAGCAAATCAATAGCTTGATTGATTGGACTGACTGGTACACTGCTGATGGTGTCACCCTTAATGTTGCGGGTATTGCCGTCCGAGTCAGAAATAAGGATTTCTCCGTCATCCACTTCGGGATTGTAGATTCTGGTCTCATCCCATCCAGCCATTGCATCGAGAGAATTATTCAAGAGGAATTTGCCCACTTTCATCAATAAGCTTTGCTTCTCCTCATAAGGCTTAATGCATTTGAGGAAGTCTCCCCATGTGTCAGCACCGTTGCATGCAGATTCGTCCAACTTGACCGTATTCCTAACATGGTCTGCAGTGACGGCATTCAAGAATCCACCCTCGTTCTCAATGGATATGTATTTCTTGTCTTTCAGTTTTTGGAGCACTTTATACAAGATTTTCCTTCTTGCCTCTGGTGTGAAATCATTATTGTTGTCTCGCAAACTTATGATTGTATCGACGACCTCACCGAGGCAGTCGCTTATCTCTTTCTTATAGGCATCAACATCTTTTACACGCTTAATGAAATTTTCATCTCCACACACAACACAATCCGCTATCATCACTTGCTTATTAACTGTCGTTTCATTTTGTACGACTGCGACATTGTACAACTTTTCTCCTGCAAGTTTCAGATTAGTAATTGATTTATCTATATCAACAGAAATGCCACCATCCGATGAAAATTTCAGATTATCGAGTTTCTTGTGGGAGTCCGTTTGTTTCGAACTCTTGTTTTTGGCCAGTTCGACGATATCCTCTGAAGACTCAATATTTTCTTTAAACGCATCGAGCGCATTCTTTTGACTTACCGTTTTTACGCGTTTGCCGTTGTATTCGGGAGAAATCTTAGAGACTGTAGATGCGGCATAGAGGGAATTGAACAAAGCACTAAAAGCCAGATCATATTCATACATAGACGTATCCAACTCATTGAACACATGTACTTTGCGAGTCTTACATGCATCAATCAACTTAATGGTAGAGTTGATAATGTCTTTAACTGTCATTTCCTTTATCATGTTGTCTATGTCCTTCTGCTGGGTCTTGCTGCCCTTTCTGTATGCCGTACTTGGCAGCTTGGTTTCGCCCACACCTGCTTCGAGACGCATGAAACGGTGCGACTTGATGAGCATTGTACCGCCGATAGGCTTGAGGAAGGCATCCAGTACGGTCCGGAGCAGCGTCAGGTCGAACGGCTTGAGCATCGTGGTAACCTCATCGACAGCTCCCTGTACTATGTTACCTGTCAGTGCCCTTCCGAAGTTCTTGTTGTACGCCTTCTTCATCTTTTCCACGTTCTCGCCCGACTTCATTGTCAGGTTGTTGCCGGCAACAATCTCCACATCCTTTCCCTCTATCCTCACTTTTCCGTTAGGGGCACTGATTGTAATGCCAGTCAAGGCATCTATCTCTACATCGCCCAAAGCGGAAGAAATGGTTACGTTGCGTTTCTCCGTCGACATGCTGATGTTGAAGAAACCATATGCATCACCCATCGTGATACCTCCACTTAGCTCGCGGCCCGTGTTGCTGGAGTAGGTAATGACATCACTCTTAAGGGGGATGTACTTCAGCCACGCTCCTACAGCGGGGAAGAAGCTGGTGGTAAAGTTGACATGACTGTCGTTGGCGGGAGCCAGAAACTTGATGTACTGTCCGTTTATCGACTTGATGATGAAGTCGTTGTTGAAGAATCCATCGTGACCGTCGTTGAACACATCGTTGGCTATGTTATGGCTCAGGAAGGCTGTCTTGTTCTCACCGATGTTGAGTTTGCGCGACTCGGAAGCCATCGCTCCCAACATGAAGGGGCGCTCCATCTCTCCCTGTTCGTAGCCGATCATTACCTCGTCACCTACCTGCGGAAGGAACTTGATGCCAGCCTCCTTGGATGCAAACGGCTGTGCCACCCTAATCCATGGAGACGTCGGCGTACTTGTCTCCGGCTGCCATGTATAGCGTATCTGTACACGTCCCAAGTCGCGGGGGTCTTTGTTTTTAGTAACGATGGCTATCTGCGGTTCTACAATGGCATTCACTCCGTCTACCTTTGGAGGATAGTAAATGTCCTTGACAGCCGGGACGGCATCTATCTCGAATGTGGTATACTGTCCGGCCCTGTCCACTGTGGTATTCTGCTTGCAGGTAGAGGAAATCTTTACGATGACATACTCTTTGCCCATTACCTTGATTACATCTCCCAACAATAGGGGCTGGTAGTAAGTTCCGAAGTTGATGTGTATGGTCTGGTTCCTTACAGCTTCTTCCAGTTTCATGATATTCGTATAGAAGTCACTCTGGAAGTGCTTGCACGCGTCAAAGTTGCTGAACGGACTAACCGCCTTCTTGCCATCAACGGTTGTACATTGCTCCTGGTTGCCCAAGTACGGAGTGAAGAAGTCGTTCATCCACTTTTCCTCCACGTCTTTGTTCTTGAGTGCTGCCCTGGCGGAGTTCTTCGCTATGTCGGTTACAACGGAAGCAACTATCTCCGTAGCATCGTTCTTCTTCATCCATTCGCACATGTTGTAGACATAGAAACCTGGGTCACTGAAGTCATAGGCCTTCGAGAGCATCTTCTTGAAGTTGCTTTCGCCTTCTACCAACAGGGACAGGTACTCGTCCTTGGGGCCACTGTATGTTCTGGCCTCCCTGTCTTCACTCAGTTTATTCTGACCTTCGTCCGTCAAGAGATAGTTGGTTTCATAGTAATCCACATCTTCCCTTTCGTTGAATTCGTTGAACGTAAGACTGGCAAACTTTTCTATCTCGACGGCAGCAGAAGGCTTGAAACCGAGCTGCCATACACCGTTCTCGTAGAACATGAACTCGCCGCAGCGGTTGGCAGACCTTGTCAGGAAGGTAAGCGCCGTCTCCTCGAATTGCACGAGGTAAGGCTGGATAAACTCGGTTTTACTGTTGTCGCCCTCATTCTTGATGAAGATGTGCTGCAGGTTCTCTATGTCGACATTCTTAATCTGCTTGGAATGATCGGCGGCGAGGCCCTTGAATACCTGGGCACCCAACTTCTTGGCTACGTAGCATTTGTTGTATTTCTGGAAGTCGAGAACCTTTTCCGGACTGTATATGTTGAGTTTCAGGTACAGGGACGTGCCGCTCTCCGAGGGCTTGTATTCGGGTACGTAGTCGAATATGATATAATCCTTGGCAATGTCCTTCTGACCGTCGTTGAGATTTACGAACTTGTCCAACAATGGCTTGTAGTTTATCTTGTCCATCGTGGAGATATTGCCGTTCACTTCTATCTGGAGCACAGCCTCGATATGGGCAGGTCTGTATACCTCCTTCTCTATATTGAGTGAAATGAGCGTGGTCTTCCCCAAGCCATTGATGTCTTTCTTCTCCTGGAAGGCAAGCTGCACTTCACCGCTATCCAGTTTCAGGGTCAATGTGAATTTAGCTTCCATAAGTTGTCCTCCCGTATTTATTTGATGATGGATAATGTCTTGTTGGAACTCTTACCGACGTATGTGATGCTCGACAGCAGTATCTTGATGTTGCAGAGTATCTGTTCGCTCTCTCCTTTTTCGTTCTTGGCGCTATTGAAATTCTCCTCTATGTCGATAATATGTCCCGCCACAATCATGGCATCTTCGTAGTCCGACAGTTTCTTCTGCCGGTCGAAGACAGCGTTGAAGACGAAGGTGTACGAGTAGGGGTTGTTGCTCTTCAGGTTGTCGTAATAAGTCTGAAGGCTGTTCGCGGTTCTGATGGTACAGTTGAGTATCACAGACACCGTAGAGCCGTAGGGCACACCTTCATCGTTCCTGCAGCGTTGGCACTTGTAGTCGAAATGCTGTACCGTCAGACATTTTTCCTGTGCCACTCCTTTCATCTCCGTAAAGTCTTCGGGGATGAGAACCGCCTTGATATTGTTAGAAAGTATAGCCATAGTGTCTGTATTTTGTGGGGTTGTTAGAAAAAGTCAATGATTGAACTTGACATCTTCGACCATTATCTGGTCTGCAATGACCTCCAGGGTCAGCAGTCGCCTGCGTTGCTTCCCTATGTCATAATTTTCGGCAATGGAAAAACACAAGGCATCCTCGAATTTTATCTCCTTGGTGGTCTGCGAACCGTTGTTGGATGCTGTAGTGAGTTCGAATGTAATCTTGCCCGACTGGCTTGTCTGGTCGATGTACCATTCGTATAGGTTCAGGTCTTCCTTTCCCGGTGCCACAACCGTCAGCTCCATCTTGTCGCATATCGCATTGGCGTCAGGGAGATAGAAGTTGTGATGCCTCTTGAAGTGGCACTTACACTCTACTACATCGTATGTCTTCGAATAAAGACCAATCTGGTTATTGCCAAATTGCAAACTTGCTGATAGTGCCATAATCTTCTTTCTTTTAGGTGCAAAGGCTGGATGGTAAGTGCCATCCAGCCTTGTTCAGTTATTCTTTACTTCCAAGGATTGGTGAATGCCACTGGGCCGTTCTTCAATTCCTGGCAAACGATTTCCAACTGCTCGTAGTGCTGTTCACCGTCTTCCCATTTCTCGGTATAGTGAACGCAGTAGCAACCTTTCCCCTCAAGTTCCTTCATCGTGGAACCGTCAATGGTGTTGTAGAAGGTTACCTTCAGGTCGCGTGGGTCGTTGGGAGCGAGCATCCACTGGAGCAACTGATTGTTGCCATCGTTCATTGCCTTTACTCGGATTGTGATTCTGCCACCGCGTGGGATACCAGAAATCTGTCCTTCAACATCTGTAGTCTGGTCAAACTTATAGTCAACCAACATTACTTCACGTGTCTTGAAATCTTTTACCGACAACAATACCGGTGTGCTATTCTCTGCCATAGTCTTGATTCTTTAAATTGTTAAACTTGTGTTTGTCTCCCCGGGCTTTCATCGCCGCTTAACGGCTATGCCCAGGCGTTCTCGAATACTACTGAACCGAACTCTATCTTCTGGCAGGTAATGACAATCTCCTCGTAGTGTCCTTGCTTGTCCTCCCACTTTTCGCCGAAGTTTACGCAGTAGCCGTTTGTGAACTTGATGGTCTTCATGTTCTTGCCGGTCTTGGTCTCCTGGAAGGTAATGGTACCGTTCTTCGGAAGGTTACGCTCTACCATCCACGCCAACAAGTCTGGTGTACCATCGTTAAGGGCTTTCACACGGATGACAATTTTTCCTCCACGGGGGATTCCTGCCATCTGACCTTCTACATCTGTTGTCTGGTCGAAGTCGTATGTTACCATGAGCACCTCACGCTCCTTGTAGCCGTCAATCTCTAATTTAACTGGAGTCTTTGCCATAATCGTAAGTTTTTAAGTGAAAATATTTAGTTGATTGTCTCTTGTTTGTCCGCCTTCATGAGGCGGTACTTTGGCAAACCGTTTTCGGTGGGATTTTCTTGTCTTTTACTTGTTTTCTTCTTGTTTTTTTTTACTTGGTTAGCTTCTTAACTTGTTGTTTCTTTTTTCTATTGCAAATATAGGAAAAGCATCAATTGCCTCCAAGAAAAAAAACAATTTTCTTTCAAAAAAACCGAAATAAAAACTGCTTGCTTCTGAAGAGTTTTAAAACATGCTTTTACACCTTATTATATAAGGAAAAAGCATGTTTTAGAAGAAAACTCTACAAGGAAAACGCGTTTCTGAAACGCGTTTTCTACTGTGCGTCCTTATTGTGTTTGTCTGCGCTTACCTTGATGATGAAGTTCTTGGCGGAGTAGAACGGTGTAAGACTGATGTCGCAGGTGATGCGCTTGGTATCGGGATCCTGTGTAGGCTCCTTTATCTCGTAATTCTGGAAGAGGTTGCCATAGCCCTTGTAGTCGTTGAGGAATGCCTGTATCTTCGACTTCAGGTTCTTGGGCGAGTTGTACGGATCCCAGTTCTCCAGTGCCACCTCATGCACATAGTTCATCAGCACCTTCTTTACCCAGTCGAACACGCGCACGATGGGGTACTCCTTCATGGCTGTGTTGTCACCATTATACAAGGTGGTGTTGTTGAATGCCATAACACGTCCTTCGGAATAGACCATCGGGATGACCTGGTTGTCCATGAGAGAAGCTATCTCCGACTTCAGAAGGTCGATGTGTACACCTTTCACGCCATCGAGCGTACCATACTTTTTACCACCGGCACCCTGTGCCATGTTGGCACTCTCGTCATAAAGCTTGCCTGCCAACGCAGCGGAGCCTGGAATAAAGAATGCCATGCTCTCCTTCTCGTCCTCAGAGAGTTTCTCCGACTCGCGACCTACAATCCAGTTGGCTGTCATCACCACGTTCTGCAGTTCGATGTCTGTGTCGCGGTAGCTCTCGGTGTTGTTGTACAGGTCGTCGAATGAATACTCGTCCGAGTGGTCGGTAAGCATCATTACCTTATACTTGAAGGCTATCTTGGCCCATTGCAACAGTGTAGGCTTGTCCTGGAATACATAGCCAGGGATAACCATCAGGCTGTAGCAGTCCTTGAGGCTCAGACGGTCAAAACCATTACGCAGGAGGTTCTCCACTTCTCCGGAGAAGCCTGAGTCGGGGTCTGCAATGTCATCCTTGTAGACATTGACTACGCGGAGGTTCTTCAGCTTGTCCGCATTGGCAGTCTTGAAGAAGGAGTCGAGGGCACGGTAGGAACGTTCCAGCGGAGCCGTTGCAAAGAGAGCATCGGTTACGCCTTGTTCCAGAAGTTTGCCATATTTTTCTTCCTTTGCCTTGCAAGCATCTACAAACTCTGTAGGTGTGGCATGCTCCTCGTCAAGAAGGGCGATCCACCCCTTGATGTCGTTAACCAGATTCTCGCGTTTTTCCTTAAAACGCTTGTCGCTGAGGAACACTGCCTTTACAGCCTTGCGTGCCGGGTTGAGATTGTCAGCATCGGGCATAAAGCCGCGTACGGCATTAAATCCGCCAAACTGCTGCAGCAGTTGGCTCATATCTTTCTTTTCCTGTGCACCCTGTACTGCCTCAGCACCAGTCTGCTGCTGTACAGCGGCACTCTTCTGCATTTCTGTTTCTGCCATAATCTTTTTACTTTTTGTTTCGGAAGTTAAAGAAGTTGTTTTGAAGTCAAGGAGTCAAGACAACGTTTGTCGTGCGTGTAAAACGACAACTAATACAACATAGACAACTTTCTCCCCTTTATATAATAATGTATACGGCGTTTCGCCTTAATCGTTTCCTTCCAGTTCGTCGAGCATAGCCTGAAGCATCTCCTTGAGTTCTGCGCGTGAAGAAGAGTCTTTGAGGATATCACGCAACTTGCGGTTCTGCTCGATGCTTTTGCGTATCTTGGCGTTCACGTCTATCTGCTGCTTCACACCAGAGAGATACTTACTGTTGCTTACCAGTTTACCCTTGCCTCCCTGCGCCTCGAAGTCGCGCAGTTCGTTAAACTCGAGTTTCTCGTTGACAGAGCCACCGTCCTCGTCCATGAAATCAACCTCCACACTTGGCTTGAAATGCGCAAAGGCGTCATCGATGGTGTGGATATCCTCCACCAATTCGGGGTTTCCCGGTTCTACGTCCGAGGTGTACTGGTCGATCATCAGCGTCTTGTTGCTGTCTATCGGCGAGACTTTGGCACTTGACTCCTCGTCAGGTGCAATGGATATGAAATTCTCTTTGATTGCCATATCGTTTTATCTTTTAAGTTATTAATATTTTCTTTATTTCTTCACCTTAAACTCCGGCATGCCGTCTGCCAGCTCGAGCACTACGGTGTCACCGCCCTTCACCTCGCCGGATATGATGAGTTTGGAAAGCGGGTGGCGTATCTCCTTACGGATGATGCCCAAAATGGGACGCGCACCATACTGCGGGTTGAAGCCGCGCATGGCTATCTGGTGTTTGGCATCGGGAGTGATTTCCAGCGTAATGTTCTGTTCTTCCAACTGCTTGAGCAAGCCCTTCATATGGATGTCGAAGATGCGTTTCACGGTGTCCTCGGTAATGGGCGAGAATGGTACTATCTCGGTAAGGCGTCCCAGGAACTCCGGACGGAAATAGCCTTGCATAATGCCCATCAGGTCATTGGTCTCGGGAGGCACGCCGTTCTTCGTGAACGAGTCGACCACATACTGGCTACCTATATTGGAGGTAAAGAGGATGAGCGCATTGGAGAAGTCGCCTACACGTCCCAGGCGGTCGTGCAACTTGCCCTCGTCGAGTATCTGCAGGAACAGGTCGAATACCGACTTGTGCGCCTTCTCTATCTCGTCGAAAAGTACAACGGAGTAAGGCTTCTGCCTAATCTTGTTGACCAGCAGGCCACCCTCCTCGTAACCTACATATCCCGGAGGCGCACCATAGAGCAAGGCCACGGAGTGTTCCTCCTTGAACTCGGACATATCGAAACGAATCAGTGCCGACTCGTCGCCGAAGAGGAAGGCCGCCAAAGCCTTGGAGAGTTCCGTCTTACCAGTACCCGTAGGACCCAGGAAGAAGAAGGAGCCCATGGGTTGTCCCTTCTTGTTGAGTCCTGAGCGCGACTCGAAGACAGCGTCCAACACCTTCTTGATGGCATGGTCCTGTCCCACGACACGCTGCTTGAGTGTATCTTCAGCACCCAAGAGACGGTCACGTTCCTTTACCTGCACCTTGCCCAGAGGGATACCGGTCTGCTTGGCCACGACAGCGTAGAGGTCGCCGGGCTGCAAGTCGGCACGTTTTTCCTGGCTCAACGTATCGAGTTTGCCGAGCAGTGTTTCTATTCTTGCCAGACGTTCCGGTACGGTAGCTATCTTGGCAAAGTCTACATCGTCATCCTCTATCTGCGCCGCCAGGATGCAGTTGGTTTTGTTGGCTATCTCATAGTTGAGCCATTCCAGCTCCTTCATTACCGTAGCGTCCTTTTCGTCCTTGCCTTCAGCGGCAGACTTCTGCAGGTCCAGTTCCCTGCGATAGCCCTCTATGTCGCCCCTGCTCATGTCGTTCATGGTCTTGAGCAAGGAGAGGGTGCGGTCTATGAGGTCGATGGCGGAAGTTGGCAGTGCCTTCTCCGTCAAGTATCTCTTGGCCAGTCGTACAGAGGTTTCCATTACCTCGTCGCCCACATTGAGCTGGTGGTACTTTTCGTATTCGGGCATAATGCCCTTCAGTATGCGCAGACTCTGGTCGGCAGAAGGTTCGTCGAGGGAGATCCGCTCCAGTTGACTGGCGAAAGCCTTGTCGGTCTCGATGTGCTTGGTATAGCCGTCTGTCGTGGCGGTGCAGATGAGCAGCAGGCCGCCCTTCGATGTCTCCTGTTTGAGGATGCTGGATGTACCGAAGAGATTGTCCTGCCGGTCGAAAAGCTTGTCTATCGACTCGATGACAAGGATACTCCCCTCCTGCTTTTCCAGTTCGGTAATGAGTTTCTTGAACCTGTCATCTACCTCGCCCTTGTACGAAGCCCCTGCCGAGAGGGCCGCAATATCGAGCACATAGGCTTTGGACTGTTTGAGGAAGGATGGCACACAGCCATCGGCCAGGTTGTTGAGGAATCCCTCTATGAGCGACGTCTTGCCCACACCGGCCTCACCGGTAATAAGGAGATTGGCTTTGGTTTTGCGGCCGAGTATCTCGTAAAAGGTGGAAATCTCCTTCTCGAATCCCACTACAGGCTGGCGTTTTCCAGCCTTTATCTCGGCTATACGGTCTATACAGTACTTAGACAGATTGGACGTTCCCTGTTTGGTCGCCTCGATATAAGGATGAGACACCACTGCCGGAGCCGACTCTTGCGTATCCGTTCCGTTGGCTCCGTCCATCTTGGCACAGATTTCCGCCGTAGTGAGCGGCAACGTTTTCAACTGGTCGAAGGTGAAGCCCACACCAGGAGTAACCAGAGCGGCAAGCACGCATACGGCATCGGTCTCGGCCAGAGAGAAGCGGCGCGCAAAGTTGTCGGCCTCTTCCATGACGGCAACGGCCTCGTCGTTCAGGGGAACGTCACGCATCGGTTTGGTAGCTCGGGGCAGAAGCGTCATCTGCACGTCGGCCCAGTCCTGCAGGTAATAATAGTCCTTGTCCAGTTCCGTCTCTATAAAATGCACCAGTCCTGCCTCCTTGTGGAGCACAGCCTTGAAAAGATGGGCTGGATATACAGCATCGTTGCAGTATTCCTCGGCATAGGAGCCAGCTATTCTCTTGATTTCGTCCGTCATAATCTTGTCTTGTTAAGGATGATACGGAATATGTTATTTTACATGTGCAGCCACACGCCGCGCAGCAGTCTGCGCCACAGGGCCAGATGGGCGTTGGCGTTTATCTCGCGGCAGATGCCCAGACAGGCATCTGAGAGTTCTGCTGCCGCACAAAGCACCTCTGCCGGTAAGGGCATGCCGTCTTCGTACGTACCCGAAAGCGTCTTGACATGTATACAGAGGGTGTGACCCGTGCGGTCTTCCACACGCATATTTTTTTCTATCTTCACACGGCTGTTGCCGCTGAGCACCTCGTAAAGCAGGGGACTGAATGTCCTGAAGGTTTCCAACTGCCTTTCCTTAGCTTCGCCACCGAGCAACAGATACTCGCAAAGGAGCGGATGCCAGTTGGCAAAGACCGTATAGTTGCCGTTTTCCTTGCGTACGATACCCACATGGCTATAGTACACTACGGGCATCTCTCTGGCACAGTCCTGTTCTGGGCAGAAGGTACTTTCGTCAAAACTCTCGCGGCGTATCACCTCCCATACCGAAGCCGAACGTTGGAAGAGAGCGGTAGCTTGTTCCTGCTGTTCTTCGAGTCCAGCAGTAGGTGTAAGGTAAGGGCGCAGCCTGATACCCTCATCCAGACCATCAAGAAAAGTTGTATTTTCGCTGTACAGACGGGAAAGGAGAAGGAGTATGGAGGCACCGTCGGGAGAAAGGCGCAGCAAGCGTGCTGCGAGTTTGGTTGCAGAGTCGGCTTCCGTCTTGGCATTCTGCTGCAGAGGAGCCGCGGTACACATTTCCGGCTGCAGACTTTTGGACAACTTCACGATGGAAGGTATCTGTCCCAACTGCTCCATTATCAGCCTCATCATGGAGGGCACCTCCTGCCAGTAGCCGCAGCCCTGCAGTATGCCCACGAGGTAGTCCACTGCCCTACCCTTCAGTGTACCCTTCGACTGGCGGTCGCCTTTCCTGTTGTGAAGGCGTGTAAGCCTGTAGTTCCACACATCGGGTATGGAAACAGCCATACCGTGCATCTGGAACACGAGGCGTCTATTGTTTCTGGAGCGTATCAGGTAACCTGTTTTTCCTGCAAACGGACCGTCCAGGACGGCCACCGTCTCGTTGGCCTCACCTATCTTGCGGTTAAACGCATAGTCGGCATAGGGACGTTCCAACACCAGCACTTTCTCGGGATAATGTTCATTGAAGTCCATGAAGAAGAGCATCTGCAGTTCCGGAATGGTCATGACCCTACCCTGTGTCTTGTCATAGGCCAAATAACCTTCGGGATAAGCGTCGCTGAGGGCTGCCCTGATGTCATCCCTTGCACCAAGCACAAACACTTTGCGCGCAAAGAGGGGACGCAGTTCCACCTTCCCGCCATGCTGCATGCGCACCACCTTGTTGGTGGGGCAATAGGTCTCGAGAAGGTTGCTTCGCCGCGCACGCTCGCCATCCATGAGGCTCTTGACCTTGGCTTCCTGGTTGGGGCGTGTCTGCACGACATACCACGCTATGTCTGCACTATGAATGGGCATAAAGTCTTCTTTCCCCTTCCGCAAAGGCGGAAGAGCTACAGGTACGGAAATGCATAGAAAGCATGGGCAATATGGCATACCGGAGGTTCCTCAGCAAAGTAGTGCCAACTGCTTCTGTCGTTTTGTATTGCTGGTGATTCGTCATGTATAATGTGCGGCAACGGCCGACCTTGTCACCTAATTTAATGCAAAGATACAAAAAGAATGGCATTTCCACACCAATATGCCGATTTTTTTGAATCTTTTTATATAGAAAGTTACATTTTTCATACCTATGAATGATTTATGGACTATGCAGGAGCAAACAAGAAAAAAGCCGGAGAGGACGTCTCCTCTCCGGCACTTTTATCATCTTAACTTACCAAACAACTCATTTTAACTTGTAACAATCTTTTTACCTCTTCATTTCTCTTATGAAGTAAACCGTTGTTGTTTGTTGATGCAAATTTAGAAAAACATTCGTCTGCCTCCAAGAAAACTTTTGATTTTCTTTCAAGAAAACCCAAAAATAAAACCAACCACTTGAAGATAGTTTTCATACATCATTTTCACCTTATTAAATAAAGAAAATACACCATTCATCCAGAAAACTTTAGCAGAAAACCGGGTTTGCGAATCACGTTTCCTACAATCAGCCTTTTGCCCAATTTTACTTTTTGACACTTTATGTATGTCGCAACATCTATTTCTTCTTCACCCAGACCTTGTGGCTTCCACTTCCGGTATAGTCGAAGGGGGCATCTTCGCCATGGGTCAACTTCTTCAGCTCCTGCGAGGCGGTGGTGCGGCCCAGGTTATTAAGGTCGGCGTATTCTCGCAGGGTGAAAAAGGCGTGCGTATCCAGCCATTCAGTTGCTCGCCCGATGCGCTCTTCGAGGGTATATTTCTGCTTGTAGAGCCGGCTTACGCCTCCCATGTCGCGTTCCAGGTCAATGCCTCGGTTGATGCGTTTCACGAGTTCGGAATCCGACTTGTAGTTCACGCCCTTCACCTTCACCTTGCGATGGAGCATCTTGTCGTCATCACCCTGCATCTCCACGGGCTTCTCGTCGTCGAAGTCGAGAGAGAGGGAGAAGGTTCCAATGTCGTCCAGCTTCACCGTATATCCCATGGCGAGCATCTCGCCGAGGTAGTCTGCCACGTCGGTGAGCACGGCTTTCACCACACTCTCCGAGATGGCATGGTTGTGGGAGCGCATTTTTTCGATGAACTCCTTGGTGCCCAGTTGGCGGTAGGTTACCATCTTGGGAAACACTCGCTTCTCGCCTATGCCGTTGAGACTTGGCATTTCTTGTAGTTTGTATTTTGCCATATCCTAAAAGAATTTATATAAGACACTATATGATTTTGTATTTACTTCCGCCTGAAATCTCCGTACGCAGTCTGCGTATGTACGTACGGTGTCACCGTATGTACGTACGCAGACACCGTACGGCCGTTCGCTGACACCGTACGGAGATTATGGTTATGCAAAGATACAACTTTTACAGACCAAAAGCAAGGCTTAACTTATATTTGTTGGCTTTTCCATGGAATTAATTTTTATTGGCCATATTCTAAGAGCACGTAAAAAGCCACAAAAAAAACGTCCCAAGCCGACTGTTGCTGTCAACTTGGGACGGGTCATATTGTGTCAGAGTTACAAAATCGTATGATACAAGGCGATGATGTCTTCCTTAGTTACCTCACGAGGATTTCCCGGGGTACATACGTCAGTAATGGCCTGTTCTGCAAGGGCAGGGATGTCAGCCTCTGTGATA
Source organism: Oscillospiraceae bacterium (assembly GCA_963624905.1). GTDB lineage: Bacteria > Bacteroidota > Bacteroidia > Bacteroidales > Bacteroidaceae > Prevotella. Next base: position 116,944 of record CAVFRG010000001.1, read on the forward strand.
CCGAGTTCTGACAAGTGCTGAGGAATGCCGACAAGCTTTGACAACTCCTCTATGGCATTACAAGCAGCCTCCGCAGCCTCGTGGTCGGTCATACCGTCCTTGTAGGCGCCTACAACCTTTGCTATCTCTACATACTTCGGTACACTTACCTCCATGTTGTAACGCATGACGGTAGGCAGAAGAATGGCACAAGCCACACCATGAGGAACATCGTGGAGAGCACTCATAGGATGAGCCATGCCATGGTCTACACCGAGACCGACATTAGAGAAAGCCATGCCTGCAATATACTGTGCCACTGCCATACCGTTGCGGCCTTCAGGATTCTTCGGATCGTTGACAGCTATCGGCAAATACTTGTATATCATCTCGATGGCCTTCAACTCAAACATGTCGCTCATCTCCCATGCTGCCTTAGTGATGAGACCTTCGATGGCATGCGTCATGGCATCCATACCGGTAGCGGCTGTCAAGCCCTTTGGCAAAGAATACATCAGTTCGGCATCCACGATGGCTACGGCAGGAATGTCGTTAGGGTCGACACACACCATTTTCTGCTGACGTTTCTCGTCGATAATCACATAGTTGATAGTCGTCTCCGCCGCAGTACCGGCTGTAGTAGGGAGAGCAACGATAGGCAAGCACTTTTTCTTGGTGGGAGCTACACCTTCGAGCGAAACGATGTCGGCAAATTCAGGGTTGTTGACAACGATACCGATGCCTTTGGCCGTATCCATGGACGAACCGCCACCGATGGCAATGATAAAGTCAGCCCCAGCCTTCTTGCAGGCCTCGATGCCCATGGTCACATTGGTAACGGTAGGGTTAGGCTTTACATCGTCGAATATCTCATAAGCGATGTGGGCTTCGTCGAGGACGTCGAGCACCATCTTTGCCACACCAAACTTCATCAGTCCTTTGTCGGTTACGACCAATGCCTTTTTCCAGCCACGGCTGGCTATCACTGTAGGGAGCTCTTTGCGTGCACCCGGACCGAAGTAAGACACTTCATTGAGAATAAATCTGTTCACCATAATTGTTTTTGTTGTTAGGTTGTCAATATAAATCTTCTTAGATTCTTTTTGTTGCAAATTTAGGCATTTTACTGGGAAAACAACTATACTTTTTGCTTTTCTTCCTATGAGAATTTGATTTGTTACAAAAAAGAGGGTGTGCCACAAGACACACCCTCTTTACTTATCTGAGATATAAATATCCTATCCTACCTGACTTCCCGGCTTTACCTGGTCGAAGAGGGAAGTAACATGGAGACTACCGTCAAAGTTGACTGCCGAGAGAATCATGCCCTGACTCTCGATGCCCATCATCTTGCGGGGAGCGAAGTTGGCCACGAAGAGCACGTCCTTGCCTATGAGCTGTTCCGGCTCATAGTAGGCGGCGATGCCCGAGCAGATGGTGCGCTCCACGCCGCTACCGTCATCAATGGTAAACTTGAGGAGCTTCTTCGACTTCTTCACCTTCTCGCAATTGAGGATATGACCCACGCGGATGTCGAGTTTCTCGAAGTCATCGAAACTCACCTCCGGCTTGACAGGCTCAGCCTTGTAGGAAGCCTCCTCATTGGCCTTCTTGGTGTCGGTGAGCTTCTGAAGCTGTTTTTCTATTACCTCATCCTCTATCTTCTCGAAGAGCAACTCAGGCTCGGCAAGCTGGTCGCCGGCCTTCAGGAGGTCGGTGCTGCCGAGCTGGCTCCACTCGAAGTTAGGCATATTGATCAGTTTGCGGAGCTTAGCCGAAGAGAATGGCAAGAATGGCTCAAAGGCAATGGCGAGGTTGGCAACGAGCTGGAGGGAGATGTTCAGAATAGTCTCCACACGCTTCGGGTCGGTCTTCCAGACCTTCCAAGGCTCACACTCCGTGATGTACCTGTTACCGATACGCGCCAGGTTCATGGCTTCCTTCTGAGCCTCACGGAACTTGAACACGTCGAGATACTGCTCCACCTTCTCCTTCACGTCCTTGAACTCGGCGATGGTCTTTTGGTCAACCTCCAGCAGTTCGCCACAGGCAGGAACCACGCCGTTCCAATACTTCTTGGTGAGCTGGAGGGCACGGTTTACGAAGTTGCCGTATACTGCCACCAACTCGGAGTTGTTGCGCTCCTGAAAGTCCTTCCATGTAAAGTTATTGTCCTTGGTCTCCGGTGCATTGGCTGTCAACACGTAGCGCAAAACATCCTGCTTGCCGGGGAGGTCTACAAGATACTCGTGCAACCATACTGCCCAGTTGCGGGAGGTGGAAATCTTGTCGTCTTCAAGGTTCAGGAACTCATTGGCAGGAACATTGTCCGGCAGGATATAGTCGCCGTGTGCCTTGAGCATGGTGGGGAAGATGATGCAGTGGAACACGATGTTGTCCTTGCCGATGAAGTGGACGAGGCGTGTCTCAGGGTCCTGCCACCACTTCTGCCAAGTGCCCCATTTCTCGGGCTGTGCGTCGCAAAGTTCCTTGGTATTGGAAACATAGCCGATAGGTGCGTCAAACCATACATAGAGCACTTTTCCCTCTGCTCCCTCCACGGGCACGGGGATGCCCCAGTCCAGGTCGCGGGTCATGGCACGGGGCTGCAAGTCCATGTCGAGCCAGCTCTTGCACTGCCCGTACACATTGGTGCGCCACTCCTTGTGGCCTTCGAGAATCCACTGCTTCAGCCAGTCCTGATATTTGCCCAGGGGGAGATACCAGTTCTTGGTAGGCTTCTTCACCAGTCCGTGACCGGGATTGTTCTTGTTGGTGGGGTTGATAAGCTCCTCGGGCGAGAGCGTGGCACCGCACTTCTCGCACTGGTCGCCATAGGCGCCCTCTGCACCACAACGGGGACAAGTGCCCACGATGTTGCGGTCGGTAAGGAACTCACCCGTCACCTCGTCGCAGAACTGCTCCTCCACCTTTTCTTCCAAAACGCCCTTGTCATAGAGCGTGCGGAAGAAGTCGGAGGCAAATTTGTTGTGAACATCGGATGTGGTGCGACTATAGATATCAAAAGAGATGCCGAAATCTTCGAAACTCTTCTTGATGAGGTTGTGGTAACGGTCTACCACCTCCTGAACGGTGATTCCCTCCTTCTTGGCACGGATAGTGACAGGCACACCGTGCTCGTCGCTACCGCCGATGAATACCACCTCCTGCTTCTTGAGGCGGAGATAGCGCACATAGATGTCGGCCGGCACGTACACGCCTGCCAAGTGGCCGATATGCACACCACCGTTGGCATAAGGCAAAGCTGCCGTAACGGTGGTGCGTTTGAAGTTCTTTTGTTCCATAATTAGCTAATACTTTTGTTATTTAGCTGCAAAATTACAAAAAATGTCGGAAACAAGCAAAAGTACCGGCACTAAGTATAGGCGACATTACGAAAGTATTGCGTCTGCCAACGCCTCAAGAGCAGGGATGTCGCTGTCCTTCATCCTTCCGCGAACCGTAACGGTATCGCCCTTTATCGTGATGTCCTTCATCTCCTCCAGCATCTGCCTCATTACACGGCCGGCACACGGTGCCCACGAACCGTTCTCGACGAGAGCCACCTCGCGCTTTTGCCAAGCCTTGATTTGCAGATGATGCAGGAAGTCGTACATCGGCGGGAAGAGACCTGCATCGTAGCTGGAAGCTGCAAGCACCACCTTGCCGTACTTGAAAGCATCCTCTATGGCCTCTGCCTGGTCATCGCGGGTAAGGTCGGCCGTGGACACTTTCCGGCATCCCTTTGAAAGCAGTATCTCCGCCATCTTCTCTGCCACTTCCTTCGTACATCCGTGTATGGAGGCATAGGCTACGAACACCCCATCAGACTCTACATCATACTTGCTCCAGATGGTGTACAGGCGCAGAGCCTCAGCCAGTTTTTCGCCAACAAGGACCGGTCCGTGCAAAGGCAGTATCTGCTGGATGTCCAGCGAGGCGGCTTTCTTGAGCAGTGAGCTTACCGGACCGCCATACTTGCCGCAGATATTGAAGTAATAACGGCGCGCCTCGCATGCCCAATCATCGGCATCGGCCCCGTATACGCCAAACTTGCCGAAGCCGTCGGCAGAGAAGAGTACCTTGTCGGTGGAGTCGTAGCTTACCATTACCTCCGGCCAGTGTACCATCGGGGCCATCACGAAGGTGAGGGTATGCTTGCCAAGCACAAGTACATCGCCTTCCTTGACTACCTTTACGCGACTTCCAAAGTCAGTCTTCGGAAAGAAAAGCGGCATCATCGTTGCTGCCTTTGCCGAGCAGACAAGGGTAATGTCGGGATAGAGGGCCAGCACATCGGCAATACCACTGGCATGGTCGGGCTCGAGATGGTGTACCACGAGATAGTCGGGGATACGGTCGCCAAGTACCCGGACGAGGTCGGCCTTCCATGCCTTGAGCGTACGGGAATCGGAGGTATCCATGATGGCTATCTTCTCGTCCTTGATGACGTAAGAGTTGTAAGACATGCCGTCAGGAACGGCATATTGTGATTCGAAAAGACGGATATCAGCATCGTCCTGTCCGATGTAGACGATATCCTGGGTAATGGTCGGTTTATTTTCCATAGCGTATTGATTTGTTGACACTGCAAAAGTAACAACTATTGCGCAACTCTCAAAATTTAGCCGCACAAAACTAAGAAACTTTACGAAATGGAAATGTATCTTTTCTTTTCACCATCACATACTACCACCACACATTACCATCATACACTGCGGTTCATACTGCCATTTTACCTTTGCCAACAGGAATAAATCAGTCAAAGATTTGGCAAGAAAAATTGTTTTTATTAATTTTGCAAAGGAAACAAGCTTCTCTGAAGCTGAAACGAAAGACAATGAAGAAAATACTGTACGGATTTTTCATTACCTGGTGGTATGCCATGTCACTCCTACCGCTCAAACTTCTGTATCTCTTGAGTGACGGATTGTATTACATCATATATTATGTAGCCCAATATCGAAGACCATTGGTAAGGAAACACCTCGCCGACAGTTTTCCTGAAAAGAGCGAAGCTGAACGCATACGGATAGAGAAGGAATTCTACGCATGGTTCTGCGATTATATCGTAGAAACCATCAAGCTGTTCTCTATTGGCAAGAAGCAGATAATGAGGCATATGATTTTCAAAGGGACCGAACAGGTCAAGGAGTCGTGCGCCAAAGGGCAGTCGTGCGCCGTGTATCTGGGCCATTACTGCAACTGGGAGTGGATTACTTCCCTGCCACTGTGGGCTGGAAAAGACATCACCTTCGGGCAAATATACCACGTATTGGAAAATCAAGCCTTCGACCAACTGTTTCTCAAACTGCGCAACCGTCTAGGAGCCGTCAGCATCCCCATGGCAGAGACTCTGAGAAAGATAGTAAAGATGCGACAGGAAGGCAAACAGATTGTAATAGGATTCATTGCCGACCAGGTACCGCTCTGGAACAACATACATTACTGGACAGACTTCCTGCACCACGACACGCCAGTGCTCACCGGTACGGAGAAGATTGCCGTAAAGGCTAACTTTGCCGTATACTATCTTGACGTTAAGCGTATCAAGAGGGGGTATTACGAGGCAGAATTCAAACTATTGACCGACAAACCGAAGGAATGCAAGGAGTTCGAGATTACAGAGATGTATTTCCGGGAGTTGGAAAAGACTATCCGGCGACAGCCGGCCTATTGGCTCTGGACCCATAACCGATGGAAACGAACCCGTGAGGAGTGGCTGAAAATCACAGCCCCGCAACAAGCAAGAAGAGGACGCAGCAATAGAAATTAACCATAAAGACAAAACATGCCAAAAGTAAGCATTATCGTACCAAACTACAACTATGCCCTATACCTCCCCAAAAGAATGGAATCTATTTTGGGGCAGACCTTTAGCGACTATGAGGTTATTCTCTTGGACGACTGCTCTACAGACGGCAGTCAGAAATATTTAGAACAGTATGCCGGGACTTCCAAAGTCAGCCATATTGTCATAAATGCCCAAAACACGGGAAATCCCTTTTCCCAATGGGAAAAAGGGATAGCCTTGGCAAAAGGCGAATATATCTGGATTGCAGAAAGTGACGATTATGCAGACTCTACGTTCCTAGAAAAGATGACAAGACTTCTGGATGACAATCCAGACGCAGGCTATGCCATGTGCGGATCGCACCTCATCGACAGTGAAGGAAACCCCATTGACGACGATTACGACAAATGGCCGACAAAAGAAGCAAAGAAGCCTTTTGCCTACAAATACGATTCAGAGGAGTATATCAAGCATTTCCTGCTTTGGTACAATGCCGCATATAACGCAAGCATGATAGTTTTTAGAAAGAAACTGCTTGGAAGCATAGACATGGACTTTCAGGCTACAAGATACTGCGGCGACTGGCTCTTCTGGATAAAGTTGGCAGAAATAAGCAATGTCATCGTACTACACGAACGCCTCAACTACTTCAGGCGCCATCCGAAGAGCGTGACAATCTCTTCGGACGGAAGCGAGAAACAAATGCGCGAAAAGCTACTCATATTCAGATACCTGTGGAAAAACCACAATTTCAGCTTTTACCGTAATGCCCTCTCACGCGGATATGTTTACAAAGAGATAACAAGAGCCAAGATGTCAAACGAGAAGAAAAGAGAATTTTTCAAAAATACCAAGCATCTGGGGGTTGGCCGCTCATTCTATTTTTTAGAACGAGCTGTCAAGACACTCAACCAATTGTTCCCCTTTGTTCCCGCTCCCAAATATGACTATACAGAAGGTCACATTATAATGCAAGGGTAGCCCCCTGTATAATTTTGGCAACCAACCAGGAGACAGAACGTAGAAAACATTCAAAGGCAAACGTACTACACCGGATTCTTCTTTGATTTTGCCTCTATAACCTTCGCCACAACCAACAATTGGTATACACCCAACAACAATGCATATATCAAGCCAGGTATCCCATCTTTGCACCCTCCCTTCAGCACATAAGCCTTGAATGTGCGGAATAACGGTTTGGCCAACAGGTGCCATACACCGTAATGTTTGTTTTTGCGGCGCACTACTTCGTAGTCACTGTACGTATTGTTCTTATGCAGAATATCAAAGATACTGTCGTTGGCCAAATGCTCAAAGGCAAGATCATGCCTTCTTTCCGGAATTCTGTATACACGGCCATCCACTACTGGCGAAGTATGGATTACCGGTGGCCACTGTGTCTTGTCTTTCCGGAAAAAACGCAAAATATAGTCAGGATAACTGCTACGCATAAACCTTCCCATAAAATAGTTCTTGCGCGGTATTCCAATCCCGTCAGGGCATTGGGGAGAATCGATTGCTGAATATAAAAAGTCACGCAAGGCTGGAGTAACAACCTCGTCAGCGTCCACCACCAGCACCCACGGGTACGAAGCCGATTCGATGGCAAACTGGCGGGCCGGTTCTACAATCGAGACGTTTCCCTTGGGAAAGGTTACTATCTTGCACCCATACCGTTCTGCAATCTGTAGGGTATCGTCTGTACTCTCCATGTCGCAGACGACAATCTCGTCAAAGTCTTTGACAGAATCCAAGACCCTCGCCAAATGCATGGAAGCATTGTAGGTGTTGATTACTACCGATATTTTGTTGTTTTCCATATCTTTTGCCATAACAGTCCGTTTGTCGTTTTTCTTACTCAGCGTATACTTTTCACACATGACTGCGCTCTGCCCAGTCGCCCCTGTCAAGTGTCCTGTACCCTATGGCCTCGGCAAGGTGCCGCGATTCTACAAGTCCACACCCCTCCAGGTCGGCTATGGTACGTGCCACCTTTAGTATGCGGCTGTAGGCACGTGCCGAAAGCGACAATTTTTCCATAGCCATACGAAGCATGTTCATACCGTCCTCGTCGGGTTCGGCAAACTGGTGTATCATACGCTCGGACATCTGGGCATTGCAATGGACACCCTTAAAAGCCTTATAGCGTTCTGCCTGCACCTCACGCGCCATAATAACCCGCTCACGGATTTTGGCACTCGGCTCTCCCGGGGCGGCCTTAGAGATATCCTTGAACGGTACAGGAACTATCTCGCACTGTATGTCGATGCGGTCAAGCAAAGGACCAGATATCTTGTTCATGTACCGTTGTATCTGCCCAGGCGTACATACACAACGGTGGGTAGGATCGCCATAATAACCACAGGGGCAAGGATTCATGCTGGCCACAAACATAAGCGAGCAGGGATAGTCTATGGAATATTTAGAACGGCTGATGGTGATGTGCCGGTCTTCGAGCGGTTGGCGCAGCACCTCAAGTGTTGTCTTGTTGAATTCTGGCAGTTCGTCACAGAAGAGTACACCGTTGTGTGCCAGCGAAATCTCGCCTGGCTGCGGAGAAGAGCCGCCTCCCACCAGAGCCACCTGCGAGATGGTATGGTGGGGAGCACGGAAAGGCCGCTGTGAGATGAGCGACACCTCCCTCCCCAGTTTGCCGGCAATGGAATGGATCTGCGTAGTCTCAAGACTCTCGGAGAGGGTCAAGGGTGGCAGGATAGAAGGAAGGCGTTTGGCCATCATCGACTTGCCTGAGCCAGGAGGACCCACCATAATGAGATTATGTCCTCCGGCAGCTGCCACCTCCAAGGCTCGCTTTACATTTTCCTGTCCACGCACATCGGCATAGTCAAGATCGAAATGGCTCTGGTTCTCATAGAATTCCTTACGGGTATCAATCACCGTGGGTTGTGGGCAACTCTCATCATTGAGAAAGCTTATAACCTCATGGAGGTTCTTCATGCCGTACACCTCCAGGTTGTTTACCACGGCAGCCTCCCTCACGTTCTGTTCGGGTACTATGAGTCCCTTGAAGTGCTCGGCACGCGCCCGGATAGCGATGGGCAGTGCCCCCTTAACGGGCTGCAATGTACCGTCAAGACTCAGTTCACCTACCATCATGTACTCCCCAAGATGTGTTTCCACGATATTGCCGTTGGCACCCATAATGCCGATGGCAAGCGGTAGGTCAAAGCTGCTTCCTTCCTTGCGAAGGTCTGCAGGAGCAAGATTGATTGTGATGTCGGCTATCGGAAACTTGAAACCACTGTACTGCAAGGCTGCGGCAATACGGTCACGACTCTCGCGCACAGCCTCATCCCCCAGACCGGTAAGATGGTACTGTACACCTTTGTTGAGGCTCACTTCCACACGGACAGTGGTCACTTCAAGACCATTGACGGCAGCGCAATAAGTTTTTACTAACATGAGGGCACGTTTTGGGGCTTCAAATGTTCAACATGATATGATTGAAGAGCTACAAGAAGGATTCTTCGCTCTTCGTTGGTTTCCTTTTGACCGTTGAACCTTCTTCACTTCAGAAGGTTCTTCTCCGCCTCTTCCACACGCTCAAAATGGAATTCAGAGAGTGTCTGCTCCATAAGTGACTGTATCTTATCGTTGCAGAGATTTCCGATGCTGCCCTCATGGGTGTGATGGATATTCTTGTTGGGCTTAAACTCTCCTGCCTCTATTTCCAGACCCACTTTCTTGTAAGCATCACGGAATGGCATCCCATTGGCGGCAAGCCGATTCACTTCCTCCACAGAGAACATCGGGTCATAGCGAGAATCATCGAGAATATGCTCGTTTACCTCCATCTTGTTAATGATATAGGCAGCCATCTGCAGGCAGTCCTTCAACTCGTCGAAAGCAGGGAGGAACACTTCCTTGATAATCTGCAGGTCGCGGAAATACCCCACTGGCAGGTTGTTCATGATGAGCATCACTTGCTGGGGGAGACTCTGGAGTTTATTGCTCTTGGCTCGAATCAACTCAAAGACATCGGGATTCTTCTTGTGCGGCATGATGCTCGACCCTGTGGTACACTCCTTAGGCAACTTCACGAAACCGAAGTTCTGACTATTGAACATGCAGGCATCAAAGGCCATCTTTGCCAAAGTCCCCGCCACGGTAGCCATGGCGAAAGCCACATTGCGTTCCATCTTTCCTCGCCCCATCTGTGCATAGACCACATTATAGTCCATACTGTCGAAACCGAGGAGTTGGGTTGTCATGGTACGATTCAGCGGGAACGAACTGCCATAACCTGCAGCACTTCCCAGAGGGTTGCGGTTGGTCATGCGATAAGCAGCCTGGAGGAAGAGCATGTCATCGGCAAGACTTTCGGCATAAGCGCCAAACCAGAGACCGAACGATGAAGGCATGGCCACCTGGAGGTGAGTATAGCCAGGCATAAGAACATTCTTATACTGGTTGCTTTTCTGTATCAATTCGTCGAAAAGAATCTTTACTGCATCTACAATCTCCTTCAGTTCATGGCGAGTGAAGAGCTTGAGGTCTACCAGCACCTGATCGTTGCGGGAGCGTCCCGAGTGGATTTTCTTACCCATGTCACCCAATTTCTGGGTAAGCATGAGTTCTACCTGAGAATGAACATCCTCAACCCCATCCTCTATGACGAATTCACCCTTGTCGGCAATGGCGTAGATATTCTTCAGTTCGGCAAGGAGCTGTACCAGCTCGTCCTTTTCCAGCAGGCCGATGCTCTCAAGCATGGTGATGTGAGCCATGCTGCCAAGTATGTCGTACTTGGCGAGATAAAGGTCCAGTTCGCGGTCGCGGCCTACTGTGAACCGTTCTATTTCCTTGTTTACTTCAAAGTTCTTTTCCCAAAGTTTTTGTGCCATTTTCTTGATTTTAAAGACGTTTAAGAAGTTGCCACTTCGCAAAGAAAAAGCCGTTACGTCAGTCCTGATAAGGAACCATTGCCAAGGCTTCGGCTATCTTTTCAATTCCTTCCGAGAGTGGTTTCTTTACCATCCCTTTAATAAACATGTTGAGTTCTGCCTTAATGGTAAGTTTCATTTTGCAGGACATATCGCCTGTAGGGAGCAACTGTATCCAGAAGTTGAAAGGAACAGGACTGTTTTCGGTTTCAAACTTAATGGTTTTGGGGAAATCGCGTTCTATGATACGCAACTTGATTTCACCCACCATCGGAGCGGTAATGGAAATACTGTCGCTGTCGAACTTCAAGTCCTTGAGTTTTTCCATCTGCTCGCGATCCTTCTCGGGTATCTGGTCCTTCATCTGCTCAAAACGTTCCTTAAGCGTCTGAAGGTTATTGAGATCACTCAATGTATTGAAGACAGATTCCTGCTTGTGGGGAATCTGCTTGATGTTGCTTTCGAATGTACTTGTACTCATATCTCGGGGATTACTTCTTCCAGTTAGCCGGATCCTTGCGCCACTCGTGAAGCAAGTCTACGTCTTCCTGCTTGATGTAGCCAGTCTCAACAGCCTCTGCTACCACATGCTCATAATCGGTCAATGTAACCAACTTAACGTTAGCATCAGCAAATGCCTTCTCGGCGATGGGGAAGCCATATGTATAACTTGCCACCATACCTACAATCTCGTTTCCGTTTTGGCGAAGGGCCTCAACAGCCTTCAACGAACTGCCGCCCGTAGAAATCAAATCCTCTACTACTACGACTTTTGCCTTGGGGTCGAGCTGTCCCTCAATGAGATTCTGCATACCATGATCCTTTGGCTTGGAACGGACGTATACGAAAGGTAAATTCAATTCGTCAGCCACCAACGCTCCTTGCGCAATGGCTCCTGTAGCGACACCTGCCACGGCATCTGCCTCGGGGAACTGCTCCAGAATGGCGTGAACGAGCTCGAGCTTCACGTAATTGCGGAGTTCCGGGAACGAGAGGGTTTTGCGATTGTCGCAATAGAAAGGCGACTTCCAGCCCGAAGCCCAAGTGAACGGATCGTTAGGCTGCAATTTGATAGCCTTTACTTTCAACAATTTAGATGCGAATTCTTTCTTCTGTTTGTCCATAGTCATAAAAGGATTGGTTTCTTGTATACTGCAAAGTTACGCCAAATAGCGGACAATACAAAATTTATCCCGCATTTTTTCGTTCTTTAGCAGTTTACGATTTTCTTTGGGCACATACGTACAAGTACACCGCAAAAACTTTTGTATTTTTTTGACTATACAGAAATAAAAACGTATCTTTGCAAAAAGATACACCATACCCGGCAGAATAACAAAAGACGATAAACTATGGACATCAAGGACAGATACGTACGTTTCGACTGGGCCATCAAACGACTATTGCGTCAAAAGGCAAATTTCGGAGTGCTCGAGGGATTTCTCACCGTCTTTCTCGGCGAGAAGGTAGAGATTGTAGATATTCTGGAAAGCGAAGGCAACCAGCAGGAAGCCGACGACAAATTCAATCGTGTGGACATCAAGGCACGCAACAGTAAAGGAGAAATCATTATCGTAGAGGTACAGAACACCAGCGAGGTTTTCTATCTGGAGCGGATTCTCTATGGCGTGGCAAAAGCCATCACTGAGCATATCTACCTAGGTAATACCTACGAAGAAGTAAAGAAGGTTTACTCCATCAGCATTCTCTACTTCGATCTCGGGCAGGGCAAAGACTATATCTATAAGGGCGACAACCACTTCATCGGTCTTCACACCAACGATGAACTGAAGATTACCACTCGGGAACGTGACACCATCGTGCGAAAAGCCCCCGAAGAAGTGTTCCCTACATATTACCTCATCAGGGTAAATAATTTTGACCAAGTAGCCGTATCACCTATGGAAGAATGGATGCGTTATCTCAAGGAGGGAGTCATCGGCGACACCCCCAAGGCTCCCGGACTGAAAGAAGCAAGGGAAAAACTACAGTACTACGCTATGAGCAAGGAGGAGCGCTATGCCTATGACGAGCACATCAATGCCGTGATGATACAAAATGACGTCATCAACAATGCCAAGCGAGAAGGATTGGCTGAAGGAAGAGCCGAAGGAAGAGCCGAAGGAATGGCAGAGGGCATGGAAAAAGGCAAATCCGAAGAACGCATGTCAAACCTAAAAAAACTTATGGACTCAGCTCGTTCTATGCTTAACGACGGTCTGAGCAAGGACAAGGTAATGTTCTATACGGGACTTACCAAGGAGCAAATAGACGCGTTATTGTGACAGTTCTTTTTACTAGGGACTGACGAAAGTACTTCTATATAAACTCTTGCGTTTTGAAAGATACATTCTAGCAAAAACAATATGGCTGCACACAATGACTTAGGTAAATGGGGCGAGGCGGAAGCCGCACGCTACCTACAGGGCAGAGGCTACTCCATTCTGGAGCGCAATTGGCGTCAAGGCCATCGCGATCTGGACATTGTGGCCCTGACGGAAGGACGGGACACAATTGTCATCGTGGAGGTAAAGACACGGCAAACCGATGACATGGAAAAGCCAGAACAAGCCGTGGACATAAAAAAAATGCGCAATATCGCTGCCGCTACAAATCTCTATGTCAAGCAACGAAACATCGTACACCAACTGCGTTTTGACATCATATCCATTGTAGGTACAACAGGCCATGTGGAAAAAATAGAACATATAGAAGATGCCTTCAACCCCATGCTCATCCTCTGACATACACCTTATATTATATATAGTGAAAACAACAACACACTTCAAGCAGATAAGACTACAGGAAACGGATTCGACCAACCTGTACCTAAAAAACTACCCCCTGAGTAACAGCGAAGAGGCAGTGGTTGCCATCGCAGAATACCAGTCAGCCGGGCGTGGTCAAGGCACACACGCATGGGAGAGTGAACCCGGAAAGAACCTACTGTTCAGTATCCTCGTACAACCCCGCTGGATACCAGTATCCAAGCAGTTCCTCCTGTCTATGTCCGGAGCTGTAGCTTTGAAGGATGCGCTCGACACCTATACAGACGGCATCACCCTAAAATGGCCCAACGATGTGTACTGGAACGACCGCAAGATAAGTGGCACACTGATAGAGACAACCGTAGGGACACAGGGGATTAAACGCTGTATATTCGGCATAGGCCTGAATGTAAATCAACAGGAATTTCACAGTGATGCACCCAATCCTGTTTCGCTCTACCAGATACTGGGATGCGAAATCAACCGCGAAGAACTGCTCGAAAAGATACTGGATGCCTTCGGACGTTATTACGAACTTTTAAGACGAGCTGACTATCAGGACATTTCTGGTATCTACCATCTTTCACTCTACCGCCGCAAAGGGTATCACTGGTACGAGGACAAGAACGGGAAATTTGAAGGAGCCTTCGTAGAGGTAGAGGATGACGGACACCTCATTCTCCATGACAAGAAGGGCATAATACGCTCCTATGCCTTCGGCGAAATCAAATTCGTATAAGAAGGAAAAAGACAAGATAAAAACTCGTGTGCCCTTCGATGGCAAAAGTAGCAAGGTTGCACTCTGTAAATTTCTGTCTTAATTTCTTAAACTCCATTTACTACATAAACAACAAAATATATGGCAAAATTTAAAAGAATTCTATTGAAATTAAGCGGTGAGAGTCTGATGGGCAAACAGAGCTACGGCATCGATCCTGAACGTCTGAGCGATTATGCTGCACAGATTAAGGAAGTACACGAGATGGGAGTACAGATTGGTATCGTCATCGGTGGCGGCAACATCTTCCGCGGACTAAGCGGAAGCCAGAAAGGGTTTGACCGCGTAAAGGGTGACCAGATGGGAATGTGCGCCACCGTCATCAACTCACTGGCACTGAGCAGTGCCCTCGGGGCCATTGGCGTAAAGAACAAGGTGCTTACCGCCATACGAATGGAGCCAATAGGTGAATTCTACAGCAAATGGAAAGCCATTGAGGCAATGGAGGCTGGCAACGTTTGCATCTTCTCTGCAGGAACAGGAAGTCCGTATTTCACCACCGATACCGGTTCTTCACTGCGCGGCATAGAGATAGAAGCTGATGTGATGCTGAAGGGCACACGCGTGGACGGCATCTATACTGCCGACCCCGAAAAAGACCCTACTGCAACCAAATTTAAGGATATTACCTACGACGAGATCTATACCCGCGGACTGAAAGTAATGGACCTTACCGCCACCACCATGTGCAAAGAAAACGACCTACCTATCTATGTATTCAACATGGATGTGAAAGGAAACCTTAAGAAAGTGATGGACGGCGAGGAAATAGGAACCCTCGTTCACAACTGACACTGCCAAGCAAAAAGGCAATAGCCATTGACATACAAAAAGAGGATGTGCAATATAAGGCACATCCTCTTTTTGTATGTCAATATTGTGCTGTAGTCTTATTTACTGTCTTTAAGCCACAATGCCGCAGAAATGATGACATAAATCAATATAATCAGCCACCAAGCCTGCAAGAAACCTTTAGCTCCATCTGTAATTAATGAATAGGCGAGGATTCCCGTCGTAATGCCCGCAAACCAATATTTCACTTCATTCCCTTTGTACGACCAATGTTTGAACTTCAATGCGAACAATGGCATCTCGCACACTAACAGCCAACAAGTAAGCAAGACGAGAGCCAACACGACGAACACAGACCAAGTGTAGCCCTCGAGCCAATAAGGATCAAACACGATGAGCGATCCCCAGAACAAGGCATTGGCTGGTGTAGGAACACCTATAAAAGATGTTGTCTGCCGCTCATCCAGGTTGAATTTGGCCAGTCGCAACGCCGAGAAAGCTGCTATCAGAAAAGCCAGATATGGAATATATGAGCTGAAAGGCTGCAGGAATACAGGATAATCCAGCACGGACAATTCGCTAAAGACTATGGTGGCCGGAGCCACACCGAAGGTCACGTCATCAGCCAAGGAGTCAAGTTCTTTACCGATAGGCGACGACACATGCAACAAACGCGCTGTCATGCCGTCAAAAAAATCGAAAACAGCACCTATGATAATCCACAGCAATGCCATCTTGGGTTCACCGCCGAAAGCGTAGGAAGTGGCTATGCAGCCCGACACAAGGTTGCAGCACGTAACCGTGTTGGGAATATATTTTCTAATGCTCATCGTTTCAGTCTTGCAATAATGGTCTGGTCGCCCGTGGTAGACTGTCCCATCTTGACACACACCTCAGAACCGACAGGCAGATAGACATCCACACGCGAACCAAGTTTGATGAATCCGAGATGCTCGTCAATGTAGCATTCCTCGCCCTCCTTGGCATAAGTCACGATACGGCGGGCCACGGCCCCGGCTATCTGACGGCACAGCACGTCAACACCTGCAGGCGTGGTAATCATCACATCTGCATGTTCGTTCTCCTCACTTGCCTTGGGCAGCCATGCCTTGTGATAGTTGCCGTCAACATGCTTTACGAACTTCACCTTGCCGTCCACCGGAAACCAGTTGGCGTGTACATTCCATAAACTCATGAATATGGAAATCATCAGACGGCGGTCACCGAAATAAGGGGCATTGTCCACCTCCTCGACAACGACTATCTTTCCGTCAGCAGGAGCCACAACAAGACGGTCAGTAACATCCTCGTTAAGATAGCGGATGGGGCAACGGTAAAAATTAAGCACAATGCAATAGGCCACACCAAAGACTACTGCAAATATCCAAAAAGGAATCTTTGAGTCTAATGTGTACCACAATGCCACGGCCACGGCAATGATGGCTATCAGGCCTGCTGCAAGCTGGTTGTTTCCCTCGCGGTGTATTCTTATTTTTTTCAGTTTCTTTATTTTCTTTCCCATAAGGTAGAGTGCAGAGCGCTTGCCGAGACGTGGCCGCGCCATTAGTTTTTAATGTTGCAAAGGTACGTTTTTTTTGTCGGTTCAGCAAACTTTTCCTGCTTTTCTTTTGGAGATGTCAACTTTTACAAGTAACTTTGAACCTAAATTTGCAGATTTAATTCAAAATGGAAGATTTCATACATTTGCATGTCCATACGCAATACTCTATCCTTGACGGCCAGTCGAAGATACCCCATTTGGTAGACAAGGCCATTGCCAACGGCATGAAAGGTATGGCCGTGACCGACCACGGCGTCATGTTCGGCATCAAGGAGCTGGTAGACTACTGCGGCAAAGTAAACAAAGGGAGGAAAAAGGAGGGACTGGAGCCTTTTAAGCCCATCATTGGCTGCGAAATGTATGTAGCCCACCGTGGCAAGGAGAACCGCGAAAAAGACAAGGGTGACATGAGCGGTTACCACCTCATCATACTGGCAAAAAACTATAACGGATACAAGAACCTCATCAAACTGGTGAGCAACTCGTGGGTGGACGGATACTACATGCGTCCGCGTACAGACCGTGCCGATTTGGAAAAATATCACGAAGACCTGATTGTGTGTTCTGCATGTATCGCAGGCGAAGTACCCCGCAAGATACTTGACGGGGATATAGAGGGTGCCCGCGAGGCATGCGAATGGTATCACCGCGTGTTCGGCGACGACTACTATCTTGAGCTGCAGCGCCATGAGGTGACAGACCCCACCATTCTGGCCAACCGCGAAGCCTTTCCCCTGCAACAAAAAGCCAACAAGGTACTCATAGAGTTTGCCAAGGAATACAGCATCAAGCTCATCTGCACCAACGACTGCCACTTTGAGGACAAGGAGACAGCCGAAGCCCATGACCATCTGCTCTGCATCGCTACCGGCAAAGATCTGGACGACCCTAACCGCATGCGCTACTCCAAACAGGAATGGTTTAAGACGCGGGAGGAGATGAACGAGATTTTCTCCGATGTGCCCGAAGCACTGAGCAATACCCTCGAAGTTTTGGACAAGGTGGAGACATACAGCATAGACAATGGTCCCATTATGCCATTCTTCTCCATCCCCGAAAGCTTCGGTACGGAAGAGCAGTTGAGACAAAAGGTGTCTGAGGATGATCTCTACCACGAGTTCACAAGCGACGAGAACGGCCAGAATCCATTACCGCCAGAAGATGGTCAAAAGGTAATAGACCGTTTGGGAGGCTACGACAAGATATACCGCATCAAGTTTGAGGCAGAATACCTTCGCCACCTGGCATACGAAGGAGCAAAGGAACGCTACGGCGACCCGTTGCCCCAGAATGTGGACGAGCATATCAACTTTGAGTTGCACGTGATGAAGACCATGGGTTTCCCCGGCTACTTCCTCATCGTGTCCGACTTCATCAAGGCTGCCCGCGAAGAGTTGGGCGTAATAGTGGGACCGGGACGTGGATCGGCTGCCGGTTCGGTAGTGGCCTACTGTCTTGGCATCACCAAGATAGACCCCTTGAAGTACGACCTTCTGTTTGAGCGTTTTCTGAACCCGGACCGTGTGAACCTCCCTGATATTGATACTGACTTCGATGACGACGGTCGCGGAAAGGTACTGCGCTGGGTAATGGACAAGTACGGGCATGAGAACTGCGCCCACATCATCACCTACGGCAGTATGGCCACCAAGAACTCCATCAAGGATGTGGCCCGTGTGGAGAAATTGCCTCTGGACCGGTCCAATGCACTCTGCAAAGCCATACCCGACCGCTTACCGGACGGGGCAAAGATGAACCTCAGCAACGCCATCAAGTACACACCAGAACTGCAGGCTGCAGAGTTCTCAAGCGACCCTCGCGAGAGCAACACCATCAAATATGCCAAGATGCTGGAGGGAACCATACGAGGCACGGGCATACATGCCTGCGGATTCATTATTTGCCGCGACCCTATCAGCAACTGGGTACCAGTGTCTACTGCTGACGACCCTGATTTCCCCGGTCTGAAGACAGCCGTAACCCAATACGACGGACACGTCATCGAGTCGACAGGACTTATCAAGATGGACTTCCTCGGACTGAAGACCTTGTCGGAGTTGAAAGAGGCGTGCAAGGTTATCAAGCAGACCACCGGCGACATCATAGACCTGGACAACATACCCATCGATGACACGCTGACTTATGAATTGTACCAGCGCGGGCAGACCATCGGCACCTTCCAGTTCGAGTCGCCCGGCATGCAGAAATATCTGCGTGAACTGAAGCCCACCGTCTTTGAGGACCTCATCGCCATGAATGCCCTCTACCGTCCGGGGCCTATGGACTACATACCCGACTTCATAGCACGCAAGAACGGCAAGCAAGCCATTGTCTACGACATCCCCTGCATGGAGAAGTATCTGAAAGATACCTATGGCATTACCGTGTACCAGGAGCAGGTGATGCTTCTCTCCCGCCAGCTTGCCAACTTTACGCGAGGTGAGTCTGATGCCTTGCGTAAAGCTATGGGTAAGAAGAAAAAGGACATCGTAGATGCCATGAAGCCGAAGTTTATCAGGCAAGGGCAAGAGAACGGACACGACCCTAAGGTACTGGAGAAGATATGGGGCGACTGGGAGAAGTTTGCCTCCTATGCCTTCAACAAGTCGCATGCCACCTGCTACTCGTGGGTAGCTTACCAGACGGCTTACCTCAAGGCCCACTATCCTGCAGAATACATGGCTGCACTTATGACCCGCCGTTTCGCCCAGATAACGGAGATAACCAAGCTGATGGAGGAGTGCCAGTCGATGAACATCAAGACGTTGGGCCCCGATGTCAATGAAAGTTACCGTGCCTTCGGTGTGAACGAACATGGAGAGATACGTTTCGGTCTGTCGGCCATCAAGGGCATGGGAGAAGGAGCTGCCAACGCCATTGTAGAGGAAAGGCTAAAGAACGGTCCCTATAAGGATGTCTTTGACTTTGCCCAACGCATTGACTTCAGTAACGTAAACCGCAAGGCTTTCGAGAGCCTTGTGCTGAGCGGAGCATTCGACGGATTCGGCATCCCGCGCGAGAGTTTCTTCGGCGTGAACAATAAGGGTGAAATTTTCCTCGACACACTGGTACGCTACGGACAGCTCTACCAACGCGAGCAGCAGGAAGCTGCCACTTCTCTCTTCGGTGGAGAAGATGCCGTAGAGATAACGACTCCACCCATACCCCAAGCGGAACGTTGGAGCAACATAGAAAAACTGAATAGGGAACGTGACCTGGTGGGCATCTACATCAGCGCGCACCCCCTCGACGAATACACCGTGGTGCTCAATGCCATGTGCAACACGCGTTGTTCCGAACTGAAGGAAAAGAAAGACTTGCTCAACAAGGAGAGCATCATACTGGGTGGATTCGTAACTGGAGTAAAATCGAAAATATCCAAGAATGGCAAACCGTGTGGTTTTGTCACCCTGGAAGACTTTGAGGGGAGCGGTGAACTGGCCCTCTTCGGAGAAGACTGGGGAAGATGGAGCGGTATGCTGACCGAGGGAGCCGTGGTATACATCACGGCGAAGTGTACGCAGAAATATCCCAACAGTACATACTTCGACTTTAACATCTCGAACATAGACTTTCTGCAAACAGTCAAGGAAAAATATATAGAGAAAATTACCATTACCCTGGAAAGTGACATCATTGACGAGACAGTGGTCAACGACCTGCGCACCATGGTGGAGCGCTCTCCTAAAGAAAGCAACACCCAACTGTTCATACAGATACACGATGTGGAATCGAACAACTTCATCATGCTGCGTGCACAGGAAAGGACGGTAAACGTAGACAAGAACCTGGTGCAGTACATCGAGGCCAACCCCAAGATGTCGTACCATATCAATTGATATTCAACACAAAAACAAAGAAAATGGAAGTAACAATCACAACAGAGAACTTCGAGAGTTACAAAAATGGCGAACTGCCATTGGTAGTTGACCTGTGGGCCACATGGTGCGGTCCTTGCCGTGCGTTGGCTCCCATCGTGTCGGAACTGGCCGAAGAATATGACGGGAAAATTGTGGTAGGCAAATGCGACGTGGAGGAGAACGAAGACATCTCCATGGAATTTGGCATACGCAACATTCCTACCTTGCTTTTCTTCAAGGATGGCAAACTGGTAGACAAGTTTGTGGGGGCAGCCAAGAAACCGGCGCTCGAACAGAAATTCCAGGCATTGCTGTAATGACGAATGCAAGTGCGAAGGGCATGCGACATGAATAGCATGCCTTTCGCTCTGACATTTTGCCCCCCTGCTATGCTTTCTTCGAGCTTTCCTTTTTACACCTCAGAAAGTCTGTCAGAACTCAACAGTCCTCGAACCGTCTTCGTTCATAACTATGCTGACCTTTACCACATCCTCCGGCAAAAGTTCTTCTATCAGTTCGGGCCACTCCAGAAAGCACAGTCTCCCGCTATAGAAATAGTCTTCATACCCCATGTCGTACACCTCGTCTATTTTTTTGATACGATAGAAGTCGAAGTGATAGACCGGCGTGTTGTCAGCTGTAGTATACTCGTTGACGATAGCAAACGTGGGTGAGGTAATGACATCACTCACACCGAGCGTTTCACAAACAGCCTTGATAAAGGTCGTTTTCCCGGCACCCATTTTGCCGTAGAAGGCAAATACTTTCCCACTGCCCATATGAGTCAGAAACTCCTTGGCGGCAGTATGGATTTTGTCCAGCGATTCAATTTTGATTTGCATATTCTCTATTTTTTCTTTTATTTCATCTATGTTGCCTGTGTTTCTGCACATAACCATGACAATACACCTTATAATATATATGGTCCAACTGCAGTTTACAGTCTCTTTCTCGGCGAAAGCGTTACGAGTGGAACAAGCATTTCTTCCATAGAGATACCCCCATGCTGAAATGTGTCTTTGTAGTAAGATACATAATAGTTGTAATTGTTGGGGTATGCGAAGAAGGCATCTCCATAGGCAAAGACGTAGGATGTGCTCAGGTTAGGAGCCGGCAACTGTGCCTTGTGTGGATCCTTTATGACAAAAACCTCCTTTGCGTTGTATGCCAGATTCTTGCCCAGTTTGTAGCGCAGGTTGGTATTGGTATTGCGGTCACCTACTATCTTCAGAGGCTTGGAAGCGCGTATGCTGCCATGGTCGGTGGTAATGACAACCTTATAGTCGCTTTGTGCCAAGAGGCGGAACAGTTCTGACAAGACAGAGTGGCGCAACCAACTCTGCGTTATACTGCGATAGGCCGACTCGTTATTGGCAAGCTCGCGCACCATCTTCGACTCGGTACGGGCGTGCGAGAGCATATCTATAAAATTGATTACCAGCACATTCAGGTCATTAGTACGCAGATCGTTATACTTATCAAGGAAGCGGTCGGCACCCACGGAGTCGTTTATCTTGTGGTAACTGAAAGAATTGTTGCGTCGGAAACGTTCCAACTGCGTCCGGATAAGCGGTTCTTCGTTGAGGTTCTTGCCTTCCTCCTCGTCTTCGTCCACCCACAGTTCCGGGAACATCTCTGCTATCTTGCTGGGCATTAGTCCACTGAATATGGCATTGCGTGCATACTGTGTGGCAGTGGGCAAAATGGTCATATACATGTCCTCGTCCATATCGAACATGTCGCCTATGTCCTGTGCCAGCATCTTCCACTGGTCGTAACGGAAGTTGTCTATTACGATAAGGAACACCTTCTCTCCCTTGTCGAGAAGTGGGAACACCTTGGTTTTGAATATATCTGGGCTCATGCACGGCCTTCCTGCGATGGGAGACGTCTGTGGCCTAACCCAGTCGAGATAGTTCTTGGCTACATATTTGGCAAATCCCAAATTGGCCTCCTCCTTCTGCATCTTCAGCATCTCCACCATCTGACTGTCTGCACTGCTCAGTTCCAGTTCCCACTTCACTATGCGGCGATAGATATCCATCCAGTCCTGCCAGGATCGGCAGTCCATAATCTGCATGGCTATCTGCCCATATTCCTGTCTGTATCCACTCTGCGTCACTTCCGACACGATTTCGCGGCGGTGTATGTTCTTTTTCAGGGACAAGAGTATCTGGTTGGGGTTTACAGGCTTGATGAGGTAATCGGCAATCTTCGAACCTATGGCCTGATTCATGATGTCCTCCTCTTCGCTCTTGGTGCACATTACGACAGGCGTAGCCGGCTGAATGTCCTTTATCTGTTGCAGGGTCTCCAGCCCGCTGAGTCCAGGCATCATCTCGTCGAGCAGGATAAGGTCAAAGGTCTGCCGTCTGCATTCCTCTATAGCATCGGGGCCGTTGCTGATGGTAACCACCTCATAGCCTTTCTTCTCCAAGAAGATGATGTGTGCCTTCAGCAGCTCTATTTCATCATCCACCCACAATAACAATCCGTTGCTCATATCTTTTTCTTTTTATATCCTTCTTTTGTTTTCACCATTATCAGAAACCGTCCAGTTCGAAGTACTCGTCATCAAGATCATAAGACTCCTGTTTCTTCTCGTCTTTCGTCTTTTCCTTTGCCTTGAGTTTTTCTGCCTTGGAATCTATTTTCTCCGGTTCTTCCACATGTATCTTTTTCGCCTGAGGTTTTTCCGTCTGAACATCTTTTGTCTTTGGTTCTTCCACCTGCAGTTCTTTTACCATGGGGGCAGACTTCTCGTCCGGCTCTTCCACCTTTATTTCTGTCATGCGGTTTTGCTTTCCTGAAAGGGGAGCTTCATCTGTCTGCTGCGGTTGTTCCGGGATTTCCGTCACCGTACTGTCAGAAGGCTGTTTGTCCAGAACCTGGTCTTCGGGTATCACTGTAGTCGACCCTGCTTGCAACTTGTCCGGCTGCTTCTCTTCCGTAACTACCGTGTTCTGGCCAGAGACCG
This sequence comes from Oscillospiraceae bacterium, assembly GCA_963624905.1. GTDB lineage: Bacteria > Bacteroidota > Bacteroidia > Bacteroidales > Bacteroidaceae > Prevotella. The sequence goes on from CAVFRG010000001.1 coordinate 140,357, forward strand.
TATTATCCTCTTGAGGCAAATCCGGAAGTACATTCTCCGGAGCAACAGTGGTGGCCGGCTGTTCTTGCGGTGTTGTCGGTAGAGTCTCCTCAGGCACAACGATGGTTCCCGCCTTGGGCTGTGCCTCACCTTCTTCTATGTCACCTATATCTTCAAGGTCTTCATTGTCGCCTACCGTCTTGGGCTCTTCCTGCGGAACAACGATTTCGGTAGGTTCGGCAAGCAGTTGTCTGTCAAACGACTTGAGGGGAAGGAAATGTTTGTTATAATACTGTGCATATTCATCGTAGGTAAACTGTGTGCCTAACAAGGCAAGGTTCTGCTCGCTGACGACAATGGCCCTGCTCTTGCCGAGAAGCCGTGTTATCTGCGTCTGACTCAACACGTCATGTGCATAGACTACTGCTTCGTCATACGAACGGAATCCCTTTACCGACATGCGGCACAGACCGTCAATTTCCTCAACACTTATATCAAAGTTGCGGACAAGGTAGGTGGTAAAATTAAACTTCGCCATCTCGAAAAGCAGTTGATTGCCATTGACCGAGTCGGGTTGGTAAGCCAAAAGGAATACGTATGGAACATTACGTTCGTCACTAAAGCTCTTGGCCTGCGATTCATCCTTCTCGTTGAGCACGGCACTGCGGTGAGCCCATACATTCTCCAGGTCGAACCTGCCGCCCCTCAACCTTCTTCCCTTGTCCACGCCATTGACTATCATGCCAGCCAACTCGCAGATGCGCCCCTCGGGATATTTCTCTACGATGGTCTTCATGTCTGCTACACATCCCTGTGCATCGCCGGCGTTCAGTTTACTCAATCCGCCAACAAAGAGGAACTTGTCACGATTGGCGCCCATGGGGAACCGCGTGGCGGAAATCTGTTCATTTGCCTTTACCACATCATATTTGCCAGCCTTGAAACTTTCATAGGATGCAGCATAAAGGGAGTCTTCTATGTGTACACCAAACCGGCTATTCTCCACATAATAAGGATCTGACAGCAATGTTGTCCATTGACTTTGCGGATATTCGGATTTAAGGCGGGCTATATATGTGTTGGCAGCAGCGGGCAATCCCTTACGTGCATAGAGCAGATAGAGATGGTACAGCACATCGTCCATATGCTCATAATCCTTGTACTGGTCTTCTATGCGCCGCAGGGCTTTCTCGCTCAATGTGAGATTGTCGAGTTTGTCCTTGAAGATGACGCCCGAATGATAAAGCCCGTCGGTCAACACCTTGTTGCTCGCCGCAACCTGTTCGTCAGAGAAAGGTATCTGCGCCAAGTAATATTCACGCTTGTGAGGATCATTTTGGGCACTGTCCGTAAGGTGCTTGATAGAGTCTTCACGCTCTGCCACCTGCACCAGCGAGTCACGCACTTCATCGGTCATTTCCTCTGCCTCTGCATGCATTACCACAACTGTCTTGTTGACACGCTGCCAGTTATCTACATTCTCGCGCTTGCCCCACATTTTCTGGAATGACGCCTTGCCCTGACTTACAGCCACAGGGTTATAGAAATACCATGTCGTGTTGCTACTGCCGGCAGTGGCATTGCCCGCCGTAGTTTTATTGGTACCTGCGTTGTTGTTGCCAGTGCCACTGTTCTGAGCCTGTTGCTGCTGGGCTTCGGCTTCCGCCTGTCTGTCGCGCTCCTCCTTCTCCTTTTTCTTCAGTTGGGCTATAACCCGGTCTATCGCCTCATTGCGGTCTTTTTCGCTCATCTTTGCAAGAGCCTGGAGCGAATCCTGCAAGTGGACAGCATCCGTGTAAGGCACCAGTTCATCGAGCACCTTGGAGCGTTCAGCCAACTGCTTGTAGTCTTTGCGGTCCTTGTCCAGCAGTCCGATGGCCTCGCCGTAACAACGGCGGGCATCACTGAAAAGTTCTTTCTGCCAATACAAGTCTCCCAAGTGCAGAAGCAACACACCTTTTTCTATGCCACTGCGGGTGGCCTTTGCATTTCCCCGTTCATAGGCACTGATAGCCTGCATGGTGTCCCGCTGTGCGAGATAGATGTTGCCTATGGCATAATATACCTGGTCAAGATACTCCTTGTTCTTGTCGGAAGCAGCCATGCGCTTCAACTTGCCGATAACCTGCTTGCTGTTGTCTGCAGCCATTACCTCGCTCATGGAGATACGTGCATTGAACTCCAGTTCGTAAGGCGGATTGAGCCTTACCACGTGCTTGAAAGCAGCGTAAGCCTCAGCTTTGTTGCCCTGAGCGGCAAGTATCTGCCCCAAGAGATACCACTCACGCGCTTTTTGCTTGCGACGCATCTCATGCTTGATTACTTTGCGCAGATAGGGCACGGCGAGGTCGTACCTTCCCGTATGTATATAATAGTCGGCATAGGTATAATCCCACTCCTTACGGGCACGCCAGTGTATAGAGTCGCGCTCCATGTTGCGTATCACGTCTTCGGCATCATACGTCCATCCCTCCTCTATATAACACTTGGCAAGCCAAGCCCTTGCCCGCCCGTAGATAGCCGGCTGGGTCTCGAACAGTCGGCCCATATAAGCAAAGGTTGAGGCAGCAGCTTCAAAATCGCCTTGATAGAACTGCGAGCGTCCCATCAAGAGCCATGCTTTCCAAATAAAAGGATTGTATTCCCTCCGGTTGAGCCACTCTATGTCGGCAGCTGTCTTGCGCCTGCTTTTGTTCCATTCGGGGCGTCGCTTCATGCTGTGGCGCTGTATTGCCTTCTTACACTTCTCGATGGCACGGTCAAAGTTAGCCTTGCCTAATTCCTTGCTGTTTTTGTTGCCTACAGTATAGAGCGGTATCAGTTCGGTATAGTTGTCCTTGTTGCCTTGTTCCTTTTCCAGTGACCCGTCTATATAGGCAAGCGTACCGTTGTAATAGGTGTTGTAACGTGCATGGAAGGCATGCCACCAACGGTTGCGCGCAGTATTTTTCTGCGTGGAACATCCTGTAACACACGCCATGACCATGGCGAGCAACAGGGGCAATATATGATAATACGGTCGTCTCACTGTATTTTATGCAGGTTCTCTCTTCATTAAAAACTTACAAACACCCGTTTTTATTGCCTTGGATATAAGAAAAACGAGGATGCTGACAAAAATGATAGTGGCTCCTGAGGGAACGTTGAGCACATAACTGGCATACAGTCCCAGCAGACAGTCCACCCATCCCGTAAGAATACTGAGCATTATCATGCGACGGTAGTTGTAGGTAAAAAGGTTGGCTGTCATTTGCGGAACAGTGAGCAGACTGATGGCAAGTACGATACCTACCATCTTGAGTGTGGCGACAATGGTCATGGCCACAAGTCCCATCATCATGTATTCTATCAAGGAAACGGGCAGGTGCTGGGAGCGGGCGAACGTACTGTCGAAAGACACGCTCTGTATGGGGCGTAGCATAACGGCAAAGAGAATGGCCACCACAGCGGCAAGGATACCGAGCAGCCACAGGTCGAGTGACGTGATGGCAAGAATACTGCCAAACAGGAACGAAGGAAGGTCGGGCATAAACCCCGGCGTAAGGAAACTGCAGATGATGCCCACGCTCATGCCCAGTGTCCAGAACAGGGCTATGGCGGAATCTTTGCGTACGTCTTTCTTGCCGGATATCCACTGCACCCCGAATGCACTGAGCATAGCAAAGACCATGGCAGAGAGAACAGGGTTTACCCCTGCAAAGACTCCTATCCCGATGCCGCCAAACGAGGCATGGGTTATCCCGCCACTGATGAATACCAGACGACGGGTGACTATATAGGTTCCGACAAAGCCACAGAGGATGCTGGCAAGGAATGCTCCCAGCAAGGCGTTTTGGAAAAATGTATACTCTAAGATGTTCATGCGTTGTTGTTCGTTTCGTCTATGAAAGCTATAACTTCGTCCTTGAGCGCATCGGGCAGGTTGATGCCCCGTAACAGCAGACTTCTGTTCCATGCCGCCACTTCCTCGGGGCGCATGGTATAGAGCACGTCGGCAAACTCCTCCACTTCGTCCGGAGCATATTGGTCTGATGGCTTTCCGCGGTATCTGTCCAGTTCTTCGTCATCAAAATATTCCGGTGCCTTGGTCGCTGCCTCCATCATGCACTCCTGCTCGCAGCGGCTATTGCTGCCGTTGCAGGTATTGCACGACACGCCTTCCTTCAAGGGAGCCTCATCCGCCTTGCCCCGACTCCCCAGAAGTCCCAATACGGCACTCAATACTCCCAGCACGCAGAGAGCTATGACAAGATACAGCATACTGACGTCCTCCTGCTTTACTTTTCTGTTTCCACTATTTCTACCCCTATCTTGCGCAGGTCGTCCCAGTAATGGGGGTATGACTTGGAGACAACTTCCGGATGACTGATGCTTATGCCAGGGAACTTGAACATCAGCGGGGCAAAAGCCATGGCCATACGATGGTCTTCATAGGTCTCGATAGGTTCGAACGTTGGCTGACAGGTTTCCCCGTCCCAAAAGAGCGTATGTCCTCCCTCGTCATACACTACAAAACCCACCTTCTTCAGTTCGTTCTTGAGTGCTTCTATACGGTCAGTCTCCTTTATCTTCAGACTGGCAAGTCCTGTAAAACGGAACTTTACGCCCATAGCACAACAGCAGACGACAAAGGTCTGTGCAAGGTCTGGCGAACCGGTGAAGTCGTAGTCAAGTCGCGGCAACAGGCAACGGTGCGCCTTCAAGGTTACTGTGGTAGGTTGCGTCCCGGCGGTAGAGTCGAACGCTGTCTTCACCCCCAAGAGGCTGAAGATGTATTTTACCACCGAGTCGCCCTGCTTGGAAGCATCCATCAGCCCCTCCAACTTCACTTCTGCTTCGGCAGAGCCGTGAAGAGCCATCATCTCATACCAGTAAGAGGCAGCACTCCAGTCGTTCTCTATCAGATAGGGACGCTCCCTGTAAGGCTTCGGCTTGACCAGGATGGTATCGATATCCGTCCACTCAGCCTCAGCCCCATATTCCCGCATCATCCACAATGTGAGGTCTATATAGGGGCGGGACGCTATCTCGCCGGTCAACTTCAGTTCCAGTCCCTTTTTCAGTACAGGTCCTATCATCAGCAAGGCTGAAATGTATTGGGAGCTGATGCTTCCGTCTACCTCCAGCCTACCGCCGTCGAGCGGTTTTCCTTTTATCCTAAGGGGCGGGAAGTCCTCCTTTTCCACATAGTTTATTTCTGCCCCAATGTAGCGCAATGCATCTACCAGGATACCGATAGGACGGTTCTTCATTCGCTCTGTTCCGGTAAGGACATGCTCGCCATCGGTAATGGAGAGGTAGGCCGTCATGAAGCGCATCGCTGTCCCTGCCGCCTTGATGTCAATGACGGGCGGCATGCTGGCAAGGGCAGCAATGATGACATTGGTATCATCACAGTCGCTCAGATTGGCGGGCAGCGTATTGCCGCCTGCCATGGCCTGGATGACAAGTGCCCTGTTGCTGATGCTCTTGGACGAGGGCAGGCTGATACTGGTATGGAGGTGCGTGGGGGGCTGTAGCTTGTATATCATGTTTTTAGTTGTTTCTGAGATTGGGATTATTTTACAATAACAACGGGAAGGTCAAGCGGCCCGTCATCTTCCGGCTGGGCGGAACGGTTCTCGGGGCGTTGCTTCTTAGGGCCTGGTATCAGCGGACTATAGTACAGCACTTCCCTGACGCGCTGGCGCTGTTGTGCCGTAAACTGGAAATTCATGCATACCTCATAGTCCATAAGGTTTACTGCCGACCAGCTGTCGCCGCTGTCATTGCTGCGTTTCACCATGTCCGACACATAGAGTACGCCTTCCGACTCGCTCTTGTCCTTGAAGTATTGCTCAAGCCATGTATTGTAGGCCGGGCGGTTGTAGCTCTTGGTGTCTGTACAGTAGTCTGTATCATCACAGTTTTCTACCGCCTCATAGTCCTTCTCGGCAAAGACATGGTGCAATCCCAGATAGTGCCCCATCTCGTGGGCAAAGGTGGCATTGGCATCGGTAATGAAGTTGAGGAACACCTCTCTACCGTTGCTTGGGTCGGTATAGCGGTTGCTCTCATTGTAGATATAGTTGCTGTTGAGGCTCAGGCAATAGGCGAATTTCAGATTTGACTTGGACAGCGTAGCCCGGCTATTTTCCGACAGACCTTCTATCTGCGGATAGCCTGCTCCCTTGAAGGGCATCACGCTGATGCCCAGCGTAACAGACGAACTGTTTTCCTTGGCGGCAAAGGGGTAAAGCATGACATTGACATACTCGTTGGGATCCCAGACGTACCCTACATACTTGCGGGTTTGGTCGTTCATGAACTCACTATGGTCTATGGGGTACGTCCCGGTCCACTTGACATACTCCACTCCCGGCTGTGCAAGTTTCTGGTTTTGTTCATTCTCCTCGGCAAGTTCAAAGACGACGTGCATATCCAGACTGCTTCCGTATGTCTCATAATTGTACACATTGCCCTTGTACAACTCGTTGAGATGTGCCACCAGTTCCTGTATCCTTTTGTAAGATATGTACTGGCACGAGTCGGAGGCGTCTTGATAGAAGACATGGAATATCACCGGTATATGATAGTCATAGTTGTCGCCTGTTATCGTATCGGTATCGCGGTCCTGTGCCGTGTGTGCATAAAACTCCTCTTCGCTGCTTTTGCTACAAGCGCAAAAGTTAGCCAGACAAACGAGCACGATTGCCACAACACTCATATAATGTTTCATAAGCAAACACGTTATTTGGTAATAATGATGCAAAGATACAAAAATATTCGCAGAAAAAGCACATTGCCCTCTTCTATAAAAAAGTTTTTGGTTACCTTTGTATCACTTAACAATAAATTTACCCGTACACCCATTATCTGCACATCCCGCGTATGACACTGCTCCACCCTCTCTGCACAACTGCCGGCACCACAATGCCAACAGGCATGAACAATCCGCTCGACTATGAGCCTCATCCGCTCTGTATGGCGGCATGCAAGGAACTACAGGGCATTTTGGAAAGAAAGGAAGAATGGCGAGCGGAAATAGACCGGGGCAAAATGTTTGGCGTGCTCATCGTGGAAAAGGACGGCAAACCGGCTTACCTCGCCGCATACAGCGGACAGATAGGCGGGAAGAGCGACTGGCCCGGGTTTGTCCCTGCCGTATACGACTATCTGCAGCCGCAAGGCTATTTCAAGACGCATGAATCCGAAATCACAAACATCAACCGGACGGTAGAGCGCATGGAGAAGGACAGCCGTATGGCACTGGCACAAGAGCAAATAAAAATACTGCAGGAAAGCAGACAAAAGACAATAAGCAGTTTTCAACAGCAAATGAAAGCTGCCAAGACCTTGCGTGACGCCCGCCGCAGAGAAGGGAACCTTACCAGCGAAGAAGAGCAGAAGCTCATAAAGGAAAGCCAGTACATGAAGGCCGAACTGAGAAGACTAAAGAAAGCCCTTGCCGCAAAGACCACACTCGAGGAAGAAGTAGAAGCGTACCAGGAAGACCTCATACGCCTCAAACAACTGCGCAAACAGCTTTCCGATGCCTTGCAGCAATGGTTGTTCCTGCAGTTCAGAATGCTCAACCCACAGGGAGAAGCCAAGACACTCCTTGACATTTTCGCCGACACGTCTGCCAAGTTTCCGCCCGCGGGAAGCGGCGAATGTTGCGAGCCAAAACTCCTGCAATATGCCTACCGGCACAACCTCCGCCCCGTACAGATGGCCATGTTCTGGTGGGGAGAAAGCCCTAAGGACGAAGTCCGGCACCACCTGCACTACTATCCGGCATGCAACGGCAAGTGCAAACCCATCCTGAAATGGATGCTGCCCGACATCTGCAACCGTACAACAAGTGCATATTTGCACAATGCCGACACGGCATCTCCACCTTCGATAGAAACCATATACGAGGATGAGCAGATTGCCGTAATCTGCAAACCGGCAGGCTTGCTCTCCGTACCGGGCAAGGATGCCGCACCGTCGGTGTACTCACTGATGAGGCAGAAATATCCACAGGCCACAAGCCCGCTCATCGTACACCGCCTTGATATGGCGACAAGCGGACTTATGGTCATTGCCAAGACCGACTTTGCGTACCGACGGCTGCAAGACCAGTTTGCCAACCACCTGGTAAAGAAGAAGTATGTAGCCATTGTATGCGGAGAAGTACTGCCAGCCAAAGGCATTATTTCCCTGCCACTAAGTCCCGACTTTCTGGACCGTCCGCGACAAACTGTAAACTGGGAGAACGGCAAGGAAGCCATTACCGAATATGAAGTACAGGAGGAACTGAACCTGCTGCCAGGCGAAACACTCTGCCCGCAATTGCCCCACCTGCGACTGAACCTGTACCCCCATACAGGACGTACCCACCAGTTGCGCGTACACTGCGCACACCGCAAGGGGCTGAATGCCCCCATACTCGGCGACCCGCTCTACGGCAACGAAAGAGCCAGTCGGCTCTACCTCCACGCAGAAGCCATCCGTTTCTGCCACCCCCTTAGCGGTAAAGAGATGTATTTCGAAAAGCAAGCCAACTTCTGAAACAACTCCAATACAAACAGAAAGACATGCAAATAATAGAGAACTGCGTTATCGGCAAGAAAGACGAATCGGCATGCGAGGACGGCCTCGTCATTACCGAAGACTTCATTGCCGTAATAGACGGAAGCACCAGCAAGACACCCCGCCACCTTTCTCCCGCCATGAAGAACGGCCGATATGCCATGCTGCTCATTTCGCAGTTTGTCAGCCAGGAACTGTCTCCCGAAGCCGACATTGACAAATTCTGCCGGGATGTTACAGCCTATATATATAAGGTATATATAGACGCAGGCGTGACTATGCGCATGGAACAACATCCGGAAGAAAGACTTACTGCCTCCGCCATTGTCTACAGCAAAGCAAGGAACGAGGTATGGATGGTAGGCGACTGCCAGGCCGTCATTGGCGGCAAGACCTTCGAAAACGGCAAGCCTTACGAAGAAGAAACAGCCGGGAAACGTGCAGAACTGATCCGCTCTGGAATGTCACCGGCAGATGCCCGGAAAGCCATAGAGCCACAACTCGTACAATGCATGCTCGCCGGGCAGAACAAGACCTATGCTGTAATAGACGGATTCCCGATATACAAAGAAGGCATAAAGGTGATAGCGTGCCCTAAAAACCATGAAGGCCAACAGCACATCATCATGGCAAGCGACGGCTATCCCTTTCTCAAACCAACTCTCAAAGAGAGCGAAGAGGCATTGTCCGCCCAACTTGCCCGTGACCCGCAAAACATCGACACGTTCATTGCCACCAAAGGCATCGTGGAAGGAAACCGGAGCTTTGACGACAGAACTTACATCCGTTTCTTGCCATAACACAAACAAGAAACAACGCAGCCGCCCCATATAAAGAAGCCCTATTTCAGATATTCACCGAAATCGGTAAGGCGCATGTCACCCTTCTTCAGGAACGTGTCGTGCATGGCAAGTGCCGCACGCATACTTTGCGGCTCATGACCTTTCTCGGCAAACTTCAGATATTCGCGCAGCATGGGGCGATAGTCCGGATGCGCACAGTTTTCTATTATTTCCTTGGCACGGCGCAAGGGACCCTTGCCACGAAGGTCGGCCACACCCTGCTCCGTCACAATGACATCCACGTCGTGCTCCGTACTGTCCACATGGCTGCACATGGGCACGATGGCTGATATACAGCCGTTCTTGGTGGTGCTCTGCGTAGTGAAAATGGAAATATAGCCATTGCGCTCATAATCGCAAGAACCGCCTATGCCGTTCATCAGCTTGCTGCCGCAGATATGGCTGGAGTTCTCGTTGCCGTAAATGTCACACTCTATGGCGGTATTCATGGCAATGACACCCAAACGGCGGATAACCTCAGGAGAGTTGGATATCTCGCTTGGGCGGATAGTGAGATGCTTTCTGAAATATTCTATATCACCGTAAACCTCTTTCAGCGTATCGTTGGTAACCGTCAGCGATGAGCAGGACGCATCCTTGATACGCCCTTCGCGCATATATTTTACAACGGCATCCTGCACCACCTCTGTATAAACACTGAACACAGGAACGAGCGGATTCTGCCCCAGGGCCTCGAGCACAGCGTTGGACGTAACCCCCACACCACTCTGCAAGGGCAGGAACTGTGGAGGAATATGCCCCTTCTTCAGGTCGGACACAAGAAAATCCGCCACATTGTGCCCCATCTGTTCCGTTACAGGGTCAAGGGGCTTGAAGGCACGCGCCTCCTCCGGAATGTCACATTCCACCACTCCTATGATTTTCCTTGCATCTATCTCGACATACTCTTTTCCTATGCGGTCGCCCACACTGCTGATGGGGACAGGTTCGCGGAACGGACACTCTGCCACCTCGTACACGTCGTGCAGATAACGGGACGCAGGACTGTGGAATTTGTTCCTCTCTATAAGTACCCGCTTCGCCAACCGCACGATGGTAGGTACGATGCCCCCGGCAGAGGTAAGGAAAGCCTTGCAGATGGCATCACCCTCTTCCAAATCAGACACTTCTATAATGGCAAGGTCTATTTCTCCATAAAACCCGCGGCGCAGACGTTCTGCCATGTGCCCCAGGTGCATGTCCTCGTAGTCTATTTCTCCAAGATTGGTATAAGTACGGAAATCCTTGTTGGTGGAAAAGGGTGCACGGAACTTGATGGCATGGGCGGCGGCCATATCGCCTTCTATACTCTGCGAAGTAGAGGCACCGGTCAATATTCCGACCTGGAACGGTCTGCCAGCCTCATGTTCTGCCACAGCCCGCTTGGACAGTTCGCGAAATGTTGCCTTGGGGACACCGTTGGGGGTAAAACCGCTCAGACCGATATTGTCCTGGTCGTTTATCATTGCAGCCGCTTCTGCAGCAGTCAGTCTTGTATATGCCATTTTATAGTGTTGTCTTTTTTGCGGCTGCAAAGTTACACAAATCTTTTTATTTTTCACCATGTTTACCCTAAGTTTATGCAAATACCCGCCATTCTTTATAGATTTCCTGCATATATATGCAAAACCTTCTTTACAATACACGACGGACGCTCTGCCTCGTCTGGGAATAATGTACTCAAGGTTCGGATTTGCCCCTTTACTTGGGGTACAGCGCCCCCTCTAAGTACCACTCAAGAAAAGAGTTCTCAAGAGGACAGAGTTTCCGCTGTAACAAATATGCCTTTTGACATGGACAACTCTATGAGTTAGGCAGCGTAAGTATACCCCTTTCCACCTTTATCAAAGGGCCTGAGCCGTTGTCACACTTTGTCACAGACTGTCACGCACTGTCCCAAAGTGTCTCATCTCAGAAGTGGGACAAAAATGTACTTAACTATCAGTAATATAAACAGATAGCTGTCCCAAAGCTGGGACAAAACTTCTGTCCCAAAACATTTTGTTGTCCCACGCTTGGGACAGTTTAACTATCTAATTATTAATATATTATATATATATTTGTCCCAAAAATTAAAAATGGGACACTTTGGGACAAACCCGAATGAAAAAGAAGGAAATCTAACAACGAACTCGAGTTTCGGATTTGGAGAATCCCCCCTTACTTGGTACGGCGAGGGCGCCGTACCTCCTACAGAATGCTTGGCTTGTGCCATACCACTCCGTTTTGGCAAAGGAAATCATAGTGTGTATAGTTGCCAACCATCTGTAATTGATTCATTTGCCAATATGAAGGCCACATCCGAAACTTGAATAATGTATAAAATCTTTGGAAGTTCGGGGGGAAAAGCGTAACTTTGCACCCTAAATTGCAATTTGATAAAGATTTAATGAAGATTTTAGTGACGGGTGCGTCTGGATTTATAGGGAGCTTCATCGTTGAAGAAGCTCTCAGGCAAGGTATGGAGACTTGGGCGGCAGTGCGTCCGTCCAGTTCGAAAAGGTACCTGCAGGACAAGCGCATCCATTTCATCAACCTCAACCTCAGTTCGAAGGATGAACTGACAACCCAGTTGGAAGGGCACGAGTTCGACTATGTGGTACATGCTGCCGGTGCTACGAAATGCCTTCACGCAGAAGATTTCTACAAGGTAAACACGGAAGGTACCAGAAACCTCGTAGATGCCCTTGTCACATTGAAGATGCCGCTAAAGCGTTTTGTGTTTGTTAGTTCGCTAAGCGTATTCGGTGCCATACACGAGGAACAGCCCTATCAGGAAATAACGGAACAGGACACACCCAAGCCCAATACCGCTTACGGCAAGAGCAAATGGGAAGCTGAGCAATATCTTGACAGCCTCGGCATACAGTTCCCCTACATCATCCTCCGCCCTACCGGCGTATACGGGCCGCGCGAGAAAGACTACTTCCTCATGGCCAAGAGCATCAGCCAGCACATAGACTTCTCTGTGGGATACAAACGCCAGGACATTACCTTCGTCTACGTACAGGACGTGGTACAGGCGGTTTTTCTCGCACTGGAAAGGGGAAAGAACGGCAGAAAGTATTTTCTCAGTGACGGCGACGTATACCAGTCTGCCACATTCAGCAACCTGCTCCACCACGAGCTGGGAGAGAAGTGGCTCGTCCGCATCAAGGCTCCGATATGGCTCTTAAGAGTGATAACCTTCTTCGGAGAATACATCGGAAGGGCCACAGGAAAAATGTCGGCACTGAACAACGACAAATACAACATCCTGAAGCAGCGCAACTGGCGGTGCGACATAGAGCCGGCAGTAGACGAGCTGGGCTTTCATCCGCAATATCCTCTGGACCGCGGTGTGAAACTCGCCGTCAAATGGTACAAAGAGAACAAATGGTTATGACACGCGAAGGCGAGACGACAGCCTTCCACACAACAGCAAACTAAGAAACCAAGCGTGGACTCGTGCAGAGACTCCACCCACAAACATACATAATGGTCAAAGACTATTTCAAAATAGAAAAAAGCCCGAAGAAGGGTCTGTTCCCCATAGAGTGGGTAATGCTGGGCTACATGGCTATTACGGCAGTCATCATACTCTTCACCTACACAGAACTCGCCAACCCCGACTCGATGATATGGGGACGCATCAGGGTGCTCGCCACCACGGCTGCCATGTGGGCCGTATACAGGATGATACCCTGCCGCTTTACCAAGATGGCAAGGATACTGGCGCAGATGCTTTCCCTGGCGTGGTGGTATCCGGACACATACGAGATAAACCGCATGTTCCCCAACCTCGACCATATCTTTGCCAACTGGGAGCAGCAGATATTCGGCATGCAGCCTGCACTGTTGTTTGCCAAGGCACTGCCGTGGGCTGTAGTGAGCGAACTGATGGACATGGGCTACTTCATGTATTATCCCATGATAGCCGTCGTGGCGTTCTTCTATTTCTTCTTCCGGTACAGGGAGTTCGAACGCGCCACATTTATCATCTACACCGCATTCATCATCTTCTACGTCATCTTTGTGTTCGTACCGGTCACCGGACCTACCTACTATTATGATGCCGTAGGCGTAGAGTATATCGCAAAGGGCATATTCCCCGACATGGGCCATTACTTCAGCACCCATACCGACTGCCTGCCGGCTCCAGGCTATACCGACGGTGTCTTCTACCAGCTCGTAGAGGATGCCAAAGCGGCAGGCGAAAGACCGACGGCAGCCTTCCCCAGTTCGCATGTGGGCATAAGTACGGTGTGCATGCTCCTGGCATGGCACTCGGGCAGCCGCCGGCTGTTCTACATCCTCCTGCCTTTCTACACGTTCCTCTGCATGGCGACGGTCTACATCCAGGCACATTACCTCATAGACGCCGTGGCGGGACTGGCAAGCGGGGCACTGATATACTACATGCTGACGCTTGTCTCGAAAAACATGCCGGAAACTGCCAAATAGAGGAACAATACAGCAATACCAAACAAGACCAAATAAATTAGAATTCATATAGAACAATGAAGAAACTGTTTATTGAAACTTACGGCTGCCAGATGAATGTGGCAGACAGCGAAGTCGTGGCAAGTGTCATGGGGATGGCCGGCTACGAGATGTGTGAAAACGAAGACGATGCAGACGCCATCTTCCTCAACACGTGCAGTGTGAGAGAAAATGCCGAGAACAAGATTTACCATCGTCTGGACACCCTGCATGCCGAGCAGAAAAGAGGAAGAAAAGTCATCCTCGGTGTATTGGGCTGTATGGCAGAACGGGTAAAGGACGACCTCATCCAGAACCACTATGCCAACCTTGTATGCGGACCGGACAGCTATCTTAACCTGCCCGACATGATAGCGCAGTGCGAAAACGGCAACAATGCCATGAATATCGAATTGTCCAAGACCGAGACCTACCGCGACATCGTGCCCCAGCGCATCGGAGGCAACAGGGTGAGCGGATTTGTAAGCATCATGCGTGGCTGCAACAACTTCTGCCACTACTGCATCGTGCCCTATACACGCGGACGCGAGCGCAGCCGCGATGCCGAGAGTATATTGAGAGAGGTGCGCGACCTGCACGACCGCGGCTTCAAGGAAGTAACCTTGCTGGGACAAAACGTAAACAGTTACGGGCTGTCACCTTCGGGCAAGAGGGAGGAAGGAAGCGTTTCCTTTGCCCAGCTGCTCAGGATGGTGGCAGAGGCTGTACCCGACATGCGTATCCGCTTCACAACCTCCAACCCCGAAGACATGACAGAGGACATCCTGCATGCCATTGCCGATGAGCCCAACCTCTGCAACCATATCCATTTCCCGGCACAAAGCGGCAGCAACAAGATTCTGAAACTGATGAACCGCAAATATACCCGCGAGGAGTATCTGGAAAAAGTGGCGGCCATCAAACGGATCATTCCCGGTTGCGGCATCACCACAGACATATTCGTGGGCTACCACAACGAAGAGGAAGAAGACCAGCAGCTGACACTTGACCTTGTAAGGGAAGTAGGTTTCGACAGTGCCTTCATGTTCAAGTATTCCGAGCGGCCCGGAACCTACGCTGCCAAGCATCTGCCCGACAACGTTCCGGAAGAGGTGAAGATAGCCAGGCTCAACGAGCTCATCAGGCTGCAAACCGAAATCAGCGCCCAGCAGAACAAAAAGGACGAGGGAAAAGAATTTACCATTCTCATCGAGAACTTCAGCAAGCGCAGTCGCCAGCAACTGATGGGGCGCACCGAGCAGAACAAGGCCGTCGTGATGGACAAGGGCAACCACCATATCGGCGAGTTTGTCAAAGTGCGCATTACCGGGTCTACGTCGGCCACGCTCTTCGGCGAAGAAGTGAAAGAGTGACATATTTTAGAATCCACCTTTAGAGACAAAACAACAGGAAACCGGAGAAAAGCAGTAAAATGTTTGGCGGTTTACCCGAAAAAAGCTATTTTTGCACGATATGAAAGAATTTCTGCAAGTACTCAGACGATTTGTGCCGCCTTATAAAAAGTATCTGGCGCTCTCCATCGTTTTCAATGTCCTTTCTGCGATATTGAACATCTTCTCGTTTGCTGCGCTGATACCCATCCTGCAAATCCTGTTCCAGGTAGACGGTGGCATCAGGGTCAACGAACTCATGCCGTGGAGCTGGGATAACATCAAGGAAGTTGCCACCAACAACCTTTATTTCTACATACAGGAATTCATCATAGAGCACAGTGCCACTACTGCCCTCCTTGTCATCGGCCTGTTCCTCGCCTTCATGACATTGCTGAAGACGGGGGCATACTTCCTTTCGTCGGCATTCATGATACCGATGCGTACGGGCATCGTGAGGGATATCCGCAATGCCGTATACCAGAAGATAACGTCTCTGCCGCTCGGGTTCTTCAGCGAAGAGCGCAAGGGCGACATCATTGCCCGTATGACAGGTGACGTGGGCGAGATAGAGAACTCCATCATGACTTCTCTCGACATGCTGTTCAAGAACCCCATCCTCATCATAGCCTACTTCACGACGATGCTCATCATCAGTTGGCAGCTCACTCTTTTCACCCTGCTCATTGTTCCCTTCATGGGGTGGTTTATGGGCATTGTGGGCAGAAAGCTGAAACAGAACTCCCTGCAGGCACAAAACCTCTGGAGCGACACGATGAGCCAGGTGGAGGAAACTTTGGGCGGACTGCGCATCATCAAGGCTTTCTGCGCTGAGGGCAAGATGAACGACCGCTTCCATAGGGTGAACGATGCCTACCGCGACCTTGTCATCAAGGTAGGTATGCGCCAGACGCTCGCCCACCCCATGAGCGAGTTTCTGGGTACCGTACTGATTGTCATCGTATTGTGGTTTGGCGGTGTACTCGTACTGAACAACATGACCATCACCGGTCCTACTTTCATCTATTACATGGTGATACTCTACAGCATCATCAACCCGCTGAAGGAATTCTCCAAGGCCGGATACAACATCCCCAAGGGTCTTGCCTCCATGGAGCGTGTCGACAAGATTATGAAAGCAGAGAACAACATCCGCGAGATTGAGCATCCCAAGCACATAACCTCTTTCGAACACCAGATAGAGTTCCGCCATGTGTCTTTCAAGTACGAACAGCGATGGATTCTCAGAGACATCAATCTTGTCATCAAGAAAGGACAGACCGTGGCACTGGTAGGACAGAGCGGAGGCGGCAAGTCTACACTCGTCGACCTCATCCCCAGGTACTATGACGTACAGGAGGGAGAGGTACTTATTGACGGCATCAATGTCAAGGACCTCGGCATACACGACCTCAGACAGCTCATAGGCAATGTCAACCAGGAGGCCATCCTCTTCAACGACACCTTCTTCAACAACATAGCCTTCGGTGTGAACGAGGCCACCAAAGAGCAGGTAGAGGAAGCGGCAAAGATAGCCAACGCCTACAACTTCATCATGGAGTCAGAGCATCAGTTTGACACAAGCATAGGCGACCGTGGCGGCCGCCTCTCCGGCGGACAGCGCCAGCGTGTAAGCATTGCCCGTGCCATCCTCAAGAACCCGCCCATCCTCATCCTGGACGAGGCTACATCCGCACTGGACACCGAAAGCGAGCGTCTGGTACAGGATGCGCTGGAAAGACTGATGAAGACTCGCACCACGGTTGCCATAGCCCACCGCCTCAGCACCATCAAGAGTGCCGATGTCATCCATGTCATCCACGAAGGAAAAATAGTAGAGAGCGGTACACACGACAGCCTCATCAAGCTCAATGGATACTACAAGAAACTGAACGACATGCAGAAGTCGTAAACAGGAATTACACGATTAAAATATATTGACTTAACACGAACAGGATACACTATAAAAGTGGAATATTTCCACAACTCACCGAAACATTGACATTATGAAGATTCTTTTTATCCTACAATATGTTCCGTATCCACTAAACTGCGGTGGAAACCAAGGTGTGTTCAACATGATTGACAAGATAAGAAAGGAACACGAGGTATCTATAGCGTTCTACATCGACAACAAGGAGTCTCTTGAAGCACAGGAACAATTACGCAACATTTGGGATGACATAACATTCTATCCTTTCTTCAAAAAGGAGAAAAAGGAGAAAGAGGAAAACGAGTATACCCCAAATACCATCTCGTTCCGTATATGCAACTACCTGCAGAAATCATTTACCAGAAAGGTAAACCGCAGAATCAAGAAGCATTGTGTAGAAACAAGCGATTTTATACGTGCCAATTCTTGTCTGAACAATGAATTCCCTACTTTCGAAGAAGGATATAAAGAGCATATTTATCAAATTGCGAGAAAAGGATTCGACATTATACAGGTCGAATTCTACGAAAGTCTGCCACTTGTATACTTGCTTCCCGAAAACGTTACCAAGATTTTTGTCCAACACGAAATAAGGTATGTCCGCAACAAGAACGAGATGGACCTGTTCAAAAAGCAGACCGCCGAGGACATTTACCGCTGGAACCTGCTAAAAGATATGGAGTTGAAGGCATTGTCACATTACGACTACGTCGTGTCCCTGACAGAAAACGACAAGGTGATGATGCACCGTGAAGACCCTTCGCTGAACATATACGTGTCGCCGCTGGTCATAAGCCAGCCTACCCATAAGTTCACATATCGCCAGCCCGCAAAAGAACTTGTATTTGTCGGAAGCGGTGACCATTTCCCCAATGCCGACGGACTTTTGTGGTTCTGCCAGGAGGTTATGCCCCTGATTAGGCGTCAATGCGACATCAAGGTCAACATTGTCGGCAAATGGAGAGAAAAAGAAAAGACGGCTATGTTGACGGCAGAACCGTCCCTCAACTTTACAGGATATATAGACGATTTGGGCAAATTCCTTAACGGAAAGATATCCGTTGTCCCCATCCGTATAGGCAGTGGCATGAGAATGAAACTGCTGGACTCTGCCATAGCGGCTTCGCCCGTAGTCACAACGTCCAAAGGATGTGAAGGACTGCCGTTCGCAAGCGGAAAGAACTGCCTCATTGCCGACACACCTTCCGAGTTTGCTGATGCCGTGGTAAAAATGATAGGGAATCAAGACAACATCCAGGAGATGTTTGTACGAAACGCTATGGAAGAAATACCAAGCATCGTCGATGCCAACCGGCAAATCCAAAGACGTCTCGAACTGTACAATGAGATAGCACAAACGAAAAAGATTGAAGCTGATGGAAAATAGTTTGGTTACCATTGCCATACCTGCGTATAAGGCGACATTTCTACGGGAGACCATAGAATCGGCATTGGCACAAACCTATACCAACATAGAGGTCGTTGTCGTCGACGACAAGTCGCCCTATCACCTTCAGGAGATTGTGGAATCGATAAACGACTCCAGACTGCATTATTACAGAAATGAAGAAAACATAGGCAACGAAAATCCAGCCAACAACTGGAACAAATGCCTGTCATATGCCCATGGCACTTTTTTCTCATTGCTGTGTGATGACGATCTCTATGAGCCTACTTTTATCGAATGTATGGTAAAGTTGGCCCAGCAATACCCTGACACGAACGTGTTCAGGGCAAGGGCGGACATTATCGACAAGGACGGAAACACCATCGATTGGTATCCCAATGCACCCGTATGGGAAAATGCCGATGACTATGTTTGGCATGTCAACAGGAGGTGCCGCAAACAAACCATCTCCGAGTTTATGTACCGTACTGACCATATTCGTGAACTTGGCGGATACAGCAACTTGCCCTTGGCATGGTATGCCGACTATGCTTCCGTTTTCCGTTTCGCCCTGAAAGGTGGCATAGCCAGCACACCCGACATACTAATGCACTTCCGGCAGAGCGGACAAAACATTTCTTCCATAGACGAGAACAACATTATGGAGAAACTAAATGCCATCAGCCAATATGTAAAATGGCTTACAGGTTTCATCTTCCAAAACCATTTGCACAAAAGCATATTGCATATAGGTAATTTAAGGGACTCTGTCATGATCGAGCAAGAGTGGATTTTGAGACACAGTTCCAAGTGGACACTGCTCAAGGTCTTTTTCCACAAGAAAAGGCTGATGGTTCACTCCTGTAGCATAAGAAAGGCACTCTGACAAGGAAAAGCGCCGGGCTGGTTTCGGTGCCCTTGCCGAGGTTTTCTCCACAGAACTGAATCTATCCAAGATTTTTATTGTAATTTTGCAGGTGCAAGGCTACACATTATTAATATATATAAGGGCTACGCCTCTATCAACATATAAGGCTACGGTAAACAAGCCACAAGACAGGACATGGTATTAAACTACATTTGGATAGCATTTTTCGTGATTGCGTTCGTCTTCGCAGTCATCGCACTCTTGATGGGAGACACCACTGTCTTCCAGAAAATCGTCGACTCCACCTTCGACTCGTCAAAGAATGCCTTTGAGATCTCGCTCGGACTGACAGGCGTGCTCGCCCTGTGGCTGGGCATCATGAAGATCGGCGAGAAGGCGGGAGTGGTGAATGTGTTGGCCCGGGCGCTCAGTCCTGTCTTCACCAAACTCTTCCCCGACATCCCGAAGAACCATCCCGTGATGGGCAGCATCTTCATGAACATCGCCTCCAACATGCTGGGCCTCGACAATGCGGCAACACCCACGGGACTGAAGGCGATGCAGCAGATGCAGGAGCTCAACCCGAAGAAGGACACGGCAACCAACCCGATGATCATGTTCCTCGTACTGAACACCTCCGGCCTTACCATCATCCCCACCACCATCCTCGCCTTCCGTGCCTCGTATGGTGCGGCACAGCCCACGGATGTCTTTATTCCTATCCTCATGGCCACCACCGTGGCGACGCTCGCAGGCATCGTCATCACCTCGCTCTGGCAGCGCATCAACATTTTCCAGCCCGTCCTCCTCGGCACGCTGCTGGGCATGTGCGCCTTCGTGGGCATCATCATCTGGGGCTTCGGACAGATGGACAAGGACACGATGAACACCATTACCACCGTAGCTTCCAACATGATTCTCCTGGGCATCATCCTCTGCTTCATCCTTGCCGGGTTCTGGAAGAAGGTGAACGTATATGATGCCTTCATCGAGGGTGCGAAGGAGGGCTTTACTACGGCTGTGAAGATTATCCCTTACCTCGTTGCTATTCTTGTGGGCATCGGCGTGTTCCGTGCCTCGGGAGCGATGGACATGCTCATCAAGGGCGTATCGTGGGGTGTAGAGCAGTGCGGCATGAACGCCGACTTTGTGGGTGCCTTGCCTACCGCCATCATGAAACCGCTCTCGGGCAGCGGTGCCCGCGGCATGATGCTGGAGGCCATGAAGAACTATGGTCCCGACTCTTTCGTGGGCCGCTTGAGCTGCATCTTCCAGGGTTCCACCGACACTACTTTTTATATCCTTGCAGTATACTTCGGTTGTGTAAGCATCAAGAACACACGCCACGCCGTGGTCTGCGGCTTGCTCGCCGACCTTGCTGGTGTCATCGCAGCGATAGCAATCGCCTACCTCTTTTTTTACCTTTAGAATATGGCCAGTTTAAAATCACTTGCAAAGGATACTGCCATCTATGGCATGAGCAGCATCATCGGCAGATTCCTCAACTATCTGCTTGTACCCCTCTACACGGCAAAAATCAGTGCCGCCAGCGGTGGCTATGGCGTCATTACCAATATGTATGCCTACACGGCATTGCTCCTCGTCATCCTTACCTACGGCATGGAGACCACCTTCTTCCGCTTCGTCAACAAGGAGGGCGAAAACTCCGAGAAGGTTTACCACACGGTGCTCTGCATGGTGGGCTGCACCTCCCTGCTGTTCGTCATTCTGGTGTTCCTCTTCATCTCGCCCCTGAGCGAGGCGATGGGCTATGCTGACCATCCTTCGTATGTATGGACGATGTTCGTCACCGTGGCAATAGACGCCTTCCAGTGCATCCCCTTCGCCTATCTCAGATACAAGAAACTACCGTTGAAGTTTGCAGCCTTCAAGTTGCTCTTCATCGGACTCAACATTACCCTCAACCTCGTCTACTACGTCGTCATGGACGGCCACGACGTGGGCTATGCGTTCTACATCAACCTTGTCTGCACCGCCTCCATCACCTTCTGCTTTTATAAGGAGCTGCTGGAGGGATTCCGTGGCGAGAAGGCATCGTGGGCAGAGACCAAGGTGCTCATCAAGAAGATGCTGGGCTACAGTTGGCCCATCCTTGTGCTCGGTATCGCCGGCATCCTGAACCAGACCGCCGACAAGATTCTCTTCCCCTACATCTATGAGAAGGGCGACGCCCATGCCCAGCTCGGCATCTATGGAGCCGCCAGCAAGATAGCGATGATCATGGCGATGATAACCCAGGCGTTCCGCTACGCCTACGAGCCGTTCGTGTTTGGCAAGGCGAAGGACAAGGACAACCGCCAGACCTATGCCTCGGCAATGAAATATTTCGTCATCTTCACCCTGCTCGCTTTTCTGGTGGTAGTGGGTTATCTCGACGTGTTGCGCCACATCATCGGCCACGACTATTGGGAGGGACTGAAAGTGGTGCCTATCGTCATGGCTGCGGAAATCATGATGGGCGTCTACTTCAACCTCAGCTTCTGGTACAAGCTCATAGACAAGACCATCTGGGGAGCCTACTTCTCCGGCATCGGTTGCGCCGTATTGATCGCCATCAACGTCATCTTCGTGCCGCAGTATGGCTACATCGCCTGCGCCTGGGCTGGTTTCGCCGGCTATGGCACGGCAATGCTCCTCTCCTACTTTGTAGGCCAGAAGAAGTACCCCATCAACTATCCCGTCAGGGAAATCATGGTTTACGTTGTCCTCGCCATTGTCCTCTTCGTGGGCATGACCGAGGCTAACAGGCATTTCTCCACACCGGTGGCTTGCCTCATCAATACGGTGCTCATCCTCCTCTTCGCCGCCTATCTCGTAAAGAAGGACTTCCCGTTGAAGAGTCTGCCGGTGATAGGAAAATATTTCAGGAAGTAACAACGTATCGCCATGAGTAGCAACAGCAACATTTTCTACCATCTGGTGGCATTTGTCACGGTAGCCATCTGGGGCACCACCTTTGTGGCGACCAAGGTTCTCATGCTCAACGGCCTTTCCCCGGCCATGATCTTCACGCTGAGGTTTACCATTGCCTACCTGCTCATGCTGGGGTTCAACCACAGGCGCATCCTTTCCGACTCATGGAAGGACGAGGTAAAGATGGTGCTGCTGGGCATCACGGGCGGTTCAGTTTACTTTCTGAGCGAGAACGAAGCCATGAACTTCACCACCACTACCAACACCTCGCTCATCGTCTGTTCATGTCCGCTGTTTGCCACCCTGCTGGTAAGACTGGTCTACCGCGACACGTCACGCATCCGCCGCATACAGTTGGGCGGGTCGCTCCTGGCCTTCGCCGGCATGGTCGTTGTGGTGCTCAACGGCAAGTTTGTGCTCCATCTCTCCCCGGTAGGCGATGCCTTGGCCTTTACCGCCTGCATGTGCTGGGCGGTCTACTCGCTGCTCATGAAGGCGGTAAGCGGCCGCTACAGTGCCGCCTTCATCACGCGCAAGGTCTTCTTCTATGGTGTACTGACTATCCTACCCTACTACATCTTCTTTCCCGGTCTGCCTTCTGCCGAGGTGCTTGCCAGACCACAGGTAATGGGCAATCTTCTCTTTCTGGGGTGCCTTGCCTCCATGGTCTGCTTCCTTACGTGGAACTGGTGCATTGCCAAACTGGGGGCGGTAAAAGCCACCAACTGGGTGTACTTCAACCCCATCACCACGATGATATTCGCATCGTGGGTACTGGGCGAGCACATTACCCCTTATTTCCTGATAGGTGCCCTCTGCATCCTTGCGGGCATGTATCTGGCCAACAAGACGAGTGTTTAACCTAACCCTGTAAGTTTTCCATGAAAATACGTCATGCTTTTTCCTTGGAACGGATTCTTCAGCCTGGCATAACGCTATGGCTGAAGAATGTGCGCCACAATCTTCCCTACATCAGACGAATGACAATAGGGGGGGCACATGCGCGGAACGTGTTCTTCTTCGTGATAGCGCCGGAAATCAAGCATCCCGGGCTTGCCGACCGTCTGAAGGCCATCATCGACTGCTACAACATTGCCAAGATGAACGGTTATCAGTTTAAGATAATATTCAAGATACCTTTCCGCCTGGAAGACTATCTGGTTCCGAACAGCGTGGAATGGGTAGCGGAACCTGACGAACTGAAGTATTCCATGGGAGGAACGAGATTCTTCAACGAACTGAATTTCCTGACGGAAGACTCTTGGAAAGGCCGCACCCATCTTGCTCCGGGCAAGGAATACCATTGCTACAGCTATGTAGGAAACCGCCAACCGAGAATATTCCCCGAGTCGGGCTACGACTGGAGCCTGCTCTACCACGAACTGTTCCGCCCTGCCCCACGCCTGCAACAGGCCATTGAAGCCTGCGGCTATCCCGAGCGCAGCTATGTGGCAGTGCATCTGCGCTTTGTCAATGCGCTGGAGAATTTCGAAGAGGTAACCTGCTACGACAACGCCTTGCGGACGGAAGAGGAGAAAAAGGCCCTCATCTGCCGTTGCAAGCAAGGACTGATGCGCATCAAGAGGGAGAACGGCGATTGCCGCATACTGGTGTTCAGCGACAGCAAGCGTTTCCTCGATTCCCTGGGCGACATTCCCGTAGAGGTGCTCTGCCACGACAACGTAGGGCACATCAGCTTTGGCAGTGACGGCGACACCACCCTCAAGACTTTCATCGACCTGTACATGATAGCCCGGGCAAAGAAGGTGTACCGCATCGATGCACCCGAACTGTACGGCTGGTCTTGCTTTGCCGTTACCGGTGCCATGATGGGGGGCATCGACTGCCTCACGGTCAAGGTGTAACAAAAAAGTATGATTTGCATATTCCACTCAAATAGATAAAGAAGATGAAAATAGCATTGTTATTGACAGGCACGGTACGCCCACAGGTGCCCGGCAGCAATTTCTCGGTGGAGGAGCGCATGGAGATGTACCGTTCCACGCTCCAGTTCTACGCAGAGAATACAGGGCGGAAATATCCCGTCGTCATGGTGGAGAACTCGGACATAGATCTCACGCCGTGGCAGGAGGAGTTCAAGGATTCCCTCCGGTTGGAGATACTTCAGTTCACCCCCCCCACATTTGCAAAATGGCACAGGCGAAGACTACGGCTTTGACAATCCCAAGGGCAAGGGATACAATGAGTACCTGATGATAAAGCTGGCCTTGGAACGGTCGGAGACCTTGCGTAGCTGCACGCACTTCCTGAAGTTGACTGGCCGTTACCCCATGCTCAACATACGTGAAATGCTGGGCGAGATGGAGAGCCGGGGAAAGGACAAGGCGATGATGTTCGACGTGAAGGAGTTCAAACTGTACGAAAAGTTGAGAGGGACACCATACGGTACAAGGTGGGGCGACTCCCGTTTCTTCCTTATGTCGGTTGACTTCTACCGAAAAAACCTGATGGACTTCTACCAAGAGATGGATGAACGCGTCTATGGGAAATATGCAGAAGACTATATTTACCGACTTTCAGTAAGATTCCGCAAGGGCAAGCGTTGTAGTTTCAGGTTCCGCCATCAGGTACAGTTTGGCGGGCAAAGCGGAGCAGCATGTTATGACGAGGACTATTCCTCCTTCAAGAACCGTTGCAAGAACAAGTTACGCCGTCTCCTGCGTATACTCTTCCCCAACGTGTGGTTCTGAAGTTAAAGGACAAGGGTCCGGCATTTATGCCAATGCCCTGGCAAGAAGACGGCAAATAACAGACAAAATATACCAAACACAGGACAGCGACATGAAGAAATGGCATTTATGGTTGGCGGCATCCATCGGACTGGCAGTCATCATCGGCATGATGGTCAGGGAGTTTGATGCCGACTCGCTCAGAAAGATAGAACTTTCCCCGACATTCTTTCTCGGGGTAGGTTTGGCGATACTCCTCTTTGCCACACAGAACGTGATGCTCTCGCTTCGCTTCCGCCACCTCTGCAGGAGGCGCATTACCTTTGCGCAGAGTTTCCGCATCAACGTGCTCTGCGAGTTTACCTCCGCCGTCACTCCCTCTGCCGTAGGAGGCAGCGGACTGGCCTTCATCTACCTCAACCGCGAAGGCGTGACGATGGGCAGGAGCATTTTTACCATGTTTGCCGCCCTGCTTGCCGACGAGGCTTTTATCGCCGTCAGCAGTTTTCTGCTCTATCTGCTGGTACCCTCCAGCACCCTCTTCTGCATGGCAGAGGGCGTGGGAGTGAGTGCAGACACGGCACACGAGTGGATAAAGGGCGGCATCCAGGTGGTCTTTCTCTGCAGCACACTGATTGTGGCTGTATGGAGTGGCATACTCTATCTCCTGTTACTGCATCGCCCGCAGGCTTTGGGATGGGTAATGAAAGGCTGCTGCAAGATACCCTTCCTGGGCCGATTCCGGGCAAAGGTAGAGAAATTCTCCGAAGAGATGGCGATGGCATCGGTAGAGGCCAAGCAGGAAGGTTTTCGTTTCTGGGCGCAACTGATGGGTTACACCGCTATGGCGTGGTTGGCGAGGTTTGCCATTGTGGTGGCAATACTCATAGCCTTTCAGGTGCAGGGCAACATGCTCGTGGCATGGGCAAGACAGTGGGTGATGTGGATGATTTCCATCCTCAGTCCCACACCGGGCGGCAGCGGACTTGCCGAACTGATGTTCCGCCTCTACTACTCCGACTTTCTGTGCGATGCCTCCGTAGCCATCCTGGCAGCCATGTTGTGGAGAATGATTTTTTATTATCCCTTCCTCGTCATGGGCGCATTGGCTCTGCCCAAGTGGATAGCGGGAAAGGAGTGCCGGTAGCATGCTTTTTAGGTTGTCACTATATGAGAATCTGTCTTTTCATACGCATGAAGTTTCCGTACGGTGTCTGCGAACGGCCGTACGGTGTCTGCGAACGCACATACGGTGTCAGCGAACGTACATACGGTGACACCGTACGGAGATTTCTCATAGGTGTAGATACAACTATCCCTAACCGTACATACATCATCGGTTAATCGTACCAGCTTATTCTTTAGCTCTTACCAAATATACGAAACAAATACACTGCAAGATGGAAAACAAAGAAAATAAAGAAAACAAGGACGAAGTGTTTATGCGCCGTGCGCTTGCGGAGGCGCAGGCAGCCTACGACAAGGACGAGATACCTATAGGTGCTGTCATCGTGTGCCGTGAACGCATCATCTCGCGGGCACACAACCTGACGGAGATGCTGCACGACGTGACGGCGCATGCCGAGATGCAAGCCATCACGGCAGGTGCCGACATGCTGGGCGGCAAGTATCTCAAGGACTGCACCCTGTATGTTACGGTAGAGCCTTGTGTCATGTGTGCCGGAGCCATAGGGTGGGCACAGATAAGCAGGGTGGTATATGGCGCACCCGACGAGAAACGGGGCTATACCAAGTATGCCCCTGCAGCACTGCACCCCAAGACGACGGTAACGTCAGGGGTGCTGCTGGAGGAGTGCCGTGCACTCATGCAAAAGTTCTTCGAAGGAAAAAGGTAACAGGTGAAGGCCAAAACTGAAACTTGAACACCTTATTTTACCAGTACCACGAGATACTTGCTGGTGCTCCAGAATATCTGCGGATCCGTGATGCGCAGGATGTACTGCTTGCTCACGTCGCGTGTGAGGGTATAGCTGCTGGCAGGATGAGCCGTCAGGAGCTTGGCCGACTTGGAGTAGAGCTTTATCTCCGTGGTGTTGCGGATATCCACCTTGGTAAAGTAGTTCTTGTTGAAGTTGCCGTTCATTACCTTGCCGTCCTCCAGGATATGCTGGCCCTTCAGCTCTTTCTTCGTACCAAAGACATACCACGCCGTGTTCAGTTGCTTGTCCTGTGCATTGATGGTCTCCGACTTCTGCTGGTTGTCGGCAGTGAGGTTGTTCACATTGGTATTCAGGTTGGCGATGTTCTCGTCCAGGGCAGCAATATGTATGTCCTTGGTGTCGAGTTCCTCCCTCAGGGCCTGCAGCTGCTTGTCCTTTTCGGCAAGCTGTTGTGTGAGGTTGGCGATGGTCTTCTTGAGTTGTGTACCCTGCAGACTGCTTCCCTCCAACTGTTTCTGCAACTTGGCTATCAGTTCGCGGTTCTGGCGCATGCGCTCTGCTATAAACTGCATGTCCTCCTTCAGGTGCTTGCGCTTGTCGGCACCCTCACCGTTCTTGAGCAGTGTTACACGGTTCTCTGCCTCGTTGATCTGGCGGAATCCCTCCTCTATGTCGTTGAAGGTTCCCAACATTTCGTTTATCTCACTGTCCTTCTGAGCGATGATGTCGTTCAGGGAGTCAGTCTGCTGCACATTCGGCTGTTCGGGTGTGCTCTTTCCTTCCTTGCAACCGGTCAAGGCCATGGTTGCACAGCAAACCATTACTAACAGTTTCTTCATAATCGTTCTTTTTTAGAGGTTAAGGTGCAAAGAATGCCGCTTCACACCACACTTATATGTCGTTTTCCTGATTCTTCTTTTGTCCGTTGCGCTGTCTGCGCTCCTCGCGTTTGCGTTCTTTCATCTCCTCCTTGGCCTGTTTCGGGTCTTTGCCTGCCAGCACGATGACAAATTCGCCCCTCGGCTCAGTCTCCTCGAAGTGGGCTATCACCTCAGCCAGTGTGCCGCGCACGCTTTCCTCGTGCACCTTGCTTATCTCCCGGCAGCAGCTCACCTGCCTGTCGCTGCCCATTACCTCGGCCAGTTGCTGCAGGGTCTTCACCACCCTGTAGGGCGATTCGTAGAACACCATGGTACGTGTCTCTGCGCGCAGCGACTCCAGGTAGGTCTGTCGGCCTTTCTTCTGCGGCATGAATCCCTCAAAGCAAAACCTGTCGCACGGCAGTCCCGACGACACAAGAGCCGGTATGCATGCCGTAGCTCCCGGCAGAGTCTGTACGGTGATGCCTGCCATGGCTGCCTCGCGTGCCAGATAGAAGCCCGGGTCGCTGATGCCCGGAGTGCCGGCATCGCTTATCAGTGCTATGGTTTCACCGGCCTTGAGGCGTTCCACGATGCCGGCCGATGTGCCGTGCTCGTTGTATTTGTGGTGAGCCACAAGGCGGTTGTGTATGTCGAAATGCTTCAGCAGGACACTCGATGTGCGAGTGTCCTCCGCGAGTATCAGGTCAGCCTCTTTCAGAATCCTGACCGCCCGCATTGTCATGTCCTCCATGTTGCCCACCGGGGTGGGTACGATATACAATATGCCCATACAGCGTACAAATGTAGTTAATAAATCTTTCTTGGCAAAAAAAAAGAAGTTTTCTTTGCAATTTTTAAATCCTTATTGTTAATTTTGTCGCTCGAAATGACAGAACAGTTGATGGGGGAGACACACCGCCCCGGCAGAATTGAAGTGGTGTGCGGGTCGATGTTCTCCGGCAAGACGGAAGAACTGATACGTAGAATGAAGCGTGCCGAGTTTGCCAGGCAGAAGGTGGAAATCTTCAAGCCGTCGCTTGACACGCGTTATTCCGAGGAGGACGTGGTGAGCCATGACCGCAACAGCATACGGTCTACACCCGTAGACTCTTCGGGTGCCATCCTGCTTTTGGCTTCCGGCATTGACGTGGTAGGCATTGACGAGGCGCAGTTTTTTGACGAAGGTCTCGTCGATGTGTGCAACCAGTTGGCCAACAACGGTGTGCGCGTCATCGTAGCAGGTCTGGACATGGACTTCAAGGGGGTGCCCTTCGGTCCAATCCCTGCCCTTTGCGCCATAGCCGACGAGGTGGCCAAGGTACATGCCATCTGTGTAAGGTGCGGTTCGCTGGCATACGTCAGTCACCGTCTGGTACACAACGACCGCCGTGTGCTTCTGGGCGAGAAGGACGAGTACGAACCGCTTTGCCGCGACTGTTACAAGAAGGAGGCTATAGGAGAATAAACATTATCGGGGCGGTATCCATACAGGAACCGCCCTTGTTTTATAATATGTACGTGCGTCATGGGAAAAGAAATCACATTCGACAAGTTTATACGCTGGGCGGGCATCGCTGTGCTCGTGCTGGCCATACTCTATGTTACCAACTATCTGAGCAGTGTGCTGTTGCCCTTCTTCGTGGCGTGGTTCTTTGCCTATCTGCTCTACCCGGTAGTCAAGTTTATAGAGGTAAGGCTGCACATCAGGGTGCGTGCCTTGTCCATCATCCTTGCCATGGTGGCAGCCGTCGGAGTGGTGGGCGGTGTGCTGTGGCTCATCATTCCGTCCATGATAGACCAGTTCGACAAGTTGGGCGAGGTACTGATGCGCTGGCTCCAGCAAACTACCCACACCGACAACCTTACGCATGTCATCAAGGAGTGGCTGCTCGCCAACCAGTCGCAGGTGGAGAACTTTCTGAAGAGCAAAGACTTTACGGACACGCTGAAGACTGCCATGCCCAAGGTATTCTCCGTAGTGGGGCAGACAGCCAACATCGTAATCAGCATTGTCGCCTCGATGATAACGCTGCTCTATATGTTCTTTATCCTGTACGACTATGAGACGCTTACGGCCAACTGGGTGCGCATCTTCCCCAAGAAGAACCGTCCCTTCTGGCAGGCACTGATGAAGGATGTAGAACGGGAGCTGAACAACTACATACGCGGTCAGGGCATGGTGGCACTCTGCATGGGCATCATGTTCTGCATAGGGTTTACCATTATCGGTTTCCCCATGGCCATCGGTCTCGGCATCCTCATCGGCATCATGGACCTGGTGCCCTATCTGCATACCTTTGCCCTCATCCCCACGGCATTCCTTGCCATGCTCAAGTCGGCAGATACGGGGCAGAGCTTTTGGCTTGTCTTCGGACTGGCCTTGCTCGTGTTCTGTGTGGTACAGTTGATAACAGACATGGTGGTGACTCCCAAGATTATGGGCAAGGCCATGGGCCTCAACCCTGCCATCCTCCTGCTGAGCCTCTCTGTATGGGGAGCACTTTTGGGGTTCATCGGACTGATCGTGGCGTTGCCGCTCACCACGCTCATCATAGCTTACTGGCAGCGCTACGTAACGCGCGAAAAGCCCCAATATGCCGACAATGAAGCCGAAACGACAGAAGAATGAAGAAAAAACAACAAAAAACAGGCTAAATATTTGGCTGTTTGCAAAAAACGTCGTACCTTTGCACTCGCTTTCATAAGAAGGCGTAGCGGATTGACTCGCTAGCTCAGCTGGTAGAGCACAACACTTTTAATGTTGGGGTCATGGGTTCGAGCCCCATGCGAGTCACGTTCTACTAAACAAAAAAAACGAATCAGCCAGTTTCCCGAAAGAGAAACTGGCTGATTTATTTTTAGTGGTAAATAATTCAATTACAGTACAGACGGTAAGTGTCCACCTACTATGGTTTTCCTTTGGAGTGGTACGGCGGGGGCGCCGTACCTCCTATTGAATACCTTTTCTATCAAGTGTAGGTAACTGTAGGAGGTACAGCGCCCTCGCTGTACCACCCAAGCGAGGAATTGCCAAATCCGAATATGCCCGGGTAAGACGCCCGGGCAATAGCAAGTATTATTTCACCTCTATCTTCTTCTCGTACTTGGTCTCTTCCTTAGGTGCGAGTTTCGGAATCTGTACCTCCAGCACACCGTTGTCTACCTTGGCAGAAATCTTCTCACGGTCGGCATCGTCTGGCAGGGAGTAAGCCTGCTGATAGTTGCTGTAAGAGAATTCGCGGCGCAGATAATGTTCGTGCTTGTCCTCGTCCTTGTGCTCCATCTTGTTCTCGATGGCAATGTTAAGCATGCCTTCGTTGTCGATGTTTACACGCACCCACTCTTTCTTCAGTCCGGGCGCAGCCACTTCCATGGTGTACGCCTTCTCGTTCTCCTTTACGTTGATGGCCGGGGCGGTAGCGTTCATACGTGACATCATACCGGTGTCGAAGAAATTGTCGTTGAAGAAATTGCTCAACCAATCTGAATTATTGCTTCTACGTGCTAACAACATAATAAATACCTCCAATTATACTTTTTAGTTCTTTAATGTTTTTGTCCATCGGGACTTGGCCTTCCGGTTGCCCAGAGCGGGTGACTTGTAGTTTTAACCGCTTGTCTTCCAAAACCTTATCCTTTTGGATGTTCTACACACCACTCTACAAGTTGTGTGCCACATTCCGTATTCTGCATGGCATAATGCCATCCTGTACACGTTGTTGTGCCAAACTTGTCACGACTGGTGCCAATGTTGTCAGCAAAGTATAATTATTTTAACGCAGCGCCTACAGTTGGTCGTTCACGGCTTCCACCACCTGTCCGTCAAAGAGGTTGATGATGCGGCTGGCGTAGGTGGCATCGTGCTGGGAGTGGGTTACCATCACGATGGTTGTTCCTTCCCCGTTCAGTTCGCTGAGCAGTTGCATTACCTCCATACCGTTCTTGGAGTCGAGGTTGCCCGTAGGCTCATCGGCGAGGATAATGCTGGGCTTTCCCACCACGGCACGGGCAATGGCCACGCGCTGCTGCTGACCGCCCGAGAGTTGGTGGGGATAGTGCTTGGCGCGGTGGCTCAGCTTT
Source organism: Oscillospiraceae bacterium (assembly GCA_963624905.1). Classification (GTDB taxonomy): domain Bacteria; phylum Bacteroidota; class Bacteroidia; order Bacteroidales; family Bacteroidaceae; genus Prevotella. The sequence goes on from CAVFRG010000001.1 coordinate 172,242, forward strand.
ACCTTGCGCAGGATATCGAGCACGCGCTGTTTGCGTTCTTCCTTCTTCACACCGAGATACTTCAGTTGGAGGTCGACGTTCTCTTCCACGGTCAACTCGTCGATGAGGTTGAAGCTCTGGAACACGAAGCCGATTCGTCCCTTGCGATAGGCGGTGCGGTCACGTTCCTTCAGGTGTCCCACCTCTTCATCGCCCAACCAATATTTCCCGTCCGTGGGACTGTCGAGCATGCCGAGGATGTTCAGCAATGTGGACTTGCCACAGCCCGAAGGCCCCATGATGGCGACAAACTCGCCATCCTTTACTTCTATGTTCACGCCGTTGAGGGCGATGGTCTCCACCTCGTCTGTGCGGAATATTCTTGTAAGATTCTCTGTTCGTATCATAATTTTAATGTTTATTCTTGAGGATGTTAGGGAGTTAAGGGGAGTTAAGGGGAGTTAGAGATGTAAAGGGACAACAGCTTTTGCAGCCGAGTGCGGGTAGCTTTAGGAGGTACAGCTTTTCCGGCGTATGCCTTTTTTTACCTTTTTACCCTTTTACTTTTTTACCTTTAATCGGCCTTTTTTTTACCTTTTTACTTTTTTACCTTTATATCATTCTGTCTTGATGCTGTCTATAGGGTTGGACAATGCCGTCTTCAAGGTGCATCCGATGACCGAGACGAAAGCTACGAGCAGGGTGAAGGCTGCGCCAGCTATCAAGAGCCACCACGGGAAGTCGATGCGATAGACGAACCCCGCCAGGTAATGCTGCATCAGTTTCACGCAGATGGGAATGGCGATGACGATAGCCACTACCGAACAGAAGAGGAAACGCCTTGCCAACTGCCAGGCGGCATCCCTTGTACTTGCTCCCATCACCTTCCTCAAGGCTATCTGCCGCTTCTGCTGGTTGCCGTAATATACCGACATGCCGAAGAGGCCGAGGGCGGAGATGAGTATGGAGATACCCATGAAGGAGAGGATGAGCACCATCATGTTGTGCTTCTCCTTCAGGTTGTCGGCCAAGGTATCATCCAGATAAGACGCCTCCATCTCTGCGGGGATGCCTATCAGTTCCTTAGCCACCTGTCTGCACGTATTCCGGATGGCCTGCATGGCCTTGGCATGGTCGCCTACCGTTTTGACAAGGACGCTGTATCCCCCACGTTGTGGAGTGGTCACGGTGATGGCATTATGCGATTTGTTGTTGTTCTCAGTCAGGGCATCCCCACTGTGGTAATCGGCAATGACGCCACACACTTCATATTCGTGCCCCTTCATTCCCGGTATCTTAAACACACTGACATCCCGTGCTCCAAACCATGTTTTCCTGGCGGAAATGCCAAATGCCCGTTTGGTTTCCTCCGTAACCCAGACTTTTCCTTGCGTCGGTTCGCAATACTTCTCTACTATTTTCATCCCCAACATCTTCATGGCTATGGAATCCATCCCGCACGTCTTGAGCATAGAAACCGCATCGCCATTATCGTTGTGTACGCCGTTTCCCCAGCAGTTGATAGGATTGCTACTGCCATACGCAGCCTCCTCCACTTCTGGCAGACTCTTCAGTCTGTTGACAAGGATGCCCATCTGTTCGGCTGAACCGTCCAGCGAGGCGTATATGGACAGGATGTCCTTCGTCTGGTAACCCAAAGGAAGATTGGCAAGATGGCGCATCTGGCACACCATCGTCATGGCCATCACGACCAGTGTGACACTGATAGCATTCTGAGCTACGATAAATACCTGGCTGAACCACATCTTGCTGCGCAAGCGAATGGTGCCTTTCACTACATCTATCGGATTGAACCGGGACACCACGACGGCTGGCAGCAAACCCGCCAGGAAGGCTATCGCCACGTATGCCAAAGGCAAGAACCACAGGAGGTCAACGGTGTGGAAAAGGGGTATCTTTGTATCCAATATCTTGCTGAACAGTGGAACAAATGCCCATGCCACGAACGCTCCCAGCACAAAGCAGACCAAAGTGAACAGGGCCGACTCCCTCAGATAGCGCATCATCACCCCAAAGACCGACTCGCCCAGGAGTCTTCGCGTCGCCATCTCCTTGGCGCGGTTGCCTATCTGCGCCACCGTCAGGTTGATGTAATTGAAGATGGCTGAGAACAACAGCACCAGTGCCACTATCAGCAGGATGTTCACCAGTGTGCGGTTGCCGTGGCTGAAGATGTCAGTGCTGTCGGCAAAATGCAGTTTGTCCCATCTCACCAACTGGCTTCCCCACATGAAGTTGACGCCGTCGTTCTCCCGCTGCCAGTTTTTCCAATACCCCATGTACTTGTTCAGCAAGGTTTCCCTTACCTTGTCCGGGTTGGCGTCTTTTGCCAGACGGACTATAGTAAAAGTGCTGCCAAACTGGTCCATAGGAGCAACTCGTGCCTCCAGGAGTTTCATGGAAACGAAGACTTCACACGGTAGAAGGACTTCCTCGGTGTCAAAATCATCCATGATGCCCACTATCTTCAATTTCAAGGTGTCGCATAGGATGGTTTTCCCGATGGGGTTCTCGTTGCCAAACACCTTTTTGGCAAACGACTCCGACACCATCGCCTGACTGGGGTCTGTCAACAGGCTGTCGGCAGAGCAGCCATGACACTTAAAACCGAGCAACTGCGAGAAATTGGGGTCGATGGCCAGATATTTTGCGTCAAAGTATCTGCCGTCCACGATAGCACCCTTGTCGCAAAAGTAGCCGCCAAAACGCGTCCATTCCTTAATCTCGGGGATGGAGGGGAAGAACTCCTTGGCGGTGCCTGTCGTCATGCCGAGATAATCGCCCGAACCTACGGCATAAAGTTCCTTTGACAATTTGTGGTTCGTTCCCACCCGGTATTCCCTGCTGGCGTACGACACCAGGATAATCACAAAAGCCAGGGCTACCGAGAGCCCGAAAGCCTCGATAGCCGTATACAGCTTGTTGCGAGAGAGAAATTTGAAATAACTTTTCATCTATTTTGTTATGTAGTTCGTTTTTACTTGTACGGAAACCTTTGTGATTCCGATGCAAAAGTAAACATTTCCGTCCTTGCTGCCAAGGATTGGCATACGGCACAAGGCGGATTGTATGAAATTCATACACTCTCCTGTATGAAAATCATACATCGCATACAAAAAAATCTCTTCTTTTTGATGTCTTTCATTCATTTTCTTCAAGAAAAGTTTGTCGATTCAGAGATTCTTTGTATCTTTGCGGTGTTAGTTCCAGCCGAGCCTCTTTACAATGCTTAAATAGGCTGGGCTTTTTTGTATGTGGCCTATGGCAAAGAGACATTTTGACAAAGTATACAAATCACCGGAAGAACTGGTAAAACTGATGACGCAGCGTGGTCTGCTCGTTAATGATGTAGCCAAGGCACAACGATACGTTGAATGCATTGGTTACTATCGTCTGTCAGCCTATATGTATCCATTTTTGCAGGTACCCAAGACGCAACATCAATTCAAGGCATGCGCTTCTTTCGATAAGGTTATGAACCTGTATCGTTTTGACAAGAAATTGCGCATTCTCATCTTCAATGAGATTGAAAAGATAGAGATTGCCGTCACGGAAGCTATCATGAATATAACGGTAGACAGTACAGGCGATATATTTTGGCTCACAAACTCCGTTCATTTTCGCGACCAGAACATATTCAACAATAGCCTTACATTATTGGCAAGAGAATATTTGCATTCCACAGAGGATTTCATTGAGCATTTCAAGAACACATATCTCGAGCCCTACCCACCTGCATGGATTCTTGGAGAACTGCTACCTATGGGAAATGTAAATATGTACTACAGAAACCTCAAGGACAAGTCCATAAAGAAGAAAATCGCCAAGCGATTCTTCCTTCATGCTCCTGTTTTTGAGTCGTGGCTTTCTGTTTTGACGTTAACACGGAACTCCTGTTGTCACCATTCACGTGTGTGGAACAAAGTAAACAAAATCATTCCCAATGACATGCGAGGTATGGTTCGGCCGTGGATAACAATACCTTCCGACAAACGCAGAATATACTACAACCTGTGCATTATCAAGTATTTTCTCGATATTATATCTCCCAACAATGGACTAACAGAGAAACTCTGCCAGTTGTTTGCTGCATTTCCAAACATCGATATTCGTGCCATGGGTTTCCCCGAACATTGGAGGACTGAACCACTTTGGCAATAGCCACTATAATATAACAATGCAACCTGTACTTCTTGCAAACTTTCCGCAAGTGATGCATGATGCACTTGCCTTTGAGAAGAAACGCCCAAAATCTTTATCACTCACCTATCGTATTATTCTCAAATATTGATAATCGCCACTAACGGATACGCAACATGAATTACGGAACAATACTGGTCATAGACGACAATCCGGCTGTACTCACTGCTTTGGAGATATGCCTGGGCGATACGTTTGAGCGTGTCCTCACCCTGTCACACCCCGACAATGCCACTTCCTTGCTGGCACAGAAAAAGGTGGACATCATCCTGCTCGACATGAACTTCTCGTTGGGGGTCAACAGCGGACAGGACGGGTTGTTCTGGCTTCGCGCCCTCCGGCGCCGCCATGCAGACATTCCTGTGGTGCTCATCACTGCCTATGCCGACGTACAACTGGCCGTGAAGGGACTGAAGAGCGGGGCTGCCGACTTCGTGACCAAGCCCTGGGACAACGACGAACTCATACGGGTACTGAAAGATGCCATAGACCGCAATACAGAGGTGGAGACCCTGGAGAGCATTGAGAGCAAGCATATCCAGAAAGTGGTGGACAAGTGTCACGGCAACATCTCGCGTGCTGCCGAACTGCTGGGCATCACGCGCCAGACGCTGTATGCCAAACTGAGAAAGTGAACCATGAGTATTGTCTTCGCCATATATATAATAGGTGTAACCCTTGCCCTGGCGGGCGGCATCATCTTCCTTTTCCTCCGTCACCAGCAGCGACTGAAGGACCGTGCCTTCATGATGCGTGAGGCGGTACGCAACGGCGACTACTCCTTCCGCCTGTCTACCAAAGGACTCCTGCCGGGCGAGCGTGCCTTGCAGCAAGCCCTCAACGACATGGAGGGCGACATCGCACGCCTCGTGGCGAAGCACGAGGTGGAGTCATGGCAGAAGCTCACCCGTGTGCTCACCCACGAGATAATGAATGCCACTGCCCCCATCTCCAGTATTTGCCAAGCCTACCTCAGCAGTCAGAAGCTACAGGGCACACCCTACGAACAGGGCATCCGTGCCATTCACGACACCAGCAAGTCGTTGACGGCTTTCGTGGAAAACTACCGCAAGCTCACCCTGTTGCAGGAACCTGTCCTCACTACCGTCACGCTGCTTCCTTTCGTGGAAAGCGTCAGGGTGCTCTATCCTTCCCTGGAGTGGCACATCTCCCTGCCTGCCGACTTCACCATGGAGGCGGACGAGAACATGCTGCGCCAGGTATTGGCGAATCTGGTGAAGAATGCCGTGGAGGCGAATGCCACTGCTGTCGACATCCGCTGCAGCAGAGGACAGGACACGCACGCAGAAGGGGTCATCCACCCAAGCAGGGGCATCTGTGTCAGCAACAACGGCAGTCCGATACCTGCCGATGTGGCGCGCGAGGTGTTTGTGCCGTTCTTCACCACCAAGGCGTCGGGTACAGGCATCGGCCTGTCGCTCTCCCGCCAGATGCTGATGATGCAGAACATGACGCTCTCCCTTGCCGGGACAGCAGTGAGCGGCTACCACGTCACCTTCCTCATCGAACCTTATACGACAGACAAATAACAGATATGGACAATCAACGCAAAACAGACGAGATGTATATGCGCCGCTGCCTGCAGTTGGCAAGGAACGGCATGCAGAATGCAAAACCCAACCCCATGGTGGGGGCGGTCATCGTGAGTGCCGACGGAAGGATCATCGGCGAGGGCTACCATGTGAGGTGTGGCGAGGGCCACGCGGAGGTGAATGCCTTTGCCTCTGTCAGGGCGGAGGATGAGCACCTGCTTGCCGGGGCTACCATCTACGTGAGTCTCGAACCGTGTTCGCACTATGGCAAGACACCGCCCTGCGCCGACCTCATCATCCGCAAGGGGGTGCACCGCTGTGTGTGCGGATGTATAGACCCCTTTGCCAAGGTGCAGGGGCGAGGCATACAGAAGTTGCGCGAGGCGGGCATCGAGGTGACGGTAGGGGTACTGGAGGCTGAATGCCTCGAACTGAACAAGCGGTTTATTACCTACAACACCCACCACCGTCCTTACATCATCCTGAAATGGTGCCAGACGGCCAACGGATTCCTCGACAACGAAGGGCACCAGATGGCTGTCTCCACGCCTTTCACGCAGATGCTCTCCCACAAGCTGCGGGCTGAGAACGATGCCATCCTGGTGGGGCGCATCACCGACGAGCGCGACCACAGCAGACTCAATGTGCGGGAATGGTACGGGCGTGACCCCATGCGTCTGGTCATAGACCGCAACCATCCCTGCTTCGAAGGGCTCGACTTCTCCAGGGGCAACGAGGCGGTGCTCCACCAAATCATGGAGTACCTATATATAAATAAGGTGCAGTCGTTGATTGTGGAGGGCGGTGCCGTGACCCATCAGTCCTTCCTTGATGCCGGTCTATGGGACGAGATACGCGTGGAGACCTCCACCACGAAGTATGTGTCGGGCGGTACACCTGCACCCATCCTGCCCCATAACGTAAAACCAATAAGCTACGAGGAATACGACGGCAACACCATAACAATCGTGGCGCGCGCCTGAAACCTCTACAGGAAGGGGATTGATTTTGATTGACTGTGTGGTACGGCGAGGGCGCCGTACCACACAGCAAACGCCTTCTCCGACAAGTAACGGTAACTGTAGGAGGTACCAAATCCGAAACCTGAGTAAAGAATAAATAGTATTAACCCGATTATGCCTGCTTGCTCCCCTACATAAGAGGGCGGTAGGCTCCTTTCAAGAATTATGGCAAGCAATAGATTTACGTCACGCCTGAGCGACAACGACGATTACAAGCGTGAAGAACTGATACGGAAAATAGAGCACGCCGTAGAGCAACTGACGCTCTCCGAACTGGAGGCCCTCTCCTACGACATGTTTACCAAAGGCTACCTCTAACCAGCCCCATAAAAAAAAGTGAGCGGGCCTCACGGCAAGCTCACTTAGGTAAATATATTGTAAGTCACTAATTATAAGTAATTAGCCTTTGTAAAAGATTCTCTTTCTTCTGTAGGTGCTTAGTCCTCCCAGGCTGTCCAGGCGTTGAAGTGCTCTTTGGCACCACCACCTAAACCAGAACCGTCACTTTTACCCATATCACCCTGCTGCTCCTGGTTTCCGCCTTCAGAGCCACTACCATGTGTAGCCCCCGAAGAACTGTCGTCTGGAGATCCTGCCAGAATGCATGTATCGTATATTCCGCCAACGATTTCCGCCTGCGGAGCAATATATTTCTTTTTCATTTTCATCATCTTTTTACTTGGTTCATGGAATCTCCCTGCCCAAGGAAGCGGGCAGGGGTTTCGTGAATGTGTGTATTACTTTACAATAAACTTATTGCCGTTCTGGATGTAAACACCCTTGGCAAGACCTGTGGTATCACCGTTACGGCTTACCATACGGCCCTCTACACTGTAGATGGGAGCATCTGCCTTCTCGCCGGCAATGATGACATACTCTTCATCAATAGAGGTTGTGTCGCCGTTGCCACCGTCTGCCGAACCGAAGTAGGAAGCCTGCTTGGCACCGCTGGCGTTGCCACCGAAGAAGGTTTTCTCGTCTTCCGGACCTACTTCACGGTCAGTGGACTGCACCACGCTCTTGTTGGCACGCCATACCATCTTGTCGCCTGTAAGGAACCAGAACTTGTAGATATCGTCGCCGTTCTTGTCTTTGGCATAGTTGGTAGCGTAAGCATAACTGTACTTAGGCACTTTGACGGTCTGTACATCCGCAGTGTTATCATCGCTACCAATGTAGTTGCCTACGAAACGATACTCGGGACCAGCTGCATCGTCCTGCGTTACATACTCCTCTTCTACCGAGTTGATGATGGTAGGTTCGGGGTTACCTGTCACGACATCATAGTCTCCTGCTTTTACCACGAACTTTGCATCATCGTTGGTCTTGCTTGGGCGAATCATGTACGACTCGTGTGCATAGATAACAATGTCATCGTCTTGAGGTTTACTGTTCTCGTTGATAGTGCTATAATCCCACTTGCCTGTTGTAGCGTTCTTAGCCGTACACTTATGCTCTTGGCATACGTCTACCGTGAAGTAGAGGTGTATCTTGTTGCTGGTAGGGCTGATGACACGCTTCACCTTGTCGAAGAGGCATACGTTGGTCTTGTCACCGAAAACATCGGATACCTGTTTCTTTGTCATGTTGAAGGGCACACAGAGTGTCCACCACTTGCCGCCTTTCATATTGATAACGTAGTCGTCCCCCTTGCGTGAATCGGGGTTGGCAAGCACAAACTGGCGAGTACCTTTATACAAATCTTGCGGTGTAAGATTCAAAGAAGATATACCAGCCTCTTCCAAAATCTTCTTTTCTTCATCAGTTAAAGTGGTATATGACGGGAATTTGTCCAAACCATTCCACTGCAACCCTAATGAGGCTGTCGAATAAGCGCGATTCCACTGTGTCTGGCAAGGCCAAATATACTGTTTGCCAAGATATGTGTCCTCGTAACCAGGGTTGACACAACCATTACGCGCTGTAACGGTTGCCAAACCATACGTAATATCCTTATCGCCAACTTTTATCGTATCATTTGCATAAAATGTTCCGTCTTCCTTACGCTTTGTCGTATAAATACGAGTCTGGTCACGATATTTGTTCGCCTCATTCGTATCATTCAATGAAGGATAATGCATGACAGTAAAATAAGTTCCATTATAATAGTTCTCACGGTTGGCATAACCTTTAGTTACGTCATCTGCTAACTGGCTGTTTTTTGACGGGGTAAAGCCAGAGTTACCCATATAGACATGATCAGTCGCGTCTGAAAAAGCAGTGCACGTTTGATTATCAAAATAGTACATAGGGCAAAGAGGAGCTTTCTCACCCATGAAATAAACATCTTGATAGCAACGCCATGCGAAAGCCTTCGGTCCTATAAATTGCACAGAGGCAGGAACTTGAAGAACAGTCTGGGTTGCACTCCCATCATTAAGCTGACCAGAGCATCCGAATGCACCAGCACAAATGATGCGAAGTTTGCTGTTAAGTTTGATTTTCAACAACCACTTCATATCCCAAAAAGCCTGTTCACCAACAAATTCAACATTGGCAGGCAACTCCAAGTCTGTCAATCCAGAACCACAAAAAGCCTTTTTGCCGATTTTTTTCAATCCTTCAGGCCAAACAACCTCTTTCATTGTAGACAACTGCAAAGCTTCGTCGCCTATTTCTTCTATATTTGAAGGCAAAGAAAGGGATGCAATCTTCAATTGATCTTTACGATATTCTGCTGACGAAGGCGTAAAGACTGACTTGGGGAAAGTTTCTGTTTTATAAGAAGTTCTACTAAGATCAAGAGTTGTTACAAAACTGTTACAGTTATACTCGGTATATAAGATACCTTGTACAAATTCATCAGTAATAACACCTCCATCTACAACAACTTTTGTATAGCTAGAGTTGTTCATTTGGTTTTTCACGGCCGTTACGTCATCTTCGGATGCCGTACCGGAAAGGGTGATGGTCAATGTGCCATCAGACTCAGAGAATGTTACAGAAGCCCATGATTTACCCCCCCCTAAAAGGACGGACACAATAAGGCATACTGATAGAAGTAGAACCTTTTTCATCTTTTACTTAAATTTAGTAGTTGGTTAATTTATCTTTTACTTATAACATATCTGTCTTGTCCCACCTATATTATATAAGGTATCTCCACCTATCATTATTTTAGACATCTACCTATCGTCTATTTTGGAATATGTGTGGGTGCACGCTCCGTGCATTTATTTGGCTGCAAAATTACGATTAAAAGCAACACGAAGCAAATTTTTATTGAGTTATTTATAGATTCTTAACAGAATGAATGGGTTAGCCTTTAGGGGTGTGGTACGGCGAAACCTTATTGAGTGGTACGGCGAGGGCGCCGTACCTCCTAACAAACACCTTTCAAGCAAGTAACGGTATACCCATATATTGTTATTTTGCAACGCTAACGAAACTTTTTCTAACAAAAGTATTCTGTTTCGGAACTTTTTTTGTACTTTTGCGCCCAAGATATGAATTCTTATTAAATCCTTAATGTAAACAGTATGGCAAAAAACTACCCGTTAATGATTGCCGGGGTTGCTTCCTTGCTCACGCTCGCACCGTATGGTGTGGCACAGGCATTGGCACAGAAAGTCGCCCCCCCTATTTCCCTTAAGCCAGGTAAGGTAACACCTGCAGAGCTGAAGGCTCGTCTGGCAGAGTCGAAGGCCAAACATCCGCTGTTGCACCAGCGCATCATGCCTTCCTTCGCCAAGCGCGACAGTATTGTACGCCTCAACCACAGCATTGCGCCGGGTGTCAAGATGCAGCAGACACCGGGCCTTATCCTGAAGTCGAACAACGAGGCTGTGAAGACCCTCTGGGGCAATGTGCTCTACGACAACACCTGGGACGACTACACCACCGCCTACGGTATGTACAAGTTTGAGACGAAAGCTCCCATCAGCGTCTCCAAACAGTTTGGCGATGACTTCTTCCGTGCCACCGGTGCCGGAGCATGGCTCGAAGACGCCCTGTACTACGTAATGTACCAGAACTTCTGGGGTGTCGACATGGTGTACCTTTACAAATACAACACCGACACGTGGACACAAGAAGTGGAGAAACGCCTCGATGACTTCACCATGGTAGCCAACGAGACAGCCGTGGCTGCCGACGGAACCGTGTATGGCGACTTCCTCGATGCGGACGGCAACTACAACGAACTGGGTATAGCCGACTATGAGAACGGCACACGCACCACGATAGGCCGACTGAAGCGTGCCTATGTGGCGATGGGTATCACCAGCGACAATGTGCTCTACGGTATCGGCACCGACGGCAACCTGTACAAGATAGACACCAAGACAGCCGAGGAGACCCTCGTCGGTTCCACTGGCGTACAGGTGGCAAAGAAAGACGGCAGTTTCTTCTACCAGAGCGGTGAGATAGACCAAGCCACCAACACCTTCTACTGGGACTGCGTGGATGTACACCAGAAATCGACCCTCTACACCGTAGACCTCGCTACCGCCAAACTGACAGAGATAGGCGAGTTTGCCAACAACAACATCATCAGCTTGCTGAGCATCCCCAAGGCAAAGGCTGCCGACGGTGCACCCGCCGCACCTGCCAGCCTCAGCTTCGACTTCAAGGAGGGCAATCTTAAGGGTAACGTATGCTTTACGGCACCCGACAAGACCTTTGCCGGAGGCACACTGGAGGCAGGCACCCAACTGAGCTACTCCATCCTGGTAGACAAGCAGGAGGTAGCTACCGGCACAACCACACCGGGCGCACAGGTAGCACACGAGATAACCCTCAAGACGGGTTACAGCAACATCACCGTCACCGTATCCAACAGCGAGGGCAAGAGTCCCAAGACAGCAGCCCGATACTATGCCGGCTACGACAAGCCCAAGACGATAGGCGGGGTAACGACCGCCGTAGATGCCGCTACAGGACAGGCCACCGTGACATGGGAAGCACCTACGGCTGGCGAAAACGACGGCTACGTGGGAGGGCTGACCTACGACATCGTGCGCTACCCTGACGGAAAGACCGTCAAGACAGGCTGCACGGAGACAACATTCACCGAGACCCTGGAGAAGGGCGAGACGCAGACCTACGGCTACGGCGTAACAGCCAACAACCACGGTGTGAAGAGCGCAGAGA
>CAVFRG010000002.1:0-119948 GCA_963624905.1 Oscillospiraceae bacterium
GCCAAGGCGAGCAGGATGGCGGGGATGACGCAAACCAACCAGCGGATGCCCTCCTGTGCCAACGGACTCTGCTGCTCCAAGTCGTTCATGAAGTAGGCACCGGCGGCATTTCCCACCGACATCATGGCGAAGGCGGTGATGAAGAAAAGCGCCACGACGCGCAGCGGACGGTTGTGGAAGAACTCAGTCCACAGGTCGCTCACCTTCACATTCTTCGTCTCCTTCTCGTCCATCACCACCCGTTCCTTGGTCTGGGAGAAGCAGAACACCAAGAGGGCGAAGCCCACAAGGGCATAGATGAGCATGGCTACAAACCATGCGTTGCTGTCGGTAGGAAGGGAGCTGCTCTCCTGGGCTGCTGCAGCCTGATAGCCTGTCCAGGCAAGCACTGCCCCGGGAACGACACCGCCAAGAGCCATACCCGCCTTGTAGAAGATGCCCGTCAGGGCATTCACGATACCGGCGATGCGCTTGCCGCTGGTATATTCGGCGAAGGAGATGACCTCGGGAATCAATGCCCACATGTAGCCCGTTGCCACGATGACACCGGTGGATTTGATGAACTGGGCGATGTAAACCAGGGTGATGTTGTCCTTCACGGGCCCCATCTTGCTGATGACGTAGAGCATTGCCATGCCGACGATGGCGACGGAGAGGAAGATGTAGAACATATTCTTCTTGCCCACCTTCTTCTTGATGGCAGGCACCAAGGGCATGAAGATGAACGAGGGCAAGGAGCCCAAGCCCATGAAGAGCGCCATCTCAATGGGAAGGTCTTTCGCTGCGGCAAGCATTGCCACCAAGATGGGCACACCTGCCGACACGCACAGTCCGCCGACATTCGCCATGAACATACGGACGGACGTCAAAATGGTGATTTCATCGGTGTCGCGCGTCAACGACGAGTTCAGTGCACCGTAGGGCACATTAATTAATGTATAGAGCATCGACAAGCCTACGTAGGTAACGTAGGCATAGATGAGTTTGACGGTGTCGGTCTGCCCCTCCATGCCGTTCCAGAAGCAGAGGATGGCGAGCACGGTGAGCGGCAAACCAGCCAAGACGAGGTAAGAACGGTACTTGCCCCAGCGCGGATTGTGCTTGTCGACGTAGGTACCCACGAGAGGGTCCCACAGCACATCCACCAGGCGCACCACGAGGAACATGGTGGCAGCCACGCCCGGGTTGAGTCCATAGATGTCGGTGTAGAAGAACAGCAGGTACATGCAGATGGTCTGGTAGATGAGGTTTTGCGCCAGGTCGCCAGAGCCAAAGCCTATACGCTGTAGCCAGTTAAGTTTGTAGAATCCCTTGGATTCCTGTGTTACAGATGTCTGTTTCATATTCGGTCGATTGTTGGGTCTTGTCATAAAAGGTTTTTCGTTGCAAATGTACTAAAAATGCGCCTATACTGTACCTTTAATCGGTAACGATAAGATTTTAATTTGTTTCATTGCTTGTCTCTTTCGGTGCTTTTTTGTACTTTTGCAACAAATACGTACATGAGACACCAACAATCTACCGACATGAAACAGACCAAAGCCTATACACTCCTTGTCCTCTCCCTGTGGTTCTCGCTGCTGTTGTGGGCAGGCGACACGGGCAAACTATACACCTCCGGCAAGTTGTCCAGCTCACTCATCAACTGTATGGTGCAAGACCGGCACGGCTACATCTGGGTGGGAACGGAGTACGGCCTGAACAAGTTTGACGGCTACCGCTTTACCACCTTCTTCCACGACAGCAAGGACAGCACGTCGGTAAGCGACAACATCATCTCCAGCTTTCTCATCGACAAGGACGGACACCTGTGGGTAGGTACGTCGAAGGGACTCATGCGCTATCGTTACGAGACGGGCGACTTCAGACGGTACGACTTCACGGACGGCAGGCAACCGCGCATCTACTCGCTGGTGGAAGACGGGCACGGCGACATACTGATAGGAACAGCCGGCTACGGCCTGTACCAGTTGCGCAAGGGACACGCCACGATAGACAGGACCAGTCTGTCGGCGGTCAAGGACTCCGACATCTTCTTTACACATATTTATATAGACAACCGCCAGCAGTTGTGGCAGAGCAGTCACCTGCCCACGTTCACCCGTTTCAGCCATACTGGCAAAGACGGCAAGCGGATAAGCAAGAAAATCTTCCATTCGCCGTGCGGCGCACCCGTAGCCTTCTTCCAACGGCGCAAGGACATTCTGCTCATCGTCTGCATGTACGGCATCATCTATTACGACTACCTTACAGACCGCATAGCGGATGCGGGCTACGACTTCGGCATATACCGTGGCTGTACCACCATCAACAACGCCACCTTCGACCACAGGGGCAACCTCTACCTCAGCACCTCGGAGCACGGCGCCCTCCTGATACGCAACGGCAAAGGCAAGGTGGAACCCGCGGGCAGCCTCAGCAGCAAGATGGACCTCGGCACCGCCTTCGTCAACGACATCATCGAGGACAAGAACCACAACCTGTGGATAGGTTGCTACAAAAAGGGACTCTACCAGCTCAGCCAGGGCGAGGAAGCCTTCAACACGTGGAGCTTCTCGGAGCAGAACTACATCATAGGCAGTTGTGTCTCGTCCATAGCGCAGGGCGAGAACGGCATCACGTGGTGTACGGTGCAGAACAGCGGTGTCTACGGATTCGACCCTACGGGCAAGATAGTAGCGCACCCGCAGTCGCCCATGGGCACAAGCCTCATATACAAAGACCACCGGGGCAACTACTGGCTCGGCAACGGAAACGCACTGTACAGCTACGACCCCGCCACGGGAAAGGCACAGCAGAAACTGAACTTTACCAGTGCGGGCATCTACTGCATGGCAGACGACAAAGAGGGCAACCTCTACATCTCGGTGTACAGCAAGGGGCTGTATATCTATAATGTGGAAAGCGGAGAGGTAAGGACGCTCAACATGTCGCAACGCAGCAGCAAGGGCTTCCTGTGCAACGACTGGGTACGCGCCCTCAGCTTCGACCGCAACGGCAGACTGTGGATAGGCACTTCGAACGGCGTGGGATGCCTCAACACCAGGACGCTGTCGTTCCGCGACTTGGGGTGGAACCACATACTGAAGAACAAACAGGCCAACGCACTGTGCGAGGGGACTGACGGCGAGATATTCATCGGCACCGACGAGGGACTCTTTCTCTACGACCACAAAAGGGGCAACGGAGCAATACCGTTCCCGCACGCCGAAGTGCTGGACGGCAAGCAGATATGCAGCATCGTACGCGACCACAGGGGCGACCTGTGGATTAGTACCACCATGGGCATCTGGCAGTACAGCAAGACGGACCGCAAATTCATAGGGCACATCAACGGCAACGGACTGAAGTCGAAGGAGTACATCCTCGGGGCTGTGATGCAGCAACCCAACGGCCTGATAGGGTTTGGTACGGAAGACGGCATCACTACCTTCATGCCCGACAGGGTAAGGGCCGACAGGATGACCCTGGGCAAGGTACACCTCACCAACTTTCTGGTGGACGGCAAAGCTGTAGACTGTCTGTCCGACTCCTATTCCGTGCCCTACGCACAGAACTCGTTTACGCTGGAGTTCTCGCTGCTCACCTTCAACAACACGGAGAACATCAGCTACCAGTACCGCATCAACGGCGGGCCATGGAACAGCACTCCCGAGGGCATCAACGCCGTCTCCTTCAACAAGTTGAAGCCCGGCAAGTACACCCTCGAGGTGAGGGCAGCAGGCAACGGGGCATACTCGGACAGCATCACCACCATCAGCATCAGGGTGGAAGACCCGTGGTACAGCACCGTCTGGGCATACGCCGCCTACCTGATGGCGGTACTCGCCATAGGCACTTACATCGTCCTCGCCTACGAGCACCGCCGCAAGACGGAGCTGGAGGAGACGAAGATGAAGTTCCTCATCAATGCCACACACGACATACGGTCGCCGCTGACACTCATCATGGGACCGCTCAACAAACTGAAGACACGCCTCACCGACAAGGAGAGCCAGCAGGACCTGCAGACCATAGACCGCAACGCACAGCGACTCCTGCTGCTGGTTAACCAGATACTGGACGAGCGCAAGATAGACAAGAACCAGATGCAGCTGCACTGCCAGGAGACAAACCTCCGCGACTTTGTGCGCGCCATCTGCTCGCTCTTCAACTTCAATGCCAAGGAGCGCGGCATCACCATCGCCCTGCACGGCGACGAGTCGCTGCAGGATGACGAGACGCTGCTGGTGTGGATAGACCGCATCAACTTCGACAAGGTGGTAAGCAACCTACTGTCCAACGCCATGAAGTATACCTTCGACGGAGGCAGCATAGACATCACCGTCAGCAAGACTGCCACGCACGCCATCATCAAGGTGAAGGATACAGGCATCGGATTCAAGGAGGAGAAGACCGACCGCCTCTTCGAACGGTTCTATCAAGGCAAGAGCAGCAGCGACCTGCACATAGAGGGCACGGGCATAGGACTGAACCTGAGCCGTGCCATCGTAAGGATGCACGGCGGCACCATCAAGGCATACAACCGCACGGACGGTACACGGGGCGCTTGCCTCGAAGTGGCGATTCCCCTGGGCAAGGACCACCTGAAGCCTAACGAGATTGTAGCGGAGGAAAACACCAAAACAGCCGATTCCATCGAGAAAAAGACCAGTGCCAACCGCAACTTCAACATCCTCGTGGTGGACGACGACGCAGAGATAGCACAGTACATACGCAACGAACTGGGCGAGTGGTACCGCTTCGGGTATGCACCCAACGGAAAGGAGGGTCTGAAGATGCTGCTCACGGGCAAGTACGACCTCGTGGTGAGCGACGTGATGATGCCCGAGATGGACGGCATCACCATGCTCAAGAAGATAAAGGGCAACACCAACATCAGCGACATTCCCGTCATCCTACTTACCTCAAAGGGCGAGGTGGAGAACCGCCTGGAGGGACTGCGGCGCGGGGCAGACGCCTTCCTCGCCAAACCCTTCAGTATGGAGGAACTGCACATACTCATAGACAACCTCGTGGACAACGTGCGGCGCCTCCGCGGCAAGTACACCCATGCTCAGGGACAGGCGGAAAAGATAGAAAACATCGAGGTGAAGGGCAACAACGATGCGCTCATGGACCGCATCATGAAGTGTATCAACGCCAACCTGGACAACCCCGACTTCAATGTGGAACGGCTTACGGAGGAGGTGTGCATCAGCCGCGCCCAACTGCACCGCAAGATGAAGGAGATAGCGGGCGTGTCTACGGGCGAGTTTATACGCAACCTGCGCCTGCAACAGGCGGCACGCCTCATAGAGGAAGGCAAGGTGAACATCACACAGGTGGCATACGCCGTGGGCTTCAACAACCAGACCCACTTCTCTACCGTCTTCAAAAAACACTTCGGTATGACTCCTACCGAATACGCTGAGACAAAAAGAAACGAGTAATACACGGTGGGGCACGCACATGCCCTTCCTTTTGTTTATCTTTGCACCCGAAGAAAGAACAGTAACGGGCAGCCTCTGTGCTGCCACAACCTAAAAACCACCTAAACGACATGAAGAAATACCTCCTACTGCTCTGTGCCCTTACCGCCCATCTGTGGGCGGGAGCACAAACCGACGGTTCGCAACTGTGGCTAGCCTCTACCCAGCAGCACCACTGCAAGGTGGTGGGCGGCACGGAGAACAGTGCCACCATCGACATTGCACGCCACGAACTCGCCAACGGATGCCAGCAGAAAGAAGTGGCACTGACGGTAGACCCGTCGCTGAACCTGGGCGACGGATACCGGCTCACCGAATCGACCATCACGGCAAGCACCGACATTGGCATACTCTACGGTGCCTACGAACTGCTGCGCCTGCAGAACACCCGCCAGCTCGCCACACTGCCCAAGACGGAGAAGCCGGCCGTACAGCTGCGCATACTCAACCACTGGGACAACCTCGACGGCAGCATCGAGCGCGGCTACGCCGGCAAGAGTATATGGAAGTGGGAGCAGATAAAACTGGACAGGCGCAGCGGTAAAGCCACCGTCGGCGACTCGCTCTTAAGGCGCATCACCGCCTATGCACGTGCCAACGCCTCGCTCGGCATCAACGGTACGGTACTGAACAACGTGAATGCTTCGCCACGCATGATGACTGCCGAATACATAGGCAAGGTAAAGGCCATAGCCGACATTCTGCGCCCCTACGGCATACGCACTTACCTCAGCATCAACTTTGCTTCGCCCATGGCATTGGGCTACACCAAGACTGCCGACCCGCTCGACAAGAAGGTGAGACTGTGGTGGCAGAAGAAGGCAAAGGAGATTTACCAGGCCATACCCGACTTTGGCGGTTTCCTCGTCAAGGCCAACTCGGAGGGGCAGCCCGGTCCGGGCGACTACCACCGCACGCACGCCGACGGTGCCAACATGCTGGCAGATGCACTGAAACCGTATGGAGGCACGGTAATATGGCGCAGTTTTGTATATGGTGCCAACCACAAGGGCGAAGACCGTGTGAAGCAGGCCGTGAGCGAGTTCAAGCATCTGGACGGGATGTTCCGCGACAACGTGATACTGCAGTCGAAGAACGGACCGCTCGACTTCCAGCCACGGGAGCCATACGCTCCCATCTTCGACAACATACACCACACACCGCAGATAGCCGAACTGCAGATTACGCAGGAATACCTCGGACAGTCCAGGCACCTTACCTATCTCGCACCGATGTGGAAGGAGTTTTTCGGATTTGTAAAACCGGCACGGCTGAAGGGCATTGCCGGTGTGGCAAACATCGGCGACAATGCCAACTGGTGCGGCCATCCTTTCTCCCAGGCCAACTGGTACGCCTTCGGCCGTATGGCGTGGAATCCGGCGATTTCATCGGAGCAAATAGCCCGCGAATGGCTCATGCAGACCTACGGCACGCACGAGGAACCCTTCCTGAAAGCCGTGGAGACGATGATGATGACCTCGCGCGAGGCTTGCGTCAACTACATGATGCCGCTCGGACTGCACCACATCTTCAAGTTCGACCACCACTACGGGCCGGAGCCTGACGGGTTTAAGGCTGAATATCCACTGGAGTGGTGCCCCGTATACTACCACAAGGCTGACAGTGCGGGCATCGGTTTCGACCGTTCTTCACGGGGCACAGATGCCGTAGGCCAGTATCCCGAACCTTACCGCAGCCAGTACGACAACCTCGACACCTGTCCCGAGGAATACCTGTTGTGGTTCCACCACGTGCCCTGGACATACACGATGAAATCGGGCAGTACGCTATGGGAGGAACTCTGCATGAGGTACAACATGGGCGTATCGATGGTGGCAGTGTACCGCGACTACTGGCACACGCAGGCCCGCCGCTTCATGACGGGGCACGAACAGGAATGGCAGCTTACCGACTCGCTGCTCAATGTGCAGTTGGAGAACGCCAAGGAGTGGCGCGACGTATGCCTCAAGTATTTCCAGACTTTCTCTAAAATGGATATCCGCTATGAATAAGATGATGTTTACTGCATGCCTTAGAACGGTATTCGAACACCGTTCCCACACCTTTCAAACACCTGTGGCAAGACTATTCTTCCTGCTGGCGGCGTTTTCCTTTGCAGCCAGTTTGACGGCGGGAGTAAAGCTACAGCGGCAGGGCACTGCCACCCAACTCGTAGTGAACGGCAAGCCCATGCTGCTCCTGGGGTGCGAACTGAGCAACTCGGCTGCCACCAGTCCTCTGGACATCAGGCTCGCCATGAAGAATGTGAAGCGTTGTGGGGTCAACGCGGTGTTCGTGCCCGCCTACTGGGAGTTTGTAGAGCCTGCTGAGGGGAAATACGACTTTGCCCTTGTGGACAGCGTCATAGCCCGGGCAAGGGAAAACGAACTGAAGGTAGTGTTCCTGTGGTTTGGCGCATGGAAGAACTCCATGAGCTGCTACGCGCCCCAGTGGGTGAAGGAGAACACGAGTCGTTTTCCGCGTGCCCTCACCGAAACGGGCAAACCGCTGGAGATTTGTTCTGCCTTCAGCGACAACCTGCTGCAAGCCGACAAACGCGCCTTCTGCCAGTTGATGAAGCACATCAAGGCGGTGGACGAGCACACGAACACCGTGGTAACGGTACAGATAGAGAACGAGATAGGCATGCTGGAATCGGCACGCGACCACTCGCCACTGGCAGAGAAGGCATACAGACTGCAGGTGCCTAACGACCTCATCAAAGCCCTGAAGCTGAAGAAGAAAGGCACATGGGCTGAGGTGTTCGGCACCGACCGCTATGCCGACGAGAAGTTCCAGGCTTACTATTATGCCAAGTATGTAGAGCAACTGGCCGCTGCCGGGAAGGCCATCTACGACTTGC
Source organism: Oscillospiraceae bacterium (assembly GCA_963624905.1). Taxonomy (GTDB): domain Bacteria; phylum Bacteroidota; class Bacteroidia; order Bacteroidales; family Bacteroidaceae; genus Prevotella. The sequence goes on from CAVFRG010000002.1 coordinate 8,335, forward strand.
CCATGTATGTAAACGCTGCCATGGACAGCCGCGGCAGGAAACCGGGCGAATACCCTTCTGCCGGTCCGCTTGCCCACCTTATTAATATTTGGAAGTGTGCCGCCCCGCACATAGACATCTATGCGCCCGACATCTACGATACGGGCTACAAGGACTGGGTGGCAAAATACAAGCGCGCAGACAACCCCTTCTTTACGCCCGAGGTAAGGTGTGACGCCAACAGCGGCATAAAGGCTTACTACACCTTCGGCGAGACGGATGCCATCTGCTTCAGTCCCTTCGCCCTCGACCAGGCTGGAGGCGATGCCACAACCCACATCGGCGGCGCATACGGTGCGCTCAGCCAGCTGGCTCCCGTCCTACTGCAGCACCAGGGCTACGGGCGGAACTGGGGACTTCTCTTCAGTCAGGAAGACACGGAACGCATCATCGAGGACAACGGCATCGTAATGACTTGCCGCCACAACTTCACGCTGCCGTGGGACCCGCGTGCCACCGACGGCAGCAAATGGCCCGAAGGCGGTGGCATCATCTTAAAACTGGCGAAGAACGAATACATCATTGCAGGAAACGGCATCGTCGTTACCTTCCAGACCAAGACGGAGAAACAGCAGGCTGAGGAGAAAAAGCTCGGCGAGGACGGTTTCATCGACAATGGAGGCAACAGTTCGCAGCAGCAGAAGCCGTCTGCAACCTTCCACGGCAAGCGCATCGGCATCACCTATGTAGACCAGGTGGAGGTGGACAAGGACGGCAACCTCAAGTTCATTCGCCGCGACAACGGTGACCAGGACCACCAGGGACGCCACGCACGCATATCATGCGGCGAGAACAGGATTCTCCACGTCAAGCTATACGAGTATTAGGCAATAATAAAAAAAAACAAGTTGGTACATTTCTCAGGGCGCGAAGAAACAAACTGAAACGCTGATGCAACAATAATAAATCGGCATTAAGAAACAAATAAATATCTTTGCACCACAATTTACTATAAAAACCAATAATTAAAAACCAAACAATCATGAAACATGTAGGTTACACTATGAAAAGCCTTGCATTGTTACTGACCCTTTTGACCGCTCCCGTCGGGGAAGTGTGCGCTCAGAACAATGCCGTAAAAGGCAACGTGGTGGGAGATGACGGTCCTGTCATCGGTGCCACCGTGCGCGTAAAAGGTTCGCCTAACGTGGTTGCCGTCACCGACCTGGACGGTAACTTTACAGCCAAGGTTCCTAAGGGAGCCACTCTCCAGATTACTTACCTGGGATACAAAGACAAAGAGGTGAAGGTGGGCAACGGTCCGCTCGACATTACCCTCGTACCCGACCAGCAGGCTCTGAGCGAGGTGGTAGTGGTGGGCTACGGCCAGATGAAGCGTGCCGACCTTACCGGTGCGGTTACCTCGGTTGGCGAGAAAGCCATCGAGAAATCGGTTGTCACCTCCATTGACCAGGTATTGCAGGGCCGCGCAGCCGGTGTGCAGATACAGGCCAACACGGGTACACCGGGCGGTAGCAACACCATCCGCATACGTGGTACCAACTCGCTGAACGCTACCTCGCAGCCTATCTTCGTCATTGACGGTGTCATCATCGACTCGGCAGGCGGAGACGACGGAAACACAAACCCCCTCTCGCTCATCAACCCCTCCGACATCGTGAGCATGGACGTGCTGAAAGACGCATCTGCCACAGCCATCTATGGTTCGCGTGCGTCGAACGGTGTCATCATGATTACCACCAAGCGCGGACAGAGCGGTGAGGCAAACATCACCTACGACGGATACGTGGGCTGGCAGACGATGCCCGGTAAGCTCGACGTGATGAACCTGCGCCAGTATGCTCAGCACTACAAGGACATTACCGATGCAGGCATCAAGCCTGCCTCAAGCCTGTATATCCGCGGCGACCTCATGGGCGACGGTACCGACTGGCAGGACGAGCTGTACCGCAAGGCACTCATGACGAGCCACAACGTAAGTATCAGCGGTGGCTCAAAGGACATTACCTACGCCCTCAGTGCAGGCTATCTGGACCAGGACGGTATCGCCATCGGCTCCGGTTTCAAGCGCCAGACACTGCGCGGAAACATCGACGCCCAGATAAAGAAGTGGCTCAAGGGTGGCATCAACTTCTCGCTCGCTGACAGCAAGCAGCAGACATCATCTACCTATAATATTATTATGACCGCCCTCACGTCACAGCCATCGGTGGCTGTAAGAAACCCCGAAGGCGGATACGACGGACCGGACGACCAGTGGATGCCCGACAACCCCGTGGCTCTGGCAGAAATTACCGACAACCACAACAAGAAGACCAACTTCCGTGTGAACACCTATCTGGAGGCTACCATCATCAAGGGACTGACCTTCAAGACGGAGTTGTCGGCCGACTACAACTTCAACCACTACTACTATTACCAGCCCGACTACCAGTTTGGCGTGAAGACCAACGACGTGCGTACGGGCAAGTGGACCAAGACCAACTCCAAGTACTGGTCATGGCGTAACATCCTGACCTATGCCAACACCTTCGGCAAGCACAACCTGAACGTGATGCTGGGACAGGAAATGAGCCACAACCACTACGAGACACAGGTAGGCTCTACCACAGGCTACCTCTCCAACGCTGCCACCGACATCTCGGCAGGTAGCTACGCCGACAGCCGCGCTACGGGCTACCAGAACAACAATGCCTTGTTCTCTTACTTCGGACGCGCCTTCTACAGCTTCGACGACCGCTACCTCGTTACCGCCACACTGCGACGCGACGGCAGCTCGAAGTTTGCCGAAGGGCACCGCTGGGGATGGTTCCCTTCTGCTGCCCTCGCATGGCGTGCCAGCAACGAGAGCTTCCTCAAGGACAACAAGGTCATCAGCAACCTGAAGCTGCGACTGGGATGGGGTGCCACTGGTAACCAGAACGTGGAAGACTGGGCTTACACTGCCCTCCTCGCTACCTATACCACTCCGTGGGGCGTGGGTGTGCTCAATGCCAACAACGCTAACCCAGAGCTGAAGTGGGAGACCACCTACTCCACCAACATCGGTGTAGACCTCAGCCTCTTCAACGGACGCATCGAGTTCATTGCCGACTGGTACTACAAGAAGACCAAAGACCTGCTCCTGAAGCTCGACCTCCCCGCCTTCCTCGGTTCGGGTGCCGGTTCGGGCTACGGTGTGGCAAGCAACCCATGGGGTAACATCGGAAGTCTGCGCAACACGGGTTGGGAGTTTACGCTCAACACCGACAACATCGAGTACAAGGGATTCTCCTGGCGCACCAATGCCGTGCTCTCGCTCAACCGCAACAAGGTGACAGCCCTCGACACTGCCACTGGTACCCTGCCCAAGACGCTGCAGATAGGTTCTGAGACCGCTACCGTTACCAACACCGTAGTGGGTCAGCCCATCGGACAGTTCTGGGGTTACAAGGTCATCGGACGTTTCGACAAGCCCGAAGACTTCTACTACAAGGATGCTGACGGCAACGTGAAGCAGGTGGCTATCCCCGAAGGAAGCAAGATAGCTGAGAACGGTACATGGATAGGCGACTACATCTTCGAGGACCTCAACGGTGACGGTGTCATCAACAACGACGACCAGACCTTCATCGGCAACCCTGAGCCTAAGTTTACATGGGGCTTCGGCAATACGTTCTCATACAAGGGCATAGACCTCACCATCCAGTTCAGCGGCTCTTACGGCAACAAGATTCTCAACTACGGACGCCGCAGCCTTGAGGTGACTGGTTCTACCAGCAACCTCCTGACATCCGTGCTCGACTATGCACGCGTGGAGAAGATAGACCCCAACGGTCCGGACGACGTGCGCAACTACCACGTTACCAACACTGACAGCCGTATGCCCCGCCTCTACACATCGAGCGGCAGCAACCGCAACGACCGTGTGAGCGATGCCTACGTGGAGGACGGCTCATACGTGCGCCTGCAGAACATTTCACTCTCCTACACGCTGCCGCGTACATGGCTGAAGCATACCTTCCTCAACAACGTAAAGGTATACTGCAACCTGCAGAACGTGTACACATGGACCAAGTACAAGGGATACGACCCTGAGGTGGGAAGCCTATGGGGCAACGCGCTGATGAACGGTATCGACTACGGACGCTATCCTTCACCGCGCATCTACACCTTCGGACTGAACGTAACATTCTAAACGACAAGAAAGGAGAATCAAGATATGAAAAAGATACTTTTATATACAGCAGCTTTGGCTGGAGTCCTCTCGCTCGGCAGTTGTGCGGAAGACTTCCTCAAGCAGAACAACACCTACCAGCTTAGCCCGGACAACTACTTCGATTCGGACGCAGCAGTGCAGTCGGCTACCTACCCCCTGTACAACTATGTGTGGTACGACTTCAACGACAAGTTCTACTACGGCATGGGCGACGGACGTGCCAACAACATCACGGCACAGTACTCCAACTACATCTACCCGTACACCAACTTCACCGAGAACTCGCTCTCGCAGGGACTTAGTGAGGCATGGGGCTCGCTCTACTCGGTAGTGTCGCAGGCCAACAACACCATCAACAACATACAGAACAAGTGTACGTCGGGAGTAAGCGAAGACGCCAAGACACAGGCCATCGCCGAGGCACGCTTCATGCGCGGACTCGCCTACTGGTACATCGGCACGCTGTGGGGATGCGGCATCATCTACACCAACACCGAGGACATGGTAAACAACTATGTGGTACCTGCACAGCCGCGCATCGACGTCATAGAGTTCGCCACCCGCGACATGGAGTATGCTGCAGCCTGCCTGCCCGCAAGCAGCACCTCGGGACGTGTCAACAAGTATACTGCCTACGGTATGCTGAGCCGCTTGTACCTCTCTATGGCTGGACTTACAACCGAGGGAGTATTCGACGGCAACAACATTGCCACCGACTTCAACCGCGGCACGCGCAACCAGTACTATCTCGACCTGGCAAAAGCGGCTGCCAAGAAGGCTATCACCAGCAATGCATACAGCTTAGTGGATGACTACAACACGCTTTGGGCTTACAGCACCATGAACAACAACAAAGAAGCTATGTTCCAGTTGCAGTTCATTACCGGCGACGGTGCAGGTGGTGCTGCACAGAGCATGACGCGCTTCCTGGCATGGAGCACAACGGTGGCTGACACCAACGCATGGGGCGGTGCCACATACTGCTCGTACGACCTCTGGAACGAGTTCTCCAACTATACCGACGAGAACCTGGGCCTGACAGAAGTGGTAGACACCATACGCCGCCACAACTCCATCGCTTTCTACGGCGAAGCTTATCCCGAGCTGAGTGCCGACAAGAGCAACCCGTACATCTACGGTGTTACCGAGAGCGCAGGAAGCCAGGGTGCCAACATCAAGAAGTATGTCATCGGTACAAAGAAGGTGAACGGATTCAGCGTACCCAACAACTCGGGCGTGAACACCTACATGCTGCGCCTTGCCGAGGTTTACCTCAACTACTGCGAGGCTGCATTGGGCAACAACGAGAGCACCAAGGACTATGATGCCATAACGTATTTCAATGCCATACGCAGCAGAGCACACATGAAGACCAAGAAAGAAATCACTTACGAAGACCTTCGCCACGAAAACCGTATGGAGTTTGCCTTCGAGGGTCTGTACTGGTACTACCTCGTGCGCCGCGGCTACTACAAGCAGCAGGAAGTGGTAAACTACGTGAACAACCAGAACCGCAACGCCAGCTACTATGAGAGCAGCACGCACACCTACAAGCTCAGCGACACGTACAAGGCTCCCGGTACGGGCGTGGCTACAGCAACGGCAAAGAGCCTCACACTGCCTATGGCCGACACCGACCAGACCAAGAACCCGAACCTGAAGACGGATTCGGACGGCAACATCACTACCACCCGCTACAAGTTCGACGACCGCACCATAACACACAAAATGCTCTTCCCCGAACTCTTCAACAACGGGGACGGTACGAGTAAATAAATCATTACACTAAACTAAATGACTATCATCATGAAAAGGTATATATATAATAAGGTGGAGAAAGCCGTCAAGGGACTCATCCCTCTGATGATGCTCGCCGTCATGCCGTCGCTTACATCGTGCAGCGACAAAGACGACAACCAGTCGGCCACCATAACCATCAACAAAGTGTTCCTCGAGGACACCAAGGCCTCCGACGGCAACTACGACCGCGAGGTGCAGTTTGCACGCTTGGGACAGACCCTGCGCATCGAAGGCTCGGGCTTCAGCGGACTGAAGAAAATCTATGTCAACGGACTGGAGACCTACTTCAACAACGCACTGATGACCGACAACAACGTGTGGGTAACGCTCAACAGCAAGACACCCGTGGCAAAGGCTGCAGACGACGTACGCAACACCATACGCTTCGTAAAGGACGGCACCGAGACCGTGTACCAGTTTACCATACGTGCCTCTGCTCCCAGCATCACGAGCATAGACAACACGCTGCCTTCAGCCGGCGAGGTGGTAAACATTAAGGGTGCCAACCTCGAAGGCACTACCAAGATTACCCTGCCCGACGGTACGGTGATTACCGACGGCATCGTGAGTACAGAGAATGGCGACGAGGTGAGCTTCATCATGCCGGAAGGTGTGGCTGCCGTGAGCGGAAGCATCACCACCGAGGGTGCCAACGGTACTGCCATCTCGCCCAAGTACTTCAACAACAACGACTGCTACATCATCAACTTCGACGGAAAGGGCACACAGGGAGGATGGAGTGCCACCTTCAAGGAGGAAGACCTCGTGGACGACCCGCTGAACTCTGGCCGTGGCAAGGTGGTGCAGATTATTCCGCCATCATACTTCGAAGAGAATCCTGACGGCGTGGCTGCAGGCGTATCAAGCATCAAGGGCTTCTGGACTGCCGGCAACGACGATGCCGACGATGACTGGAACCGCATGACGCAGTACATCCCCGGCACTACATCGCTCGACTCGGTGGCCATACAGTTTGACGTGTACTGCCCCGGAAAGTGGTTTAAGTCAGGACAGATAGAGATTACGCTGCAGAACAACCTCAGCAGTTATGGTTATGGCTCGGGTGCCACCAAGTACAACAAGGACTATCTGAACCAGGCCTACGTATGGGTGCCCTGGCTGAACCGCGAAACGGGTGCGACAAGTGAGTTTACTACGGGCGACAGATGGCAGACCATCACTATCCCACTCTCACAGTTCGGCAACTATACCAACGACGAACTGACATGGAACTTCCAGAATGTCATAGACGACAAGAACGGAGGCAGCTACAAGAACTTCGGTATCCTCTTCTGCAACCCCGACCTGAAGTTTGGTGACTCGGAGATACCCTCTTCCGCCTTCAACCTGAAGATTTATCTGGACAACTTCCGCATCGTACCCATCACAGCCATCACCGTATCCGACTTTTAAGGTGGTACGCACGGGACATCTATAGTATTAATCTATAAACGACAAGAATGATGAAAATCACAAAGATATTATTACCAGTAGTAGCATCGGCGATGCTACTCACTGGTTGCGACGACCAGATTATGCAGTGGGGCAAACCCGCCGGCCATGGCGACGTGACTACCGCTGAGATTCCGCTCGCCGTGAAGGAGGTCATTGCCAACTATGGCAACATCAAGGACTATGCACAGCAGTATACTCCTAACATGACCATAGGCATCGGTATGGGTGCCAGTCTCTATGTGAACAACGAGAAGGGTGAGGGCGACCTCGCCAATGCCAACTACACCATGTTCACACCAGGCAACGCCATGAAGGGCGACGCACTGATGGGAAACAGCGGCGCACTGAAGTTTACTACCCTCGACCAACTCATCGATGCCATGCCAGAAGGCATGAAGCTCTATGGCCACAACTTCTTCTGGCACACACAGCAGAACCAGACCTACCTCAAGTCGGTCATCGCCCCTACCCTCGTGGTTGAGACGGACGGTGACATTGCCAACCTGCTCGGCGGTGACGCTTCCGACTTCAACGGTGGCACTACGGGCGGCTGGAGCTCATGGGGCAACAACAAGGAGAGCGGTGAAGTAGTGACTGGGGCTGGACAGGACGGCTCTGCTGCCCTCGTTCTGACGAACAAGGGTGACGGCAATGCATGGGATGCACAGTGCGCCTACACCTTCGCCGAGAACCTGGAGATGAACAAGACGTACGTCATCCAGTTCAAGGCCAAGTGCTCGTCGGCTGCAGGCCAGTTGCAGTTCCAGTACCAGAACGGCACCAACTACGGCTCGCAGGGCGGATACAACACCTTCGACGTCAATGCTTCCTGGCAGACATTCAGGTACGAGTTTACCATTACCAAATACGATGACGTGAACCGCATTATCATCAACTTCGGTAAGGTGGGCGGTACCTATACCATCGACGACATCGAGTTCGGTCTGAAGCAGGAAGACCCCATGGATAATGTACTGGCTGGTGACGAGAGCGACTTCGAAGGCGGCACCACAGGCGGATGGAGCGCATGGGGCAGCAGCAAGAAGGACTACAGTGTGCAGGACGCTGCCGGATACAACGACTCGAAGGGACTCGTGCTGGAGAATACGGGTGACGGAAATGCATGGGATGCACAGTGCGCCTACACCTTCGATAACTACCTGGAGAACGGCAAGAAGTACATCATCCAGTTCTATGCCAAGTCTTCCAGCTCAGCAGGCCAGTTGCAGTTCCAGTATCAGAACGGCACCAACTATGGTTCACAGGGCGGATACAACACCTTCGAAGTGGGCACGGAATGGACCAAGTGCGAATACACCTTTGCACCTGCCTATGACGATGTGAACCGCATTATCATCAACTTCGGTAAGGTGGGCGGCACCTACTACATCGACAACGTGAAGTTTGGTCTGGCTAAGGACCAAAGCTCTGAGGCTAAGGCTGTACAGTATGTACATGCTGCCAAGGCAAGAAAAGCTGCCAAGGCTTCTGCACGCAAATACTATGTGCTGAAGACGGATGCCGAGAAGCAGGCTGCCCTCGAAGACGTGATGGAGGCTTGGGTGAAGGGCGTAGCCGACCATCTGGCTGAGAAGAATGTCGTTCCTTACGGTTACGACGTAGTGAACGAACCTATCGCCGACGGCAGTTGCAAGTACCGCGGTCTGGACGAGGGTGTGTTCGGCGGCAGTGTAACGGACGATGACGGCAATACTACCTACGATGCAGCTCCTGAGGAGACCACCGAAGACGGACTTACACTCAACTGGGGCAACAACCACTTCTACTGGGGCTACTACGTGCCCGACTACCACGTGAAGGCATTCCAGTTGGCACGCAAGTACTTGCCTGCAGAGACCAAGCTCTTCGTAAACGACTACAACCTCGAGACCTCGCCCGAGAAGCTCGCAGCATTGGTACAGTTCGTCAAGGACATCGACCAGAAGAACGGCAGTCCTATCGTAGACGGTATCGGCACACAAATGCACATTACCCTCTCCTGCAGCGACGACGCTACCAAGAACGCAGAGAACATCGCTGCCCTCAAGACAAAGGTAGACGCAATGTTCCAGACCATGGCTGCCACAGGCAAACTGGTACGTGTTACCGAGCTTGACCTCTCCCTCGGCACAGGTACCCCCTCTTCCAACCAGTACAAGGCACAGAGCGACTGCTACCGCATGATTGTGGAGTCGTACAAGGCAAATGTTCCGGAGGCACAGCAGAGCGGTATCACCATCTGGAGCCTCTCCGACAACGAGGCAGAGCACGAGTACTGGCTCAAGGGTCAGGTGCCCAACCTCTTCGACAGCGACTACAAGCGCAAGTGGGCATACAAGGGCTTCTGCGACGGTATTGCAGGCAAGGACCTCGGACTGGAGTTCGGCGGTGATGCCTACAAGGCTTACTACGAGAAGAACAATGTCTCTTCATCGGTAGACAAGTAATGTTCAAGTAACATTCAAGTAATGTTCAAGTAACATTCCGATTACATACCAAATACACGTTAAGGGCGGTGTACCATAGACATGATGGCACACCGCCCTTCTCCCGTTATCAGGCTATTCGTTCATAAAATGTGTAAGAAATGCATGGTATTCGTCCATTTTTTGTGTATCTTTGCACCGTTATTCGTACATAAAATGTGTATGAGCAAGTAGATATTCGTCCACTTTTTGTGATTCAGCAAGCAGAATATATGGAAAGAAATGCTATTAAATACCTGATAGAATGGAAAGAAAGCCGCCGCAGAAAGCCCTTGATACTGGAAGGAGCAAGACAGGTAGGCAAGACATGGCTGGTGAAGGAATTTGCCAGGCTACATTACAAGAAGTTGGCATACGTAAACTTTGAAGAACAGAAAATCCTGCAAGGGCTGTTCGAACAAGACTTCGACGTGATGCGTATCCTTACAGCCATAAGCGCAGCCACAAATGTATCATGCACGGAAGGTGACACGCTCATCTTCCTGGACGAGATACAGGCTGCACCCAACGCCATTACTTCACTGAAGTATTTTTATGAGAACTACCCCGGTTACCATGTCATTGTGGCAGGCTCCTTACTGGGCATAGAGTTGCATAGGGGCGAGTCTTTCCCCGTAGGCAAGGTACAGTTTATGCACCTATACCCCATGAGTTTCACCGAATTTGTCATGGCTATGGGAGAAAACAAATTGGCAGAATTACTATCTGAGGGCAACTGGGACTTGACAAACCTGTTTGCGCCCAAACTTACAGAACTGCTCAAGTACTACTACTATGTGGGCGGCATGCCCGAAGCCGTACTTGCCTTCTCCGAAACCAGAGACTGGAAAGAGGTCAGGACCATACAACAGGACATTCTGCACAGTTATCAACGAGACATGTCAAAACATGCGCCGTCGGACATAGTACCACGGATTTCAGACGTATGGCATTCAATACCGTCGCAACTGAGCAAGGAAAACAGAAAATTCATCTATGGCGTAGTGCGCGAAGGTGCACGTGCAAGAGAATACGAGATAGCCCTGCAATGGTTGGAGGATGCCGGTCTAATATATAGAGTTTATAACGTGAAGGCTCCGAGGATTCCGCTGAGAAGTTACGAGGATCGGGCGGCATTCAAGATATACTCGCTCGACGTAGGACTGTTGGGAGCCATGTCGCGCTTAAGCACTACAGCCATCATTGACGGCAATGCGGTATTTACGGAATTCAAAGGGGCTTTGACAGAGCAGTATGTGCTGCAGCAACTCATATTGCATCATGAAGCATTCTACTATAGCAAGCCTAACTCCAGACAAGAGATTGACTTTCTGATACAGGACGCCGCGGACAACATCATACCCATTGAGGTGAAAGCAGAGACCAACATCAAGGCAAAAAGTCTGCGCCAATACGTTGAGGAGAACTCCCCGGCCTTGGCATACCGCCTCTCCATGAACCCTTACCGCATAGATGATTGGCTAACGAATGTACCACTCTTTGCGGCCATAACTATATAAGTGTGGGGAAGCGAAAAAACGGTGCATCCTCTGCCGTCCGATGATGGAGCGGCGGAAGGATGCACCGTTTGTGGGTTTATGAATGTACAATAGTAAACACTATTGCACTTCGTTATTTGGACAGGAACTTGAGCACGGCAACAAGACTATCTTCCTTTTTCCATTTTATCTTGTTTTCCTTTTGGAAGGTTTTCCATTCGGCTGCACGTGAAGTGCCCAAGAAGTCTGCCACCTCTTTCTTATCGGCAAGGATGCGTTTGCCGCCAATGACAAAGTAGTATTCCGTAGCCAAGGGAATCTCGGCACCGTCATTCTTCTCCTGTAGCATCATGCCAAGTTCGGGCGTGTTCATTCCACCCAGTTCCAAGGAAGACAACTGTCGTGAAGATGACGAGTTGAGGTCGGCTCCGTAGGCACCACCACTGCCGTTCTGTATACGACTGAACTCTGCCTTGACATATTTAAGCAGGACATTCTTGCCTTCCGAGCCTACCACTTGCATCAGACTGTGGTCTACGTAGATGTAGGCATCCTTACCTATTTCCACGCGCGCCACCTTCTTGTCGGTGCCTTGGTACACCTTGCCGTCTTTGCCGATGTAGTGCAGTACATTGCCGGAAAGATGCACATTCAGTTTGCCCTCGCTCTTGGTCATATCTGTAGAATAGACTACGCCGTCGGTAAAGTTCTCATAGATGTAGGGCCACTTGGTGTTGGGATCGAACTTTGCCATCACCTGTAGGGCTACAGCCAGCAGGCACGGTATCAATAGCATTTTCTTCATAACACACGTTGTTTATTTCACGATTAGTTTAGATACTTTCTTTGTTCCGTCACTGTAACGGTACACCACAATGTTGACACCGTTTGCGGCAGACTGTAGCTGCGCACCCTCCATATTGTAATAAGTAACACCTAACGGCTGCACATCCTGGTCTACACCGCTAATGCCGGAAGAAGCCTTTGCGGTAATGGCGAATGTGCGTGTAACTGAGTTTCCGTTGGTGTCGGTAGCAGTAATTGTAACAGTATACACCTTTTCGCTCAGCACACTTGTTGTTACAAGGTTGCCGTCCACCACGTCAAACGGGGCAGCTGCATACTTATGCGTAATAGGGTTATAAGCACCTTGGAACTTATAGGTATACGTAGGAGGCGTGGTTGCCTCGTTCACCACCTCTATCGTTCCCACAATCAGTCCGGCAGGCTGTCCTGCCTCTACGGTCTGGTTGCCAAGGATAATGTCGCTGGGCTTGTCCGATGGGCGGCGTATACCTATGATGAGACTTTGGTAAGCAGCATCACTGTAGTCGTAGCCGTTGTCTTTCAGCGAACTGAGCGCATACATTCCGTTGTTGGCTCCGCCCCATCCCCAGTTGACGTGAAAAGCACCATTATCATAACCGTCAAGGTTGAAACAGTGACCGTATCCCTGTTTGGTGTCCTGACCGCTCAGGCATACTGCCCTACCCTCACTCAGTTCCTGGTAAACGAGGTCTTCCCAGTTACCGTCATACGAAGAACGCTTTACATATTTGACAGACTGCGGATAAGAGAAGTTTCTTTTCAGTGCCGAAGCAATGTATGAGTCTTGTGTGCCTGATCCGCTTACACCGTATTTCATGTTTACGGAAACACCACAATGCCACAGCAGGCGTGCCACATCGTCCTTGTCGTTGGCACCGGAAAGGATGTCCGACCAGTTGTAGGCAGGTTCTTTGTCGTAGTTGATGTACTGCGTGCCGTATGTAGGGTCGGTGTAGCTATATTCGCCTGTAGGCCGTTCCGGCCACTGTGCTACACTCATAGCCTGCGCCATACCTACAGCCACACAACCAACGATAGCCTGCCCCTGACTATTCTGGGGACAATATTTCTGGTATTTGCCGCTCTGGTTCCAGTTTACCTGTATGAGGGCTTCTACCTTCTCCTTGCCGGATGCCCTTGCCGCCACCTTGGCACGGCTCTGGGCACCTGTCTCCCAACCGTCAGCCACCTGCTGTACGGTCATCTGCTTCCGCGCTTTGACCTTTTGGGCAAAGCAGTCGAGCAGAGCCGTCATAGATTCCGGCTGACCTTCCATTACATATTTCCCTTCGGCAGAATAGCCTATGAGCGGTTCGGTAGTGTCATCGGCACTTACCAAAGCCCATCCCTGCGGAGCAAACTGCACTGCATAATATACTTTCTGACCTCCCGAATATACGGGAACAACAGACTGCACCTTTCCCTGGAAACCGCTGACAGCCCCCTGCAGTATCTCAAGTGCCTTGGCTGAAGCGGTAACGTCAGAGACCTCCTTTGCACTGGCACCCGTCAGGACTGACAGGCACAGCGCTATCAAAAATGTTTTCTTCATCATGACATAAAACTTTAGTGAAAAGCAAAAAGCCTCCACCCTGGCATTGCTTAATACACAATGCAGCGTGAAGGCTTTATAGATTAATGATTACTCTTTACTTACGGAGTGTCTTCAGAGAACGGGGGTTCACCTTAACATTTACTTTCTTAATGCTTGACTTTGCATAAGACTTCTTTGCTGCAGACACTTTTCCCTTGGCTGAAGAAGCCACAGGAGAGAATACTGTTTTATCAGGTTTATCCCAATAACCCAGTGCCTCTGTGAAGTCCGCATCACATGCAACAACCGCGAAATCTGTAGATTCCATCGTACCGTCAGCATTGACTGTGAAGGCGATATCGTCACTTCCAGAAAGACTATAAGTTATAAGCCCGTATGTATTGCCCTTGCTTGTTGTTACTGTTCCAAGCTCATAATATGCTTTTACGTATACCTCGCCAGCATTCAAGTCATAGGTTCCGAGAACTTGGCTACCTTCCTGATAAAGATTGCTAATCACCAGACCGTTTTCAACTTTAGCATATTCTGTGAAAGTGGCAGTAGGATAAACATCATAGACGCCACTAATCAAAGAGAGGGAGAAGTTACCTATCGCCATATCCTTTGTCATGGCAAAATACTTCCACCATACAGTCTTGGTTGAAGATGTATACTCAACGTTTGGATTGCCATTAACATCAAAGATTGTACCTGCTTTTATCTTTATAGTAATAATATCACCTGCAGCAGGAGCCTCGGGCAAAGTAAATGTAAGCGTCTTGCCAGAAACACTCCAATCACTTGGGGTAAGGGCAATGGTAGAAGTCTTTTTGCTACCTGTATATACCAGCGTGATGTCACCTGTTTCAACAAGTTCGTCATTACGGAATACATTCTGGTCAAAAGTGATAGTACCCTTGAATGTCTTGTAGTCCGAAATAAGAGAGCCTGCTTCCGGAGAGAAATTCTTGTCTTTTATCGACCATGTCTCAAACGGCAGACGTCTGTACACGCCTGAGATACCTTCTTCAGTAAACTCAGTGTTGGTTGCGGGGCACTTGTTGCCGTAGCTGTCAACGAATGCACCCTCTGTCCATGAGTAGAGAACGTATGCACCTGCAGGAACATTGTTCACTGCAAAGTATACATTTTTGCCGTGAGTGGCGACAAAGATGTCGTCTTCGGGGATTGAGACAAGATTTCCGTCACCATACTCCTGATAATAGGAAGCAGAGACTGTGCCTTCGCCCATCATTACTTCCTCAGAGAAAGTTACTGTCGTTACAGTGTCTGTCTCGCTTGTAGGATCAGTTGCCGTATAGGGCATCAGCACGGGTGCTTCACCGTCTGTTGTTGTTACCTCGAGCGTCTTCACTGCACCAACCACGCCCTGTGCGCTTGATGCCACAGCATACACGGTATAGGTGGTGTTGGGCACGCAGAGGGGCTGGTCCTTGGCGTCGCGCATATTGACAGTAACTGAGGATGTCTTGGCATACTCAATGATGCCCTGCTCGATGCTACCAGAGAGCGAGTTCTTCAGTACAGACTCAGCACTCACACTTGTATTAGCCTTGCCGGGCACTACGGTGTATGAGTAGAAATTAGAACCCTCGGCAGGCTTCACTGTAAAGGTGAAGGTGGAGTCTGTCGTTGTTGTCAGACTCAGGTCTACGGTAGGACCGGCTGCATAGGTCTCTGACTTTTCTTCGTCGAAAGAGGTACAACTGGTCATACCTATCAAGGCAATAGCCAAACTATATATTAGCTTTTTCATATATATAATACCCTTTTTAATTGTTATTTACTCAGCGTCATTACCGTACCGGCCTGGATGATGTTGAACCAGCCTGGTGATGTTGACTTGGAATCGTCGCTGTAAACATGTGCACCGAACCAGTAGTCAGCAAATGTAATGATAGCGTTGCCGTTAGCGTCTGTGGTAATGGTACCTACCAAGTAGTCGTCGACATTCTCATCGCCATCCTCACCATAGAAGCCTTCCAGACAAATATGAGGATAAGATGAAGATACTGCTGTCTCCTGACCAACAGGGATATGAATCTCTGTCTTGGCGTCATTTACCGTTCCGTAAACAGGACTTGAAGCAGAGGAACCGTCAGGAACCAAGTTGGTTATCCATACCTTGGAAACGTCGCTGTCATCCTTGCTGATCTTTACATTCCACTGCGTGTCTTCATCCCAGGCATTAACTGCAGTTGCCGAATAAGTACCGAGCATGAATGCCAATGGGTGGTCAAGGTCGGCAATCGTCACGGTCAACGTGTTGTCGGCACCGAGGTTCACACCTTGAGGATTGGTCAATTTTACAGTGAATCTCAAGTCACCGGTAAACTTGTCCTTGAGATTTATGATGTTCAACTTGATTTTCTGGGTATTCGCATCGCTTGTAAAGGTAAGTGTCTTGGAAGCGTTGGCTACCGTGAAGTTAGTACCCTCTACTGCGGGCGATGTGGCATCAGGCACAAATTCAAAGTCAACCGTGCCTTCTTTCCCGCCAAGAGAAGTGAGGAGGACAGGAATCTCCAACGTCTCGGCATCCTCATTGACAGAAACTGCCGAAGTAGAGGTGAAAGCCACGAAAGCATCTGCGTCGTTGAACTTAGGCAGATCGTTGCTGCAGGAGGCAAGCGCAAAGGCTGCCAGCGCAACCAAGCCTAAACTAATGTTCTTCAATATTTTCATAATTGCTTTTCTTTTTCTGTTAATAACCGGGGTTCTGGGCTACGTTGGGGTTAGCGTCACGCTCGCTCTTGGGGATAGGCATAGCCCACATGTAGCTGGGGAAAGCTACATCCTTGTTCTTGGTCTCGTCGAAGTCGGTACGTGTGAGGCTGGTGTTGGTACGTGCATAGTCGTACGCAATCTGGCCTTCGAAAGCCAACTCCTTGCGGCGCTCTGTAAAGACACCTGTCTTGGTAGCGGCTTCGGGTGTAGCACCGCGCTTGGAAGCCAATGTCTTCAGGTCTGCTTCTGCGGTTGTACCTGCGATAGTGGCACCGTTGACGAGTGCCTCGGCACGGTTCAGATACATCTCAGAGAGACGCAGCAAGGGGATATTGGTGTAGTTGGGAGAAACGCCAGTCGACTTGCCGGTAAACTTAGTGGGATAATAGTCGCCGCTGTCCTCATCGAACATGGTCTTACGGATATCGTTGTCAGCATAGAGGTCGTACAGGTCCTTGGTGCCGCAAACGTCACCGCTGCATCCCTTGGTAGTGATGTAAGGCAGGTGAGTCCATCCTGAACCATCCCAGTACTCGTTCTTGTTAGAGCCATATACCTCGAAGATGATCTCGCCGCCCTTGGGAGCAGTCTCAGCATGGAACATGCTGGTGTAGGCTGCACCGCTGGCAAGGCTGTACTTGCCGCTGTTGATAACCTTTGTGGCATAGTCGGCAGACTTCTGCCACTCTTCCATATAGAGGTATACGCGAGAGAGCAATGCCTGGATGGCAGACTTTGAAACAACGGCAGCAGCGTCTGTTGCGCCAGAGCGTGAATAGTCGTCAGACATCAGGCTCTCTGCCGTCAGCAGGTCACTTACGATCTGGTCGTATACAGCCTGCTTGCTGTCACGTGCCGGTTTGCCGTTCTCTGTGGTAAGACAGAGGGGCACACCCATCTTGTCATCGTCCGTAACATTGTAGTTATAGGGCTGGCAATAGGTGATGACCAGGTCGAAATAAGAGAGGGCGCGGAGGAAGAGACATTCTGCCTTCACGTTGTCCACCTGCTGCTGGCTTACCTCACTGCTCGTCTTGCCGTCAAGGTTGTTGATGACGTTGTTGGCACGCGAGATGGTGTAGTACGCGCAAGACCACACAGCAGAAGTGTTGCTCTCGTTGTAGTTCCACTGAGTGTCGGTGAGGTAACGTCCTGAACCGGCAGCGTTCTTTGGGTTCTTGGCATTGCCGGCACGCAGCTCCGACTGCAGGATGAAAGCACCATCGTACCAGCTTGCGCTCTGGAAGATAGCATATACACCGGCTGCGGCATTGTTCAAGTTATCGAATGTGGCAAAGGTCAACTCGTTGCTCTGCTTCAGCTTGGGTTCCTCTGTCAGGAAGTCGTGACAAGACGTAAAGACGCCAGTGGAAGCCAGGGCGAGACCTAATATTATCTTTTTCATATACTTATTCCTTTTTACGTTTTGACTTAATTACAGGGTAACATCCAGACCGATCATGAAGCTCTTGGTAACAGGATAGATACCATATCCCAAACCGTCAATACCACGCTCGGGATCCCAGAAGTTTACATCGTGGAAGGTGTAGACATTCAGACCGCTTACATATATGCGTGCTGCATTGAGACCGATCTTCCTGAGCAGGTTGCTGTCGAAGTTGTATGACAAGGTTATGTCCTTGATACGGAAGTAGTCGCCCTTCTCCAGATAACGTGTAGAGCTGTAGCTGTACGAGTTAGATGAGTTGCCGGCTACGGGTTTGGGGTTACATCCTGTGTCGCCCGGATTCTTCCAGTAGTTGAGGGCGCTCTTGGCCTGGTTCATGGTCATCTGGCTACCGTCTGACTGCAGGTAACGGTTTTCTACGATGAGCACCTTGTTCCCGCCCTTGAACTCAGTAACAACACTGAGTGAAAGGTTCTTCCAGCTCAAAGTACTGTTGATACCGCCTGTATAGGTAGGCTCGGGGCTACCAGCCTTGATCCAGCGTGCCTTGTTGTAGTCAGCACTCAACGAACCGTCTTCAGTTACCCACAGGGCCTCACCATTGACTGGGTTGACACCGTAGTAGTCTTTCAGATAGAATGTATAGAGGCTTTCGCCTACGATGTGGCGCAAACGTGAGTCACCTGAATAGCTCATCATCTCGTCACCGGCAAGCTCGAGCACTTTCGACTTGTTGTGTGAAATGTTGAAGCCCATATCCCACTTCCAGTCCTGACCGTCGATGATGTTGGCGTCAAACTGGAACTCGACACCCGTGTTGCGGAGTGAACCGACATTGGTCGTAGCTGAAGAGAAACCAGAGGTATAAGACTGAGCCTTGGCCAGAAGCATGTCAGTAGTCTTGCGGCTGTAAACATCGAAGCTACCCGAGAAACGCTTCAAGAAATGGAAGTCGAGACCGAAGTTCCAAGAGTAGTTGCGCTCCCATGAGAGGTCAGGGTTAGCAGGTGTAGAGGGGCGAAGGGCTGTAGTGATACCGTTGTATGAAGTCTGCGTATAGGTACCGTAAGCCAAGTAACGGCTGATGTTGTTGTTACCGTTCACACCATAGCTGGCACGCAGTTTCAGCACTTCCAGCCAGCCTTTGGTTCCTTCCATGAACTTCTCGTTATGGATGTTCCATGAAGCACCGAGCGACCAGAATGTACCCCAACGCTTGTTGGCACCGAAGAGTGAGCTACCGTCTGCACGTACAGAAGCCTGCAAGTAGTAGCGTCCGTCATAGTTGTAGTCTGCGATACCGAACCATGACATCATGGTCTCCTTACCGACACTGTACGAGAGGTCGTTGGTGGTGTTACCTGACGTGTGGTATGGAATCTGCGGATTCAGTTTCTGAGAAGATTGATAATGCTGTTCCACATCAAAGATGGTAGCCTCCTGACCTGCCAGTACACGTACGCTGTGCTTGCCGAACATATCCTGATAGGTAGCAGTGTTAGAGGTCGTAAAGTTGCGGTAGTAGGTCTGCGTAGTCTGCAATGTACCTGTACCGTCCTGATCGGGATTAGATATAGGTGACCAGTAACGGCGACCCTGGATGAAGTTAAGCTCGGCTGCATCAGTTGTCTTGAATGTCAACTGCTTGATAGGCTTCCACTCCAGATAGAAATTGCCGTTGAAAGCATATTTCTTCTGCCACTGGTCATCGTTGGCTGCAGTAGCGAGAGGGTTGGTGTTAGAGTTGGAAGGAATAGTTACATTGTATGAACCGTCCTCGTTGTAGATGGGAATCCAAGGCATTAGGGTAAGACCGGCAAATGCAGGGTTGCTATAGTAGAGGCTCTGCATAGGTGTATCGTTGGTCTTGCTGTAACCCAAATTGAGGCGCACGCCAGTCTTCAGGTACTTGTTGATTTCGTGGTCCACATTGACACGGGCGTTAAGGCGCTCATAGTCGATGCCGTAGTAGATACCCTCTGTCTTGTTGTAAGAAACAGAGTTGTAGTATTTCGTCTTGGCAGAACCGCCAGTAAGGGTCAGTTCATATTCCTGTGTCTTACCAGTACGTGTCACTGCATCCATCCAGTTGTTCAGAGGCTGTGACAGGATAGACATGGGGCGGTAGTAGTTGGTACCGTTAGCAGGATTATCAGGATTCATGCCAGCATTGATGATGGCCTGACGCTGATAGCTCAAGAGTTCAGAAGCACTCATCACACCATAGTTGTTGTCGTTGGCGAGCTGAGAGATACCGAACTTCACACGGGCAGAGATATGACTCTTGCCTTCCTTACCGCTCTTGGTGGTAATGAGGATGACACCGTTGGCTGCACGCGAACCGTATACAGAGGCTGCAGCGGCATCCTTCAGAACGGTGATGCTCTCGATGTCGTCAGGGTTGATGTTGGCAAGGGCATTGGAACCGTTGGTGAAGTCACCGTCATCACCCGAGATGATAGCGATACCGTCCACTACGTAAAGAGGCTCGTTGCCAGCGTTGATAGAGCTGATACCACGGATACGGATGTTGGCCATCGTACCGGGCTGACCAGAACTCTGTGTAACGGATACACCAGCCATCTTACCGGCAAGCATTTTGTCGAAAGAAGTGGCAGGGATGTCAGCCAGGTCTTTGGAGCTGACAGAAGTGATAGAACCTGTCTTGGCCTCACGGCGTGTGGTTCCATAACCTACGACAATCACTTCGCTCAGTGACTTGTCGTCCGGATCCAATACAATCTTCATGCTTTTAGCTGCCTTGACGGACTTGGCAATCATGCCGATGTAGGACACTTCGAGCTTGGCGCCAGCGGGGACGTTCAGCGAGAAGTTACCGTCGATGTCGGTAGCTGTACCGGTATTGGTGCCCGCCACCTTGATGCTTGCGCCCACGACAGGCGAGCCGTCTTCGGAGGAGGTCACTGTACCGGAAACCTGAGTTTGTGCCAGTGCCATCCCTATGCTAAGGAAGAGGCAGGCGATAAACGTCATAAGTCTTTTTTCCATAAATCTCTCTCTTTTAATAATAAATAATGTATAAAGTGTTCTGTTTCTTTCAGCCAATGGGGCCTTCCGCCTCGCGCCCCGAGGTGGACTTTGCCCTTTTTTATTACATCATCTTGTTTGCTGGATTGAAATCCATACCTATTGTTTTTTTAACAAATGCTTTCTTATCGGTTGCAAAATTAAGTAAATTTTAGTTACACTCCAAATATTTATTGCAAAAAGTTGCATTTCGCATCTAAAATACCATATTTATGTCAATAATATTCGGCATTTGTAATCGTTTAACATTTTATGTTGCCTTTCCGACGTGTGGCAGATGGGGGCTACGGACTCCATTTCCCATGCCTCGCAAGTTGGAGAATATCGCATTTCGCCTTTGCATTACACCCGAGCATATTTTATCCCGCTTTATATATTTTTCGAAAAAAGGAGAGGGTTTCCAAATAAAAGCATTATCTTTGCATTACGAACTCTTCGTTACGTAAAATTCATAATAGCATAAACATCTATGGTACAACCGAATCCGTTTGTGATAGAAGGTTACCTGTCTCCAGAATACTTCTGTGACAGGGTGGAGGAAACAGCTTTGCTTACTCGGCACTTGACAAACCGGTGCAATGTTGCATTGATTGCACCGCGCCGTTTGGGCAAGTCGGGGCTTATATACAACTGTTTCCAGCAAGAAGCAATTCGAAAACAGTATCATTGTATCTACATAGACATTTATGATACTAAGAACTTAAGCGAGTTTGTCTATGCCTTGGGCAAGGGAATCCTGTCGGCACTCAAACCAAAAGGCAGAAGGGTATGGGAATTTTTCTTGAGCATGCTCCAGTCTTTGAAATCCACTATCTCCTATGACATCAACGGTAACCCCGAGTGGAGCGTTGGCCTCGGGGATCTTCAGACGCCTGACGTGACGCTGGATGAGATCTTTGCTTACCTCGATCAAGCAGACAAACCGTGTTTGGTAGCGATAGATGAGTTTCAGACAATAGCCAACTATCCGGAGAAGACCGTAGAGGCCACATTGCGCAAGCGAATACAAGAGTGTCATAATGCCAACTTTGTCTTCTCGGGTTCCAAACGTCACATGATGGCATTGATGTTCACGTCCCAGTCACGCCCTTTCTTCCACAGTTCGAGCATCATGGGGTTGGAGGCAATCAACGAACGGACATACTGGACTTTTGCCAACCATCATCTCTCCAAGAATCATAAGGAGATAAGTGCAGAAGCCTTCGCGTACCTATATCGGTGTTTCGATGGCATCACTTGGTACATTCAGTATGTACTCAACATGCTCTACACTTCCATCTCCGATAAGCCATTGCTGTCGGAAGCTGATGTCAAACAGGCTGTTGACGGCATACTTGCCCAGCACCGCTTTGCTTATCAGGCCCTGATCTATCAGTTGACAGCCAAGCAGAAACAGTTGCTCACGGCTATCGCCTTGGAAGGGAAACCTTCTTCCCTAATGTCGCAAGAGTTCTTGCAAAAGTATCATTTGGGGGCAAGTTCCGTGCAAGGAGCTGTCAAGGCTTTGCTCGACAAGGATTTTATCACACAGGACGAAGGCGTGTTTCAATTGTGCGACAAGTTCTTGGAGTTGACTCTGCGCGGATAAGGCGTGTTTTTGCGGGAAATATTTTTTCTCGTCAAATGTCAAAAGGCGGTGTTCCGGGTATAAGAATCGGAGCACCGCCTTTTGATGATGATGGAGAAGGGATCACAAAAGTTCAGGCAACTGGAAAAGTTTCACGCTGTTGCTTCCCTTGATGAGGATGTAGTGGTCGTGGGGCTGCGCCTGCTTGATGGTTTCCTTCACTTCCTCTACATCATGAAACTTGCGGTAGGGACATTCGATGCCGGCAAACTCGTCGCCCACAAGCCATACGTTCTCCAACAGGGCGGCTTGGAGTTGGTCAACAACTTTCTGGTGTTCCTCACGGCTCACCTCTCCCAATTCGCCCATCTGCCCGAGAATCGCCATTTTGTTAGGCACGTCCATCAGACGGAAGTTCTCGATGGCAGCCGCCATGCTCGACGGATTGGCGTTGTAGGCATCCACTACAAGCTTGTTGTGTGCCGTCTTCTCCAGCTGCGAGCGGTTGTTGCTTGGGATGTAGTTTTCGAGTGCATGGTCTATCTGCTGCGGTTTTACGTCGAAGTGGAGACCGATGGTGATGGCGGCAAGCATATTGTCGATGTTATAGGAGCCGATGAGGTGGGTCTGCACCTCGTGCCATTCCATCCCCTCCGTGCGCCAGCGGAACTTAAGGAAGGGAGCGCATGACACGACCTCACCCCACACATCGCAGTCGTCCTCTTTGCCGTAGGTGACGAGGCGGTTCAGGTTGCGTTTCTCTGCCATCTGCATCAGATGCTCGTTGTCGGCATTGATGAAGACGAGGGCATCGTGGGCAGAGAGGAAATCATACAGTTCGCCTTTGGTTTTCTTCACACCCTCGAAACTACCGAATCCCTGTAAGTGGGCACGTCCCACATTGGTAATCATGCCGCAGGTAGGCTCCACGTACTCCGCGAGCTTGCGGATATCATCGGGATGGGAGGCACCCATCTCTACAACGGCAATCTCATGCTCTTCGCCCAGACGGAAGAGCGTCTTGGGTACCCCCACGTCATTATTGAAGTTGCCTTGTGTGAACATCACGTTGTATTTCTCCGAGAGAACAGCAGAGACGAGTTCCTTTGTCGTGGTCTTGCCGTTGGTACCCGTAATGCCCACTACGGGGATGTCGAAGTGACGGCGATGCTCACGTGCCAGTTCCTTGAAGGTAGTGAGGCAGTCGTCCACGAGGATGTAACGCTCATCACCCTCTTTGGCATATTCCTTTTCATCGATAATCACGTAGGCACAGCCTTTTTCCAAGGCCATGCAGGCAAATTTGTTGCCGTCGAACGAAGCACCCTTCAGAGCCAGGAAGATGCTGCCCTCGGGGCAGTCGCGGCTGTCGGTAGTAATAACCGGGTGCTCAAGATAAATCCGGTAGAGTTCTGAAATGTCCATAGTCTGCTATTTTTGTGCAAAAGTAATCTAAATCGGGAACATACCCAACATTTTCCCCGAAAAAGAATGTTTTCTCGGATATTCTTTTTATTTTTGCAAAGATATTCGTTGTAACACATCAGAACGGAGGTGCGAATGGGCATTAGAGATGAGAAAGACAAAACGAAAGTGAGGAAGGAAAAGCTTGGCGGCTATTTCTATAACATATCACAGTTAACCTTTACGGGGACTGGGGTAGGAGGCTTGTTGCCGTTCTTAAAGGGAGCGGCTACCATTGGAGATATTTATGTATTAGTATTTGGCGTATTTATGACTGCAGCTACAGCTTATTTCGCCAATAGAATTTTAAAATATTGAGTTATGAGTTATCTTGCATTGTTTTTTTTAACGGGTTCTATTATCACACTTGGGCTCATTGCTTGGACATATACAAAGCCAGGCAAGAAATGGCTGAAGGAATTGTAGATTCATGAATTATACAATCAATATTAAGGGGCGCCTGATGGATTTGAGTACCCCTCAGGTGATGGGCATCCTGAACGTAACGCCCGACAGTTTCTACTCTGGCAGTAGGAAACAGACGGAAGAGGAGATAGCCGACAGGGCTAACCAAATCATAGAGGAAGGTGGAAGCATCATCGATATTGGTGCCTTCTCCACGCGTCCCGGTGCCGATGAAGTGTCGGAGGAAGAGGAAGGCAGACGACTGAAGTTTGCCCTCGACATCGTGCGTCGTGAACAGCCCGACGTGGCTGTCTCTGTAGACACATATCGCCCCAGCTTGGCACGCAAGTGCATTGAGGAATGGGGAGCCGACATCATCAACGATGTGTCGGAAGGCGGCATCACGGGTATTGCCAACGTACCCCTGGAACAACGCCACGAAGAATACCCCGAGATGTTCCGACTGGTAGGCGAACTGAAGGTTCCCTATATACTGATGTCGGTGCAGCCCACGCTCAAGCAGATGATGACAGGCTTTGCCAAGGAGGTGCAGCAGTTGCGCGACCTCGGTGCAAAGGACATCATTCTCGACCCCGGCTTTGGCTTCGGGAAGACCCTCGGGCAGAACTACGAGATATATAACGAGATGGAGAAGTTGATGGTGACGGAACTGCCCGTGCTCGTCGGCATTTCCCGCAAGAGCATGATATACAAGTTGTTGGGCGGTGATGCCACCACCTCGCTCAACGGAACCACCGTGCTCGACACCATCGCCCTGATGAAGGGAGCCAGCATCCTCAGGGTTCACGATGTAAAGGAGGCTGCAGAAGCAGTAAGAATAGTAGAAGCAATGAAAAAATGATAGAATTTGGTATAAAAGACATCATAGACATCCTGTTGGTCGCAGCGATGCTCTTCTACATCTACCGTTTGATGAAAGAGTCGCGCTCCCTCAACATCTTTGTCGGCATCATGCTGTTTATCCTCATCTGGCTCTTTGTGAGTCAGGTGCTCGAGATGCGGCTGCTCGGTTCGATACTCGACAAATTGGTCAGTGTGGGAGTTATTGCCCTTATCGTCATCTTCCAGGAAGACATCCGTAAGTTTCTCTACGAGATAGGGTCGCAGAAAGGCATGCGCCGCCTGGTGCGTTTCTTCCGTTCTGGCAAAGACGGCCAGCGCGAGACAGACAAGGAAACCATTATGCCCATCGTAATGGCATGCATGAGTATGGCCAAGAAATACGTGGGAGCACTCATCGTGATAGAACGCGGTGTACCCCTCAAAGACGTGATGGACACAGGCGAGACGATAGATGCACGCATCAACCAACGGCTCATCGAGAACATCTTCTTCAAGAACTCGCCTCTCCACGACGGTGCGATGGTTATCTCCGACAAACGTATCATGGCAGCGGGCTGCATCCTTCCCGTAAGCCACAACCTCGACATACCGAAGGAACTGGGACTGCGCCACCGCGCGGCCTTGGGCATCTCGCAGAAGAGCGATGCCATTGCCATCATCGTTTCGGAAGAGACGGGGCGCATCAGCGTCGCCATGAAAGGTGAGTTCAGGCTGCGTCTGTCGGCAGAAGAGCTGGAGAGCGTGCTGACGCAGGAAATGGTATGAGGGAAGCGTGAAGAACGTAAACCTTTTCGATACGTTTTAGCTTTTTTTACACAATACAACGGAGTATTTTCGGTAGAAAATGCTTACTTTTGCAAAGTCTATATAGCAATGCAACAAACTTATCTAAAACAAAAATAAAATGGATTTATTACAGCAAATCGTAGCTCGCGCTAAAGCAGATAAACAGCGCATCGTGCTCCCCGAAGCAGAGGAGGAGCGTACCCTCAAGGCAGCCGACAAGGTTTTGGCAGACGACATTGCCGACATCATCCTCATCGGCAATCCGGAGAACATCAAGAAACTCGCCGCCGAGTGGGGACTTGAGAACATTGACAAGGCTACTATCGTTGATCCACAAAACAATCCCAAGACAGAGGAGTATGCCGAGAAGCTCGCCGAACTTCGCAAGAAGAAGGGCATGACCGTAGAGCAGGCTCGTGAACTCGTAACCAAGAACAATCTCTACCTCGGATGTATGATTATCAAGACAGAGGGTGCTGACGGCCAGATTTCCGGTGCGCTGAGCACAACAGGCGACACGCTTCGTCCTGCCCTGCAGATTATCAAGTGTACTCCGGGCATTACCTGTGTGAGCGGTGCCATGTTGCTCATCACTGACCAAAAGCAGTATGGCAAGGACGGTGTTGTGGTAATGGGCGACGTTGCTGTAACTCCTAATCCTACAGCCGACCAGTTGGCTCAGATTGCTTACACTACATCTCAGACAGCCAAGTCGGTGGCTGGTATCGACGAGCCAAACGTGGCTATGTTGAGCTTCTCTACCAAGGGCAGTGCCAAGGATGCCATCGACAAGGAGACTGGCAAGAGCGTATATATTATAGATAAGGTAAAGGATGCCGTGGCCATTGCCAAGGAGAAGTTCCCTGAACTTCATCTCGACGGCGAGCTCCAGGCCGATGCAGCCCTCGTTCCTTCGGTAGCTGCCAAGAAGGCTCCAGGTTCTGAAGTGGCTGGTAAGGCCAATGTATTGGTAGTGCCTAACCTTGAGGTGGGCAATATCGGCTACAAACTCGTTCAGCGCTTGGGTGGCGCCATCGCCATCGGTCCTATCCTCCAGGGTATTGCACGTCCGGTGAACGACCTCTCTCGTGGTTGCTCCGTAGACGACATCTACTACATGGTAGCTATTACCGCTTGCCAGGCTCAGGATGCCAAGAAGGCGTAAGGAGCGAAGAGAGAAGAACGAAGAGTGAAGAATCCTCTTGTAAGCGAAGAATTAAACCGCTTCGTTCTAATAACATTATTAATTATTAATCAAACGTAGAAATGAAAGTATTGGTATTGAACTGTGGTAGTTCTTCTATCAAGTACAAATTATATAACATGGACGATGAGTCGGTATTGGCTCAAGGTGGTGTAGAGCGTATCGGTCTCGACAACGCATTCATCAAGGTGAAGTTGCCTAACGGCGAGAAGAAGCAGATTATGCACGATATGCCCGACCACAAGGAGGGTGTGAACTTCGTGTTCAAGTGCTTGCTCGACCCGGAGATTGGTGCCATCAAGGACTTGAAGGAAATCGACGCCGTAGGTCACCGTGTCGTTCAGGGTGGTGACAAGTACAAGGAGAGTGTCATCGTTGACAAGAGCGTGGAGGATGGTATCGAGGAACTTTGCGACCTCGCTCCTGTTCACAACGCCGGTCACCTGAAGGGTCTCCGTGCCGTTGACGCTTTGATGCCCGGCACTCCACAGGTTTGCGTGTTCGACAACGCTTTCCACAGCACCATGCCCGACTACGCTTATCTCTATGCCATCCCTTACGAGTTGTATGAGAAGTATCACGTGCGCCGTTATGGTTTCCACGGAACCTCTCACCGTTACGTTTCCAAGCGTGTGTGCGAGATCCTCGGTCTCGACCAGAACAACTCGAAGATCATCACCTGCCACATCGGTAACGGTGGTTCTATCGCAGCCGTATTGAACGGCAAGGTGATGGATACCTCTATGGGCTTGACACCATTGGCAGGTCTGATGATGGGCTCACGTTGCGGCGACATCGATGCTTCTGCCGTTACTTACCTCATGGAGAAGCTGAACATGAAGCCACAGGAGATGGCCGACTATCTGAACAAGAAGAGCGGAGTGCTCGGTATCACGGGCATCTCTTCTGATATGCGCGACGTAGAGAAGGCTGCCAACGAGGGCAACGAGAAGGCTCTGTTGGCTCTCCGCATGTACGAGTACCGCATCAAGAAGTATATCGGTGCATACGCTGCCGCTATGGGTGGTGTGGATGCCATCGTCTTCACAGCAGGCGTAGGCGAGAACCAGACCGACCTCCGTGAGGATTCATGCAAGGGCCTTGAGTTCTTGGGCATCAAGATCAACAAGGAGGTGAACGATACCATCCACGGTGAGGAGGCCATCATCTCTACCGATGACAGCAAGGTGAAGGTTGTGGTTGTTCCTACTGACGAGGAGATTGTCATCGCCCGCGACACCATGGAACTGGTAACAAAGAAGTAATATACAACACAAGGAGTTAAGGAGTTAAAGGAGTAAGAGGGTTAAGACAACTGTCCGCAAGTTTGATGCCGCTTCAGTTTCATTGGCAAGCCGGTCATTTGTCTTAACTCCTTCAACTCCATAACTCCTTAACTCTTTTTCAAAAGATATCAACATGAGAACGAAGATAGTAACTTTCGGAGAGATATTGCTCAGAATCTCCAAGCCTGGCTACAGACGCCTTTCGCAAGGACGCCGCATGGAAGGCAATTATGGTGGCAGCGAAGCCAACGCTGCTGTCTCACTGGCCTGTCTGGGCGAAGAAGTGGAGTATGTCACCCGTGTGCCTTACGGCGAGATAGGCGAGGCG
Organism: Oscillospiraceae bacterium; assembly: GCA_963624905.1. GTDB lineage: Bacteria > Bacteroidota > Bacteroidia > Bacteroidales > Bacteroidaceae > Prevotella. The sequence continues at coordinate 37,222 of CAVFRG010000002.1, forward strand.
GCACTGATGCACCTTAGGGAGTACGGCTTGAATGTTTCTCATGTGGTAAAAGGCGGCGAACGTCTGGGAACCTACTACTTTGAGGAAGCAGTGGCCATGCGCAACTCGCGCGTAGTGTACGACCGGAAGAACTCCTCGTTCTACACGCTGAAACAGGGCATGGTAAAGTGGGAGAAGGTATTGGCGGATGCTGCCATATTCCATTGCTCTGGCATCACATGCGCCATCAGCCGCGATGCCATGGAGTCGACCATGGATGCCATACGCCTTGCCGTACAGGACGGGCTGACCATTGCCTGCGACATCAACTACCGCAAAAACCTGTGGGGCTATGGACTCGAACCGCACGATGTGCTCTTCCGCATGATGCAGTACAGCGACATCATCTTTGGTGACCAGAATGAGTGGGAAGTGGCAAGCGGCGAACCTCACATCCCGTTCGAGGCACAGGATTCCAACTACGTAATGGACAGCGAAGCATATCTGGAATATTTCCGCAAGATGCATCGCCTCTTCCCCAAGTGCAAGAAGATGGTGATGGCTGTGCGTAACCAGATTGCCAGTAGCCACCACACACTTACCGGTCTGTTGTACGATGCCGTAGAAGATCAACTGTACACGGCCCGGATATATGACATACAGCCCATCATCGACCCCATGGGTGTAGGCGATGCCTTTATCGGTGCTTATCTCCATGCTTGGCGCAAATGGACTGACGACAACCAGCTATGCCTCGACTTCTCGCTCTCGGCAAGTGCCCTCAAGAACTCCGTTCCGGGTGACCAGAATCTAGTGACTGAGGAAGAAATCCTTGCCAACATCACATCTACAGGCGGACGCATACAGCGATAGGCATCCGTGTACGTAGGGGCATGCAGCGGCATGTATCTACACCCCCGTCAAACTACTATACAACTAAAACAAACCTAACCTATAACTATGACATCATCTAAAAAAGGAACACTGAAAAGTACCATTGCCGTTTCACTAACCAATTACCTAGATGCAGGAGCCATTGTGGCTGGAGCCAGCGGACTGACCCTTTGGCAGAACTATCTCGGCCTCACATCCTCACACCTGGGGTGGCTCAATGCCATAAGTGCCAACTGCCTGGGTGCTGCCATCGGAGCCATCATTGGCGGTTTTCTTGCAGACCGCTACGGGCGAAAGGCCATCTATACATACAACATGCTGGTATACATGATAGGTGTGGCGTGCATCATGCTCTCGTTCAATTTCCCTATGCTCCTGGCGGGCTTCCTCGTAACAGGCATTTCGGTGGGCGTGGGCGTGCCGGCATCATGGACTTATATCTCGGAAAGTTCGGATATACACAACCGTGGGCGCAACATAGGCATCTCGCAGATGGCATGGGGCGTAGGTCCTACGGTAATCCTCATACTGGGCACGCTCCTTGCACCGCCAACGGGCGGCGAGGCAGAAGGCGGACTGCTCTATCCGTGTGTGGCATCCATCGCCACAGCACTCACCGGGAGCGGTACTACCGGAGCAGCACTCCATGTGTTCAGCAGCCGCATCGTCTTCGCTTCCCTCTTCATTGTAGCTTTTATAGCCTGGCTGCTCCAACGACAGTTGCAGGAATCTGCAGAGTGGCAGGCAGCAAAAGCCGAAGAGGCGAAGGACAGTAAGGCGAAAGGTGTTTTCTCCTCGTTCGGCACCCTGTTCACTAATAAGGTAAACGTGCGCACCATCATTTTTCTGGCCGGCATCTACCTTACCTGGAATCTTGTAAGTTCCGTCATGGGATTCTTCCAGCAGCATATCTACGAGACGGTAGGCGGACTGACCAACGAACAGGCCAACCTCCTGTCCGTAGGGCAGTGGGTGGTCATCATACTTGCCACCCTTGTATTCTCTCTCTTGGTAGACAAGGTAAACCAGCGCTTGCTCTACATCGTGGGTGTGGGCTGTGCTGTGCTGGCATGGGTAGTCATCCTCGGTATCGGTATCACGAGCATGGCCGGTCTCTTGTTCTTCTCGCTGCTGTGGGCCATCCAGGGCGGCATCTCGGTGCAGGGGTTCTATGCCTTATGGGCTTCCGAACTGTTCCCGGCGAAATACCGTGCTGCCGCACAAGGAATCATGTTCTTTCTGGTACGCGGTTTGTCGGCACTGTGGGGACTGGAGTTTGTTCACATCTACGGTGCACATGGCGAAGGATTCCACGTGGCAGGAGCAGTAATGGTAGGTCTTCTTGTCGTCTCTCTTCTGGTGGGTGCCATCTGGACACCGCACACACAAGGCAAGTCGCTCGATGAAATCACCCGCGAACGCTATGGTGACAAAATATAGTTTTCTGCGTCTATCTATAATAATGTAATCATCACGACAAGACATCATGAAGACGAACAAAGCAACATGGATATGGTATCCAGGAGACTATGAGATATGGCTCGGCAACAAGATGAACAACCGCCGCACGGAGCGTGGTGCCTTCTTTCCGCCTTTTTGGAAACAGGACAGCCACTATGTTACGGTAGAGTTCTCGCACCATTTGGACCTTGCTGCCGACGAGGAGGTAGAGATAGTGGCAGAAGGCCGGTACAACGTGAAACTGGACGGCAAACTGCTCTTCGGCATGCCCCACCACCTTACCATTCCTGCCGGGCAACACAGTCTGAACATCAAGGTGTGGAACCAGTCTACACCCCCTGCCTTGTGGGTACAGGGCAAGACATTCTGTACTGACGACAGTTGGCAGGTTACCAACGAGGACAAGGAGTGGATAGACGAATCGGGCAAGGCGAGCGATACCAGTGTTTCTGAATACATGGATGCCGGATGCTGGGACGTGCCCTGCTGGGACTTCCACGACAAGTATTCCCTGCCCTCGCAGTTCCAACTGGCCCAGCAGTATGTACCAGCTGCCTGTGTGAAGGATGTAGAGAACGGAACCGTCTACGACTTCGGATGGGAGACCTTCGGCTACATTGTCATAGACAACCCCTCAGGCAACGGCATACTGCGCGTATATTATGGAGAGAGCGAAGAGGAAGCCCTCGATACAGCACACTGCGAGACACTCGATGTGTTCAGAGTAGAGAATGCTGCATACGTGGCAGACGAGGCAACAGGCGAGCCTTTGGCGCTCTGTCCCGGCAAGACCGACTCTTTTATGGCAACTGGAAGCAAGGCCCTGCGTTATGTGTATGTAGTGAAGGAAGGGGATATCGACTATGATGACATCTCCCTACAGTATGAGTACATGCCGGAAGAGATACGTGCTTCTTTCCGTTGCAACGACGAGCAGATAAACCGTATGTGGCAGGTTGGCGAACGTACGCTCCACCTTACCACACGTGAGTTTTTCATAGACGGCATCAAGCGCGACCGCTGGACATGGAGCGGTGACGCTTACCAGAGCTACCTCATGAACTATTACCTATACTTCGATTCAGCATGTGTCCGTCGCACTACATGGCAGTTGCGTGGCAAGGATCCCGTCACGGCACATGTCAACACCATCATGGACTATACGTTCTACTGGTTCTTGGGTATCTACGACTACTATATGTACACGGGCGACAGACACTTCGTGGAACAGATATACCCACGTATGCAGTCGCTTATGGCCTACTGCCTGTCGAGAACAGGCGGTCAGGGCATGATGGAGGGACTGGCAGGCGACTGGGTGTTTGTAGACTGGTCGCCCCAACCTATGGACAAGCACGGGTTCCTTGCTTTCGAACAGGTACTCTTCTGCAAGAGCCTCGAGACGATGGCCCTTTGTGCCCGTCTGGTAGAGAACAGCCATGACGAAGAAGAGTATTATCGCCTGTACTCAACACTGCGCAAGAAACTGATGCCTACATTTTGGGACGAGGCGCACCATGCCCTTATACACAACATAGTGGACGGCAAACGCAGCAAAGAGGTAACCCGCTATGCCAATATGTTTGCCATATTCTTCGACTACTTCAACGAGGAACAAAAGCAGGAAGTGGCCAAGCACGTCATCCATAATGGCAATGTGATGCCTATTACCACCCCGTATATGCAGTTTTACGAACTGGAAGCCCTCTGTTCGCTGGGCAACCAGTCCGAGGTGTTAACCAGGATGAAGGAATACTGGGGCGGCATGCTTGCTCATGGTGCTACCTCGTTCTGGGAAGCTTATGACCCGTCTGTAGACGCTGAAGGACTGCGCCCCATGGCCGACCATCTGGCTATGTACGGGCGACCTTACGGCAAGAGTCTTTGCCATGCTTGGGGTGCAAGCCCTGTTTATCTGCTGGGCAAGTATTTCCTCGGTGTAAGGCCTGTTAAGCCCGGCTATGAAGAGTTTGAGATAAAACCGGTGCTTGGTGGACTGGAGTTTATGGAGGGTACCGTGCCTACCCCTCACGGTGAGATAAAGGTATATATGGATCATGCCACCATCCGCGTGAAGGCCACAGAGGGTGCCGGCTATCTCCACTTCCATAGTCAGGGATATCCTGCAGCAAGCCATGGCGAGATAGAAAAGATAGTGGGTGGAGACAGTTACCGCTTGTGGATAGAAAGCGGAGAAGAAGTTTGTATCTCAGGATTGGAATAGCAAAACTTTTATTACAATAGAGATTATAAAAGAGGGTGTGTCATACGGTATGACACACCCTCTTTTGGTACAATTGGGGATGTTTTACTTCTGCTTCAGATAGTTCAACTGAACCGTGGGAGCACAGGCGTTGCTCACCTTCTCGGTATACTCTGCCATCTTCAGTGTAGCAGTGCCCTTGATGGTCTCCACGTCGGTGCCCACCTGGAAGAGATAGTTGCCCGCATCGACCTTCCACTGGCTGTTGGCCTCGTCGAAGCTGGCGAGGTCACGCTTCTCGAGCGTCATCTTCAAGGTCTGACTCTCGCCCGGCTGCAACTCCTTGGTCTTGCCGAAGGTCTTCAGTTCCTTGGCTGGCTTCTCGTATGCACCCTTGGGAGCGGTGACATACACCTCAGCCACCTGCTTGCCGGAAACCTTACCAGTGTTCTTTACCGTCACGCTTACCTCGATGTTATTGCCATTCGCCTTGACAGATGGTTTGCCAAACTCGAAGGTGGTGTAGCTCAAACCGTAACCGAAAGGATAAGCCACGTTCTTCTTGAAGGTGTCGAAGTAACGGTAGCCCACATAGATATCCTCCTCATGGTTGCTGAAGTCAACGCCGGGGATGACACCCTTACCCCAACCTTCCATATTCTTATAGGTGTACATGTCGTACTCCTTGGCGAAGTTGGCGGTAGAAGGATGGTCGGTGGCGGCGATAGGCCAAGTCATGGTCAACTTGCCCGAAGGATTCACCTTGCCCGTCAAGATGTCGGCAACGGAATTGCCGCCCTCAATGCCCGGCTGCCAAGCCACGAGGATGGCATCCACGCGGTCTCTCCAACTGGCCGTCTCCATCACGGAACCCGAGTTGATGATCACTATCACCTTCTTGCCCTTGGCATGGAAGGCATCGGATACACGGAAAATCATGTCTTGCTCGTCCTTGCTTAGGTTGAACTCACCGTTTATCTGGCGATCCATTCCCTCACCGGCCTGACGGCCGATGGTGATGATGGCTGCATCGGCAAGCGGCTCCTCATGGGCCACGCAGCGCTCGGTAATCTCGATTTCGTCGAGCTTAGGCTGACCTTGGTCGAGGAACCACATCATCGGGTTTTTGTCGGCCTTCAGCTTAGCCTTGGCATATTTTACGTAGTTCTGATAAATCTCCGTAAGCTGGGGAGTAGTAGATACGCCGATGTTCTTCAGACCCGTCACCATGTCCACGGAGTAAGCCACGTTCACACAACCGCTGCCGAGACCGCCCGACATGAAGTCGTAGCTGTTTACACCGAAGAGTGCCACGGTCTTCAAGTCGCGGATGGGCAGCGTAGCGTCATTCTTCAAGAGCACCATACCCTCGGTGCTGCTCTGACGGGTGATGGCGGCGTGCGCCTTCAGGTCGGGGTTGTTGCTGTACTTGTATCCCTGGAAACGGGGAGTCTTCACGATGTATTCGAGCATGCGGCGCACGTTGCGATCTACGTCGGCGATGGCGAGTTTGCCATTGTTCACAGCCTCCACGATGGCCTTCACCTGTGCAGGATAACCCGGCATCATCAAGTCGTTGCCGGCAGCCACTTCCTGTTCTACGGGCAAGTCCTCGCGAATACCGATCCAGTCGGTCTCCACGATGCCCTTGTATCCCCAGTCGTTGCGCAGGATGTCGGTCAAGAGATCCTTGTTGCCCTGGGCGTATGTACCGTTAATCTTGTTGTAGGCAGACATCAGCGTCCAGGGATTGCTCTTCTTCACCATCATCTCAAAGCCCTTCAGATAGAGTTCACGAAGGGCACGCTGGCTGAGTCGCTCGTCCACACGAGTACGGTCACTCTCCTGCGAGTTGACGGCAAAGTGCTTGGCACTCACGCCAACGCCCTGGCTCTGCACGCCCAAGACGAAGGCTGTTCCCATCAAGCCCGTCACGATGGGGTCCTCGGAATAATACTCGAAGTTGCGGCCGCAGAGCGGATTGCGGTGCAGGTTCATTCCCGGACCGAGCACAGCGTCGCAGCCATACTCCTTGGTCTCATTGCCGATGCACTCTCCCACACGGCGCACCAAGTCCGTGTTCCATGTAGAAGCCAGGCAAGTACCGATGGGGAATCCCGTGGCATAATAGGTGCGGCTGTCGCCATCACGGTGGGCGTCGATGTGAACGCCCGCAGGACCGTCACATCTCACGGTAACGGGAATGCCCAGACGAGGGATAGCCACGGTAGTGCCGGCCGCACCGGGCACATACTTCTTCTGGTGCCCGAGCATGGCACCGCTGCCCACAAAGCCGTCGTTGCCACCGCCCACGAGCATCTGGGCTTTCTCCTCAAGAGTCATCGCCTTGAGCACTTCGTCGATGTTGTTGGCATTGAGCTGAGGGGCAGACTGCGCCATTACTGTCGTTGCCAATGCACCCGCTGCAAGGGTCAGCGTAAGTTTTTTGAACTTCATACTTTAGTTGTTTTTGTTAGTTATTCTTGTTTTTAGTCATTCTTGCGGTTCGCTATGCAGGCACAAACACTCCTTAGCCCTGCAAAACGTTGGTGCAAATATAATATAATAAGGTGGGAATGCCAAGAGTTTCCCCTCCAAACTTCACTTGCATGTATCATTTCCACCATATAGTTTACATAAGATGCATACGTTGCTGGTAATGATAGGCATGCTTGTCACCACCCCATGTTACCCCCACTACAAAACCTTGCCAAATAGCTACAAAGCACTTCGCCTAACATCACAAGGATACCAAGCATGATGGTGTAAGAAGCCCATTATGATGATGTAAGAAAGCAGTCTCGTGTAATTGTTAGCAGTTGCCGTAATGGTGGATGGCAGTTGCCGTGATTATGGATGGCAGTTGCCGTGATTGTGGATGGCAGTTGCCGTGATTATGGATGGCAGTTGCCGTGATTGTGGATGGCAGTTGCCGTGATTGTGGATGGCAATTGCCAACAACCGTACGAAACGGCTTTCTTGCATCATATAACTTAGGTTCGTAAGCATTAGAACCTGTACTTTATCGAATGCTTGCCATTAAGGTATTTATGTATGTTGCGGCTAAAAGTATATAATTACCTTTAGTATTTGGAAGTTGGCTGATATAGGTTTGGGAGTAGGACAATATGGGTTGGTAGGTTACTTCACATTCAAATTACTCTCAGAATATATCCTTTCTTGATGACAGCTTCGATGCTTACGGACGTATCTATGCTCAGTGCCCTTCGCAGATATGTAATCTGCACATTCAGTGCCAGCGAATTGGAGTAAGAGTCATCACCCCACACATCGTTGAGTATCGTTTCACGATCCACAAGTTGGTTTTGATGGTTTGCCAACAGCTTCAGTATCTCTGCCTGTCGGGAAGTAATAATTACCCGTTCGTTACCCTTCCGCAGTTCGTTTTCTGCATAAGAGAATACAATAGAGCCTATAGAAACAGCATCGGCATTGCCTGTCTCCTTCGGCTGCTTCATTTCGTATATCATGTTCTTCAGGAACTCCTGCCGAAGAGCATCTATCCGTTTTTGGAACACAATAGTCCGGATGAGATAATAGAGGCTGCAAGCCAAGACAGCAAAGAGCAAAGCGCTACCCAGCAACTGCCAGAGCATGGACTTGAGTATCGTTGCTGACGATATATTCACTTCAAAAGAAATGCCTTCATGAAAGATGGGATTAGTCTGGTAGTATACCACTATCTTTTTAGTCCATGTACCGCTTGTTTCATAACGTACATCCAAGAACAAATCCTTGCTTTTGGTATGTCGGAAATCACAGATTCCGCTATAAGCTTTCTTCTTCAATAGAGACTCGAGATAGGCGGCTGTAGGCTTATAGTAGAGATTGGCAACATAGCGCGAATACATCTCGTAAGCGTCGTCACTGGTTATGTTAGGTTCGTCCACCGTGCCCAAATATTGCTTGCCGTCCCAAAAACTTATAATGGTACGACAATGGGGGGGATGTCTTGAGATTATATTTAGTCTCTATTCTTGCAGTCCACTTGTGCTGATTCCCTTTCTTGGCTTTTTTATCAACCAACTGTTTCTTGCTTTTCAAGTCCTCCTTCAATATTCGGCTACAGTCTTCCTTAAACTTTTCCACCGACTTTTCCATGTTATATTGGCATTGGTTGTAAAGCCAATAAGCCTGCGTGCAGAACAACAACATTACAGCCACACTGCACACTGTCCATACAATTTTCAGATTGCGATTTTTATTCATTGCCTTTTACTGTTTCAAGAACATTACGGTTCTAAATTGTACCATAGCCGTCAATCAACTGCAAAAGTACTGATTTTTCGAGAAACGCCAAGGCGTATAATAAGATAATAATAGGGAGGAAAGGCTTAAAATAATAACAGAGTAATAAAAAACAGGCGGTTTCTTCGGTATGACATTGTAATTTTGCAACAACGTAAAACAGCAAAACCACAACATGAAGAAAACTTTATTACTCATAGTTTGGTTGCCAGGAAGTGTTACATTGCTGAATGCACAAACCGTCAACCTGTTCGACGAGTCTTCTGCGGGCATGGGCGACTCCATCGATTGCGAGAAGTACCAAGTAGTGTATGATACCAAATACATCTACGAGAAAAAGGTAGCGAAAGAGGACACAACCGCCTCCTATGTCCAAGAGCGTATGGTGCTGCAAATCGGCAACAAGTATTCCGCATTCTACAGCTATCCTGTCTTCCAGAGAGATTCCATCATTTGCGGCAACATGTCAAAAGGGATACCTACCAATTTCTCCGGCTCAAGCGGCAACATCAATTGGAAGGTATACAAGGACTATCCGGAACAAGGCAAGACTGCCTATCTTGACTTCTTCGCCGCCGACAGATATCTTTGTCTCGAGCCTGTGGAAGCTATAGACTGGCAACCTACCGACAGTCTTGACACCATCTGTGGCTATCCTTGCCGGCAAGCCGTGGCTAACTTCAAGGGAAGAACATGGACTGCCTGGTATGCAGAGGATATTCCTATAGACAACGGTCCGTGGAAACTCGGCGGTCTGCCCGGACTGATTCTAAAGGCATGCGATTCCGGGAACGATTATTCCTTCACCGCCGTAGGGTTGAAGAAAGGGAATATTGGCACACCTATATATTATAAAGGCAAGACTTTCGAACCCATCGACCGCAGGACGCTCACCTCGCTCTACAGGAAATACTATGCCGACCCCATCGGGTATCTGCTGCAAGATGCCACGTACGCCAAGATAGTCAAGATAAAGGACGAGAAGGGCAACGTCATGACACATTCCAAACGGGCCGAGCCTTTCAATCCGATAGAGCGATAGCTTCATTCCCCAAAAAACATGCTGTTTTCTTGTTGCAGTCAGCAAAAAAAGTGTACATTTGCAAGCAGATTAACATAAAAGGAAATAATATGAAGAGAGCAATATTCGTTCTTGCTGCCATCCTGACTCTTGGCAACATGGCTGCGTCGGCTCAAGTCAGAACCTCGGTTAAAATATTAGGCGCCAGTGACGCAAAGGTAGAGAACATTGACAACGTGAAGTACCGTATCACTTATGACGGGAAATGGGTAAACAATTCTTCCATCAAGCCGTATATCTATACAGGCAGCGAAATGCGCTTGGATATAGGCGAAAAGGTGACTTGCTTCTACGACCGGACCAAGCAGGTGAAAGACTCGCTGATGAGCGTGAAGGCACAATCAGGCAACTACGACTTTTCGGACTTGCCCAAAGGTGGAAGATTCCCATTCTCCTACTACAAGAACTACCCGGCCGAAGGCAAATCCATACAGATAGAAGCCGTGGGCACAGAAAACTATCAATGCACAGAGAAGACAGAAATTCCCGACTGGCAGATTGTCCCAGACAGTACGGCAGACATTATAGGCTATCACTGCCAGATGGCCAAGACTAAGTTTAAAGGCAGGACCTGGCATGCTTGGTATACAGAAGACATCCCGATGCAAGAAGGTCCCTGGAAACTTTGCGGCCTTCCGGGACTGATACTAAAAGCATACGACGAGAACCAAGAATATGTATTCTCTGCCATTGGCATGAGCACGTTAGATGAAACTTCTCCTATCATCATATCCAAGGACAAGCGAGAAGAACTCAGCCAAAAAGAGTTGAAGAAAGCCAAGGAGAAGTTCACTCCCGGTATGATCATGGAAAGTTTGAATATCAAAAATGTAAAGATACAGGACGAGAAAGGGAATCCTATCGACATGAAAAAGTTCATGAACAAAAAGAATGTTTTCAACCCTATCGAACTGGAGTAACAAAACAATAACACGGAAGGATGAAGCCGTTAATATCTCAGGAATATCAATCTTTGGCGGAAGGGGCAGAAGGACGTACCTTTGTCCCCGCCAAACAGAAACAAGACACGAGCTATATGAAAAGGATATTGACAGCATGCATCATTTTATGTTTCTTGCTCTGCATCCCTATGGTGCTGCAAGGCAAGAACAGCATTTGCGCAGCAACGCCCGATGACGGCAATACGCCAATAGGGATTCGCGGATACGTGGAAGACTCGCTTACCCATAAACGCATTGCCGGCGTGTCCGTTACCTTGCTGCGCAACGGCAAGCCCCTGAAGTTTACGCGCACAAAGGAAGACGGAACCTTCGTGCTTCCTGTCACCGAAAAGCACACGGGCGACTTGCTGCAAGCTACTTGCATGGGGTACAAGAAGCAAAAAACAGCGATTTCATCGGAAAAAGAGACGGTTGTCAGCATGGCTTCCTCTGCTTTCGTCCTAAAAGAGGTACAGGTAAAAGGATCCCGTATCACAGGGCGGGACACCATCTCTTTCGACCTTACCAGTTTTGCAAACGAACGCGACAACTCCCTAAAGGATGTGTTGAAGAAACTTCCGGGTGTGGATATAGAAAAGAACGGGCGCATCAACTATAACGGCAAGCCCATCAACCGTTTTACCGTAGAGGGGCTCGACCTTACGGGAGGAAAGTACAGCCAACTGGAGGAGAACATCAAAGCGAAAGATGTGAAAAAGGCCGAAGTCATCGAACACGACCAACCCGTCAAGGCCCTCCAGGGCAAGACTTTCACCGACAATGTGGCGATGAACATCGCCCTCAAGGACAGTGCACGCGACAAACTCCTGCCTACCATCAAGCCCTATCTGCTGGTAGGACAGCCTACCCACGTGGGTGGCAACCTCAGCATCATGCAGATAGGCAAGAAGAAACAGATGATGTATGATGCCACATACGACAGAAGCGGCAAGGACCTCGGCAGTGCCTTGGACGTGCTCGCCTCCTATAGCGGCCGACTTGCCTCAGCATCCATTCCTTCCTGGCTCTCTGCTCCAACACTCGATGCACCTATAGATGCCGAGCGCCTGCGGTTCAACACCTCGCAGAGGTATGCTGTAAACCATATCAAGAAAAACAAGCAGGATGCCGAAAGCCGCATAGAAGCCAACTATGTGCGCCAGGTGATTCGCCAGCAAAGAGAGAACACGTCTGTCTACGACCTTGACGGAGACACTCCCGTTACAACTACTGAGCGCAACCACAAGACGATGGTTAGCGATGCCTTCAACCTGCAATGGGAGAAAAAGGTAAACAGGGCTACCCATTACGGCAACGAGAACATCAGTCTCAACGCCAACCAGAGCGACGGTCTGTCAAACCTCAACGATACGCTCACCCAGCGCATCCGCATTCCCCAACTCAATCTGTCGGGCAGCATCTACCGCCTCTTTGTCTGGAAGAAGAGCCAACTCTCTTGGCGCAGTACGCTCGATTACCATCATGGGGTGTCCGACCTCTATGTAAACGGTGACCGCAGTCGTATCCGCACCAACCTTTGGCATACCGCCCATGCCCTGGAATGGCAGAAGAACAAATATCACTGGAGCCAACACTACCAAATAAGCATGGATGTCAACAACCTCAACGTTGGAGGACAAGAAGAAAGGGACGGTGACGGGAAACGTCATAATTGCCTCGACATAACCGGAAGGTTCACCCCCTACTGGCAATACAAAACCGAGACATTACGTGTATCATTCACGCCGGAGCTTGTCTGGGAGCGATACACCCGTCCGCAGAAAACACTTCTTGCAGTGTCCCCCTTACTGCATCTCTACAAGAAGTTGGACTTCCGCAGGGAGTTGACTTTCTATACCGGTTACAACACCTCCACAGGCAACGCCACAAACTATGCCTTGGGCCAATATCGCCGCAGTTACCGTTCATGGTACACTTCGAGCGACATCATTCCGATTAACCATTCCCTCTACGGTAAGTTGAGCTACGACTATAAGCGGCCCATCAAGGAACTGTTCTTCAGTGCCAGCCTCAACGCCAGCCGATATTGGACAAACACGGCATCAGACCTTCGCATCGTGGACGGCAACTACTATACCTCCTTGTATCGGCAGGAGAGCAAAAGCGACAATCTCGGTGCTTCGCTCTATGTATCGAAAGGCTTTTACGACTTGCACCTTAAGACCCGTCTGGAGGGTGCATACAGCTACGGGAAGGGAACGCAATACACCAGCGGCAATGCCATCGACTACACCAGCCAGACCTATGAATTGAAGCCAAGCATCGACTTCTCGCCTTCCTGGTGCCAATTCAGCTATGAGGGGGAATTTTCTTTCTACAGTTCAAAGCGAAAGAATGTATCCGCCTCATCGCTTTTCGACTGGAAGCAGAGTCTGTCGGCCACTGCCACCATCCAGCATGTAGACCTTACCGTCTCGCTCGTCCATTACCGCAACGAGTTGCAGGAAGGCAACACGCTCAATTGCCTCCTCGGCGACGCCTCTGCCGTATGGCGCATGAAAAAGCTCCGCCTTTCTGCAGAGCTTCGTAACATCTTCAACAAGAAGAGCTATGCGGAGACAACATACAGCGGCATCAGCACCCTGACCGATAGCTACCGGCTGCGCCCGAGAGAATTGGTGTTGTCGGCACAGTATTCTTTGTAGAATGTCGTAACTGGCGGTTGTGTTTTCATCCTTTCCGGGTCATGTGTTTTCTTTACCCATCCTTTTGCGGTAAAGACTTGGGGTGATGCCCTTCATCTTCTTGAAGAAATGGGTAAGATGAGCCTGGGAAGAGAACCCGGTGGCGTAAGCTATTTCCTGAACCGACCGCGTTGTGGTAGACAAATCGGTCTCTATCTCGTGGAGAATGTATTCGTCGATGACGGCCTTGGGCGTTTTGCCCGATATGCGGCGGGTGACCTGTGCCAGGTAGCGGCTGCTGACATTCAGTTGGTCGGCATAGAAATGCACGTCGTTGTATGTACGGCAGAAGTTGACCACCTGCGACACAAACTCATTGTAAAGTTCCGAACTGCGTCCCTGCAACTTTCCTTCGCGTGCCATCTCCATGTGCACGAATTCAAGCGCCAGGTCCAACGCCTCGTTCTGCGACTTGCCCTGCGAGAGATACACACTGAGGGCAGAAGAGAAGCGGTTACCCATACCGTGGGAGTTGGCATTGTCAAGTCTGAAAACCCGTCCCGATTGTGCCGGAAGCATGCTGTTGCGGAGAATTATTTCGCTGTCCCTGTTTCTTGCCACCACCAGGGAACAGAACGGCAACAGCCTGTATCTTATCTGGCTCACGACGTCTTCGCTCATCAGGGCATCACCGTTGCTCGACCACAACACGGGGTCATAGATGACATACTGGGGGCGGTATCTCGACAGGGAGTCTATAATGACGCCGAGCGTATCCACATTGCGTATCATACCTATCTTCACGATCATGGGCTGTATATCGTTCATGATGGCATCTATCTGTCCCCTTACTATCTCGGCTGGAATATCGAAGAACTCCTGGATACCGAGCGTGTTCTGCACCGTGATGCTCGTGATGGCCGAGACGGCATAGCCGCCCAGTCTGGAGATGGTCTTGATGTCTGCCTGTACGCCCGAACCGCCAGTGCTGTCCGAACCGGTAATGGTGAGTATGGGGTGAATGGTCTTCTTTTCCATAGGCGGGTTGTTTGGGTTGCAAAAGTAAGCATTTATTGCGAGAAAGCGGGGCTTATGTTTCGATTTTGTACAAAATGACGCATTGTTTGCACGAACGCGAACTCCTTTTTCTCTTCTCCCCAAAAAATGTTTCCTTTGCATCCGGTTTCAGGCGAAAAGCGTTAGAACGCCAACAGAACACGGTTAGAACCGCATTATAAACATCAAAAAAACAGACAACTATATGACAGAGAACAGACAAGAACTGAACCGCAACCTGGCACAGATGCTCAAGGGCGGTGTGATTATGGACGTAACGACACCAGAGCAGGCAAAGATTGCCGAAGCAGCCGGTGCATGTGCAGTGATGGCTTTGGAGCGCATTCCGGCAGACATCCGTGCTGCCGGTGGCGTGTCGCGCATGAGCGACCCCAAGATGATAAAGGGCATACAGGAGGCTGTCTCCATACCCGTGATGGCAAAGTGCCGCATAGGCCACTTTGCCGAGGCACAGATTCTTCAAGCCATAGAGATAGACTACATCGACGAGAGCGAGGTACTCTCGCCTGCCGACAATGTTTACCACATCGACAAGACGAAGTTTGACGTACCTTTCGTCTGTGGTGCCAAGAATCTGGGCGAGGCTCTGCGCCGCATAGCCGAGGGTGCCACGATGATTCGCACCAAGGGCGAACCGGGAACGGGCGATGTAGTTCAGGCTGTTACCCACATGCGCATGATGCAGAGCGAAATAAAGCGATTGACATCCATGAGCGAAGACGAGCTATACGAGGCTGCCAAGCAGTTGCAGGCTCCCTACGACCTGGTGAAGTATGTACACGAGAATGGAAAGTTGCCTGTAGTCAACTTCGCTGCTGGTGGTGTGGCCACTCCTGCCGACGCTGCCTTGATGATGCAACTGGGCGCAGAGGGCGTATTTGTCGGCTCCGGCATATTCAAGAGCGGCAATCCTGCCAAGCGCGCACAGGCTATCGTAAAGGCTGTCACCAACTACAACGACCCCAAGATGCTCGCAGAGTTGAGCGAAGACCTCGGTGAGGCTATGGTTGGCATCAACGAGCAGGAGATTGCACTCCTGATGGCAGAGAGAGGGAAGTAACCTTTATAAAAGAAGCATAATGAGAATAGCAGTATTGGCTTTACAGGGGGCTTTTGCCGAGCATCGGCAAAAACTGGCGCAACTGGGCGTAGACAGTTTTGAGGTGCGCCAGCTCAGAGACTGGCAACAACCGAAGGACGGCCTCATCATTCCCGGTGGCGAGAGTACCACACAGGCTAAACTCCTGAACGAGTTGCAACTCATGGAGCCTGTAAAGGAAGCCGTGGCTGCAGGGCTTCCGGTGTATGGCACCTGCGCTGGTCTCATTCTCCTTGCCAAGAAGATAGAGGGTGAACCGAGCAAGCGCATCGCCTCAATGGACATCACTGCTCTGCGCAATGCGTATGGCCGCCAACTGGGCAGTTTCTACACGGAGGCTCCCGTAAAAGGCATCGCGGGCAATGTGCCCATGACCTTTATACGCGCACCCTATATAAAAGAGGTGTGGGGAGATGCTGAAGTCCTGGCTGAAGTGGACGGCAAGATAGTGGCGGCACGCCAGGGCAGCCAACTGGTCACGGCCTTCCATCCCGAACTGAACGACAGTCTGGAGATACACAAGTATTTTCTGGACATGTGCAAGAAATGACTCGGCCAGTCCATGTCGACTGGCATTGTTTACGTCAAGATTCGAACCTTTTGGGCAAAAGGTTCGAACCTTTTTATAAAATCGGTCGAACCTCGCCCCAAGGAACGTTCGAACGGACTCATTGCTTTTCCGCATTTATCTCCTGCAAAAGACGATGGTTGGCCGTGGCAAGTTGGGGATCGAAGAGATGCTTGATATACACCATCGTTGTGCAAGTCTTGGTATGCCCCAATGCCTTCGAGATAAGCCCTATGTCCAGTTGGTGCTTGTATGCCATACTTGCCCAGGTATGACGCACGACATAAGACGTGAGGGGAACACTTGCCCCCGCCAGGCTCGACAGACGCGCCAGCCTACTGTTGTAAAGGCGCAGCTGGCTCTCATACTGGCGGTATGTCCTGGACGCATCCTTCTCTGTAATGATAGGGAAGACGTACTCCACGGTCCGGTCTTTATACCTGTTGATGATCTCCATCATGCATGGCTCTATTGCCACCTCTATCTCCTGCCCGGTCTTATGGCGCGCATACCTGAACTTACCGTCTTTTATCTGCGACTTTCGCAGGAAGGCCATGTCGACAAACGGCATCCCCATAGCATAGAACCCAAACAGGAACAGGTCGCGGGCAAAGGCCAGCGCACTGCCTGCAACAAGCGGCAAGGCGGCCAGACGCTGCAGGTCTGCCTCTACTGCTGTTCGTTTGCGTGTCTGCTCCTTACCCGTAAACACCCTGCGGAAGGGACGCGTATCTTCCGTCAGTCCGTCCGCCACCACCTTATTGTACATCGTGCGCAATGAGCGCATATAGCACGACACGGTGTTCATGCACACGCCCTGCTGCGTGAGCCACCGCTGGTACCGCTCGGTCTCATTGGCCGTAATGTCGGCAAAGGTCCAGTCACCATGCTGCATGAAACGCGTAAACGAGCGCACGGCAGTCATGTAGTTGCACGCCGTCTTGTAACGTCCCTGGCCCCTGGCCTCGTCCGCCATCTTTCCGGCAAGTTCCAAGGCTTTCATATCCGCAGCCACATTTTCAGTTTTGTCCACACCCTCTTCTCTCTTGTCCCTTTTGCCGAACAGGCTAAAGGAAAACTCCATTTTGAAATGTACCATAAAGCTCTCTTGTTAATAAGTTAGACATAGTACAAAGATAATAAAAAGACCTTTTTCCACCTCGGGGCGCGAGGCGGAAAGTCCCCATTTGGCTGAAAGAAACAGAACACTTTATACATTATTTATTATTAAAAGAGAGAGATTTATGGAAAAAAGACTTATGACAGCAGTCGCAGCCCTTGCCCTATCTACGGGCATGGCGTTTGCACAAAGTCAAATCTCCGGTAAGGTCACCTCTTCTGATGATGGCGCACCAATCATTGGTGCATCCATCAAGGTGGTAGGTACCAACACCGGTACTGTTACCGACACTGACGGTAACTTCTCACTGAATGCTCCAGCCGGTACAAAGTTGGAGATTACCTATATAGGTATGCAGCCCAAGACCGTCAAGGCCTCTGGCAAGATGAACGTTGCCCTGGACTCTGACAACAAATCACTCGATGAGGTTATGGTTGTGGCCTATGGTACAGCAAAGAAAAGCTCTTTCACTGGTTCGGCAGCAGTGCTTAAGAGTGACGACATCGCAAAAATTTCTAACTCGAATGCGGTTTCAGCCTTGACAGGAAAAGTGGCCGGTGTACAGATTAATACTGCTACGGGGCAGCCTGGCCAGGAATCCTTCAACATCCGCATCCGCGGAATTAGTTCTATCAATGCAGGTAATGACCCGTTGATTGTTGTAGACGGTTCTCCTTACGATGGAGACATAAACACTATCAACCCTAATGATATAGCCTCAATGACGGTTCTAAAGGATGCTGCTTCTGCAGCTCTTTATGGTGCTCGTGGTGCTAATGGTGTCATCATCATTACAACCAAAAGTGGCCGCGAAGGTTCGACATCACTTACCGTTGATGCTAAGTGGGGTTCAAATTCTAAGGCTCTTCCAGATTACAATATCGTAAAGAGCCCTGCTAAGTATTACGAAACATGGTATAGCGCTCTGAGAAATTATGCACAGGACAAGTTAGGCTACAATGCTAACGAGGCATATATTTGGGCTAATAAAAACATGATTAGCTCTAGCGATTATGGTTTGAATTATAACGTTTACACCGTACCAACAGGCGAAAATCTCATCGGCATCAACGGGAAGCTTAATCCAAACGCTACCTTGGGTAAAGTAATCAATTATAACGGCAATGAGTACACCTTGCTGCCCGACGACTGGAGAGATGCAACCTATCAGAACGGTTTGCGCCAAGAGTATACGGTAACCGCTACTTCTAACAGTTCTCAAGGATCGTTCTACGGCTCTGCCAACTACTTGAAGAATGAAGGTATCACCATGGGGTCTGACTACACACGATTCACCGGACGCATGAAGGCAGACTATCAGATTAAACCATGGTTGAAAATTTCAGGAAACATGAACTACAGCCACAGCGATTCTAATTATTTGGGTAGTGATGGTAGTAGCGGCGACTCTGGGAACATGTTTGCCGTAAATAGTATCGCTCCTATCTATCCTTTGTACATCCGTGATGGCAAGGGCAACATCATCATCAACCAAAACACAGGTTTAAAATCATATGACTATGGAGATGGTAATGTCATAGGGGTGTCACGTCCTTATTTCCAGCAATCGAACCCCCTTTGTGATGTTCAGTTAGAAACAAACAATGTGGAAGGTAACGCATTTAATGCCGTTGGTGCTGCAGAGGTTCGCTTCTTGAAGGATTTCAAATTTACCACAACCAATAGTACTATGGTAGACGAGAGCCGTCAAACTAACACTTCTCAACCTTTCTTCGGCCAATCTGCCAAATCTAATGGTTATGTTTCCAAATATCATGTACGTAGATGGTCTTACAACTTCCAGCAATTGCTTAACTGGCATCACCTGTTCAATCAACACGACTTGGAGGTGATGTTAGGACATGAGTATTATCGTACACGCTATTATCTGTTAGAAGCTAGCAAGAGCAATGTTTTCTCCATCGACAACACAGAATTGAGCGGTGCTATTGTAGACGGCAGCATGGATTCATATACAACAGACTACAATACAGAAGGTTTCTTCGGCCGTGCGCAATACAACTATGCACAGAAGTACTTTGCATCATTCTCTTATCGTTGTGATGCTTCTTCTCGTTTTTCTCCAGAAAATCGTTGGGGTAATTTCTGGTCTTTTGGCGCAGCCTGGATTATCTCTAAGGAGAAGTGGTTTAACGTCTCTTGGATTGACGAACTAAAGCTAAAGGCATCTTATGGAGAGCAGGGTAACGATAACATCAGCAACTATCTGTATACTGACCGTTATACTATCGGCAACTCTAATGGTAGCATTTCCCTAAAACCATCCTCCACAAAAGGTAACCGCAATATTAGTTGGGAGAAGGGCGGCAACTTAAACATTGGTACAGAGTTCTCTTTCTGGAAGGGGCGCTTGTCGGGTAGCGTAGAATACTTCTACCGTAAGACTACCGACATGTTGGCATTCTTCTCTTTACCTGTATCTTATGGTTACTCAGGATACTACGATAACATTGGCAATATGCGTAACTCTGGTGTCGAGGTAGAATTGAATGGAGACATTATCCGTACCAAGGACCTTACATGGAGTGCAAACCTGAACATTACTGCCTATAAAAACAAGATTACTTCTATGCCTGCAGAAAAGAAGACACAAACTGTGGATGGCGTAGACGGCTACTCTTCAGGCAACTATTTTTATGGAGAAGGCCAACCTATCTATACATGGTATATGGCTAAGTATGCTGGCGTAGACAAGGAAACGGGCGAAGCACTCTATTACCAAGATAAGGATGGAGAAACTGTCACCACGACCAATGCCAGCGAAGCAACCTTGCACCTTTGCGGATCCGCATTGCCTAGTGCATATGGTGGATTTGGGACAAGTGTAGCATATAAAGGTATTGATTTCTCCATCGATTTCACTTACCAATTGGGCGGCAAAGTCTATGACTCGTCTTATGCTTCACTGATGAAAATATCTAGAGGTAGTGCTTTCCATGCGGACTTGCTTAATGCGTGGACACAAGACAACACGTCATCCGACATTCCACGCATCCAGTATGGCGACTCTTATGCAGCATATCAATCAGACCGATTCCTCGTATCAGCTTCTTACCTGAACCTGCAGAATGTAAACCTCGGTTATACCATCCCGCGCACATTATGTTCTAAAATTGGCATTAACAAGGTTCGTGTCTATGTTACAGCAACTAATTTGTGGCTTTGGTCAAAGCGTCAAGGACTCGACCCCCGCCAGAGCATCACAGGTGCAACATCAAATGCATACTATTCACCAATACGCACAGTATCTGGCGGTATTACAGTAACATTCTAACTTTATACAATAGAATTATATGAAAAAGAGTTTAATATATGGCATTTCAGTTTTGGCCCTAGCAAATTCAACTATGTCATTGACAAGTTGTATTGAGGAGACAGAGCCAACAAATGCAGCAACAACTGAGCAGGTACAAAAGTCTTCGTCTGCCACAGAAGCACTTTTGATGGCGATTCCTGCATATTCTACTTCACAATATTTCAGCGATCGTTATGACTGGGCATTTGGTTATGGTGCTCTTATGTATATTCGAGATGTTGAGTCGAGTGATGTCTGCGCTACCGATGAAGCCGGTTATTACCAATATGCATATTTTGCACAGAACCAATACCAAGGACGTGACTATGTCTTTGCACAATACAAGTACAACTATCAGACAAAATTTGTGAATACAACAAACAACGTGATAGCTGCAGTAAACGCAGAAACAGCAACAGACGCCCAAAAGGGTTATCTAGGAGCTGCTTATGCATATCGCGCTATGCTTTATCTTGATATGGCTCGCGAATATGAATACCTTCCTACTGATGCGACCGAGGCCAAGAGTCCATACGGCAATGACGTATTAGGTCTTACCGTGCCTATTGTAACAGAGTCGACGTCAGAGACTGTTGCTCGTTGCAACAAGCGCGCTACCCGCGAGGAGATGAAGGAGTTTATCAAGAGCGATCTTGACAAGGCTGCAGAATACATTCCAATGTTGGACAAGAACTCCAAAACATTACCACATCTTGACTGTGTGTATGGTCTCTATGCTCGTCTGTACATGTGGGTTGAGGACTATGCCAATGCAGAGAAGTATGCTCGTATGGCTATCAATGAATATGGCGGACGCCCAATGAACCAAGAGGAGAGTTTGAATACAACAACTGGTTTTAATGACCTTTCCAAGTGGATGTGGGGTGCACAGGATACAAAGGAGTCTTTGTGGAGTAACCTTGCCAATTGGGCTTCTATGGTAGTCAACGAGACAAGTTATGGTTATGCTGGTGGTGGTGCTTGCAACAACATGATTGACCGCAGATTGTACGACCGTTTGAGTAATACCGACTGGCGTAAGTTAGAGTGGAAGGCACCTGCAGGATCTCCCCTCGAAGGGCAAAACTTATATGTAAACGATGCCTTTGGCAAAGGATTGGCTGATTACTCTGGCTTGAAGTTCCGTCCAAATGGCGGTGTTTTATCCCCATATTCTGAGGCAAGTGCCACAGCATTCCCTTTGATGCGTGTTGAAGAGATGTACTTCATCGAAGCAGAAGCTGCCGCCCATCAAGATGTTGCCCATGGTAAAGAACTTATAGAATCCTTCATGAAGACTTATCGTGATGTCAATTATGCTTGTTCCGTATCAGATAAAGATGCTGTTGTTGAGGAAATTGTATTTCAAAAACGTATCGAATTATGGGGCGAAGGTCAGTCATTCTTCGACCTCAAACGACTGAACTATAACTGTACGCGTGGCTATGACGACACAAACCATCTCCCAGAGCAGAGATTTAACTCAAATGGTCGCCCAGCTTGGATGAATTGGGTGATTTCTGCTAATGAGGAGAATGGCAATGCTATGGTCAAGGAGTACAACAACCCTGACCCATCAGACACATATCCTCGTTGGACGGGTAAGTAAAACTTATAAAAAGAAAGAAACATGAAAAAGATTTTCAAATATAGCCTTATGTTGCTGTGCACTATCATATCCATAGGAATGACATCTTGCACAGACAGTTATGACTATGACCCTGCTGCACAAGAAAACAAAGGTGCCTTCTTGATAGCTAACACAACCAGCTATATGTTCACACCAGGTGAGGCACAAGAATTTGAAGTTACAATACAGCGTCGTGATACAATAGAAGCTGGCGTTGTGAACTTAACATCTGACAACGCTAAGTTTAACGTACCTACACAGGTAAGTTTCGCTGCAAACGAGAAAACTAAGACCTTCACTGTAACATCTAATCTTGACAGTGGCTCGGAGGAACAGTCAACATTGGCATTGCAGAGGGCGATGGGTACAGTTATGGTGCAAATACTATAACATTCAACGTAACTACACCAAAGAAATATGTTGGCACTTTTACCTCTGCGATCTTTGAGGATGTATGGGATCAAGTGGTTTATGAACTAGGAGGAGGCAAGTACATGTTGCCCGACTTATATATCGAGGGAGCTCCCATCACATTTGTAATAGACTGGAACACCAACAAGATTACAGTAGCGGCCCAGATTGCTTGGGTACACTCTACATATGGGAAAGTAGACGTCCAAGGAAGCGGCACTTACGACCCTACAGAAAAGGTTGCCAAGATGACACTGACGCATTACTGTTCTCTTGGTTCTTTTGGAAACTATGAAGAAGACTTCTATTTTCCTGAGGATTTTGAGCCTTCCAAGTAGCAGACCAACGTTTTACATAAAAAGACCGACCGTCTCTATCGGTCGGTCTTTTATTTTATCTCTTTTTTCCGATTCATCATGAAACAAACTTTCTTTTATTTGTTTACATTCCTAAACATATTCTCTATATGCGCCAAGGAAAGATCCTTCGAGCAAAAGAAAGCCATAGCAGCAAGTTTGATAGACAAGTGCACCATACAACACAAAGCTAGAGCAAGGAATGATATTCACGAATTGAAAAACTTGTCTGATTTAACCGTAATGGGGTACACGAAGGGTGGTTTTGTCATTGTGAGCAACGATGACAGAAACACATCTTACGTAGGCTATTCTGACAACCCGATAGATTTAAACTCGCCATCGTTTAACTGGTATCTCGAAATGGCCAATGCTGCCTTGAAAGAAAAGGCTTCTCATGAGCGCATTGACAATAAAATTCCCATTGAGCCTCTCATGACAACAACCTGGGGACAAGAAACTCCATTCAACGACATGTGTCCAACAGATCGAGATAATGCAAACATCAAATATCCTACTGGTTGTGTGGCTACAGCAATGGCTCAAGTAATGTTTTATCATCAATATCCAGAGGAAGGAACAGGAAAGGTAATATATTCATTCCAAGACCGAATATTGGAAGCCGATTTTAGTAACACCCATTACAATTGGGCGGCCATGTTGCCCGCATACACAAAAGACAACTACAGTGAAGAATCAGCTGCAGCAGTAGCTACCTTAATGTATCATTGTGGTGCATCCATCAAAATGCAATACAACACTGGTGGAAGCGGAGCTTATACGTATGATGCCGCAACAGCATTGAGACAAAACTTTGACTATCATAAAAACCTCCAGATACATTACAGAGACTATTACTCCACAAAGGAATGGATGAACTTAATCTATAACGAGCTCCTATCAGGCCGCCCACTTATCTATTCAGGTGTAGATGAGAAAAAAGGAGGGCATTGTTTCGTACTTGATGGTTACGATACGAACAACATGGTACATGTAAATTGGGGTTGGGACAGCAAAAATGATGGCTATTATGACATTGCCTTACTTAATCCTACTTCCTACCAATTTTCTCTTCAGCAAACAGTATTGTGCGGTGTTGCTAAACCTACCGCCCAAGTGAATTATCAATCTGAGGTGGTAACTGATGGTAATTTTAAGGTAACAAAACTTGGAAACACAAAAATCTTAATCACTGATGACAAGTATGCTAACCTTTCCGACTTATCATTTACAGGACTACTGGCTTATATCTTGGCAGGAAATAGCCAACAATATGTTTTGTTGTCTCAAGAGAATACAAATATAGCAAACATGTATTACCTTACTAAACCTTCTACCCGTACATGTACACTTCCCAATGGCTTGAAAGATGGAATTTATAGAATCTTTCCTGCCGTTAAGGAAACTGGGGAGAGCGCATGGTGTCCCATACACTTTACTGAGGGAAACAACAATAGTTATACAATAGAAATCTCTAATGGTATGCTTACAAGTACTCCTACACCAATAACAGACACGGACTGGCATGAGACAACAGGTGTCTTAGCCATAGAGTCAGACATTTCTACACATTTTCCCTACACCTACATCTACAACCTGCAAGGCCAAGAAATATACAAATCGAAATCATCTGATTTCTCTTGGGAAAAAGTTCCTGCCGCTGGTATATACATCATCAAGCAAGGGAATATAGCCAAGAAGTTCATCAAAAACTAAACGGTGCATCCTTCCGCCGCTCTATATTAGAGCGTCAGAAGGATGCATTTTTTGCACGGTAAAGTCCGGAAGGCCATAAGCTAAGTCCAAAGGTCCATAAAAGAATGCGTCTGGCCATACGGAAAGAACTATTTTTGCCCATGCCGAGAAGTTTCCTACGGAAAAGTTTGCAGGTAACGAAATAAAGCGTATCTTTGCAACAATCTGAAACAAAAACAGGAGAAAAGCGTATGACAGAACTGAGAGACAGATATATCCGTTTCGACTGGGCCATCAAGAGATTGTTGCGCCAGAAAGCGAACTTCGACGTGCTCGAAGGATTCCTTACCGTATTCCTGAACGAGCCTATTAAGATTATCGACATCCTGGAGAGCGAGGGAAACCAACAGGAAGCCGATGACAAGTTTAACCGTGTGGACATCAAGGCAAAGAACAGCAAAGGCGAAATCATCATCGTCGAGGTGCAGAACACGAGCGAGCTGTACTATCTGGAACGTGTACTCTACGGTGTGGCAAAGGCCATAACAGAGCATATCAACCTCGGCAACACATACAAGGAGGTGAAAAAGGTGTACTCCATCAGCATCCTATACTTCGACCTGGGGAAAGGGGCCGACTACATCTATGTGGGGCAAAACAACTTCACGGGACTTCACACGCAGGACAACCTCATCATCAGCACAAAGGAGAAAGACACCATTGTGAGGAAGTCACCCGCGGAAATCTTCCCCACCTATATTCTTGTACGCGTAAACGAGTTCAACAAAGTGGCAAAGTCACCACTCGAGGAATGGGTGGAATACCTGAAGAACGGCATCATCAGCCCAGAGACAAAGACGCCCGGGCTGCAAGAAGCACGAGAGAAACTGAAATACTACTCCATGACGAATGCAGAACGCTATGCCTACGACGAGCATGTCAACGCCATTATGATACAGAATGACGTGCTCGGTAACGCAAGACTGGAAGGACACGCTGAAGGAAGAGCAGAAGGACGTGCTGAGGGACGTGTGGAAGGAAGAGCTGAGGGAAGAGCTGAGGGACGTGTGGAAGAGAAGAAAGAAATCGCCAAAAAGATGCTGCAAAACGGCATGGCAAAAGATTTGGTATCCCAACTAACGGGCTTGAAAGAAAGCGAAATTGAAAATTTATAACCTGTCTAACATACCCCAACCGATAAAAAACGCAAGAAAAAGTGCTTAATTTGGTTAAAAAGAACTTTTTTTCATCGATATTAAGATTTTTTCTTCCAAAAAGTTTGCAGATTAAAAAATAAAATGTAACTTTGCAACAACCTTAAACAAGATACAAAGAAAAAGGTGAAACAAAGTTGCATCAACTTGCGACAAACAGAAAGATAAAAGTCAACAAATATAACGATATAGGAAAACACAAGAACGTAAACATCCCCAACATATAATTACCATAGAAAAACACGCCCGAGAGGGGGAGTTAGCCAAATTATTTTGATTCTCCTCCTCTCAATAAAGGAAATTAGAAAACTCGACAATAACAGCAAAGACACCGATACAAGATGCATACTATAGAATAAAGAATACAGCAAACATAATAATACAATGAAAAACACCAAAGGGGAGTGCCTAACCGTCAAGGTTGGCTCTCCCCTTCTACATATTCTTCCATGAACATATGCTCGCCATCAAATACTGCATAGGTAAACTGCCATATCCAGTCGCCTAGAATCATTAGGCGCGTTTTCTTGCTAAGCATCAAGTCCAATTCTATATGCCTGTGCCCAAAAAGGAAATAGTCGATATTGTCGTGACGTTGCATATATTGCTTGGCAAAGCGGACAAGGAATTCGTCTTTTTCTCCCATATAAGGAGGCTCTTTGCCGTCTTTGCGCTTCATTCGGCTACGTTTTGCCCAACCAAGTCCTAAAGCCATTGCCCAACGAGGATGTATGGCATTGAAAAGAATTTGGCATACCCTGTTGTGGAAAATACGCTTCAGAATCTTGAACTTCCGATCGGGATCTCCCAGTCCGTCTCCATGCGCCAGATAGAAAACCTTCCCGTAAATCTCCGCCGTCATGGGTTCGTGGTGTACCGTTATACCACACTCCTCTTCCAGATATCCATACGTCCAAAGGTCATGATTACCGGTAAAGAAATGTACCTCCACACCCATATCAGTCAATTCGGACAACTTGCCCAAAAAGCGCGTATAGCCTTTGGGCACTACATAGTGGTACTCATTCCAGAAGTCGAACATATCGCCAAGGAGATAGACGGCAGATGCCTTGAGCTTGATACCGTCAAGAAACCGTACAAGGCGTCTTTCCTGCATCCGGCCGTGCTCGATGGCCAAGGAACCGAGATGGGCATCAGAAAGAAAATAAACATTTTTCATAAACCGACCTATTCAAAACCAAGTTCCACACGTGCTTCCTCCGTCATCATGCTCTGGTCCCATGCCGGTTCGAAGACAAGATTGACATTAGCTGACTTCACCCCCTCAACACTGTCCACCTTTGACCGGACATCTTCCAGTATAAAATCGGCAGCAGGGCAGGAAGGAGCTGTAAACGTCATGTCAAGATCTACGTTTCCGTCATCCTTCACATCTATCTTGTAGATCATGCCCAAATCCCAGATATTGACTGGAATCTCAGGATCATAGACCGTTTTCAAGACATCTACGATACGCTCTTCTATCTTTGTTTTTTCCTCTTGTGTCATTGCGATTAGTTTCTTGATTTTTGCAAAGATAGTAGAAAAATCCGAGTTGACAAAGGAAAAGCCGTTTATTTTGTTCTACAACCTGCCTTTGTCGTGATAAGAATAATAAGCACCGTCTGTAACGATGACATGATCCATAAAGAAAATACGCATCAACTTGCATGCCTGTCTGATGCTGTCTGTAAGTTGGTCATCCTGCCTGCTTGGCACCGCATTGTTACTGGGATGATTGTGGCAAAGGGCAAGAATGGTGGCGTTGTTGAGCAAAGCCTCTTTTATCACAAGGCGCACGTCTATCGCAGTCTCCGTAAAACCACCGTGCGAGATACATTCAGCCTTGATGAGTTTGAAGTTTTGGTTCATCAGCAGAATCCACCCTTCCTCCACATCGAGATCCTGCATACGGGGATGCATATATTCATAGACTGCACGCGACGACCCCAGGTCTGGACGCACTCCCAACCGGTCAGCAGAACGGCGCTTGCCAAGTTCACAAGCAGCAAGGATTGTTACGGCTTTGGCAAGGCCTATGCCTTTGTAGGCCATCAGTTCACGAATGGTCATTTTTCCAAGCGTATTCAGGCTATTGTCACAGCCGCTCATGATTCGTTTCATCAAGTCGACTGCACTTTCTTCATGAGACCCTGAACCGACAAGAATAGCCAACAGTTCGGCATTGGACAAGGCAGAAGCCCCCAAGCGCTCAAGTTTCTCACGCGGTTTGTCCTCTTCTGCCCAATGGGCTATAGATAGTTTTTCAATCATATTAGACAGGTTTTGAGGTTATTCACACTTCCTTTTTTTTTACAGGAAGCTACAATCCATCATTCCTACTGGCATCTTCGGTCTTCCTGACAAAAGCGCGCCCCTACATTATTTGTAGAAAGTCTTGGCGTATGCGCTGAATTCATCACGCCCCATAACGCAACGTTTCCACCAAGCAGAAAGAAATCCGCAGCCATAGCCCATCAATTGGGTAAAGGCAGCGCACACACTTAACAGCCCTATGCGGAAACTTCCATTCTTACGGGTACTGTCTGCAAGCAAAGCAACACTGTACACCAACAGGAGCAAGATTCCCAAGCAACCGAGTAGCTCCGTAAGGAATCCAAGCAGGGGAAAGACATGATGTGTACCCAAGAGACAGGGCAAGAAGCCAAGTACCAGACAAAACAACGTGCCAAACACGCCCAATGTAAACACCATGGGCAAAAGATGTACGAGTTTCAAGCTCTCCGGATACCTCTTATACAGGTTGATACGTGCAATACCACTGTTATACACCTGCCTCCAGAACTTACGGAAGTCGGTACGCCGTTTGTGCCATACCCAGGCTTCAGGAAAGAGCCGGCATGAACAGCCCGCCTTGAATATACGGATAGAGAAGTCTATGTCTTCGCCAAAGCGCATGTCAGAAAAACCATGTAGGCAGAGATAGACATCCCTACGGATACCCATATTGAAAGAACGGGGATAAAACTTGTCCATCTTTTTCTTTCCGCCACGGATACCACCGGTCGTAAAGAAAGATGTCATGGAGTAAGAAATGGCTTTCTGTACATCGGTAAACGACGGATTGGCCTTATCCGGTCCACCAAAGGCATCGGCTGGCTCTACCGCCAATTCGTCGTCTACCGCTTTAAGATAACCCGGAGGCAACACCACATCGCTGTCAAGTATCAGGAGATACTCACCTTGTGCCCTTTCGGCACCGTAGTTGCGGCTTTGCCCCGGTCCGGAATTTTCTTTGTTGAAATAATGTATGTCCAATCTGTCAGCATACCTTTCACACACGTGTTGACAGGTAACTTGCGAACCGTCTTCTACGACAATTACCTCAAATGGGCCTGCGTCCTGCAAAGTAAGGCTTTCAAGAAGTTCGTCCACCTCATCAGGACGATTGTACACAGGCACAATGACAGAATATTTCATACACTAAAAATAGAATTGCAGAATGCAACGCAGCAGTTTACTCGCTTACGCGGCTGAGATAGCTACCGTCACGAGTATCAATCTGGATGGTCTCGCCCTCATTTACAAAGAGAGGCACACGCACCTCAGCACCCGTCTCGAGCGTAGCAGGCTTTGTTGCATTTGTAGCAGTATTGCCCTTCACGCCAGGTTCAGAGTGAGTAATCTTCAGCGTAGTCTTCACAGGCATTTCAGCCAAAAGAATCGTTCCGTCGGTAGCATCTGTAACAACCTCTACGACGTCACCTTCTTTCATATATTGTCCACCGGTAACGCTGTCTTTGGCAATAGACACCTGCTCGAAAGTCTCCTGATTCATGAAGATGCAACCTGTAGAATCCTCATAGAGGTACTGGTAAGGGCGACGCTCCACACGGACATCTTCCAACTTGAAGCCCACCTGGAATGTACGCTCCAGCACACGGCCGTCAGCAACATTCTTCAGCTTGGTGTTCATGACTGTATTTCCCTTGCCTGGCTTGCGGTGCTGGAAGTCAATGCAAACCCATACCTTGCCATCCATACGGATGCAAGTACCCTTTTTAATTTCCTGTGAATTAATCATCTTGTTGTTTATCTTGTATTTATAAATAATCGGTAAAACGCTGCAAAGTTACGGCAAAATCACGAAAGAGCAAAGCAAAAAACGAAAAAAACGTAAATAATCAAGCTAATTTCAGCCGTTTTCTTTGTCATTTCAGAAATAATGCGTAATTTTGCAGCCCAAAAAGGGCGTATCTTGTCCTCTTTGCATGAGAATATTAATTAAAACAAATAAGAGAAAATGAAAAGAACATTTCAGCCTCACAACCGCCGCCGTGTAAACAAGCATGGTTTCCGCGAGCGCATGGCAACAAAGAATGGTCGTCGCGTATTGGCTTCCCGCCGTGCTCACGGTCGCAAGAAGTTAACCGTTTCTGACGAGCACCACGGAAAATAATTTCCGGGGGTATGCCCGCCACCGACGACACAGAAAGCAGCAAGGGAGAAATCTTTGCTGCTTTTTGTTTGTTTTTCCCCTTATTGTTTTCACGTTTCGCATGAAATCATTATCTTTGTACAAAATTTAGAGTATGACTTCATCCGAATTTATAAACAAGTTCAAAAGCAGGTATCTGTGGGGCAACATTGCCGCCATGATACTTGTTGCCATATTACTCTGCATAGGCGTAAAATACGGTCTGGACCTCTACACTCGTCATGGAGAGTCTATCCCCATTCCCGACATAAAGCACAAGCAATACACCGACGCAGAACTGCTGCTCAAGAATGCAGGTCTGCAGATAGAAGTTTCCGACACGGGATATGTGCGCACACTGCCACCGGGCTACATATTGGAGCAGAGTCCCGCTCCCGGCGAATGTGTCAAGTCAGGGCACGTCATCTATGTCACCATCAATTCCGCCCACTCGCCCACCATTACCCTACCCGACGTCATCGACAACAGTTCGCTCAGGGAAGCGATGGCCAAGCTAACTGCCATGGGGTTCAAACTAGGCACTCCTCAGTATGTTCCCGGAGAAGAGGACTGGGTGTACGGCATATTGGCAAAGGGGAAACACATTGTGGCGGGCGACAAAGTATCGGTTGATGACGTACTGACCATCCTTGTAGGAAACGGCAAGCGCGATGCTGCTGATTCTGTAGACATTATCGACCCGATGGGAAGTCCCACCGAACTACTCGAAGGAGAAGGAGAGCCGGAAGCCGGCGACGAAGACAACTTCGAAGTCGTGCCCGGAACGGAATCGTCAGAATCCACTCCCCCTAACCACTCCCACAGCCATAACGAAGTGACAGAATAACCGCCTGCAGAAACAGCCATCATTATCCACCACCACACACAGAAGAAATGACAGAAGACATATACAACGAATACGACAACGCATACAATGACGAACTGGAGGAGCTGGACGCCAGCAACGCCACAGGCAGCAGCGAGCTGTACGAGCACTGGAAGATTGAGGTCGACCCGGGGCAAGCTCCCGTACGCATAGACAAGTACCTGTCTGAAAAGAACCCGTACCAGAGCCGCAACCGCATACAGAGTGCCGCAGAGGCCGGTTTCATACACGTCAACGGGAAACCCGTAAAAAGCAATTACAAGGTACGGCCCAACGACGAGATAACACTTATGCTGAACCGACCCAAGCACGACACGAGCATCGTAGCGGAAGACATATCGCTCGACATTATCTACGAAGACGACCAGCTAATGGTGGTAAACAAGAGGGCCGGAATGGTAGTACACCCTGGGGCAGGCAACTTTACGGGTACGCTCATCAATGCCGTGGCATGGCACATGCGCGACATTAAGGATTTCGACCCCAACGACCCGGAAGTAGGACTGGTGCACCGCATAGACAAAGACACATCCGGACTCCTCGTTGTCGCCAAGACTCCCGAAGCAAAGAGCATGCTCGGCAAACAGTTCTTCAACAAGACGACACACCGCAGCTACAACGCACTGGTATGGGGCAACATTGCCGAAGACGAAGGACGCATAGAGGGCAATATAGGGCGTGACCCCAAGAACCGCCTGCGCATGAAAGTATTCGACCCCGACAGCGGAATAGGAAAGACTGCCGTTACCCACTACAGGGTATTGGAGCGTTTCGGCTACACCACCCTCGTACAGTGCATACTGGAGACAGGCAGGACACACCAGATACGTGCCCACATGAAACACATCGGGCATCCGCTCTTCATGGACGAGACGTATGGCGGAGCAGAGATTCTGCGGGGACAACGCAGCAGCAGCTACAAGGCATTCATACAAAATTGTTTCAAACTATGCCCAAGGCAGGCACTGCATGCCAAGACATTAGGCTTCATACACCCTACGACTGGTCTGCAGATGGACTTTGACAGCGAATGGCCCGAAGACCTGCAGCTGCTCATCGAGAAATGGCGCAACTTCATAGCCGGCACTACGCAGGATACTTTCCGCACCATATAACAGTAGAGGATGGCAACGAGTACCTGTGGGCGAGACTATGGGGGACAACCAAAAAGCAAGAAAACAACAACAAATAGAGCAATGATGGAAAACAACAAGAGAACAATCGCCATTGTATGTGGCGGCGACTCGTCCGAGCACGACGTATCACTGCGTTCGGGACAAGGGCTGTACTCATTCTTTGACAAAGAGCGTTACAACATCTACATAGTAGACATAAAAGGCACCGACTGGCATGTTGCCCTCGACAACGGAGAGACAGCAGAGATTGACAAGAACGACTTCTCGTTCGTAAAGAACGGCAAACGTACGTTCTTCGACTATGCCTACATCACCATCCACGGACAGCCGGGCGAAAACGGTGTCATGCAAGGCTACTTCGACCTGATACATATGCCCTACTCCACCAGCGGCGTGCTTGTCGAGGCCCTCACGTTCGACAAGTATGTGCTCAACAACTACCTGCGCGGATTCGGCGTAAACGTAGCCGACAGCATCATTCTGCGCCGGGGCGAGGCATACGACGAGGAGGCCATAGCCAAGCGCATAGGCATGCCGTGCTTTGTCAAGCCAGCGGCAGACGGCAGCAGCTTCGGCGTGAGCAAGGTGAAGCAAGCCGACCAGTTGGCTCCAGCCTTGCGCCTTGCCTTTATGGAGGCGGAAGAGGCCATGGTGGAGGCATTCATGGACGGAACGGAGATTTCGCAAGGTGTCTACAAGACAGCCACAAAGAGCGTCGTCCTGCCAGCAACCGAAGTTGTAACGAGCAACGAGTTCTTCGACTATGATGCCAAGTACAACGGACAGGTACAGGAGATAACACCCGCCCGCCTGTCACCCGAGACAGCCGAAAAGGTAGCCCAAGAGACATCGCGCATCTACGACCTGCTGCACGCCAACGGCATTATCCGCATAGACTACATCATCTCCAAAGACAAGGACGGGAACGATATCGTAAATATGCTGGAAATCAACACCACCCCTGGCATGACAGCAACCAGTTTTATACCGCAGCAGGTACG
The DNA here is from genome assembly GCA_963624905.1 of Oscillospiraceae bacterium. Classification (GTDB taxonomy): domain Bacteria; phylum Bacteroidota; class Bacteroidia; order Bacteroidales; family Bacteroidaceae; genus Prevotella. The sequence goes on from CAVFRG010000002.1 coordinate 70,642, forward strand.
TGCCGCCGGGCTCGACATCAAAGACGTGCTCAGCGACATCGTAGAGAACCAGTTCTAACATCGTTTAAGATTACCACTATGAACATTCCACAAGAATTTGACAGTATCCGTCCATGGGAGCCGGAAGACTTGCCGGTGGTTTACGACCGCCTACTTGGCAACGAACAGTTCAGGCATGTATTGGCTTACCTGTATCCGGATGTTCCTTTTGAAGCAATAGCCGAAAAGCTGAAAGCCTGCAAAACCAACCTGGAGTTCCAGAAGGCATTCTGCTATGACTTCGTGCATGGTCTGCTGAAGAAAGCAGGCAACGGGTGCGAGATGGACTGTTCGGGCATCGACAACACCCGCAACTATACCTTCATCAGCAACCACCGCGACATTGTGCTCGACTCCGCCATCCTCGACGTACTGCTCATCGACAACGGCTTCTCCACCACTTGCGAGATTGCCATCGGCGACAACCTGCTGTCATTGCCATGGGTCAAGGATCTGGTACGTCTTAACAAAGCCTTCATCGTTGAACGCGCCCTCGGCATGCGCCAGATGCTCGTATCGAGCAAGCGCCTGTCAGACTATATGCACTTTGCCATTAAGGAGAAGAACGAAAACGTCTGGATAGCCCAGCGTGAAGGCCGGGCCAAGGACAGCAACGACCGCACGCAGAAGGCCATACTGCAGATGATGTCCATGGGCGGAGAAGGCAGCATCATCGAACGCCTCAAGCAACTGCACCTCGTGCCGCTCTCCATCAGCTACGAATACGACCCGTGCGACTATCTGAAGGCAAAGGAATTCCAGCAGAAGCGTGACAATGCGGAATGGAAGAAAGGTCCGACAGACGACCTTGTAAGCATGCAGACCGGCATTTTCGGATACAAGGGCCATGTTCATTACCATGCAGCCCCATGCCTGGACGATTATCTCGACTCGCTCGACCCAGACATGCCCAAGCAGGATATATATAATAAGGTGGCAGCGTATATAGACCATGAGATCCATGCCAACTATCGCATCTATCCCGGCAACTATATTGCACTCGATCTGTTGGAAGGCACCCCGTCACACACAGACCAGTACACAGAAGAGCAAAAAGCAAATTTCGAAGCATACCTTGCGGGACAATATGCAAAAATTGACCTGCCCAACAAGGATGAAGCCTATCTGAAGGAGCGTCTCCTTACAATGTATGCCAATCCACTACACAATCGCCTTGCCGCACAATAAGCTGCAAGGCGATTGCCTTTTACAAAACAACCTTAATTTTCGCTTATTCTTTAACCATAACTCCCCATCGACAGCCAACAAACCTTAATTATTCTTACAAAACACACCCTATAGGAAGCAAATGCAGCAAGAAAATACGCAAACATATCAACAAAGTATCAGTCGTATTCAATAGATATTATTACTTTTGCAACCGAATACCTAATATTGCATACCTAAACAAGGCAAACGGGCTGCAAGCCCGCTTATCGTACCGACATATACAACACCTAAATAATTAAAACCTAAATTATAAAAACCTAACTGACAAAAACAGAAACCCCAACTAAGTAAAAGATTCGTGCACCCAGTCCAAGCGACAGGATGCAAGCCAACGGCTGGCTGCCAAGCTGCCAGTCTGCCGAACAGAACAATACCGTATAACCTAAAAACTAAAGTATGAGCCTAAACTTGAAGAAATCAATGCTGCTTGTGGGAGCATTGGCAACATTGGGCATGAGCTACACCACGTCTGCCCTTGCCGCCCCACCGTATGAGTCAGTCAACTCCGTGCAGCAAGCCAAGAAAATTACCGGTAACGTTGTCGATGCTGACGGTCCCATTATCGGAGCAAGTGTTGTGGAGAAAGGCAATGCCAGCAACGGAGCCGTAACCGACCTTGACGGAAACTTCACCCTCAGCGTAAAGCCAGGCGCCACCATCGTTATCACCTACATCGGCTACAAGACACAGGAAATAGCAGTAGGCAACCAGTCCAACTTCAACATTACATTACAGAACGACGACAAGTCACTCGAGGAAGTGGTTGTTGTCGGTTATGGCGTACAGAAGAAGAAGCTCGTCACCGGTGCCACCGTACAGGTAAAGGGTGACGACATCGCCAAACTGAACACCACCAATGCCCTTACAGCCATGCAGAGCTCTACACCGGGCGTACAGATTACACAGTCATCAGCCCAGCCAGGCAAGGGTTTCAAAGTAAACATCCGTGGTGTCGGAACCATGGGTACCTCCTCTCCGTTGCTTGTCATCGACGGCATTCTGTCCGGCACAGCCAATGACGGTCTGAACGGTCTCAACCCCGGTGACATCGAGAGTATCGACGTACTGAAGGATGCAGCCTCAGCAGCCATCTATGGTGTGGCAGCCGCCAACGGTGTCATCCTTGTCACCACGAAACAGGGCAAGCAGGGCAAGATACAGGCTTCTTACGACGGCTACATCGGATGGTCCAACCCATACCGCCGTCCTTCTACCCTGAACGCACAGGAATACATGCAGATAGTCAACGAGACCAACTTCAACACTTACGGAACCACCACCAACTGGGCCTCTCTGCTGCCTAACGACGTTTACGAGAAGGTTCTGAACGGCTGGGAAGGCACCGACTGGTTTGACCTTTACCGCAACAAGAACGCCGTACAGATGAACCACACGTTCAACCTCACTGGCGGTTCGGAGAGGAGCAAGTTCTCCATGGGCCTGAGCTACACAAGCAACGAAGGAATCATGGGCGCAAGCAACGCCTCCAACTACAAGCGCTACACAGGCCGCATCAACTCTGAGCACATCCTGCTGAAAGGCAAGACCCACGACATCATTACCATCGGTGAGAACATCTCCTACTGGTATACCAAGTCGCACGACCTGCCCGAAGGCAACGGCTACTGGAACATCATGCAGCCCACCTATACGGCATCTCCCCTGACACCAGCCTACAATGCAGATGGCTCCCTGACGACCTACACCCAGTACAAAGACGACTTCAGTTCGATGATATACTTCAACCCGTTGAACGGTTTGATGAACGGTGAATACAGTAGTATGAACGAGAACCGGAGCTTTGGCGTAGGTGCCACATTCTACGTACAGATCCAGCCGATAAAGGACCTGAACTACAAGTTTACGTTCAATACGGGTTACAGTTCAAGCAATTCCCGCTCGGGCACCCAGCCTTACTCTGTAAGCAATACAGATGCAACCAGTGACTTTAGTGTTTCCCAAAGCATGTCGCAGAGTTCAAGCTACATGTTCAACCAGACCTTGTCATACAAACTTCCGCAGTTCTTGAAAAAGAACAGCATTGACGTGATGATTGGTCAGGAGTTCTCCAAGAGCTCATGGGGGGTAAACATGTCAGCCTCCACAAAAGTAGACAGCGGCAACTCCAGCGTGAATTCATTGCTTTTCAGAGGTTTCGACTACAACTGGCTATCCAACTACAATGCCGACAACATTACAGGTTTCAGCGGATACCCCAACCTGAACAGTGCCCGTTTCTCCCTCTTCGGACGTCTCAACTGGAACTATGACGAGAAGTATATGGCCACGTTTGTACTTCGTGCCGACGAATCGTCCAAGTTTGCCCGCGGTCACCGCTGGGGTTACTTCCCCTCTGTATCTGCCGGCTGGCTCGTATCGTCAGAGAAGTTCATGGATGCCACCAAGAGCTGGCTTGACTATTTCAAGATCCGCGCATCTTGGGGCCAGAACGGTAACGATGCCATCGACGATCTGCAGTACCTTGCCCAGATAGCCATGTCTCCTACAGCTTATGCCGACTACGCATACAAGTTCTCGAGCGATGTGCCCACCACATTGTCGAACAAGTCATACTCCAGCGGTGCCTTTGCCAAGAATATTGCCAACGAAAAGGTAACATGGGAAACATCCGAGCAGCTCGATTTAGGTTTCGATGCCCGTTTCCTTGACCAGCGCCTCGGTGTCAACTTCGACTGGTACAAGAAGAAGACCAAGGACTGGCTGGTGCAGGCCCCTATTGAATGGACTATGGGTGTAGGCGATACTGGGGCGCCCTACGTCAACGGTGGTGATATCGAGAACACAGGTATCGAATTGGCATTGTCCTGGAATGACAAAATCGGCAAGGACTTCAATTACCGTGCCAACGTGAACTTTGCCACAAATAAGAACAAGGTTACTCGCCTGCAGAATATAGAGTACATCACAGGCAGCACCGATGCTTTGTTCCAGAACTCCTCTTACGTAAGCCGCGTACAGGTAGGCGAGCCTATCGGCTACTTCTACGGCATGTCCTATTCCGGCATCTGGCAGAACCAGAAGCAGATAGATGATGCACGCGCTGCCGGCAAGGCTGTCCTTGAAAGTGCACAGCCTGGCGACATGATATGGGACGACTACGACGGCGACGGTGTCATCGACTACGACAAGGACCGCCACAACATCGGCAACCCGCATCCCGACTTCACCTTAGGTGCTACCATCGGATTCGACTGGAAGGGGCTCGACTTCAGTGTGACAGGCTCCGGCCAGTTTGGCATGCAGGTAATGCAATGCTACCGCACAGCATTACTCGCCAACCAGTACCTCAACTACACCCGCGACGTATTTGAGCGTTGGCACGGCGAAGGTACCAGCAATACCCAGCCACGCCTTGCTGTGGGTACTACCAACGAGCAGTGGGTATCTACACGCTACATGCAGGATGCCGACTTCTTCAGAATCCAGAACATCACATTGGGTTACGACTTCAACAAGTTGTGGAAGAAATCACCGTTCCAGCAGTTGCGTCTGTACTTCCAGGCTCAGAACATTGCAACCATCACAAGCTACACAGGCGTAGACCCTGAAGTTGGCTCCAACGGAGGCAAGGACTCATGGGCATCTGGCATTGACGTAGGTCTGTATCCTACAAGCCGCACTTACCTGTTCGGTGTTAATATCAAGTTCTAAGTCAACAACCCTTAAAAACGAACAACATGAGAAAATTCAATATACTACTGACAGCAGCTGTCTGCCTTGCGATGGCATTTGCTTCTTGCGAGGACCAGTTGGATGTCACAAGCTATACAACACAAAACACAGGGAACTTCCCTGCGAACAAGACAGACGTAAGCAAAGAGTTAGGCGGTGCATATTCCACCTTGAACGCCTATTGCCAAGACCCGCTGCAAAGTCCCTACTTTGTCTGGGGCCTGATGTCTGACGAGCAAAACGGTGGCGGCGGCACTGGAGACGTAGAGTGCCACGCCATATCCCACCTTATGACCAGCAAGGAGTCGCTTTACGACAAAGCCTTCGCTGTTACATATCAGGGAATTGCCCGTACGAATACTATCATCTACACCATTGACAACATTTCATGGGGTACAGACACTTTGACACGCAATCAGCTTCTTGGCGAGGCATACTTCCTCCGCGCCCTGTATTATCTTTGGGGCACCCAGATGTTCGGCGACATTCCTGGTTATTGGGAAGTAAGCCGTCCCAACCCATGTCCTCAGGTAAGCGCAGAAAATGTCATTTATCCGCATATCTTCGAAGACCTCATCAACGCATCGAACCTTATCGTGGGAAGCGTACAGGGAAACGGACATGCTACAAGCGAAGCTGCAGTGGCATTATTGGCACGTGCCTATATGTTCTATCAGGGATTCTACAAGAAAGCAGGTGAACTGGCAGGAAAAGACTTGGAAGCAGTCAAATTGCCTGGTGGTGGCACCCTCCAAAAAGCCGATGTCATTAAAGCGCTGGAAGACATTCACAAATACGGCGTTTACACCTTGGTGAAGGACTACCGCAACCTTTGGCAGTACACCAACGATCTGACGGTGGACGACTACAACTATACGAAAGGCGTCATCGGAAGAGACGGTTATCCTCTCGAATGGGCAGGCAACGGCAACAGCGAGCAGTTGTTCCAGATACAGTTTATGAACGCTGCCTCATGGCAAGGCACCACCGCCATGGGCTATACGAACATGACATCCCTGTATCAAGGACTCCGTTGCGATGCAGATGCTGACAAAAACGAGAACGGCGGCATAGAGACTTTCCCGTTCGGACAAGGCTGGGGACAGGGCACTGTCACGCAGAGCATGTGGTCAGAATGGCCTGACAACGATATCCGCAAAACTGCATCAATCCTGAACTGCGAAGAAGAGTTGAAAAAATTTGCCTACACCACCTCCTGCACAGAGGAAACAGGTCTGTACAACAAGAAGATGTTGCCTGTAACTTGCAGCAAGACTAATTGGGGTGACCACAGCAGCCACTACACTTGGTGGGGATGTATCCAGGATGGCTATAGCAACAACAACGGCAACTCCATGCAGGGTGACCACTTTGCCGACATCGTCCTTATCCGCTATGCAGATGTTCTTCTGATGCTGACAGAATTGACAGGAGACCCACTATACATGAACGAAGTACGTAGGCGCGCAGGGCTCGATGATACCACTTATTCCTGGGCGAACATCAAGAATGAGCGCAAACATGAGCTTGCCTTCGAAGGTCTCCGTTTCAATGACCTGCGCCGCTGGTCAGGCAAGGATGCCGGAGAGAACTGCGAAGCAGCGCAAGCCTTGCAAAAGGCCAAGCAGGGACAGCGAGTAAACTATACCGGAACATGGAAGACCATGAGTCATGCCTCTTCTTCCTGGGCAAAACGCTATGCCGAAACCAACGGTTTCCTCCCCATACCGCCTACCGAGATTCGCAAGGTGAATGATGAGAGCATACTGAAGCAAAATGCGGGTTGGAACACCACTGACGCCAACATGAGTGGTACACCTGTATATTAATCAATTCTAACACTGTAAACTTATGAAGAAGCTCATATTATGTTTAGCTGTAGGCTTAGGTTTGTTTGCTGCGTGCAATCCAGTTTGCGACAACGAAAAGTTAGACCAACCTACATTTACACCAGACCAAATAAAGAAATATTGCACCATCACCGTTGAGCAGGAAAACGGCAAGAATATCAACCATGTAATCGCTACATGCAGTGCTCCTACTCCCGTGATGTGGTCAAACGGCATACAGAATGTGAAGAAACAGGACGCTGATTTCAAGATGCTAGTGACAGGCGAGCAGAGCATTATATGCAAAGTTTTTAATGCCGACGGAACAGTTACGGAAGTACCTTTCCCGGTAACCATCGACAAGATTTCGGATAAGTATCCGGTAGAACCTCAGTGGGGATACCTTTTCGGTAAAGGGCAAAAGGCTTGGACATGGGATACCGAATTCCGCAGCAATGGAGGTGCATGGGGCAACATGGGTTACAAAGCCGGCTCAGGCGCATCATTTGTCAATGAAGGAAACGGCATCTGGTTTGCTTGCGACCCTGACGAGTTGACTGGTCAGTTAGCCAAACACTCAGACAAAGGCGCCGTTGGTGAGGAAAGTCGGGATGCTTATATGATATTCACATTTGCAGGTACAAAAATCCAGAAATACACACCTGAGGGAAAGCCTATAGGCACCGAAGGCGTATTGGGGTTTGACATGACCCCCACCTACAATGGAGATGATGTCTGGGCAATAGGTACCTTGAGCGTAACAGCAAGAGCATTGCTGTTCCCATTCCAAATCAATGCATACAAGGATGATGATGGAAATCTCATCAAAGGAAAGATTCTCACTCCTACCGAATTCGAAGTGATGCAGTTGGACGACGAACATCTCAAATTAGTGTTTGCTGAAAAAGAAACTGGTAACTGGGGTGAAGCTACCTGGTGGGCATTCAAAGCCAAGAAATAGAAAAGCAGAAAACTATGTAATATAAAAAAGCTATTATTCCTTTCGATTATGTTCGTCTGGAGTATTTCAAGCACTGTTGCCGGAACCTTACAAAAGGTTCTGGCAACAGATACAACGACTCCTACTCCATCTGGTTGCACTAAAGTTGTTTTTGCACAAAACACGACATGTACCCAGATTCCGACGATGACTATAGAAAATGCCAACGGAGAACAATTTGTCTTGGAATCAAGAGGTTTTGGGGTTCCTCCATACATGTATTTCATACCAGACGGAGAATATACCGTTGTTGAAATGACAAACATGAAGTATTGTAACACTGCATATACCACTTTGGTTGTGGGTAGCAAATTCTCTGGAAAAGACCTTGGCTATATGTCATTTAACGCTGTAGAAGAAGTTGAAAAGATATACTCTTTTGAAAGAGTCTGTGCTAGCAACACTTCCTCAATTCAAACACCAAAAGGACATGTAAAGTTATTTTTGCATTGGGTGCCAACACTTCTATGCTCATTCAAGATTCTGAAGGAAAGAAATGGCGAATAGACGGAAGCATACATCCTTTTTACTATTTCATCAAATATGGAACATATAAGGTAATAGAAACCATCGGATTCACACAATGCAATACTGCACAAGGCACATTGAAAGATGGAGATACGTTTGTAATCGACGAGAATGGTTCTATTGGCTATTTCTCATGAACGACAGATAATCGTTGTGATTATAATATAAGATAGGTTAAGTCCTGACTGCTGTGATACAGTCGGGGCTTTTCCTTTTTACTTCCGCAGGCATGGTTTTACGGGCAAAGAGTTGGAGGTTACAAATATTCTTTGTACATTTGTATCGTCTAACAACACTAAACCATCAACCCACTCAATACCCGAACACACTTATGAAAAAAATTACCCTTACACTTTTCTCTTTGGCAACAATGGTCAGCACCATGGTGATGACCGGATGCAAGGCAACCGCCAAGGAGGCATGCCGCATACACGGCACGATGGAGTCGAGCCTCTGGGACGGCAAGAGGATATTCCTCGTCCCTATGTTCGGTCCGCAGGATGCAGCCCATGTCGACTCCGTTGTCATTCAGGACGGCAAGTTTGAGTTTACCGCCGACACTGCCGAGATGAAGATCATCCGCGTAGACTACCACTACCGCGAGGGCGCACAAGACCTCCTCGTTGTTTCCGAGCCGGGCAACATACAGGTTACGATAGGAGCCAACAGCACCTCAGCCGGCACACCACAAAACGACTCCCTACAAGTATGGAAAGACCGTATCATGGAGTTTAACCGGACATACAACAAACTGAGGATGCAGGCAGCCCAATCGGGCAGCAACGAACTGCTCATGACCGAAGGCAAGGAGCTGCAGAAAGCCTTGCGTTCCTACAACGAGGCTTTTGCCGCACGCATGACACCCGGCATCTTCAAGGACTACCTGCAGAAGATGTATCCCTCTGCCAAGTAATGTTTCTGCCACGCCAAACCTATCCTACACATACCTTCACATCCATGAAACAGTTTTTCCCGAGATACGGCAGACAAGCCCTTGTCCTCTTGTTCGGCTTGGCCGTCTTCCTCTTCTGGTATTGCATCTATCCGCAGGCACTATGCTATCAGGAGCAGAACCAGCTCTTCCTGTGGACAACTGACTACTTCTGCCATGACCTGAGTGTGGCAGGTGGTCTTGCCGACTATATCAGCGAGTTTCTGGTACAGTTTTACTATGTGCCATGGATAGGAGCTGCTGTTCTGGCCTTACTCTTCGTAGCCTTCTTGTCGCTTACCCATGCCGTAATGCGAAGCTATGCGGTCCATCCGCTAAAGTGGTATTGGAATGTCATCGCCCTCTTGCCAAGCCTTTGGCTTCTGGCTATGATGGGCGACATCGAGGTATTGCTCGCGTTCCCCGTGGCATTGACACTGTCCTTGTTGGCAACATGGCAGATGAATGTTGCCGCAAAGAGATGGGGAGCAAAGACTGCATTAGTGGACATTCTGCTGATACCCATCCTGTTTTGGCTTATAGGTGGAGGTGCCACGTGGCTCTACGCCATACTGCGGGCAGTTTACTTCTTGGCAAAGGCAAGGAAGGGCATACTCCCTCGCTTCGCCATAGCCTATCCCTTGGCGATAGTTTACCTACTGGCTGTACAGTTGGCCTGCTACAACACACTGCTTGTACAATATCCTTTGCGCTCGGTCTTGCTCGGCATCAACTATTACCGTGTACCCATGCAGTATCCGGGGCAGAAGTACGGTTATGACAGCGACCTCTATGCCCTGCTCAAGATGAACTGGCAGGTGAGGGAGGCCAGATGGGATGACATCATCCACGATGCAGAACGAGGACAAGTACAAGTGGCATATACCAGCAACTGCGTGAACCTTGCCCTTGCCAAGACCCGCCAACTTGCCGACCGTATGTTTACCTTCTACCAGAGCGGTGAGGATGCGCTCCTTGCTCCCCGCACCAGAGACAACATGTCCATGTACCCCACGATGGAGGCATTCTGGCAACTCGGTTTGGTCAACTCCTCGCTGCGCTATGCCACCGACCTGCAGGCTTCCATCCTCAACGGCAGGAAGAGCGGGCGACTGATGAAACGCATGACGGAATGTCAAATTGTGAACGGAAACTACAAGGTTGCACTGAAGAATATCGATATTCTGAAGCAGTCGCTCTTCTACCGCGACTGGGCGGTAAAGGCAGAGGCATTGCTGGGCAACAAGACCGCCATCAGCCACGACCCTGATATGGGACGGGCACGCAGGATGCGCTTCCAGAAAGACATGATATACAGTTATGCCGAGATAGACAAGATGATAGGATTGCTCTTCATCAACAACCCTGACAACAAGATGGCGCTCGACTACTTTATGGGGCAGATGCTCCTGAAGGGCGACATCGATGGATTTATGCGCTATGGCAGTTGGGTACAGCAATACGGCGGTTACAGTCAGATGCCCATAGGCTACCAGGATGCGCTTACCTGCATACAGAACCACGGCAATGTGCCCGGCTCGCCCTATGCCGAATATGCAAGACAAATGATGAACCGCCAGAAAGGAGGTACAGAATGAGAAAAACATTAAAATACCGTTTTAACGCTGTTCGAACAACGTTATACACCATCTTTACAGCAGCCCTGCTTTCCCTCGGTTCGTGTACACCGACGGTAGAGCATCCTGTAAAGGTAAACCACTACCCCTCCATCTATCCCGACTACATCGGGGTTACCATCCCTGCAGGCATCGCTCCACTCAACTTCAATGTAACGGACAACACCGTAGACGTGGTAGACGTAGTGGCGAAAGGAAGCAAAGGCGGCGAGCTGCACGTAAGCGGCGAGTGGGCAGACTTCGCCATCGAAGACTGGCACCAACTGACCGAGCAGAACGCAGGCGGCACCATCACCTTTACCGTCTGCACACGCAAGGACGGCAAGTGGACACAATACAAGGACTTCAGGATGAAGGTGAGTCCCTACCGCCTCGACGACTACGGACTTACCTACCGCCGCATAGCTCCGGGCTACGAGGTAGGCGGAGACATCGGCATCTACCAGCGCGACATCCACACCTTCGACGAAACACCCATCATGACAGAGACAGCCCTGCCCGGCAGATGCTTCAACTGCCATACCGCCAACCGCACCGACCCGCGCCAGCTTACGGCACAGATACGCGGCGAGGGCGGCGGCACACTGGTGATGAAGGACGGCAGACAGCAGTGGATAGACACCCGTACCGACTCTACCAAGGCGGCAGGCAGCTATGCCTACTGGCATCCCGACGGCCGCTACGTGGCGTATGCCGCCAATGCCGTACACCAGTGTTTCTTCGTAGGCACATACAAGCCCATAGAGGTGTACCACGACTTCAGCAACATCGTCGTACTCGACACCCACAACAACCAACTCGTCACAGCCCCCCAACTGATAACACCCGACTGGCTGGAGATATTCCCGGCCTTCAGTGCCGACGGCAAGACCCTCTACTATAGTACGTCGAAGGCGTGCCGCGTACCAGCCGAATACCTCAAGGTGAAATGCTCGCTCGTGAGCATAACCTTCGATGCCAGCACGGGAAGGTTCGGCGAGAAGGTGGACACGCTCCTCAACGGTCCGAAGACCGACATGAGCTATGTGCTGGCACGCCCCTCGTACGACGGCAAGTGGCTGATGTACACACGCTGCAGCCGCAGCAATTTCCCGATAGTACAGCCCGATGCCGACCTGTGGATGATGAATCTCAAGACGCGCGAGACCTTTCCGCTTACTGCTGTGAACAGCAGCCAGAGCGAGAGTTACCACAACTGGAGCAGCAACTCCCACTGGTTTGTCTTCGCCAGCAAGCGCGGCGACGGCATGCACACACGCCTGCACCTCTCCTGCATCGATAAGCACGGACGTGCCTCGAAGCCATTCCTCTTGCCCCAGCGCAACCCGCAGAAATACTACCACGACCTGTTCGATGCCTACAACGTGCCCGACTTTACAAAGACGCGTGTAGAACTGGACATCCGCGAAACTCGCCGGCAGGTATTCTCCGACCATCGCCCCAAGGTAACACTCAGACCATGACAGCCTCAACGGTCAAACATCTTACACTATGATGAAACAAATAGCTAAATACAGGCACATCCTGGCCCCCCTGCTCTTCGGGGTGCTTGTCTTCGCCTTTTGGCGATGCCTATACCCCTTTGCCCTTACCTGGCACGAGCAGTACCAGTTGTTCTTGCTGGACACCGACTATTTCGTCTCGCACATGGCACAGCCCGGCGGACTGGCCAGGTACGCTGGTGAATTTCTGGTACAGTTCTATAATATGGTGACCGTCGGTGCCCTGCTGCTGGCTCTGCTTTATGTACTGATACAGCAGGCAGTATGGCTATTGGCCGTCAAGAACAGCAAGGAGGCACGTCCACGGTGGTATGCCCTGAGTTTTGTACCTTCCGCCATCCTGTGGCTTGCCATGGGCGACGAGAACGTGATGATGTCCTTCATCGTGGCATTCGCCCTACAGTTGGCGATACTGACGGCATACCCCAAGCGAGACATTCCACGCCGGGTCTACGCCCTCGTCATGATACCCGTATGCTATTGGTTGTTGGGACCGGTAGTGCTGATGGCGGTGGTGTACATGGCTATGGTGGAGTTCCGCACAAGGTCATCCCGATGGACAGCCTTCGCCACCTCGGCACTTATGGCAGTCTATGCCCTCGGCACAGTCCTGCTCTCGTCCGTATGGCTTCCCTATCCCCTGGTACAGTTGTTTTACGGCATAGACTATTACCGCATACCGGGTGTCTTCTTCCGTCTGCTGTTGCTGCCGGAGCTGTTGGCCGTCATACTGCCGTTTGTCATGTGCAGCATGCCGCAACACCACAGCAGGCCCGCCCGCTACCTCTATGCGGCATGCATCGTAGCAACAGCCGCCCTTTTGTGCGGACTGAAGCCTGTGGCATACGATGCCCGGAAGTACGACCTGATAGAATACGACTATCTGGTCCGTCTGCAACGTTGGGACGACATCATCAGGAAGTCAGAGCAGCACATGCCCGACCTGCCCTTGAGCGTAAGCGTCACCAACCTGGCGTTAGGCATGACCCAGCAGTTGGGCGACAGGGCTTTCCACTTCTACCAGAACGGTGGCGAAGGACTGCTGCCTCGCTTCGAGCGCCACCATTTCTCTGCCCTCTCTGCCAGCGAGGTCTATTACCTGTTGGGCATGACCAACACGGCACAGCGGTTTGCCTTCGAGGCACAGGAGGCTATCCCCAACTACAACAAGAGTGCCCGTATCATGAAACGTCTGGCGGAGACCAACATCATCAACGGGCAATACGACGTGGCTGTAAAATACTTGCGGCTGTTGCAGAAAACGATGTTCTACCGTAAATGGGCCGACAGGATGATGGCATTGGCTGACAACAGGAAGGCCGTCGACCAACATCCGGTGTACGGATACATGCGCCGTTGCCACCTGAAGGAAGACTTCCTCTACAGCGAGACGGAGGCAGACAAGATACTCGGTCTGCTCTTCATGCAGAACAAGGAGAACACACTTGCCCTGCAGTACCTGGCGGTCTATCCGCTTATGGAGCGCGACCTACAGAAATTCATGCTGTACCTGCCCATTATAGAGAACTACAAGCAGTATAACCCACAAGCCATACAGGAGGGCGTGGCTCTGGCATGCATGCAGCAACACCAACAGCCACCGCAGGGATTCCTCAATCCCATGACAGAACAGCACTTCCGTGACTTTGCCCAGACCTATGCCAACAGCGGAAAGAGCAAGGAGCAGTTGAGCGCTTTCGAGAATACATTCTGGTTTTACATGATGGCTAAAGACGAAGTAAGATGATGACGAAAAACATAAAGAAAGTATACACCCTACTGATGGCGCTTGCCTTCTTGGTGTCATGCAGTTCGCTGCCCGAAACCCCCACCAAGTCAAACCGCCTGCCCAAGATATTCCCTGACTATACAGGGGTAACGGTACCCGTAGGCATCGCTCCCCTCAACTTCAACTATACGGGCGGCAACTGCGAAACGGTGGATGTCGTGGTAAAAGGTTCAATAGGTGGCGAACTGCACACCAACGGCGACCATGCCGAATTTGACATAGACGAGTGGCACAACCTGCTGGTACAGAACAAGGGCGGCAAACTCACGGTCACCGTCTGTGTAGAGCAAGACGGGAAGTGGACCCAATACAAGGACTTCGACATTCGGGTAAGTCCTTACGAGCTGAAGGAATGGGGACTTACCTACCGCCGCATAGCTCCCGGCTACGAGGTGTACAGTAAGATGGGCATCTACCAGCGCAACCTTGCCAACTTTGACGAGACGCCCATCATCGAGAACACACAGACAGGCGGCCTATGCTACAACTGCCATACCGCAAACAAGACCAACCCCAGTCAGTTTACCTTCCATGTGCGCGGCGAGCATGGTGCCACCATGGTACAACAGCACGGAAAACGCGAATGGCTCAAGGCCGCCAACGACGAGTTGGGCGGCTCTATGGTCTATCCTTACTGGCACCCCTCCGGCAAATACTGCGCCTACAGCACTAACCAGACGCGCCAGGGTTTCCATGCCGTCCCCGACAAGCGGATAGAGGTATTCGACCTGTCATCGGACATTCTTGTCTACAACCCTGCTACGCACGAGATACTCACCACCCCCCTGCTCTCCACCAAAGACTATTCGGAGAACTGTCCCGTCTTCTCGCCCGACGGCAAGACGCTTTACTTCATGACGTGCCGGCAGCAGAGTTACCCGCTCCACTACAAGGACGAGAAGTACAACCTCTGTAAAATCAGCTTCGACCCCGACAAGGGTACTTTCGGCAACAAGGTAGACACCATTTTCAATGCCGTGAAGATGGGAAAAAGCGTAACGTGGCCACGCCCATCCTACGACGGCAAATACCTTATGTTCACCCTCTCCGACTACGGATATTTCTCCGTATGGCACGACGAGAGCAACCAGTGGCTGCTGAACCTGAAGACGGGCAAGGCACGTCCCCTTACTGCCGCCAACAGCGACAAGGCTGACAGCTGGCACAACTGGAGCGTCGACTCCCACTGGTTTGTCTTCACCTCGCGGCGTGGCGACGGACTCTACACGCGCCTCTACCTGGCCTGCATCGATGACAAGGGCAACGTGAGCAAGCCCTTCCTCCTGCCCCAATGCAATCCCAAGGAATACTATGACCGTTTGCTCGACTCGTACAACACACCCGACTTCACATCACGCCCCGTCGACTTTGACGCCCGCCCGGCAGGCATCGAAATCATGAGCGACAAACGGAAAGAGACAAAGGTAAAAGGTAAAAAAGTAAAGGAATAGTATGGTTTCTCCGCCTATTATCCGTAACTTTGCAACCAAATAGAGAAGAAAGATGTATTACGTATCCAAGAAGATGGAGATATCGGCCTGCCACCGGCTCAGCCTATCCTACGACAGCAAGTGTACCAACCTGCACGGGCACAACTGGACCATTACCGTGTTCTGCAAGTCGCAAGAACTGAACAAAGACGGCATGGTGGTAGACTTTACACACATCAAGCACCGTATCCACGATTTTCTGGACCACGGCAACCTGAACGAGTTGCTGCCATTCAACCCCACAGCCGAGAACATTGCCCGGTGGGTCACCAACCAGATACCCGAATGTTACAAAGCCATCGTACAGGAGAGCCAGGGCAATGTGGCAGTTTACTGCGATGATGCGAAGACGGACGGAAAGGAGGCCTTGTAATGGGCATGTACCGCGTCAACGAGATATTCTATTCGCTGCAGGGCGAAGGCAGATGGGCTGGTAGACCTGCTGTCTTTGTGCGCTTCAGCGGCTGCAACCTGAAATGCCCGTTCTGCGACACCGACTTCAATGACTTTACGGAGATGACAGCCGACGGCATTCTTCAGGAGGTGCAGAAGCTCTCCCCATGCTGCAGGTTTATTGTCTTTACAGGCGGTGAGCCTACGCTGCAACTGGACGAGCGTCTGACCGCACTGTTCCATACCCACGGCTATTACCTCTCCATGGAGACCAACGGCACACACCCCATACCCGTAGGCATCGACTGGATAACCTGTTCGCCCAAGGCGGCATTTGTAGCTCAAGGCACACCCGTAATAAAGCGTGCCCAGGAGGTAAAGGTAGTATTCGACGGCAAGCATGAAGTGTCCGACTGCGGCATTGCCGCCGACTATTACTACGTACAGCCCTGCGATGTGGGCGACAAGGCACGCAATACGGACATTCTCCGACAGACCATCGCCTTTGCCTTGGCCCACCCCCAGTGGCAACTCTCCTTGCAGCAACACAAGATTATCAACGTAAGATAGTAATAATTTCTTATAGGCAAAGAGCCTGAGTGGTACGGCGGGGGCGCCGTACCAAGTTTCGTCCCATCGTTGCCTTTCTCACTTGATTTTCTCTGCCGGCAACCTCATCGCCTCTTCAATATCCACGGCATCGTAGGGTACAGAGCCACGGCTCAGTTCCGGAATATTGAAACTCTTTAGGCAGTCATCATAGAAGGAGGGCGACTGCTGCGGCAACAGGAAAGGCTTGTGCGCCTTGCCCCTGCGGTCTACATAGCAGAAGTACGGTTTTCCGTACAGCCCGTCGTCACGCTTGCTGGCAAAGACAAACCAGCGGCTGTTGTGCGCCCAACTGTGATAGGTATCACTGCGCCGGCTGTTCACTGCTGGCAAGCTGTCTACCCTACCCGTCCGCAGATCTATCATGCAGAGGTCTGCCTCGGGATGCCAGATGGGGAAAGTGCCGTAGTCGGCTACGGTAAAAAGGAGGAACCTGCCGTCGGGACTGATGCGCGGATGGCATACCGACCGGGCCTTGTAGAGGGTATCCACCTGTGACGCATCGCAAGACAACCGGCCTGTACGTTCATCGAACGGTATTCTGACGAGGTTATAATGCAGTCCTTTCAGGTTTTCGGTACGCAGCCCGTCCCTGTCTGCCACGCAGTAATAGATGTATCTGCCGTCGGGCGAGAAGGTGGGGAATGTCTCCAACCGTGCCGTATCACAGGTCAACGGCGAGGAAAGGATGAGGTTGCGGTCAAGATCAGCCACGTATACATCGCTCTTGGTGTCGTACACCTCCAGCCTCTTGGCAGCATTGGCATGAAAGGCGGGTATGATGACATTGGTAGAGAAGGTGACATACCTGCCCGAAGGACTGAACCCGTAATATACACTAGAGGAGACGAGCGAGTCGGTCTTGAGGTCGAGCTTGCGCAGACGGCCGTTGCGGTTGAGTATGGCACCGCCCCCCGATCCTCTTACATACATCATGCTGAGCCTTGCGTCCTGATTGCCAAAGGCATGGCAGTTCATGCAGCGGTTCTCCTGCAGGTTGTGGTCGGCAAGGGTCTTCTCGTCCCAGTTTTCTATGCACCGCTGCTTTATCTGCAGCTTGTTCCATGCCTCATAGTCGGGTTCTATGAGGCGATAGGTAAGGTAAGGGTCTATGCTGTCGCCTGTCACGTTCCACGAAAAGGGTTTGTATTCCTTCCACACTCCGTCCTCGCCACAGGCATACACCTGCACACTTACCTTTCCGCCGGCAGCTTTCCGCAAAAAGCTCTTCCATTCGTCCATGCCGAACTGCACTGCGTTGCCATGTCCCGTAACGGAGAGCGAATGCTGCCCGCCATTTTCTGCAGCAGCAGTCCCCGTACAGGTCAGCACTACCTCCGTCTCCGTCACGGTACTGTCACGGAGCAAGAAGTTGAGCGGTGCTATGTTTACCGGTATCGTCACCCCGGCATAGTCGGGGTATATGTGTGGCAGACGGTTCTGCTTTACGGCATTCTCATGCCCTGCAGAGCATGAAGCCAGCAGGCAGGCCAGCAACAGTGTATATGCGATATGTTTCATCATCTATGGGTTCAATTATTGGTGTGTTTTGTCGCGAGCTTCAGGGCGGGAACCTTGTCGAAGTAATACCAGTAGGTGTCACGGAAGGCTTCGCTACCCCGTTGGCTGTTATACTGGCGGAAGCGTTGCAGGATGTCCGGCTGCGTGATGTACTTCTGCCAATCTTCGGGAGGAGCATCGGTTCCTGCCAGATAGACCATGAGGGCTTCCTGGTAAAGCTTTACGCAGCTCGGCATACTGTTGTTCTGCTGCAGGCAGAAGCGGTCGTAGTCTCTCTTGAAGGTTTCCATGTCCTTGAGCAGGAGGTCGCTGCAGAGCAGATAGTCGAGGGCAACACGGTTGTCGGCATTGCTCTCCAGCAGCTCGTGCATGATGACATACCCATTGTCGTTAAGACGGAGCGTATCGGTACTGTTCGTCGGTTTCTGGAGATATGCCTTGAGCGAAGGGGCCAACTTGCCACAGCCTATGGTGTGCAGCATGCCGGCAGCCCACTGCCGCCATACCCATGTATGCTGCAGGACGCGCAGGTATTTGCGTGCTGCCGCCCAGTCGCCCTTCACCATATTTATTTCCGCCAGACGTTTTGTCATACGTATGTTGCGGTTGTCCGGCGAACCGACACAGGCGAGCATGGCAGCCCTTTCGGCAAAGGTCATGTCACCGAGCGTCCAGTACAGTTCGGCAAGAAACTGGAGGGTCAGCGAAGGCGTGTCGGGACCTATGGTCTCCAATGTGCCGAGGTTATTGGAGCGATAGCGCAGAAGACGGTCGGGCAAGAGGCCGCGCTGTGCCATGACGAGGTCATAGTAGAAGAGGCTGTACTGGTCGGGGGCTGCATCAGCCTCCACCATACTTACCACCTTATTGTAATTGCCGAAACGGTATTCGGCATCCACACCGAATATCGTTTCATACTCCATCTGCGGTTTGACAAATCGCCCAGTTCCCGGCCACGAGTAGAGAGCCTCCACGTCGAGCAGCCACACCTTCTTTCCCAAAGGGATGAGGCACAGCGCCGAGGCAAGGAACACGGTGCGCAGGAGTATCTGTCGGCGTTCCATCTGCCACAGGCAACCTGCCAATAGCAGAACGGCAAACAAGGCTACACCATAGCCGAACAGCCAAAAGGCAAGGAGCGTACCAAGGACGACAAGCAGACAGTCCACAGCGTTATACCACCATAGGAAGCCGGACGTGCTGCAGGTCTTCAGACTGTGGTGGGTAAGCAAGAAGGCCACCACCTTCAGCAGGGTACGGTAAAGGATGTAGCTAAGGGCACCCCCTGCTACTGCCAGCACACTGCAAAGGCGAAACTTGTAGTCGAGCGAGAAGAGTGCCTCCACCGTCATGGCGGCTATGGCAAGGAGCGTTCTTGTCCACCGTCCCCTCAGTCCTGCCTCGCCTACGGCGCTGTACACGGACACACCTACCAGCAGCAAGACGGCAGCAAGGATGGCAGGACCGGCAAAGAGATAGTAGTAGAACTGCGTGAGCCAGTCGCCCAGCATACAGGAAAGCCAGGCTGGCTTGTCAAAATAAGTGGCAAGCCAGTAGGATGTAGAGAGGAAGAGCTGGTTCTGCTCCTGATAGAAGAAGTGGTAGCGGTACCAACCCTGGTAGAAGCAGAAACAACCCAAGGCAAAGAGGGCGACGAGCATGCCGCCCCCATGGCGTGCAAGGAAGTTTTTCAGGCTTTTCATAGGTTTTCAGGTTTTATAGTGCACCCGGGCGTCAGAGATATTTGGCGGCAATGCACTCCATCTCTATCAGCCACCCCGGACGACACACCCTCGCCTCGAGGATGACACGTGGCACAGAGGGATAGAGCCTGCTCATCATACGGTCTACGGCAGGATAGTCGGAGATGTCGCGCAGATAGATGAGGAAATAGCAGATGTCGTTCATCGTGGCATTGCCGTCGGCGAGAAGGGCACCGATGTTCTCAAGCAGACGGCCCGTCTGCCTTACCACATCTCCCTCGTACATCACCTGGCCGTGGTGGTCTATGCTGGCGGTACCCGATATGAAATACTTCTGCCTGTCGGGCAGGGTGAGGCGCGTGCCACGCTCGAAAGCCACGCCGTATTCGTGTGTGGGGTTGAGGTGGTCGAGTGCCTGGAGATACTTCTTGTCCTCTTCCTGTATGCCTGGCACGGTAAGGAAGTCGATGGCCACAAGGGCATGGCGCACGGGGGTGGCACCGCCTATGCCCGTGCTGGCTATGTAGTGGGTAGAGGCTGTCATGCCATGCTGGGCAAAGACATCGTTGCGCGCCTCCACCACTCCCTTATAGTTTACGTCTATACCCGACACATATATCCACGTACGCACACAGTTGCGCTCCATGGTAAGCGTAGGGTCGGTATCGGCGAGCAACTGGAGATACTTGTCGAATATCATGCGCGTCTGCTCATAGGAGTCTTTGTCCAAAGCCTCATCCTCGGTAAGTCGGATGCTGTGGAAGAGCACAGGCACGTCGTGGTCGTCGGTCTTGACAAGGAGCGACACCTTGCTGCCGTCGAGGGGAGTCTGTTCCACTACGGAGAGGCGGACTGTGCTGAGCATTTCCGTATAAAGGGGAGACGACTCCAGCTCGGCCATCTGGTTCTGCGAGTCGCTGAGAAACACCTTGCAGTATTGCAGGGTGCGTCCGTCTATGGCCTCTGTGTCGAGCCACGCTCCAAGTTGAAGGTAAAGGGCACCGAGGCGTTCCTGGAATGTTCCTTTGTTGCCGGGTGTCAGTATCGTATATTTTTCCATTTCCTGTTTCTCTATCTTACTTATAAGGCTGCAAAGGTACGGATACTTATCGTAATAAAAGAACATGCAGCGCTCTTTTTGCTTACTTTACCCATTTATGATGACGGCATGTAGATATAAATGTTTTGTATTTTAGATTATTCTCTGTATCTTTGTGGATTAACAGAAAGTCTTTCCAACTCATAATCATAGGAAAATCCAACAACACCTATGGTAGGGGCACCTATATTATTGGTTTCATGCAAGGTAATAAAACCATTTGGTAATGTATCTGTATATTTCTTTATCAATACAATACCATACTTGCCTTGGAATGTAGCATTTGCACAATGTTCCAGTCCGAAGTTTCTGCTTTTACAGAACTTCCATCGCTGCTTTTCTCTTCCATTCGCAGCACTAAGTTTGCTGTCAGAGATATACTCAGGGAACAAATATTTGCACGATGTGACGGTAAAAAAATAACTTGGTACAATTTGCTGATGGGATATACTCAAGTTTCTGATTTGCCCCCCTTGCTTGAGTGGTACGGCGCCCACGCCGTACCACTCAGGCAAGGAATTGTTTCTTCGCGTCCTGAGAAATGTACCAACTTATTTTTTTATTATTACTATACCACAAAAAAAACAACAACGTACAGTGGCCGCATTCACGGAGAGCGAGAACGTGGCGGAGCCGTTAAGGAGGTATGAGGCAGGATGATACAAAACCAGAGTCATAAGGGCACAAAACCAGAATTGGCTTAGTACAAAACCCGAAGCAACCAGCTACCAACAACTTCGCCTAACTTATATTTACTTAAATATAACTTATATTTATATACGCCTAACTTATATTTAGGTAAATATAACTTAGGCGAAGTGGTTTGCATTAGGCTTCTGAAGGTTTTGCATCAGGGCAAGAGTAAGTATACATTAGGGCGAAGGCAAGTATGCATTAGGGCGAAGGCAAGTATGCATTAAGGCGAAAAGTCAGACGGTACGCCCTGAAAGCACAAAAGCACATATCCAAGGGCGATGCCTTGGATATGTGCTTTTGTTGTGTTATGCTTGTCCTTATCCTACAGCGACTCGAGCATACGCTTGATGACCACCTGGGCAGAGATTTCGCGGTTGGCAGCCTCCGGGATGACAAGGCTGTTCTTGCTCTCGATGACATCGTCGGTAACGATGAGACCGCGGCGTACGGGCAGACAGTGCATGAAGCAACCGTCGTTGGTCCAGCTCATGTGCTCCTCGTCGATGGTCCAGCTCATGTCCTTGCTCAGTATCTCGCCATACTGTGCGGGATTCGTCACGCCCGGACAACTCCAGTTCTTGGCATAAACGAAGTCGGCGCCTTCGAGCGCTTTCTTCTGGTCGTACTCCACCTTGGCATTGCCCACAAACTTGGGGTCGAGTTCGTAGCCCTCAGGGTGAGTAACCACAAAGTCGACGTCGGCAGCATTCATCCACTGTGCAAAGGAGTTGGGCACAGCCTGTGGCAGGGCGCGGCAGTGGGGAGCCCATGTGAGGACTACCTTGGGGCGTGCCACCTTCTTGTGTTCCTCGATGGTGATGAGGTCGGCAAATGCCTGGAGCGGATGTACGGTAGCTGTCTCCATGGCGAACACGGGGCGACCGCTGTACTTCACAAACTGGTTGACGATGGTCTCGGCATAGTCGTAGTCGCGGTCTTTCAGTCCGGCAAAGCTGCGCACACCGATGAGGTCGCAGAAACTGCCCATCACGGGGATGGCCTCCAGGAGGTGCTCGCTCTTGTCGCCATCCATGATGACACCACGCTCAGTTTCCAGTTTCCAGGCACCAGCATTCACGTCGAGCACGATGACATTCATGCCAAGGTTCATTGCTGCCTTCTGGGTACTGAGGCGGGTGCGCAGACTGTTGTTGAAGAATATCATCAGTAGGGTCTTGTTCTTGCCAAGCTCCTGATATCCGAAACGGTTTGCTTTCACTTCCTGTGCCTCGGCGAGGGCTGCCTTTAGGTCGCCAAGGTCTTCTACATTAAAGAATGTCTTCATATTGTTGTATTTGTTTATTCTTCGTTCTTCACTCTTCTCTCTTCACTCTTCTCTCTTCACTCTTCTCTCTTCACTCTTCGTTCTTCACTTACTTACGAATCTGTCCGTTGCCTGTTATGAGCCATTTGTAGGTAGTGATTTCTTCGAGAGCCATAGGACCGCGGGCACCGAGCTTCTGGGTACTGATACCTATCTCTGCTCCGAGTCCGAACTGTGCACCGTCGGTAAAGCTGGTGGGCGCATTGACATAGACGCAGGCGGCATCAACCATAGACTGGAACTTTCTTTGGGCCGCCGGATTGTCAGACACGATGCACTCGCTATGGCCACTGCCGTAGGTGGCAATATGCTGAAGCGCCTCGTCTTCTGAGCTGACGGTCTTGATGCCCATCTGCATACTGAGCCACTCGGTGTCCCAATCGTCTCCAGCCCTATATAATAAGGAGTCAGGATAATAACACCTCAGAATCTCGTATGCCCGGGCATCGGCATGAAGCTTAGTTTGGTATCGGGCAAGGTCTTCACACAGCACCGGTAAGGCACCCAGACGACTCTCGTGGATGAGCAGACAATCGAGGGCATTGCATACACTTACACGGCGGCACTTGGCATTGGTGATGATGCGCTTGCCCATGGCCGTGTTGCCGTCCTCGTCGAAATAGCAATGCACCACCCCGGCACCTGTCTCGATGACAGGCACCTTGGCGGTGTCGCGTACAAAACGTATAAGATTCTTTCCTCCGCGCGGAATGCAGAGGTCTATATAGCCTACGGCACCGAGCATCTCGGCGGTAGCCTCATGGTTGGGCGGCAACAGTTGGACGATGTCTGTATCAATGTCCTGCTGCTCTAGCACACGGTGTATAAGCGCCACGGCGGCACGGTTGGAGCTGTCGGCATCCTTGCCTCCCTTCAGCACACAGGCGTTGCCACTCTTGAAGCAAAGCGAAAAGACATCGTACGTCACGTTGGGGCGTGCTTCGTACACCATGCCTATCACGCCGAAAGGTACCGACACGCGCTGCAGGTGCAGACCGTTGTCAAGGGTGACATCCTTCAGTATGCGCCCCAGAGGCGACGGCAACTGTGCCACATGGCGCATGTCGGCGGCTATATCTGCCAGACGTTGCGGCGTAAGCTGCAGACGGTCGTAGAGGGGGTTGTCACGATCCATGTGCGACAGATCGGTGGCGTTGGCTTCAAGCAGCAAGGGTGTGTCTGCCACGATGGCATCTGCCACCGCCTGCAGCACCCCGTTGCGCTTGTCATCGGAGAGCAGAGCAAGCTGTGTGCTGGCCGCCTTCACTCTCCTGAATATGTCTTGCATCTCCTTCATGCGTTGTCTCCTTATGTATGGTTATTACTGGAGGGCAAAGATACGCATAATTATCGGCAAATGCAAATATATTCCATCAATTCTGCATAAAGAGCATCACAAGCGGATATATATACAACATTCTGTCAGTTTACCACCATTCGCTGCGCGCGCTCTCGCTTCATCTGGCGCTTGAGCATGCGCCCTACGAAATTCCACTCGGGCATCTTCTTCAGCGTACTGCGCACGGGCTGCAGATTCCACAGCAGGAAGATGATGAGTACCACCAAACCGATGACACAGGTAAGTCCGTAGAGCTGGCGTATGCTGATCATGAGCAGTCCTGCAGAATCGTAAGGAAGTCCGCGTGCCATGTTGTCGGCCATCTGGTAGCGCAGACCATAGCTGTACAAGCCGGAGCACATGGTGGAGATGGGGCCGTTGCGTATGATGCCAGCCATGGTCAGACCCATGAAGAAATGCTGGAAGGGCATGAGTTCCTCCAGATAGATGGTGAGCATGCAGAAGAAGATAGCATTGCCGAAGGAGCGTAGCACTGTGGGCAGGTAGAGTGCCTCGATGGGCAGTCCGGGGTCGATGAGGAAATACATCATGACGGGATAGCACACCATGGCTGCCACCCCCAGCGTAAGCAGGTGGGTGTACTTGTAGCGCAACACCTTGCACCAGAACAGGCAGAAGAGGCATCCGGCAACGGCTGCCACCCACTCCACAAAGTTGAGCACATTGGTGGTTACCGTACCGTAATGGAGCACACCTCCGGTAAAGGCGGTCTGCAGCACCTTGGGCGTACTGCCCATAAACTCCACGAAGGCAAAGAGGATGAGCAGCGGCACAAGCCGTTTGTACTGCCATGCCTCGGGGGCTATGTAGGGATGGCGTATGTGGCGCATGCGCTGTATGCAGAAGTAGCCCGTAAGCACAAAGAGCACCACGTCCATGCGCATCACCCTACTGTCGAGCCAGTTGTAGTGTTCGCCGTAGTTGAAGAAGAAGATAAACTCCAGCATCCATGCCGACCAGAGCAGACAACCCATATAGTCGACACTGATAAACGGCAGGGGCTTCATGAAGCGGAAATCGTGCGTGGTGACATACACCACGAGCGCCACCAGAAGCAGCGCACCCGTCATGGTCCAGTTGATGACGCGCCAGTCCTGACATATATATATAAGGTGTTCGGTGACCCATGGAGAGAGCGACATGTTGCCCAGCACCAGACAATAGAGCAAGGGGAAGAAGATGGTGAAGTCGCGCTTGGAGGTCATCCACAACTGGATGGTGCTCATACACTCGAACGTGCCGCAGAGCTTGAAGAAGCCGGCAATGTAGGCGAGTGCGCACATCACTGGAACGGAGTCTGTCCACATGATAAGAAAATTGCAAGCCGCCACAACAAGGGCAGCATTGAGCAAAAGCCGGCGGTTGGTATAGCGGAACTTCAGCTTGAAGAGGAAGGGGAACGGCATGGCCACCCCCACAACGTTGAACATGACGATCATGAGCACGTCCTCGCGCATCAGGCTGTATTCGCCCATCACCTGACTCATGGCACCACCGTATATGCCGCCCGACATCAGGAAGATGAAGGCGAAGAGGAGGTATATCCATGGCTGCAGACGGCGGGGAACATAGCCGTTGAAGGAAGGAACCCGGAAGGGTCCCTGTAACATAGGAGGTCCTGGCATTTTTCTATTTACTGTAAAAAACGATAGGAATGATTCTTACTCTTTGACACGCACCTTAGCCTCTACATTCAGTCCGGCACGCAGCAGAGCCACCTGCTTGGGGTCGTTGCCACCGGAAAGACTGATGCGTACGGGTACGCGCTGCTCTACCTTGACAAAGTTGCCTGTAGCATTGTCTACCGGTATCATGGAGTAGGCATTGCCAGCGGCTGCGGAGAGGGCCTGCACCTTGCCGTGGAAGACAACTCCGGGGATGGCATCGGCGGTGAATTCGACATTTTTGCCCACTTCGATACCATCCATCTGGGTTTCGCGATAATTGGCCACTACCCACACGTCATGGTCATCGACGATACGTGCCAGCAGCTGACCGGGCTGCACCAACTGACCTTCATGTATGTCTTTCTTGCCCATCACACCGTCGCAAGTGGCTACGATGACGGTATAGGAAAGGTTGAGACGCGCCAGATTGAGCTGTGCCTCGGATACACTCTCGCCGGCACGTGAACCGCCCAACTGGTGGGTCTGGACATCACGCACGGAGGCTGCACTCTGTCGGCGACTGGAGGCTTGCTCGTAGCGGGCCTTGGCACCGAGATAGCGCGCATAGGCGTTGTCGTACTGCTGGCGCGTTACAGCGTCTTTCTTCAGCAACGAGGCGAAACGGTCGAAGTCCTGTTTGGCATTGAGCATGTCCACACGGGCTTCCTCTATGCCGGCAGAAGCTGTCTGCACATTGCTGTTGGTGGTACTCATGCTGGCAGACACTACCGACGAGCTTGACCTTGAACCCCGCAGACCTGCCTCAGCCTGGGCTACCTGCAGACGATACTCGGCATCTTCGAGCACTACAAGGGTATCGCCTTTCTTCACATGTTGGAAATCGTTGAAACGGATTTCCTTGATAAAGCCCTGAACCCTGGTGTTGACGGGGGTAATGTGGCGGCACACCTGTGCATCGTCCGTATATTCCACACCGCTACCGTGGGTGAAGTGGCTGAATGACCACACAATGGCTCCCACAAGGAAGAGGATAACCACTACATTGTATATTCTCTTGACTATTTTCTTGTTCATTGTCTTCTTGTATGTTATTGATGTTGTTTGTTGAATGCTGAGGAGTTAGGGGGTAAGGAGCTAAGAGAAGTTGGGAAGTTAAAGTAGTTAAGGGACAACAGCTTTTCTGGCTTGAGCGCCGTACCTCCTACGGTTACCTTTGCCGTTGAATTCTTCACTCTTCACTCTTCACTCTTCACTCTTCTGGCGTATGCCCTCTTTTTACCTTTTTACCTTTATCAGATTTGCCCTGCGATGTACTTCATACGGTAATAGGCATAAACAATATTGATGCGTGCATCCACCTCCTGCAGTTCGGCATTGAGGCGAAGGTTGGAAGCGTCTACCATGTCGGTAACAAGGGCCAACTGACTCATGTAACGGGCATTCATCACATCATAGTTCTGGCGTGCCAGTTCCACACTCTTCTGCTGGGTGGCCAGTTCTACGTAGCTCTGCTGGTACTGCACATAGGCTGCCTGCACCTGGTTGTTGAGCTGTTCGGCCTGTACACTGTGGGCTTCCTGTGCCTGCCGGGTCTCCACGGCAGCCTGCTTCACACGTTTGTTGCTCTTGAAGAGGGAGCCTAAGCTATACTTCACGCCCACGCCCACATACCATACATTGAGGTTCTTGTCTATGGGCGGCAGTTCGAAGGTAATGGGACCGTTGAAGTTGTCGGCGGCTACAATGGCCACCTTGGGCAGCATGTCGCTCTTGGCAAGCTTCTCCTGCTCGCGAGCCATACGCACACGAATGGCCGACTGTTCCAAAAGGGGCGAATTCATCGCACTTTCTCCCTGCCAGTATGCTTCTCCGTCCTGGGCATACGCTTTAGCGGCAAGGGTAGTGTCGGGCAAGATGGTCTCACCGGTGTCCATACCGAGGGTGTTACACAACTGGTGGTTGAGCACAGCACGGTTGTTGCGCAGCGAGACAAGGCCGAGCCGGAGTGTCTCCATCTGCAACTCGTAACGCGTAATGTCGTTCTTCAGTGCCATACCCTGCGTCTGCTTGGCACGGATGTCGGCTATGAGTTGCTCGGTAAGTTGGATGTTTTTCTCATACACCTTGATGCGGTTGTCTACCTTGTAGAGGTCCAGATACTGTCCCAATGCCACAAACCGCACCTGCTGACGTGTAAGGCGCACACCGTTCTCTGCCTGCTGCTTGCCCAGTTCGGCAAGGCGTATGCCTGAGCTGATGGCTCCACCCGAATAGACTACCTGCTGCGCCTCGAGCGCAAAGCTGTTGCCGAAATGGGGAGAGCTGCATCCCTGGGCATTACTGAAGTTGCGGTCGGTAAGCAGCACGTTGCCTATATAGCTCAACGAGAGCGAGGCATCGATGTCGGGCAAGCGTTTGCTCTTGGCCGACGCTATGCCGAGATTGGCGCCCTCTACTCCACTCTGCTGCGTACGAAGGCTCTTGCTGTTGGCTTCCACACGGCCAAACAGTTGCTCGATGGTCATACGCTGCGACGCATTGCCACCTGCCTTGCACGGTTCCACGGCCTGTGCCTGCAGACGGAAAGCGCCGCACAACAGGAACAGACCCATTAACTCGATTTTTCTTGTCATTTACCTTTATCTGTTTTGTCCGGTGCAAAGGTACGGAGATTTGGGCAACGACTCACTTATCTTATTTCGCCAAGCATGGACTTTTATGGAACTGTTATTCGGATATGTCACACAATATGTGTACTTTTGCAAACAAAACAAGAACAGGAATGGAAATCAAGGAACTAAGCAGCTATCAGGAGGCACACCTCTTTACCTCACGACTGGACGACTGGCAGGAGGAGCCGACAGTCATCACCTACGGTGCTATCGTCATCTGCCGCAAGGGGAAAGCATCCATTAGGGTCAACTTCGACGCATGGCAGTTGTACGAGGGCGCGGTCATCACGCTCTTCCCCAACGACGTGGTATACCTGAAGACGGAAGCTGACGGTGGATTCGAGGCGGAGATACTGAAGTACAATGCCTCGCTGCTGCGCGAAGCAAGCCTGCAACTGGAGCAGACGGTATACTCTGCGTTGCGCGAGGACAGGTGCAGACAGGACACGCCCATCGTGACTAACATCATCAACGGCATGTTCTACCTGCTGAAGGTTTATTTCTCGCAACCGGAGTGTACGTGCGTAGCACAACTGGTATTGCTGCAGCTCAAGGCGTTCTTCGTGGGGTTCCACGAGTATCTGCAGCGCAATCCGCAATACAGGCCGGACGAGGTAAAGTCGCACAGGGTAAGGGAACTGTTCAACCATTTCATGATGCTGCTGGAGAGAGACTTCAAGAAGTCGCGCGATGTCAGCTACTTTGCCGGACTGATGAACATCACGCCCAAATATCTTACCAACATCGTGAGACAGGTGACGGGACACACTCCCAAGGCAATCATAGACCAGTATGTCGTTCTGCAGCTCAAGACACAACTGCAACTGGACAAACAAAGCATCAAACAACTGGCATGGGAGTATCACTTTACGGACGCGAGCTTCTTCTGCCGTTACTTCAAGAAACACACGGGCAAGACACCGCAACAGGTAAGGGAACTGAAAGCACCAGGCTACAGCGAGGCGAAGAGCCTGAGCCTTTCGGACAAATAAGAACGGAAAGCGTCGCTGCCAAGCACCTTGACATGGTCGTACAGTCCCAACACAAAACGTGAGATACCTACATAACTCGCCACCTTACCATGAAAAAGCCAATGGACATCGTCCTGACTGACGATGAAGTCGGCTGATTTGGGATACTCTTCCAACATCAGGTTGTAGGCCAGGCGGTCGAGCTGTACATCGACGGGAAGCTCCTCTTCCCCGCTGAACATGAAGATGTCCGTAAACACACGCTTATGACGACTCTCGTTGCCCCACTCCAGATCGAGCAACAGCACATCGGACATGCGTGACACCTTGAAGGTCTTGTTCATCTCGGAAGACAACTCGTAGCAACGCACATCGTTGTTGTTGTTCATCATCATAAAGGGTTCCACCACGCGGTCGGTCTGGCTCTTGCTGTGGGGCGAGGAATAACCCTGTATCTTGACAAGCCGGTGGCGCTTGATGGCATCGTAGAGTACACTGACATTATGGGCTGCCTGTTCGCGCACCTGGGGATTGGACAGGATGTTGAGGTCGTAGAAACGGTCGAGCTTACGGCGCAGCCGCTCCACAATGGCATTGTTGCCTTCCACCTTATTTAATATAGAGAGCATGGTAAGGGCTTCCTCTTCGGTAAAGTTGATGGTTTCGAAGAGGTGCTTGAAAAAGGGCGACTCTCGGTCAAGGCTGTATATGCTGCCATGCTTCTCTACCTTGAACCCCCAATCGCGGAAACTTTCCAGATAATAGTAAAGCATACGGCGGGATACACCAATACGCTCGCATACCGCCGCTACATCGTAGCGTTGGTTCTCCGTAAGAAGAAGCATGAGACTCATCTCTTTTTCCAGTTTGTCGTGTCGCATAGGCTTGGGCATTACCGGCACGGCATCAAGCGTTAATTGAACTTAACTGCCATGCACTTTTAACACAAAAACGTAGAAAGTGAACATATATTGCACAAAGACACGATAACTTTGCACCATAAACATAAAGGAAACAGCCTTTACAGGCTATTAATACAAAAGAAAAGACTATGATTATGGAAAAGAAAATCGTCCTTACAAGCAACTGCACCGCCTCTGAACTGAACAGCAAGAACGTAACCGAGACCTTTGCACCTATGGAGGACATCAAGCTTGTAGTGGAAGGCATACGGAGAATATGTGCATGGCCCTCCAAGTTGATGCGCATGCCTATGGAGTGGATGCGCAAGTATTTCTCATCGGTGCTGGAGCGTGAGGTGACGGTAAAACAAACACGGCTGATCCTGGAGACGCAAGCCGCACTGGTGATGACAGTATTCCCTGCCGACATCAACATTCTTCTGAGGGCAGTGTTCCTGGGCTGGTTTGCCTGGTGCCTGCTGAAATGCAAGGAGCGTATCTGAGTGGTACGGCGAGGGCGTCGTACCACCTAGCGAACACTCTTTCTCGCAAGTATTGGTAGCTGTAGGAGGTACAGCGCCCCCGCTGTACCACACAAGCAAGATTTTCCCAATACGAGACTTGAGTAGCCACTTCCCCCAACATTTGCAGCAAAAACCACCGAATTAACAAAGTTTAATGTCGGGGGGTAATTTATCATCCTTTTTAACTACCTTTGCCATTGTAAAGAGAAAAGCACAATTATCATCTTATATCATTAACTTTTAACAACAAGCGACTATGACAAGAAAATTCTACTTATTCGCAGTAATGACCGCATTATTCCTGTTGGCGCCCACCAGTCTTTGGGCGGATGAATCAGGCACGTGTGGTGACAACATCAAATGGACTGTGGACGACCAGGGCGTACTGACTATCGAGGGCACGGGAGAGATGGAGGACTATTCTTACCTTTCACCTTCTCCGTGGGCAGACTCCTATCTCAGAAAGGTTGTCATTGCAGATGGAATTACAACAATTGGAAAGTATGCGTTTATGGGCAACACAATGCTGAAAAGCGTGACTATTCCCAATTCCGTGACAAAAATAGGAGAATGTGCGTTCTATAGTTGCGGAAAGCTAACAAGCGTGGACATTCCCAACTCCGTGACAAGCATAGAATGGGCTGCGTTCTATCAATGCACAGGACTGACAAGCGTAACAATCTCCAACTCTTTGACAAGCATAGCCGACCAGACTTTCATGCACTGCTTCAATCTGGCAAGCGTGACCATCCCCAGCTCCGTGACAAACATAGGACAAGAGGCGTTCGCTTATTGCAATGGGCTGAAATGTATAGAATCTCTGGCAGAGACTCCTCCTACCTGTGGTGACTATGTCTTCAATAATGTAAATGAATCATGCAAACTGTCCGTGCCAGCAAACTCTATCGAGGCATACAAGGCTGCTGAGGGCTGGAAAGATTTCTACAGCATCGTCGCAGGTATCAGCAGTGTGACAAAGGGAAACAACGTGAGCATTTCCGCAAGCAACGGAGTCATCACCGTGGCAGGAGTTGCAGGCAATAACACAGTGGAAGTGTATAGCGCAAGCGGTGCATTGGTTTACCGTGGCACAAGCAATACTGTAGTGGTACCTTCATCGGGCGTATATGTTGTAAAAGCAGCAGGAAAGACAGTCAAAGTCAATGCAGCCAAATAAACGGCA
Organism: Oscillospiraceae bacterium; assembly: GCA_963624905.1. Classification (GTDB taxonomy): domain Bacteria; phylum Bacteroidota; class Bacteroidia; order Bacteroidales; family Bacteroidaceae; genus Prevotella. The sequence goes on from CAVFRG010000002.1 coordinate 102,895, forward strand.
GACACACTTAGACAATAAGAAACGCATCCAAGGATGCTTATAATACAAAGACACCGTCATGAATCAATGGCGGTGTCTTGTTGTATAAGGAGGAACTATATTCAAGTTTCGGATTTTAGTAAAAATAACTTGGTACAGCGAGGGCGCTGTACCAAGCAAGCAAGAATTGTCAAACCCGAGACTTGAGTAGCCACTTCCCCCAACATTTGCAGCAAAAACCACCGAATTAACAAAGTTTAATGTCGGGGGGTAATTTATCATCCTTTTTAACTACCTTTGCCATTGTAAAGAGAAAAGCACAATTATCATCTTATATCATTAACTTTTAACAACAAGCGACTATGACAAGAAAATTCTACTTATTCGCAGTAATGACCGCATTATTCCTGTTGGCGCCCACCAGTCTTTGGGCGGATGAATCAGGCACGTGTGGTGACAACATCAAATGGACTGTGGACGACCAGGGCGTACTGACTATCGAGGGCACGGGAGAGATGGAGGACTTTAGTGATGAATCTCCATGGGTGTACGCAAATCCCTCAAAGGCAGTCATCGGAGAAGGAATTACAACTATTGGAATGAAAGCGTTCGAAATGTGTTGCTCGCTGTCAAGCGTGACCATCCCCAGCTCTGTGACAAGAATAGGAGAAGATGCGTTTAAGGTATGCTATAAGCTGATGGAAATCCAATCTTTTGCGGAGAATCCTCCTGCTTGCGACAATAATGCCTTTGGTTTCATAAACAATTATGAGTGCGTGGTGTCCGTGCCAGCAAACTCTGTCGAGGCATACAAGGCAGCTGAGGGCTGGAAAGATTTCGACAACATCAAAGCTTTGTCTGGCGGAACACAATCAGGCACATGGGGTAGCAACATCACGTGGACTCTGGACGACCAGGGCGTACTGACACTTGAAGGTACAGGAGAGATGGAGGACGACTACTTCTCAGAAGCTCCTTGGCTAAGCCTTTCCTTCACAAAGCTAGTCATCGGAGATGGAATTACAAAGATTGGGAAAAATGCGTTCTTTGGATGCAAAGAGCTGACAAGCGTGACTATTCCTAGCTCCGTGACAACCATCGACTACTATGCATTCATGCAATGCACAGGACTGACAAGCGTGACTATTCCCTGCGGTGTGACAAGCATCGTTTACGCTGCATTCTATGGATGCACAGGGCTGACAAGCTTAACAATCACTAGTTCCGTAACCAGCATAGGAGATGGTGCTTTCGGCGATTGCACAGGCTTGACGAAAATTGAGTCATTGGCAGAAACACCTCCTTCCTGCAGTGACAATGCGTTCTATAATGTTGACAAGGAAAATTGCGTACTGTCTGTGCCTGCAAACTCTGTCGAGGCATACAAGGCAGCTGAGGGCTGGAAAGATTTCTACAGCATCATCTCCTCAGGTATCAGCAGTGTGACAAAGGGGAACAACGTGAGCATCTCCGCAAGCAACGGAGTCATCACCGTGGCAGGAGTTGCAGGCAATAACGCAGTGGAAGTGTATAGCGCAAGCGGTGCATTGGTTTACCGTGGCACAAGCAATACTGTAGTGGTACCTTCATCGGGCGTATATGTTGTAAAAGCAGCAGGAAAGACAGTCAAAGTCAATGCAGCCAAATAAACGGCAGACACACTTAGACAATAAGAAACGCATCCAAGGATGCTTATAATACAAAGACACCGTCATGAATCAATGGCGGTGTCTTTCTATTATGGGGCAGTTATTATTCTTCTGCAAACGGCAGGGAGAGCTCGCCACTGCCCAGAAGGTTGAAGGTAAGGCGATGGTAAGGCGTAGTGCCATACTCCTTGATGGCAGCCCGGTGTTTCCTGGTGGGATAGCCCTTGTTGCCTTTCCAGTCATACTGGGGATATTCTTCTGCCAGCGCATCCATATAATCGTCACGGTAGGTCTTGGCAAGGATGCTGGCGGCAGCTATCGACAGGTACTTGCCATCGCCCTTGACAATGGTGGTATGGGGCAGGTCATGGTAAGGCTTGAAGCGGTTGCCATCAACAATGACTGCCTCGGGACGCACTTTCAAGCCGTCCAATGCACGATGCATGGCAAGGATGCTGGCGTTGAGGATATTGATACGGTCGATTTCTTCGGGCGTGACAATGCCTACCGACCAAGCCACAGCATCACGCTCTATCTGCTCGCGCAATGCCTTGCGCTTTTTGTCGGTGAGCTTCTTGCTGTCGTTGAGTTCGTCGTTATGGTAATCGGGCGGAAGAATCACGGCAGCAGCATAGACACTACCGGCAAGGCAGCCACGGCCGGCTTCGTCACATCCTGCCTCTATTTTATCCGTATAATAATGGCTTTCCAACATCATTCTTATACTGTTTTATCTGCCTTTCAGAACATCTGTGCCACACGCTTAACACCTGCTACCAAGGCATCGACCTCTTCCTTGGTATTATATAGAGCAAAACTGGCTCGCACCGTGCCGAGTATATGGTAGCGGTCCATCAGAGGCTGGGCACAATGGTGTCCTGTACGCACAGCTATACCGAGGCGGTCGAGAAGGGTACCCATGTCCATGTGGTGGATGTCGCCCACGAGGAAGCTGACAACGGCATCCTTGCCCTCCTGCTCGCCGAAAAGTCTGATTCCATCGACGGTACGCATCTGTTCCATACAGTAGCGCGTAAGCTCCTGCTCGTGCTGTGCGATGTTGTCCATACCCAGTGCGGACACATACTCGATGGCTTTGGCAAGGCCGTGGGTAGCCACATAGTCGGGCGTGCCAGCCTCAAACTTGAAGGGCAGTTTCTCGAAAGTGGTCTTCTCGAAGCTCACGCTCTCTATCATCTCGCCGCCGCCCTGATAGGGAGGCAAACGGTCGAGCCATTCTTCCTTGCCATAAAGCACGCCGATGCCCGTGGGACCATATATCTTATGCCCGCTGAAAGCGAAGAAGTCGCAATCCATATCCTGTACGTCCACGGCAAAGTGGGGCGTACTCTGCGCTCCGTCCACTACGACAGGCACGCCATGCTCATGGGCTATGCGTATCATCTCCTTTACGGGATTCACTGTTCCGAGCACGTTGCTCACCTGGGCAATGCTCACAATCTTGGTACGCTCAGAGAACAAACCGGTGAATTCATCGAGGTTTATCTCTCCCTTGTCATTGATGGGTATGACACGGATGGCTATACCTTTCCTGGCGGCCTGCAACTGCCAAGGCACGATATTGGAATGGTGTTCCATGGTAGAGATGATGACCTCATCGCCCGCTTGCATGAAAGCGTCGCAGAACGATGAAACCACGAGATTCAGACTCTCCGTAGTACCACGGGTAAAGATTATTTCCTCCGTCTTGGGAGCATTGATAAAACAACGCACCGCCTCGCGGGCTGCCTCATGCAGGTCGGTAGCCTGCTGGGAGAGGTAGTGTACGCCACGGTGTACATTGGCATTGACATTGAGGTACTCGTCGCGCATGGCATCAAGCACACACAACGGTTTCTGTGTCGTCGCCGCATTGTCAAGATAAACCAAGGGCTTGCCGTACACTTCCCTCGATAAAATCGGGAAATCTTCCCTTACCTTATTTATATCGTACATATATTTTACTTAGCTACTTTGTTTTTATCTTTATTTTGGCTCATAGCTCATGTGTACACGTTCCATATCCACCGTGCCGTCCTTCTTGCACGTGATTCTAACCAAGTAGTCGCCGGCATCAGGATTGTTGCGCTCACTCATCGTGTCGAGTGTGATATACCTTACACCACCAAACTCCCTATCGTCCCAAGCATGTACATGACCGCAGAACACAATAGTGGTGTTCCAGTCGGAGAAACGGCTCAACAGACGGTACAGCTCCTCACGCGGGAAGGTGGAAGAGAACTGAGTAGTTCGCGGCCTGAAGATATTGGAATGGGAGAACACGAACTTATGGCGAACGTTCTTGTCCGTATGGAGCACATCATCGTTGAGAAGGTTCCACTGCTGTTCGCCCAATGTTCCGCTGGCCGTATCGAGGAAGATAAACTGGTCGTACTGGCCGGTATCACCTATCTTCACGGTAAACTCGAAGAAGGAGGAATGGAAGATAGAAGTGAACAAAGCCCATCCGTTGCGCGTCACGTCATGGTTTCCCACGACGGAGTAGAACGGGAACTTGATATCCCTATAATCCGTATATACGTTTTTGAACTCGGGGTCATCATCGCCCGATGGGAATCTTTTGTCGTACAAATAGTTGTCGGCAAAAGCAAAGTACTTATCGTACCACTTCTCTTTTGCCGAATCCAACGCCTGTGACAAATTGCGGTAATATTCGGCACTGGTATCCGCAATGTCACCACAACTGGCCCACAGAAGGTCGCCATGATCCAAACCAAGGTTTACCATTTCCATGATGCGCCCTATATCTGTCGCCACATGACTGTCACTGCCGACAAGGAAAGAATACTCGCCATCGCTGCTAGTAGGCGTACGCATGTCGATGGAGTCGTTCAGGTAATTCTTATAGTAAGTATAAGACATATCCACACGGTCGTCGACTGCAGAACCGCCGATAAGCACACCCGTGGGACTCACCTTGTCGCAAGAAGAGAACAACAGGCAAAAGCCCATTACCGCCAGTCCGATTATTGTATTGCTAATTTTTCTCATTTACCATAGATATTTAAGTCCTACCTTCAATGATGATTCATACCTCGTGGCCAACTGGCTCGTACTTCCGGCAGGACGGATGTTCAGTTCTCCGTAAAGCTTCAGCCGCTTCTTGATATTGGCATTCCAGCGTACGCCCCAGTTGATGTTCCAGTTCTCGTAGTAGAAGTCATCATAGTTGCGCAGGAAGAGGCCAATGTTCCAAGAGTTCCAGCGCGGACGGATATTGACACCCGTACCGAAGGTAAAGGTTATCGGTTCGGTATAGCCTGTGCCCAGCATGTTGTAACGGATGAGCGTCTCTCCCACCGTCAAGTCGAAATAGGGTGTCTCAAACGTGGCAGAAAGATTGGCGTTATACTCGTTGACCTTGTAGTCCACATACCTGTTGTAGAGCAACTTTCCCGAGAAATAGAAGTTCATGTAAGAAGCCGGAAGACGATAGGTGGCTGATGTGGAGATGCCGTTCTTTCCCTTGCCGAACGGCAAGTCGAACCCGGCATTCACACTGATGCGGTCGGTCAAGTGACGGGTATACGACACGGACGGGCCAAGGAATTTGCCCGTGATAATGTTCGTTCCCACCTGAAGATACCCTGAAACTTCGTTCTTGTGCTCGCCGTCATATTTATGCTCGCCGCAGAACACAGGTATCTGTGCCATGGCTGTACCCAGATGTGCGAACAGGAACAGCAAAAGGAAGACGGCTTTTCTTGTTGTCTTTTCCATATAATAATCTTTATCCGTTGTGTAGCTTTTCTGTCTTTAATACCTGTACAGCAAAGTAAAGAAGTGCGTAACGGGAGCATAACTACCCGTTACACGTAACGTGCAGACAGCGTCACTTGCAGAGCCTGCAACCCTCACACTTGTTCAGTTCACCACGGAAACGCTTCTCCACGAGGTGATGTAGACGGTCGCGCAAGGGTTCCAGTTCTATTTTGTCGATGACTTCATTGATAAAGGCAAGCTGAAGAAGCATCTTGGCCTCGTCACGGCTCACACCACGCTGCTGCATATAGAACAGGGCTGCATCGTTGAGCTGGCCCACCGTACTGCCATGGGCGCACTTCACGTCGTCGGCATAGATTTCCAGCATGGGCTGGGTGAACATACGGGCGGTCTTGGTGGCACAGAGGTTCTGGTTGGTTTCCTGCGATGTGGTCTTCTGGGCATCCTTGCGCACCAACACGCGCCCGGCAAAGGCTCCGCGAGCCTCATCGTCGAGCACATACTTGTACAGTTCGTTGCTCGTGCAGTGGCCTACCTGATGGTCGATGAGCGTATTGTTGTCGACAATCTGGTTCTTGTCGGCTATCACGCAACCATTGCAGAAGCACTCTGCGCCCTCGCCCTTGAATGTCAGGTCGAGGCGGTTGCGGGTAACACCGTTGTGCAGCGTGATGACATTATGGTTCACACGGCTGTTGGCTTGCTGCTCTATATAGACGTTGCTCACGCGGCGGTTCTTGATGTGGGTCTCCTCCAGGCAATAGAGGTCGAGACTGGCATTCTCGCCCACAAAAGCCTCGATGACCTGGGTAGCGAGGAAGTTGCGGTCATCGGCTGCATGGTCGCAAAAGAGGAGTTTTGCCTCCGCTCCCTGCTCCAGCACGATGAGCACGCGGCGGTTTACCATCAGGTCAACATCCGAACGAAGAATGTTTATCACCTGAATGGCTCTGTCCACCTTCACGTTCTTGGGTACATAGACAAACAAGCCGTCCTGTGCCAACATCGTGTTGAGGGCAGTGATGCCGTCTTCGCCGGTCTTGGCTATCTTGGCATAATATTTAGCGATGAGTTCGGGGCTTTCTGCCGCTACCTTTCCCAAGGAGTCGACGATGACACCCTCTGGAAGCTCCACCTTGGGAAGGGCTTTGTTATAGAAGCTGTCGTTGACAACAAAGTAAAGAGAAGTACTCAGGTTAGGCACATCGCAACGGAAAGCCTCATAGGGGTCGACAGGTATTTCAAGACGGTTGAGGTTCAGGCCATAGTCTGGCTCGAAGACCTTCTCCATGTCTGTATATTTGTATCGCTCCACCTTGCGTGACGGGAATCCCAGGCTATGGAAGTCCTCGAATGCTGCATCGCGCACGGCATTGAGCACCTCGGCACTGTTCTTCTTGATCATCCGCGAAGAAGAGTGATACAGTTCCAGATATTGTTTCTCTGCGTTCATTCTGTTTCCTCCTTACTTGTCCACTTCAGCCTTAATCCAGTCGTAGCCGCGCACCTCTATCTCCTTGGCCAGTTCGGGACCGGCAGTCTTCACTATCCTACCCTTGTAAAGCACGTGCACCACACTGGGCTTGATCATATCGAGCAAACGCTCGTAGTGGGTAATGACAATGGCCGAGGTCTGGTCGGTATGCATCTTGTTCACGCCGTCAGCTACGATGCGCATAGCATCCACATCGAGTCCGGAGTCGGTCTCGTCGAGAATGGAGAGTTTGGGCTCAAGCATCGCCATCTGGAATATCTCGTTGCGCTTCTTTTCTCCACCCGAGAATCCCTCGTTCACCGAGCGGCGCGCCAACTTGCTGTCAAGCTCCACGAGTTCGCGTTTCTCGCGCATCAGTTTCATAAACTCGCTTGTATTGAGTGGTTCCAAGCCCTGGTATTCGCGTTTGGCATTGATGGCGGCACGCATAAAATTGGTCATGCTCACACCCGGAATCTCCACAGGGTACTGGAAGGAGAGGAACAAGCCCTCGCGAGCACGGTCCTCCGGCTTCATGTCCAGAAGGTTCTTGCCATTGAAGATAGCTTCTCCCTCGGTCACCGTATAGAGCGGGTTACCCGTGAGCACAGCGCTCAGGGTTGACTTACCAGAACCATTCGGTCCCATAATGGCATGTATTTCACCATCACCGATGGTAAGGTTGATACCTTTCAGTATTTCTTTTCCTGCAATGGTAGCATGCAGATTCTTTACCTCTAACATAAAATTAGTTTTTTTTAAAAATTCCTTGTAATATGGATACACCAGCCTCTACCAATGAACTTCCGTATCCGTCCTCCACCTGATTGCGGCGGCGCAGGCGAAGCTGTCCTTGGTCTTCGGGCATATTGGGTGTAAACGAAGTAGAAGGCAGATACTTGTGGTCTAGCGGTTGGAACTTGAGTTGGTTGGACACTGGCATACTATTGAGCTGCCTTCTCAACATGATAGACTGGGTAGCCGTGTCGGTCTGGGCAGTCTGCCTGTTCTGGTCGGCAGATGCCGTCAACGAATCGTGTGGTGCAGTCTGCGCAGCAGCCTTCTGCCCTACCCGTACCTGTGCTGTAGCCTGCAAAGTAGCAAGCACAAACAGCAATAAAAACATACGTCTCATCATTCGCTTCGTTTTAAATATGAAACTTTCAATATGAAACCAGACTCCCTTCCGGAACAGTCGGTTATCCTACAGTCCCTTCAAGCGATACGCTGAGGAGTTTCTGTGCCTCGACGGCAAACTCCATCGGCAACTTGTTGAGCACTTCCTTGGCATAGCCGTTCACTATCAAGCCAACAGCTTCCTCGGTAGGGATGCCGCGCTGGTTGCAATAGAAGAGCTGGTCTTCCGAAATTTTCGATGTTGTGGCCTCGTGCTCGAACACTGCCGTATCGTTGTGGGCATCCATGTAGGGGAACGTGTGTGCCCCGCAGTTGCTGCCCAACAACAAGGAGTCGCAAGAGCTGTAGTTTCGTGCATTGTCGGCATTGGATGTGGCACGCACCAGACCTCGGTAGGAGTTCTGGCTATGGCCCGCCGAGATACCCTTCGAGATAATGGTGCTCTTGGTGTTCTTGCCCATGTGAATCATCTTGGTACCCGTATCGGCTTCCTGGTAGTTGTTGGTAACAGCCACACTGTAGAACTCCGCCACGGAGTTGTCGCCACGCAAGATGCAGGAAGGATACTTCCAGGTGATGGCGGAGCCTGTCTCCACCTGCGTCCAGCTCAACTTGGAGTTGACGCCACGCAAGTCACCGCGCTTGGTAACAAGGTTCAAGACACCACCCTTACCGTTCTCGTCGCCTGGATACCAGTTCTGCACAGTAGAGTATTTTACCTCGGCATTGTCCTTGACAATAATCTCTACGATGGCTGCATGGAGCTGGTTCTCGTCACGCATGGGTGCGGTACAGCCTTCCAGATAAGACACGTATGCATCGTCTTCAGCAATAATCAGCGTACGCTCAAACTGCCCCGTGTTACGGGCATTGATGCGGAAGTAGCTGCTCAGCTCCATCGGGCAACGAACGCCCTTGGGAATGTAGACAAACGATCCGTCACTGAACACGGCACTGTTCAAGGCCGCATAGAAATTGTCACGGTATGGCACCACGCTACCCAAGTATTCCTTTACCAAGTCGGGATGCTCCTTTACTGCCTCACCTATGCTACAGAAGATGACGCCCTTCTCACGGAGCTTTTCCTTGAAGGTGGTCTTTACCGACACCGAGTCCATAATGGCATCTACGGCGGTGCCGCTGAGTGCCAAACGCTCCTCCAAGGGGATGCCGAGCTTGTCGAAAGTCTTCTCCAGCTCCGGGTCTATCTCCTTGTTCTTCGGTTTCTTTGCCAAAGGATCGGCATAATATGAAATCTCCTGGTAGTCAACGGGCGGCACATGAACGTGTCCCCACTTAGGCTCCTTGAGCGTCTTCCAGTAATTGTAGGCTTTCAGACGAAATTCGAGCATCCATTCAGGCTCTCCTTTCTTCTGCGAGATGAGACGCACAACATGTTCGTTGAGTCCCTTTTCTATAATCTCAGTATGCACGTCGGTGGTAAACCCATACTCATATTTCTGGTCTATCACGTCCTTGACAACCTGATTTTGTTCTTTCTCTTTTTCTGCCATTGTTATGTATCTAATAACCTTTCGTTATTTTAACCCTAAATAGGGATAAGCCTTTCACAGCTCATCCCTACCTTTTATTATATGAGGAAGCAAAGAAGTTGGAAAATTGAAGAAGTTAAAGCCGAATGTCTTTTTGGCTATTGGATTCTTCACTCTTCGTTCTTCACTCTTCACTTTCTTAAAGCTTCTGCTCCACCTCTATTTCTGTGAAGGTCTCGATGATATCACCCTCCAGAATATCGTTGAAGTTGACGAGGCTCAAACCGCACTCCATACCGGTGACAACCTCCTTGACATCATCCTTGTAACGCTTCAGCGCACCGATGTCGGCTGTACGGATAACGATACCGTCGCGGATAACACGAGCCTTGTCCTTAGAGTGAACCTTGCCCTCGGTAACGAGACCACCAGCGATGGTACCCACCTTGCTGATCTTGAAGGTCTGCTTCACCTCTACCTGACCGGTGATGATTTCCTTCTTCACCTTGTCGAGCATACCCACCATGGCACTCTTGATGTCGTCGATGGCGTCGTAGATGATAGAGTAGGTGTTGATTTCCACACCCTCACGGTCGGCAGCCTTGCGGGCATCGGCGGAAGGACGTACCTGGAAACCTACGATGATGGCATCTGATGCAGAAGCCAACATCACGTCGTTCTCGGAAATCTGACCTACCGCCTTGCTGATAACGTTCACCTGAACCTTCTCGGTAGAGAGCTTGATGAACGAATCGCTCAATGCCTCTACTGAACCGTCAGTATCACCCTTCACGATGACATTCATCTCGTGGAACTCGCCACGGGCGATGCGGTGCGAAATATCACCCAAGGTCAGACGCTTCTGCGTACGCAAGCCCTGCTCGCGCTGCAACTGCTCGCGCTTGTTGGCTATCTCGCGTGCCTCCTGCTCCGTCTCGATAACGTGGAACTGGTCACCAGCGGTAGGTGCACCGTTCAGACCGAGGATGATGGCAGGCTCGGCAGGAGCAGCCGACTTGATGTTGGCGTTACGCTCGTTGAACATAGCCTTGACACGTCCCCAAGAAGTACCGGCGAGCACGATATCGCCCACCTTCAGCGTTCCGTTAGCTACCAACACCGTGGAAATGTATCCACGTCCCTTGTCGAGCGAAGACTCGATGATGGTACCCGAAGCACGACGGTTGGGGTTAGCCTTCAAGTCGAGCATGTCGGCCTCCAACAGCACCTTGTCGAGCAAGTCGTGTACACCGAGACCCTTCTTTGCACTGATTTCCTGGCACTGATACTTACCGCCCCACTCCTCTACGAGCAGGTTCATATTGGCCAAGTCCTCACGTATCTTGTCGGGGTTAGCGCCCGGCTTGTCTATCTTGTTGATGGCAAACACCATCGGTACACCGGCAGCCTGTGCATGGGCAATAGCCTCCTTGGTGGTAGGCATCACCGAGTCATCGGCTGCGATGATGATGATGGCGATATCGGTGGCCTGTGCACCACGGGCACGCATGGCGGTGAACGCCTCGTGACCCGGAGTATCAAGGAAGGTAACCTTACGACCGCTGTTAAGCGTTACGCTGTAGGCACCGATGTGCTGGGTGATACCACCTGCCTCACCGGCAATCACATTGGTGTTGCGGATGTAGTCGAGCAACGATGTCTTACCATGATCCACATGACCCATGACGGTAACGATCGGGGCGCGTGGAACCAAGTCGTTTTCATCGTCCTCTTCCTCGCTCACGGCCTCCTGCACCTCTGCACTAACGTACTCGGTCTTGAAGCCGAACTCCTCTGCCACCATGTTGATGGTCTCGGCATCGAGGCGCTGGTTGATGGACACCATGATACCCACTCCCATCAGGGTAGAGATAACCTGGGTTACGGAGATATCCATCATCGTTGCCAACTCGCTGACGGTAACAAACTCGGTGAGCTTCAGAATCTTACTCTCCTTCTGTTCCTTGCGAGCCTGATCCTGCAACTTCTCCTGCACAGCCTCACGCTTCTCCTTGCGGTACTTGGCGCCTTTCTTGTTCTGACTCTTGCTGGTAAGGCGGGCAAGCGTCTCTTTTACCTGACGTGCTACAGCCTCATCGTCTACCTCCAACTGGCGCTGGTTGTTTCCACCCTTGCCTCTGTTGTTCTTTCCGCTGTTGCCACCGTTATTATTGTTATTGTTGTTTTTCTTCTTTTTGTTGCCGCCGTTCTGGCCATTGTTGCCGGCATTCTGCTTTACCTCGGCATTGATGTCGACACGCTCCTTGTTGATGCGAACACGTTTCTTGCGCTCACCATGCTGCTGGGCGAGTTTCTCTTCACGTTCCTTGCGGCGCTCCTCCTTCGACTTTTTCTTGGGACGGGTGCTCTGGTTGAGGGCAGAGAGGTCTATCTTACCCAGTACCTTAGGCTCGTTGCCGGCGAATTTCTTCTCACTCTTCAGTGTAAAGACATTGCTGCTCTGCGCCTCGGTGGCTGCAGAATCCTGTGTTTCAGGTTTAGCCTCCGGTGCCTTGGCCTCTGTTTTAGCCTCAGCCACTTTGGCTTCCACTACGGCAGGAGCAGCCTGTTCCTCTTTCTTGGGAGCTGGCTCCGGCTGTGGGGCACTCTTTTGGTTGGACACAGCGGGCTGTGACTCACGACTGACGGCAGCAGTCTCTTCCTTAGGAGCCACTACAGTTTTAGGAGCAACAGACGGTTTGCCAAGATTGTCCAAATCAATCTTGCCCAACGGCTTATACTGCTGTTGGGGCTTGGTCTGCAAGACTGTCTCGGCACGGTTGCCTTTCTGCTCGGGCTTCTTCTCCTTGGGTTTCTTGGAGAAGAGCTTTTCAGCCTGGCTGCGCACCTCCTTGTCCTGTCTGAAGGCATCGTTGAGAGCTTGATACTGCTTGTCGTTCAACTTGAAGCTCAGCTCTTCCTTGACTTCCCCCAAATCATTTCTTTTTTTCAGGAACTCCACTGCCGTCTGGAGTCCTATATTCAATTCGCGTATTGCTTTGTTTAATCTGATGCTCATACTTACTTTTTATCCCTTCTTCTTTAACGTTTTTACTTTTCAAACTCGGCACGCAACACTTTCAGTACGTTGTCGACTGTCTCTTCCTCAAGGTCTGCCTTCTCTATCAACATGTTGCGCGGAGCTTTCAGCACTTGCCTTGCCGTATCAAGACCAATGCTCTTGATGGCTTCGATTACCCACTGGTCTATTTCGTCAGAGAACTCGTCAAGATAGATGTCATCCTCTGCCTCGTTCTCGTTGATTTCACGGAACACGTCTATGGTATACTCAGTCAGCATGGAAGCCAACTTGATGTTCATACCGCCACGGCCTATGGCAAGACTTACTTCTTCTGGCTGCAGATATACCTCTGCCTTCTTGTTCTCCTCGTCGAGGTTTACGGAGGTCACCTGTGCTGGAGCCAATGCTCGCTGGATAAACAGCTTGATATTGGCGGAATAGTTGATCACATCAAGATTCTCGCCACACAACTCCCTCACGATACCGTGTACACGACTACCCTTGACACCGACACATGCGCCAACGGGGTCAATACGCTCGTCGAACGATTCAACAGCTATCTTCGCACGCTCACCCGGCATACGGGCTATTTTGCGTATCGCGATCAGACCATCATTGATTTCGGGTACTTCAGCCTCGAGCAGGCGCTCCAGGAACAGAGGTGCTGTACGGCTCAAAATAATCTTCGGATTATTGTTCTCGTTGTCCACACGCAGGATAACGGCACGGATAGTCTCGCCCTTGCGGTACTGGTCACCGGGAATCTGCTCTGACTTGGGAAGTATCAGTTCGTTGTTCTCATCGTCAACGACAAGCACTTCACGCTTCCACACCTGGTACACTTCCCCTGCAATAACCTGACCTACACGGTCCTTGTATTTATTGTAGAGCGAATCGTGCTCCAGCTCAAGAATCTTGGAAGCTAAGGTCTGGCGGAGATTAAGGATAGCACGGCGGCCAAACTTGTTGAAGTCCACCTTTTCGCTCACGTCCTCACCCACCTCATAGTCGGGTTCTATCTTGCGTGCCTCAGTAAGAGGTATCTCCTTGTTCTCGTCCTCCACCTCACCGTCGGCCACAACCACACGGTTGCGGTAGATTTCGAAGTCGCCCTTGTCGGGATTAACGATTACATCAAAGTTTTCGTCACTACCGAAAATCTTGGCAAGCACATTGCGGAAGCTTTCCTCCAATACGCTCACCAATGTAGTACGGTCGATATTCTTGGTTTCCTTAAACTCGCGGAATGTATCAATCATACTCGCAGTTTCTTCTTGCATCTTTTTTGCCATAGCTTACTTGAAACTTATTATGTATTTTGTATATTTCACCTTATCCATCTGGTAGGGATGGTCTACCAGCTGCTTCACGGGGCGCTTCTTGCCTTCCACCGTTACCTTTTCTTCCACAGCAACTACAAAATCGTTGCCGTCCACCGACTTCAGTATTCCTTTTACCTTCTTTCCGTCGGCATCGAGCACTTCCACTTCCTTACCTACAAAGTTGATGTACTGCTGCGGCACCTTAAAAGGCTGGCCAAGCCCTGCCGAACCGACTTCCAGTTCGTAGTCCTCGTCATCGCGGCTCAGACGCTCCTCTATGTAGCGGCTCAAAGCCACACAGTCTTCTATCCACACACCATCGGCATGGTCTATCTCCACCACGATTCTGTCGTCTGGACTAATCTCTATGCTTACAAGGAAGTACTCCTTGTCCTGGAGCCACTCGTCAACTAACTTTTTTACGACGTTTTTGTCTATCATATATTCTTTATTAAAATAAAATGAGGAACTCTCAGGAGTCCCTCATTCCACTGAACGTTGCAAAATTACGAATATTTTCGCTACTAGCCAAATCTTTTCCTCGTTTTCTTCCACAACGTGCACACATTTAGTTATTTGTGTATGTTTTCGGCTTTATTTTCCGACGGACGCAGAAGTTTGGCATATTCTTCCGGAGCATTGAGAAGACGCAAAGCCTCTTTTACCTGCTTATCGTAGCGGAGAGAATTTTCTATCGCACCGGCCTGGTAATAGTAGGCTGCCACGATATCGTCTTCGAGCAACTGCTTGATGCATGCCTTATTGTAATCAAGGTCTTTCGCCACATTATGGCTAAGCTTCTTCTTCAGGGCTTCAAATTCTGGCTTTGCATCATCGTAATAACCTTCAAAACGGGCCAGTTTTTCCAAGTCTTTCAGATACTTTTCCGTCTCACGGTCATACTTGAAGCCGGAAGCAAGCACACGCTTCTTGAACTCCTCATAGTCGGCATCCGTCAAGGCAAACTCCTTAGCAGGGGCTATGGTCGGGTGCTTGGCAATATAGTCTACCTCATAATTGAGTACCACCTCACTACTGTCACGCGCGCCAACAAGATAATAGGCGATATTGGGCAGAGAGTCTGGCTTTACCTCTACATCAGGCTTTATGCCGCCTCCATCGCGCACCTCCCTGCCACACGCAGTTCGGAACACCTTGGTGAGCGAATCGGGCACATGCTCCACATACCCTCCTTTCGAATGCTTGTAGTTCAACGCCTGTATGCACCTGCCACTGGGTATGTAATATTTGCTGGTGGTCAGCTTCATCTGCGAATTATAGGGCAAGTCCATCGTTGCCTGCACAAGTCCCTTGCCATACGTGCGCGTACCTAATATTATAGCACGGTCATAATCCTGCAGACAGCCGCTGGTTATCTCGCTCGAACTGGCCGTATTGCCACTCACAAGCACCACCATGGGCATAACCGTGTCTATCGGCTCCACGGTAGTGCGGTACTCGCTGTTGGCACGCTGCAGCTTGCCCACCATCTTCAGCACCGTCTTGCCTTTGGGGAGGAACATGTTGACGATGCTTACCGCCTCGCTTACCGAACCGCCACCGTTGTTGCGCAAATCGAAGACAAGTCCCTTGGCACCTTGCTTCTTCAGGTCGATGAAGGCGCGCCTCACATCCTTGGCGCACTGGTCGGTAAAAGAATTGAAATTGATGTAGCCTATCCCACCGTCCAACATACCGTAATAAGGCAAGAACGGCATCTGTATAGTACGGCGGGTGAGCTTTACTTTCATCGCTTTACCCGTACTGGGGCGTTTTACTTTCACTACGAGCGAAGTGCCGGGGTCACCCCTCAGACGGTCGCTTACATAGCTTACCTCCTTACCCTTCATGGTCGAGTCATTGATACTCAAAATGATGTCACCTTTCTTCAGCCCGGCCTCCATAGCCGGCATACCCTGATAAGGCTCGCTAATGACGGTATACCCCAACTGGTAGTTGTAGCGCACCACAGCCCCGACACCGGCATATTTACCGGTAAGCACCTTCTTGAGTTCCTTTACCTCCGACTCCGGATAATACTCCGTATAAGGATCAAGGCTGTTGAGCATAGCATTGATGCCATGGCCTATTACCTCGTCAGCATCCAGCGTATCAACATACATCATGTCGAGGTTCTTGTAGATGGCAGCAAACATATCCATGTTCTTGGCTACCGTAAAGTCATGGTCTTTTGCCTTTTGCGACCAGACCGTCACCCCCTGCAGGAGCAACAGCAGTATAACTATCGTTTTTCTTCCCATTACCATATTTATTATATTCCCTATACAAGAACAAAGCAAACCAATTTACCTTGTCCATGCAGTTTCGTCTACAAAAATACGCATTTATCTCATATCTACGGCTAAAAACAAGGGAAAATGAACTTTTTTGAGAATAAATGCGATTTTTTTAGGAAAATATTTGGTGGTAACAAAAAAAGTCACTACCTTTGCACTCGCAAATGAGAAATCATTTACTTCACTGCTTCAATAGCTCAGTTGGTTAGAGCACCTGACTGTTAATCAGGGGGTCGTTGGTTCAAGCCCATCTTGAAGCGCAAAATACAAAGCCTCGCAAGCAAAGACTTGTGAGGCTTCTTTGTTTTTATACGTAAGCATCTTACACTTTGCGGCTTAGTAATGATTAAAAAAAAATAAGTTGGTACATTTCTCTTTGGCGAAGCTACAATTCCTTACCTGAGTGGTACGGCGGGGGTGCCGTACCTCCTATGATTGCCTTTTTGGGCAAGTATGGGTAACTGTAGAAGGTACAGCGCCCTCGCTGTACCAAATTATTTTTTATCGTCACTTAGTAATATAAAAGGTAATTATTACTTTTAGGCACAACATACAAAATACCTTAATGACAAGCATTCATAAACCACAGGCACTAATGCTTACGAACCCATGTTATATGATGCAAGAAAGCCCTTTCTTACGATTGTTGACAATTGCCGTAATAGTGCACGGCAATTGCCATCCACAATCACGGCAATTGCCATCCATAATCACGGCAATTGCCATCCACTGTTACGGCAACTGCCGTGCACCATTACGGCTATTGCCAACAATTATACGAGACAGGTTTCTTACATCATCACAATGGGTTTCTTACATCATCACAATGGGTTTCTTACACCATCATGCTTGGTATCCTTGCAATGTCAAACTCTTTTATCAGCCCTATTCTCTTTTGGCATGGCAAGTACCTTGGGACTCAACAGGAAGTTGAAAA
>CAVFRG010000003.1:0-101137 GCA_963624905.1 Oscillospiraceae bacterium
ACCCCTATGCCAAGATTGAGAATCTTGTATCCTAACCATTAGATGAATCGACCAACTTTACACTCTCGAAACTCAGCTTGCGGAAGGTGGGGGATTCGAACCCCCGGTACGGTAAACCCGCACGTCAGTTTAGCAAACTGGTGGTTTCAGCCACTCACCCAACCTTCCTTGTCGGACTTTGTCAAACCGAACTCAAGCATCATTTCTCAAATGCGAGTGCAAAGGTAATGCTTTTATTTTATTCCACCAAACTTTTTGGAAAATATTTTCAAAAAAAAAATCACTCTTCCCCTGTATACTGGCCTATAAAGAAGATGGTACCGGTGGTACGTTCGGTTATCATGTAGACGAAAGGACGGTCTGCATGGAAGCTGACACGGCGAGGCTCGTGTTGTTCCAACGAAGCCATCATCATGACGGCTGCCGTTACGGCTGCTGCCTTTGTCCCCTCCTCGCTCACCTCTATCTTGGCCTTCTGTATCATTTTGGATACATACGCCTTGCCGTCGCTGAAATGGCTGAAGTCGGCACGCGAAGCATCAAACACGGACGGAGCACCCAACTGCGAGACAATGTCATTGAGGTCCAATTTCAGTTCGGTGGTGAAACGGGGCAGTTTCAGGTCTACCAAGCACTCATCTGTCTCGCGGTACATCGCAGCGAGCTTGGCAGCATCCATTGTCTTCATCACATCGTCGATGGACTTGCCTTCCTGCGGCAACACCACCATCAGGGAGTAAGTTCCGTTGCCGTAAGGTATTTCTACGGCAGAAAAATCGGCATTGTCCATATACTGGTACTTGCCGTTGCGGTGCATCATGTTTACGCGCTGTATGTTGCGCGTATAGCCTTTGAAGTTCTCCAGTTTCGTCTCGCCCTTGCTGAACTTGTCTTTCCATGTTCCGTTGAAGTAGATGGCATTCATAATATAGGAAACGGCACCGGCATCCACATTGTCTATAATCTGCGGTATCATACCTTCGGTCTGCTTCTTGCACCATCCGTTGATGCGGCCTGTGGTACTGCTGTCGGTAAAGTCGAGGCTCTCCACTCCGGCGTTGTACTTTCCGACAACCAACTTCTGAAAGTCGGGCTTCAGCGAATATCTGTTGTTGAGGGCAATGTAATCGGCAATGTTCACCTTTACCGCCGGATCTTGCTTGCCTGCATGCGTTACCATCCAGTGGCAGAGGTCATTCAGGTCGGACAGGGAGAAGTTCTTGTCACACCCCACGGCTTTCAGTATCTCCTCGCGCGTAACACCGTTGGCACCATTGGCCAGCATACCCATGAGATAAGTGAGGCTCAAAGGGGAAACCACACGCGAGTCCTTGCCGCTGACCTTCGAGAAGAAGTTGAGTGCAAACTGGTTGTTCTTTTCTATGAAAGTGCGCTGGGCATCGGAAAGGTAGAGATAGTCTGCATCCATGCCGCCCACTTCTGCATCATTCATCTTTGCTGCCTCGTTCGCACCTTCTGCTTTGACGGCAGTGGAGGAAGCGGAAGTTTCCTGTCCCTGTGTCTTACTGGCCGAGCCGCACGACACGGCGAGTCCTGCAGCCATGCCCATCATGGCAATACTTGTCAATCTTCTGTTCATTTTTATTCCTTTTTTATATTTGTCTATATACGAAACAACGCATCTCTGCAAACCTTGCACGGCTGAGGTAAAAAAAAAGAAAAACTCCTCCGTCTTGCCTGTTGGGAAATGACGAAGGAGTTTTTATTCTATGCGAAGGGTATTCTTGACAAATACCTGCTATTCAGCCGGACACACAAACTTGTCGCCCGTCTGCCTAATCAGTTCGCGAGCATACTTCTCGGGATAACCGGGACGCGCCACCTTGGCACCCAGTCCATCGGGAGTCTTCTCGAAGTTACCGTTCTTGTCTGTAGGCTTGATAATCATGTCGTTGTACTTCACTACCATAAACTGGAAGAGCTGTTTCCAGCGGTCCAGCATCTGCTGTGCCTTCTCTATGCCATAGTCGTTGAGATACTTCACGGCCTGTTGCGGATTCTGCGCATACAGCTCCTTCGCCTTGGCCTCAACCTGCGCCTGTGCTGCGAAATAGCTGTTGTCCAGACTGTCGCGCACCTCCTTCAGGGTGGGGAACATCAAGCTGTACCGGGGATAAACCATATTGCTGGTCATATTGCACACCCAGTAGGCGTTCTTGTCACTGAAGTGAAGAGCGTCGGCACCCGGCGTATTGTAACATTCGGGCTGAACGGTAGAGCTGCAGTAAACCGGTGTGAACGCCACCATATTGGCATCATCGTTGCCAAACCACAACACGCCGCCAATCTCGCGCGGCAGCCATGAGCGCATCTGGCTCACATACACAAAACCGCTCTGCTGGGTACTCGTAGGACGCTCGTTGAAGCACTGCTTGCCGTCTACCTTGAACATCAACGGCGTGGGACGGTAAGGCATCTGCCAGATACCGCCGCCAAGGTCATCGCCGTCGGCCACAGAGAGCGGTGTACCCTCATAGTGGTCGCGCATGCAAGCCTCCACGTCCTGTACACTTACCTTACGGTCGGGCACTACCCACAGGGGCATGTCCTCGGCATTAGGATCCTTGCCCAAAGCCCATGGCAGGTAACGGCTCATATCCTTGAAGTGGTTGAGGAAAGACCAGGCACGGGCATCGCAGAAACGGCGTCCGGAGAAATCGGGCTTGGCATACGCCATCTTCCACGAGAAGTCGGCATCCTTGCCGGTAAACCACCCCTTGCTGCGTGCAAATTTGACAACATCCTTGGAGAACATCACGTTCTTCTTGTCCTTCATGTCAAACTTACCGATGCGGCTCTGGTTGGCATGGGCGCAGATGGCCTCGTCGGGTATGCGCTGGGCCACCCATACCACGCCCTTGCTACCGGCTCCCTTGCCCATCATCTCCATTATCCACGCCTCGTTGGGGTCGCAGATAGTGAATGTCTCGCCCTCGCTGTTGTAGCCATAGGTCTCTGCCAAGGTTGTCATTACCTTGATGGCCTCGCGGGCTGTCTTGCTACGCTGCAAGGCGATGTAGATAAGCGAACCGTAGTCGATGATGCCGGTAGAGTCTACCATCTCCTCACGCCCGCCATAAGTGGTTTCGCCGATGGTAACCTGCCACTCGTTGATGTTGCCTATGACATTATAGGTCTCGGCAGCCTCGGGTATCTCGCCGTGGTACTTGTTGGTATCCCAGTCGAAGATTTTGCGCATCTCGCCCTTGGCGTGCTTTCCTGCGGGGAAATGGCACAAACTCTGGAACATACCATAGTCATCGGCACTGTACGAACAGATGACAGAGCCGTCGGCAGAAGCCTTCTTGCCCACGATGAAGTTGGTGCAGGCAGTGGCTTCGAATGTACTAAAAGAAGCGGCAGCCACAAGAGCCGCCGCCAAAATATTCTTCTTCATTATTCTATCTTGTATCTTGAAAAACAATTGAATTCTTCACTCTTGGGGGAGTTAAAGGAGTTAAAGGAGTTAAAGGAGTTAAAGGAGTTAAAGGAGTTAAAGGAGTTAAGACAACAGCCTTTGCTATTGAATTCTTCACTCTTTGTTGGCTTTCCCTTCGGCCGCCGAGCGTTGCTTCTTCACTCTTCACCCCCTTGCGTGTCAACCGACAACTTATACAACAAACACAACTTATACAACTTTTCTGCTGCCGCTGCAGCTTTGTTGTTTATGTTGTCTGAGCTGCTTCTGTTGCCTGTACACTTAGAGTTAAGGAGTTAAGGAGTTAAAGAAGTTAAGACAACAGCTTTTTTTGGGGGCTGAGTGGTACGGCGGGGGCGCCGTACCTCCTAATGACAGCCTTTACCGTCAAGTGTTGGTAGCCGTAGGAGGTACAGCGCCCTCACTGTACCATGCAATCGGGAACGAATAAACACCCTGCTATTGGATTATTCACTCTTCGTTCTTCACTCTTCACTTCACTCGCATGCCTTGAAGCTCATGTCCAATCCCTTCACGCTGTGGGTAAGCGCACCCACCGAGATGAAGTCGACACCCTGCTCGGCATAGTCGCGTATGGTATCGTAGGTAATGCCACCCGAAGACTCCGTCTCGTACCTTCCGGCAATGATGTCTACGGCCTTCTTGGTATCGGGCACAGAGAAGTTGTCGAGCATGATACGGTTTACGCCTCCGTGCTTCAGCACCTGGTCGAGTTCGTCGAAGCTGCGCACCTCTATCTCTATCTTCAGGTCGAGCCCCTTCTCCTTGAGGTAAGCATGGCAACGGTCGATGGCGTTGTCGATGCCTCCGGCGAAGTCGACATGGTTGTCCTTGAGCAGAATCATGTCGAAGAGACCGATACGGTGGTTCATGCCGCCGCCTATCTTCACGGCCTGCTTCTCGAGCATGCGAAGGCCCGGCGTGGTTTTGCGGGTATCGAGCACGTGGGTCTTGGTACCTTCGAGACGCTTCACGTACTTGGCCGTCATGGTAGCGATGCCGCTCATGCGCTGCATGATGTTGAGCATCAGTCGCTCGGTCTGGAGCAGTGAACGGGTCTTGCCTTCCACCACCATGGCTATGTCGCCCTTCTTTACAGGGGTGCCGTCCTGGATGAAGACCTCCACCTTCATGGTGGGGTCGAAACGTGCGAACACTTTCTTCGCCATTTCCACACCGGCCAGCACACCGTCTTCCTTTATCAACAGGTGACTCTTGCCCATGGCATCTTCTGGTATGCAGCAGAGCGTGGTATGGTCACCGTCACCGATATCCTCGGCAAAGGCGAGGTCTATCAACTTGTCTTCCAATTGGTCTACACTTAACATATGTTTTATTTTTTAGATGATTAGATTTCAGAACCCTTTTACAGGCATTTCCCTTTTTTACAGGCATTTCCCTTTCCAGTAAGCCCTGCCCTGCCTTACCTCAATCTCGCCTCCGAACCATTCGGTCATGGGCTGTTCACCGCGGAGCGGACTAACCGACAGCACCTTGCCTTCCGACAGTGTCACGACAGCCATCTGGCGCACAGTGCCGTCTTCGAGCAGCACCTGGTGGGCTGCTATGCGGCGGATATGGGCATGGGAGGGGGATGTCATCTGCGTATGGGTTTGATGTCTGCCTCGTTTATCTTCTTCATCTCGCGCGGCACGGCCATGGTGGCGTTCTCCTTGAGAGGTCTTTTGCTGAGAGGCCGGTTGGCGGGTGGAGGCGGTGGCAGCGTGCGACCGCCTATAGGCTCTGCCTGCATGACAGTGCCCTGTCCTGGCTCCAACTTCCGCAAGTCCTTCTGCTGTACGCCCGACTTTCCTATAGAGTCCTTCTGAACCTTGGCTGAGTCGGCATTGGCTACAGCAGGCTCTTCCGCTTTCTTGCTGTGCATACGGATGAGACGTATACGCTCCACGAACATCAGCTTCAGCGTAGTGGCAGAACCGCCATCCTGCGTAAAGTCGCCGTTGTTGAGGAGGAAATATCCCCTGACGGCCTTGATGCCCAGCGTATCACGGTCTTCCACACGCACCGTGAAACTCTGCGAGCTCTGCACACGAATGGTCTGCGAAGCGACACTATCGTTGGCAAACTGTACGGCAAGCGCCACCAAACCGTCGCGATTGCCGTCCTGGAAGATAAACTGTGCATCGAAATCGAGCATGAAACAGTCGCCCTTGTGGAAGGACGAGTCTGCCTTTATCTCGAAGTTATAATAGTTGAGCGGCTTGTGAGTTACCAGTACCAACGAGGACGCCCCCTTCCAGATGTTGGCGGTATCGCCCGTAGAGGCAAGGTTTCCGTATCGGCTAAGGTCACTGGCATTGGCACCCAGGGAGACAGCCTCCCTGTCGAGACGGTCGCTCAGTGCGGCATAGATGGTATGCAATTGGTCGGCATGGCGCATGTAGTACACCATAGACGAGTCGAACTCATCCTGCCCTACCCCATGCTTGCGCAGCACAGCATCCTTGTATGCCAGTTCCTTGACAGCATCGCCGTTGCCTTCGGTCTGCGCCAAGCCTATAGCGAGGTGATAGTCGTAGAGCACGTCTTCCATCTCGTCTGGCGAGAGTATGCCGCCGGGGCGTGCCGGCTTGCATGCCCCCAGCAGCGTAACGACAGCAAGCAACAGGAGCATTGTCCCGGGAGCAGTATGGGCCAACCGTTTCATTCCGCAACCTCCTCTTTGTCGTCTATGGTGTCTTTCTCGCCATTCTTGTCTTTTCCGTCTTTAGCGTCTTTATCCTTCTGGCCAAGCCCTTCCAGTTCCTTACGGCAGAAGAGGAGCAGGCTGAAGATGCCTACCGTGACACACGAGTCGGCAAAATTGAACACGGGTTCGAAGAAAGTTGTCTCACTGCCTCCCCACAACGGCACCCATTCGGGCCATGTGAACGTGAAGAGGGGGAAGTGGAACATGTCTACCACCTTGCCGAGCATAAATGCGGAATAGCCCGTACCGAAGTCAACCATGTGCGACACGCAGAAGGGGGTGGACGCATCGAACACCAGTCCGTAGAACATGGAGTCTATCATATTGCCGACGGCACCCGTCAGCACCAGTGCCACCATATATATATATAGTGTACGCATGCCTCTCCTGATGATACGCGCCAGATACCAAACGAGCACACAGATGGCAACCGTTCGCAACAGACTGAGCCACAGCTTTCCTATAAAGGACATGCCCCAGGCCATGCCGTTGTTCTCAACGAAGTCGATGAAGAACCAGTCGGTTACCCGCACCGACTCGCCCAGAAAGAAGTGCGTCTTGACGTACAGTTTGATAACCTGGTCGATTACCAACAATACGAGCACCATAGCCGTGACGAGCCATCCGGTGTGCTTTTTACATCGTTGCATTTCGCTCATAGCTTAGTGTTTGCGGGCCTGCTTGGAAGCTACGCTCAGGGTAGCGTGGGGCACGGCGCGAAGGCGTTCCTTAGGAATCAGTTCGCCCGTTTCGCGGTCTATGCCGTAGGTCTTGTTCTTGATGCGTACAAGGGCAGCCTCCAGTCCGATGATGAACTTCTGCAAGCGTTGCGACATCTGGATAATCTCTTCCTTGCTCTGCGCATCGCTGCCCTCTTCGAGAGCCTTGTAGGTAGGCGAGGTATCTATGACATCGTTGCTGTCCGAATGGTTGAGCTGGGCCATGAGCTCCTTGTAGTTACTCCGTGCCACCTTGAGTTTCTCGTCAATGATAGTGCGAAACTCCTCGAGTTCCTCGTCACTGTAACGTTTCTTCTCTAAAGCCATAACAAAAAGTTGTTTTTAGTTTTTCTCTACGAGAATATTCAACTTGAAGTCGTCAAACTCGGTCTCTACACCTGCGTTCTCACCCACGGCGATGCTGTCGGCCAGCACCTGTCCCATGATATAGTCGCCGAAGGCCTCGATGGCGGCGTCAGTCTCCTCGTTGGGAGCCACGGTCACCTTGATGCGGTCGGTAATCTCCAGGCCAGTCTCCTTGCGCAGGTTCTGTATGCGGTTGATGAGTTCTCGGGCCATACCTTCCTTCTTCAGTTGGGGGGTCAGTTCCACCTCCAGGGCTACGGTCAGGTTACCGTCGTTGGAAACGAGCCATCCGGGGATGTCCTCTGAGATAATCTCCACGTCTGCCACCTCTACCAAGGCTTCCTGTCCATCCACATTCAATGTGATGTTTCCGGCCTTCTCGAAGGCTGCTATCTGGTCTTGGTCGAGGGCAGACATCTGTGCGGCGACACCCTTCATGAGCTTGCCGAACTTCTTGCCCATCACTCTGAAGTTGCACTTCACCTTCTTTACCAGAATGCCCTGACCTTCTATGAAATTGACTTCCTTCACGTTCACCTCGTTCTTCAGCAGGTCTGCCACAGCCTCCACATGTGCTTTCTGGGCAGCGTCTACGGCTGGAATCATGATCTGCTGGAGCGGCTGGCGCACCTTGATGTTTACCTTGCGGCGCAATGCCAACACCATAGAGGTTATCTTCTGGGCGATGGCCATGCGCTCCTCCAGGTCGTGGTCCACGGCAGCCTCATCGGCTACGGGGAACTTGTCCAGGTGTACGCTTTCCAGCTCGCCACCCAAGTCCTTGTAAAGCTCGTCGGCATAGAAGGGTGCGAACGGAGCCAAGAGCTTGGCCACGGTCATCAGACAGGTGTAGAGCGTCTGGTAGGCGCTGAGCTTGTCCTCGCTCATCTCCTTGCCCCAGAAACGTTTGCGGTTCAGGCGGACATACCAGTTGGAGAGGTCGTCGTTGACAAAAGCGTCAATCAATCGTCCGGCGCGTGTCGGGTCATAGCCGTCAAGCTCCTTCTCCACGCCCTTCACAAGCGTGTTGAGCGAAGAGAGAATCCAGCGGTCTATCTCCGGGCGCTTCTCTGCGGGCACCTGTGCTGCCTCGGGGTCGAAACCGTCCACATTGGCATAGAGTGCGAAGAAGCTGTATGTATTGTATAATGTACCGAAGAACTTGCGACGGGTCTCGTCCACTCCGTTGGGGTCGAACTTGAGGTTGTCCCAAGGCTCGCTGTTGGTCATCATATAGAAGCGCACTGGGTCGGCACCATACTTGTCGATCATCTCGAACGGGTTGGTCACGTTGCCCACATGCTTGCTCATCTTGTTGCCCTTGGCGTCGAGCACAAGGCCGGAGGAGATGACGTTCTTGAAGGCCACACTGTCGAACACCATCGTGGCGATGGCATGAAGGGTGAAGAACCATCCGCGGGTCTGGTCCACGCCCTCGTTGATGAAGTCGGCGGGATAGAACTTAGGAGGAATGGCATATCCCTCGTATGTGCTGTGAATCAAGGCATCACGGTCTGCCTCCGTGCCACGGGCCATCTCTCCCTCGAAGGGATAGTGAAGTTGGGCATAGGGCATGGAACCTGAGTCGAACCACACGTCGATCAGGTCGCTCTCGCGGTGCATAGGCTTGCCCTCCTCGTTCACCAATACAATGTTGTCAACGTAGGGGCGGTGGAGGTCTATCTTGTCATAGTTCTCTTGGCTGTAGTCGCCTACCACAAAGCCCTTGTCCTTCATCGGGTTGCTCTTCATGATGCCTGCAGCCACAGATTTTTCTATCTCTGCATAAAGCTCCTCCAGGCTACCGATGCACTTCTCGCCACGGTTCTCGTCGCGCCAGATAGGCAACGGAGTTCCCCAGAAGCGGGAACGGGAGAGGTTCCAGTCGTTCAGGTTCTCCAGCCAGTTGCCGAAGCGGCCTGTACCTGTGCTCTCGGGCTGCCAGTTGATGGTCTTGTTGAGCTCCACCATGCGTTCCTTGCGGGCAGTGTCCTTGATAAACCAGCTGTCCAGGGGATAGTAGAGGATGGGCTTGTCGGTACGCCAGCAGTGGGGATAGTTGTGTACGTGCTTCTCGCTCTTGAAGGCCTTGCCCTCCTGCTTCAGCTCGTAGCAGAGCACGATGTTGAGGTCTTCAGCCTTGTCGGAAGCCTTCTTGTCCCATACGCCGTCCACATTGAACTGTGGGTCGTAGGCGTTCTTCACATAGTCGCCGGCGTGGTGGGCATAAGCCTCCTTGTCTACGCAAGCGGCGATGAAATTGTCGTCGAGGTCTTCCAAGACATAGAACTTACCCTGGAGGTCCACCATCGGACGTGTCTCGCCCTTCTTATTAATAAGGTAGAGGGCGGGGATGTTGGCATCCTTCGCCACCTTGGCATCGTCGGCACCGAAGGTAGGAGCGATATGCACAATACCCGTACCGTCGTCTGTCGTCACATAGTCGCCGAGAATAACGCGGAAAGCCTCGCTCTCCATCTCCACGAACTTGTCACGGCCGTCCTCCGAGGCAAAGACCTTCTCGGGATGGGCGGCAGCAAACTCGCTGACAAACTTAGGAGCGAAGTCGTCCACCTTCTCGCATGGCCTCACCCAAGGCATGAGCTGCTCGTAGTGGAAGCCTTCGAGTTCTGTACCCTTGTAATGACCGATGATGCGCCATGGGCACTGCTTCTTCTCCTTGTCGAATGGCAGGAGGTCGCCCTCCTTGCACTCCTGGTCGGCCTTCAGGTAAGAACCCACCAGTGCCTCAGCCATCACGAGCGTCATTGGCTCGCCGTTGTAGAGGTTATAGGTCTCGATGGCCACATAGTCTATCTTGGGTCCTACGCAGAGTGCCACGTTCGAAGGCAATGTCCAGGGAGTCGTGGTCCAAGCCACGAAATAAGGCTTGCCCCATTTGGTCCACTCCGCCTTCGGGTCCTTGATAAGGAACTGTACGGTGGTGGTAAGGTCCTTCACGTCGCGGTAGCAACCGGGCTGGTTCAGCTCGTGTGAGCTAAGACCTGTTCCTGCACCTGGCGAATAGGGCTGGATGGTGTATCCCTTGTAGAGCAAGCCCTTGTTGTAGAGCTGCTTCAGAAGCCACCACAGCGTCTCGATATACTTGTTGTCGTAGGTGATGTAAGGATGGTCGAGGTCTACGAAGTAACCCATCTTCTCCGTGAGCTCGCGCCACTCTGCGGTGAACATCATCACGTTCTCGCGGCACTTGTGGTTGTAGTCCTCGGTAGAGATGTACTTCTCCGACGCCTTGTTGTCGATGTCCTTTTTGGTGATGCCGAGCTCTTTCTCGACACCCAGCTCTACAGGAAGTCCGTGGGTATCCCATCCCGCCTTGCGGTGAACCTGGAAGCCCTTCATGGTCTTGTATCTGTTGAATGTATCCTTGATACTGCGGGCCAGCACGTGGTGGATACCAGGGTGGCCGTTAGCTGACGGAGGTCCCTCGAAGAAGATAAACTGAGGACAGCCTTCACGCTCGTCGATAGACTTGTGGAAGATGTCGTTCTTCTCCCACGCTGCCAATACCTGATTGTTGGTCTCTGTAAGATTGAGTCCCTTGTGTTCGGCAAATTTCTTAGCCATGTCTCGTATGTTTTATTTTATTGTTTACTTTTTGGCGCAAAGTTACGAAAAAAATATATTATACCCAAATATCCAAACGGCAAAATGGCTTCTACGCTTTCGGAAGTAGCGAAAGCGAAGATTTCAAGGGAGGAAGAAGAGGCTGGAACAAGTTGGTTTCCACGTTGTGAAACAAGGAGGAGGACGCAATGCCAAGAAACAAAAGTATGCACCAGACAAGTATGCCATTTGGCATGGACAACTCTATGAGTTAGGCAGCGTAAGTATAATACTTGTGTCAGATACACAAGGGACTAAGCCGTTGTCACACTTTGTCACAGACTGTCACATTTTTATTTTGTGACAAAAATTAGAATGTGACAGTTTGTGACAAAACCCGAGTATGATGAAATGGAGCTACCTCACCCTGCGTTTGTATCACATGAATGTACTGTATCGAAGTGTATCATTTCCAAATCGATACAAAAAGTAACATAAGTAACTGATATACAATACATTAATATGTATTAAAAGCGATACACTTTATATTGTTTCGATACACTTACTGTATCGCAAGTGATACAGTTTAACTATTTATATATCAATATATTAACCATCTTTTTGTATCAAAAATTAAAATGATACACTTCGATACAAAACACAAAAAAAATGACTGTGCCAGCCCAGTGTAATGCATTGGGCTGGCACACTATCTAAAGGTAACTATTCAGCGATAGTTACATCTAAAGAGACCTCGCTTTATGCGTTCTTGATGTAGTTGGCAATCCACTCGCCAACCTCTGTTGTGCCATACTGTGCACCACCCTCCACCTGGATTTCGGGAGTACGCACGTTGGCATCGAGGGAAGCATCCACGGCCTTGCGAATCAACGCACCCTCCTCGTTCAGACCGAAGTGCTCGAGAAGCATGGCTGCAGAGAGAATCTGAGCCACGGGGTTGGCCAGATTCTTGCCGGCAGCCTGTGGCCATGAACCGTGTACAGGCTCGAACAGCGGGGTATGCTCGCCAAGAGAGCTGGAGGGCTGCAAGCCCATAGAACCAGTGATGCAGGAGGTCTCGTCGGTAAGGATGTCGCCGAAGGTGTTCTCTGTCACGATGACATCGAAGAAGGTAGGCTCTGTCAGCACACGCATAGAAGCGTTGTCGATGAACATGTAGTCTACGTTTACCTCGGGATACTGCGGCTCCATCTCCTTGGCTATCTGGCGCCAGAGGCGAGAGGAAGCCAAGACGTTGGCCTTGTCCACTACGGTAAGGTGCTTGTTGCGCTTCATGGCATACTCGAACGCCACCTTCAGGATGCGCTCTATCTCGGGACGGGTATAGATGTCGGTGTCGTATGCCTTGTCGTTGTCCTGATACTTCTCACCGAAGTACATACCACCTGTCAACTCACGGATTACCACGAAGTCGGCACCCTTCAGAAGTTCGTCCTTCAGGGGTGACTTGTGGAGCAGGCAGTCGAAAGTGGCAACAGGGCGCACGTTGGCGAAGAGGCCGAGCTTCTTGCGCATGGCGAGCAAGCCCTGCTCGGGACGCACCTTGGCAGTGGGGTTGTTGTCGAAGCGTGGGTCACCTACTGCTGCGAAGAGCACGGCGTCAGCGTCCATACAAGTCTTGAAGGTGTCCTCTGGGAACGGGTCACCCACCTCGTCGATGGCATGGGCACCGCAGATAGCCTCACTGTAAGTAAACTCGTGGTTGAACTTCTGGGCAATGGCATCCATCACGGCCACGCCCTGCTTCATGATCTCTGGTCCGATACCGTCACCGGCGAGAACTGCAATGTTTAACTTCATATCTTTCTTTATATTAAATATTTACTATTTTACCTTTATTCCATGTCAAGGTTGCGAGGAGATGTGGGCTGCTCGCTGCTCTCCCCTGTCTCGTACATATTGAGCATCTTGAACGTAGCCTTGATGGCAGCCTCCATCTGGTCGGCATCCAGTCCGCACGTGCGCCAGACATGGTCACCATCGCGCCAAGTGATGACCGTCTGCACGAGTGCATCGGTACGTCCGCCAGGAGGAATGGAAACCTGATAATTGTCCAGTTTGGGGAATGTCTTGTTCAGTGTCGACTCGTAGATATTGCGAAGTGCCTTCACAAAGGCATCGTACTGGCCATCGCCCGTGCTCTGCTCTTCGTATTCCTTTCCGTCTACCTCCACCTTCAGACTGGCTATAGGCTTCAAGCCATAGGAAGTGACCACCATATAGCTCACCAGCTTCACCTTGTCTTCGGGAGCACTGTGTTTCAGCACATCGCTCACGATGTAGGGCAGGTCATCCTGTGTCACGAGCTGCTTGCGGTCGCCCAGTTCGGTAATGCGTTTGGTCACCGCCTTGGTCTGTTCGGGTGTCAGTTCCAGTCCAAGCTCATTGAGGTTTTGTATGATATTGGCCTTGCCCGAGTTTTTGCCGAGGGCATACTCGCGGTGTCTGCCGAAGCGTTCGGGTACCAGGTCGTTGCAGTACAGCTTGTCCTTGTTGTCACCGTCGGCATGCACACCAGCCACCTGCGTGAACACATTGCCGCCCACCACGGGCGTATTGGGGGCCACGGCAATGCCGCTGTATCCCTCCACCTTTCGGGAGATATCGTTGAGACGGTCTTCCTTGATATTTGTCCTGGCACCGAACATGTCCTTGAGGATAACCTGCACACTGGCCAGCGGTGCGTTGCCGCAACGCTCGCCCAGACCGTTCACCGTGACATGGAGTCCCTTCGCACCGCTCAGCACGGCGGCCAGGGAGTTGCTCACAGCCAGGTCGTAGTCGTTGTGTGCATGGAAGTCGAAGTGCTTGTCCGGATAGCGGCGCACCATCATGCGTATGAACTCCACACACTCCAACGGGTTGAGGATACCGAGCGTATCGGGCAGAAGGAATCTCTTGATGGGCAACTTGACCAGTTCGTCCATCATAAAGAAGATATAGTCGCGGCTGTCGCGCATACCGCTCGACCAGTCCTCCAGATAGAGGTTCACGGTAAATCCCTTTTCCAAGGCATAATCGATGGTCTGCCTGATATGTTCGAGATGCTCCTCGGGCGACATCTTGAGCTGCTGTGTACAGTGCTTGTAGCTGCCCTTGGCCAAGAGGTTGATGACATGACCGCCACATTCGGCTATCCAGTCCACACTCTTGTTGTAGTCCACAAATCCCAGCACCTCCACGCTGTCGAGCTTGCCTATGGTCTTAGCGTAACGGCATATACGCGATACAGCGTCCTTTTCGCCTTCCGAGACACGTGCCGAAGCCACCTCGATGCGGTCCACATTGATATCGCTAAGCAGCATGCGGGCCACCACCAGTTTTTCATGCGGCACGAAGCTCACACCGTTGGTCTGCTCGCCGTCACGCAGCGTGCTGTCCATGATTTCTATTTCCCTGATACGGGACTTTTCTCTCTTCGCTTTGATGTCCATAGCCTTTTATTGCTTGTTTGCAGCTTCCCAAGCCTCCACCTTGTCACGGTTCTGCACGAGGAAGTCTACGTCGTCGAGGCCATTCTCCAGACAGTGCTTCTTGTAACCGTTGATTTCGAAGTGCTCGCTATTGCCTGTGGCAAGGTTGGTAACGGTCTGGTTGGGAAGGTCTACCTTCACCTCGGTCTTGTGGTCCTTGTCGATGCTCTCGAAGAGTTCCTTGAGGAAAGGCTCGCTCACCACAACAGGCAACACGAGGTTGTTCAGCTCATTGTTCTTGTGGATGTCGGCAAAGAAAGAGCTGATAACCACACGGAAGCCAGCGCCGGCAATGGCCCAGGCAGCGTGCTCACGAGAGGAGCCTGAGCCGAAGTTCTTGCCAGCTACGAGGATGACACCGCTGTAAGAGGGGTCGTTCATCACGAAGTCGGGCTTGGGTGTACCGTCGGCATTGTAGCGCCAGTCGCGGAAGAGGTTGTCGCCCATGCCTTCCTTGTCTATGGCCTTGAGGAAGCGGGCGGGTATAATCTGGTCGGTATCCACATTCTCCAAAGGAAGGGGAATGCAGCTGGATGTGATTACATTGAATTTCTGTTTCATCGGTGTATTATTTTTATGGAGTTAAGGAGTTAAAGAAGTTAAGGAGCCAAGACATTAGCTTTAGGATCAAAACTAGAAACTAATTATTGCCTATTTCTATTGAGCTGCAAGGAAGAAGACATTTGTCTTAACTATTTTATCTTCTTGACTTCTTAACTCCTGTAATCTTATTACATGAGCTCTCTCGGGTCGGTAATCTTGCCGGTGATGGCTGCCGCAGCCGCTACATACGGACTGGCAAGGATGGTGCGGGAACCGGGTCCCTGGCGTCCCTCAAAGTTGCGGTTGGAAGTACTTACGGAATACTTGCCTGCCGGTATCTTGTCGTCGTTCATGGCAAGGCAAGCAGAACAACCCGGCTGGCGAATTTCGAAACCTGCAGCCTCAACGATTTTGTCGATGCCCTCTTCACGTATTTGTTTGTCTACAAGCCATGAGCCCGGCACAAGCCAAGCGGTTACACCTTCCGCCTTCTTCTTGCCTTCAACGAGTGAGGCAAAAGCGCGGAAGTCCTCAATACGGCCGTTGGTGCAAGCCCCGAGGAACACATAGTCGATGGAGTGGCCAGCCAGTTTCTCGCCCGGTTCGAAGCCCATATACTTGAGGCTCTTCTTGAAGCCGGCCTGCTCCTCCTCGGGTATCTTGTCGAGTGTAGGTACACACTCGCTGATGCCGATACCCATACCAGGGTTGGTACCGTATGTGATGCGCGGCTCGATGTCCTTGGCCTCGAAGGTAAGCTCCTTGTCGAAGACAGCGTCGTCGCCGCTCTTCAAGGTCTTCCAGTAAGCCACGGCCTTGTCCCAGTCCTCGCCCTTGGGGGCATACTCGCGACCCTTGATATACTCGAATGTAGTCTCGTCGGGAGCAACAAAACCGCCACGGGCACCCATCTCGATGGAGAGGTTGCAGAGCGTGAGGCGGCCTTCCATGCTCATGTCCTTCACCACGTCACCACTGTACTCCACGAAGTAGCCCGTAGCACCGCTGGTGGTAAGCTGGCTCATCAGGTAGAGGGCCACATCCTTGGCGGTTACGCCCTTGCCGAGCTTGCCGTTGATGCTGATGCGCATGGACTTGGGCTTGCTCTGGAGAATACACTGTGAAGCCATCACCATCTCCACCTCCGAAGTACCGATACCGAAGGCCACAGCACCCATGGCACCATGGGTAGAGGTGTGGGAGTCGCCGCACACGATAGTCATGCCGGGGAGGGAGAGTCCCTTCTCGGGACCTACCACGTGGATGATTCCGTTGTCCCTAGTGTTCATGGCGAAGTGGGCCACGCCAAAGTCGGCTGTGTTCTTGGCCAGCACATCCACCTGCTTCTTGGATACAGGGTCCTCAATGGGTTTGTCCTGGTCGTGGGTAGGCGTATTGTGGTCAGGCATGCAGAATATCTGGTCGGGGCGGAACATCTTGAGTCCGCGCGCACGCATTCCGGCAAAAGCCTGTGGTGATGTTACTTCGTGACAGTAGAGACGGTCGATGTAAAGCTGCGTAGGTCCGTCTTCCACAATCTGGACAACGTGCTTGTCCCAAATCTTGTCGAATAATGTATTCATATTGTTTTTACTTTTTGTATTATCTTATCTTAAACTTGTTGATACAGTCGATGTAAGCCTCCACAGAAGCGGTCACGATGTCGGTATCAGCACCGAAGCCATAGTATACATGGCCGTCGTACTCCACCTGCATGTGTACCTTACCCACATCGTCCGAGCCTTTGTCTATGGCCTGGATGGTAAATTCCTTCAGATTCATCTCCTTGGTGATTACCTTCTTCAGGGCACGGATGGCTGCATCCACCGGACCGTTGCCCGACGAGGCAGCCTCAAACTTCTGGCCGGCAATGTCGAGACCGATGCTTGCCACGCTCTTCACGCCCTTACCGGTTGTAACCTGCAGATAGTCGAGCTGCACCCCATGATGGTCGGCCGAGTCGGCACCGGCAAGCATAAGCACATCCTCGTCGGTAACCTCTTTCTTCTTGTCGGCCAACTGCAAGAATTTCTTGTACAGTTTGTCGAGCTTCTCCTCGTCGGCTATATCCACACCGTTGACATGCAGGCGATACTTCAAGGCTGCACGGCCCGAACGGGCTGTCAGCACAATGGCATTGTCGTCCAGTCCCACATCCTTCGGGTCGATAATCTCGTAGGTCTGCACGTTCTTCAGCACACCGTCCTGGTGGATGCCTGAAGAATGGGCGAAGGCATTGCGCCCCACGATGGCCTTGTTGGGCTGGACTGGCATATTCATGAGTCCGCTCACCATGCGCGAGATAGGCACTATCTTGGTGGTATTGATGTTGGTATCGATGTTGATGCCCTTATGGCACTTCAGTATCATGGCTATCTCCTCCAGCGAGGTATTGCCGGCACGCTCGCCGATACCGTTGATGGTTACCTCCACCTGGCGGGCGCCATTGAGCACACCCTGCAGGGTATTCGCCGTGGCCATGCCCAGATCGTTGTGGCAGTGGGTAGAGAGGCGCGCCTTGTCTATGCCGTCCACATGCTCCATAAGATACTTGATCTTGGCACCATACTCGTCGGGCAAGCAATAGCCCGTAGTGTCGGGAATGTTCACCACCGTGGCTCCGGCCTTGATAACAGCCTCCACCACACGTGCCAGATATTCGTTGTCGGTGCGGCCTGCGTCCTCGGCATAGAACTCGACATCCTCCACGTACTTCTTGGCATACTTGACAGCAGCCACGGCACGCTCGATGATTTCCTCACGGTTGGAATTGAACTTGTACTTGATGTGGCTGTCGCTTGTGCCGATGCCGGTATGGATGCGCTTGTGCTTGGCATACTGCAAAGCTTCGGCAGCACAGTCTATATCTTTCTCCACCGCACGCGTCAGGGCGCAGATGGTAGGCCACGTCACGGCCTTGGAAATCTCTACCACCGAACTGAAGTCGCCCGGACTGGAAATGGGGAATCCTGCCTCTATGACATCCACTCCCAAGAGCTCCAATTGCTTGGCCACCTGAATCTTCTCGACGGTGTTCAACTGGCATCCGGGTACCTGTTCTCCGTCCCGGAGTGTTGTGTCGAAAATAAATAATCTGTCACTCATATCTTTTCTTTTTGTCTTTTTTCTATCGGACAGGCTGTCGGAAACCATACCGGACAAATAACCAAAAAGCCTTTCTCACTCCACAACGGAAGTAGAAAGGCTTTGTTATTCCAAAAACATAAACTATTGGCACACCTTATTACTTCCGCCCACTCGCTGTAGTCGAATACCAATAATAATAATGCCCAATATGTTCTGTATGCTTGTTTCCATATTGTCCTGTTTTGTTAACCGATTGCAAAGGTAGTATATTTTACCGATACTCCCAAACAATTTATAACTTTTTTGTGCCCACGCATTACAATTTACAACCTTACGCCTCACTATTACACATTTCAGCAACAAACGTGCAATGTTGAGACATCCTTCATGCGCCATTTTCTCAGAAAGCAGGCTGTCCGCCCATACCCATAGGGTCGGGAGGTGGGAAGGGCATGGCTTCATTGTCGTTCATTCTCGACCCGATAATCTCCCCGCCCTCATCGACAGGGGCTATACCGGCCTTCTGCGGATCCTGGAAGCGTGTAAACTCGCCGCGGAAGTTGAGCAGCACATCGCCCGTGGCT
Source organism: Oscillospiraceae bacterium (assembly GCA_963624905.1). Taxonomy (GTDB): domain Bacteria; phylum Bacteroidota; class Bacteroidia; order Bacteroidales; family Bacteroidaceae; genus Prevotella. The sequence continues at coordinate 18,531 of CAVFRG010000003.1, forward strand.
CCCTTACGGTGCTTGGCTATGATTATCTGTGCCATACCGTGCAGGTCGTTGCCGTGGTCATCCTGATAGATGTGGTAATACTCCGGACGGTGCACGAAGAGCACCATGTCGGCATCCTGCTCGATGGCACCCGACTCGCGGAGGTCGCTCAGCTGCGGGCGTTTGCCTTCAAGTCCTTCACGGCTCTCTACGTTACGCGACAACTGCGACAGGGCCAGGACGGGAATGTTTAACTCCTTGGCCAGTCCCTTGAGCGAACGCGAGATGGTGGACACCTCCTCCTGGCGGCTGCCAAACTTCATGCCGTTGGCATTCATCAGCTGCAGGTAGTCTATCATCAGCAGTTTCACACCCTTCTCCCTCACCAGGCGGCGTGCCTTGGTGCGCAGTTCGAATACCGACAGTCCCGGCGTGTCATCCACATAGATGGGGGCGCCGGTAAGGTCGCGCAACTTTTTGTCGAGGCGTTCCCATTCCGAGGCGTCCAACTGTCCGTTGAGTATCTTGTGTCCGGAAATCTCGCAGACGTTGCTGATAAGGCGGTTGACAAGCTGGACGTTGTTCATTTCGAGCGAGAAGAAGCCGATGGGTATGTGGTAATCCACCGCCACATTCTTGGCAATGCTGAGGGCGAACGAGGTTTTACCCATGGCAGGACGTCCGGCTATGATGACAAGGTCGGACGCCTGCCATCCGCTGGTCATGTCATCAAGTCCGGTATAGCCTGTCGGAATGCCCGTCAAACCACCGGCATTCTGTGCGGCACGCTGCAGTATCTCTACGGCATCCTTGATGACAGGATCTATCTGCGTGTAGTCCTGCTTCATGTTGTTCTGCGAGAGACCGAAGAGTTCGGCCTCGGCATGCTGCATCAACTCGTCCACATCGACACTCTCGTCAAAGGCCTGCGTCTCGATGTCAGAGGCATAGTGGATGAGCTGTCGCTGCAGCGACTTCTGGGCCAGTATGCGGGCATGATACTCAATGTGTGCCGCAGAAGCCACCTGCGAGGATATCTCCATGAGGTAGGCAGCCCCTCCTACCCGCTCTATCTCGCCCATCTTGGTAAGTTCGTTGATGAGCGTCATGATGTCCACCGGGCGTTCCTCCATGTTCATGGTCTGTATCGCCTCGTATATCTTCTGGTGACGGGGTTCGTAGAACGTAGACGGCTTCAGCACCTCCGACACCATGGAGAAGGCATCGGCATCCACCATCAGTGCTCCTAGCACCACACGCTCCAGGTTGACGTCCTGGGGCTGCAGGTGGGCATAGGTAGTGTCTATCTTGGGTTTGGCAGCGCTGCGGCGCGTGCCGTTGGTATTGTTGCTTGGCATATTTCTTTAATTTTTCAGTGTTTCTCCGAAACGGAAGTCACCATATCGTACATGATGTAGTAATCGGCAAGGCTGACACCATGGCGCAGCAGGACAGGCTTGGCCCCGGCCAAGAGACTGACCGTATGGCTCTTGTCGCCTACAGCACCTGCCTCCAGCTGGCGGAATGCCTCTGCCGTATCTCCGGCAAGCCAATGGCACACGGCCACATTTACCCGTTCCTCGATATCCGGACTGTCTGCGTGCTCCTCATGCCACAATGCCAGTTCGCGGGCTTTTTCCTGCGCTTTGGCGTGTTGCCCTGCCTGGGAAAGGACCTGCATCAGCAGTTCCATATAGCGGGGATTTCCGGGATAGAGAAAGTCGAGTTCATAAGCACCGTTTACCGCTTCCTTCTCATGGCCTCCCAGCAGTTGGCATCTTACCATCTGGTACTTGACGGCAAGCGTAGCAGTCTGTTCCTTGGGCAGGCGGCGATACCACTGCAGGGCATCGTCATAGCTTCCTGCACGGCGGCAACACTGTGCCAACAATTTGACAACAGCATGTTTGCCGGGATTGAGCATGGCTATAGGGGTAAGCAACCTGATGGCCTGAGCGTAATCTGCATGGCAGTGCATCGCATAAAGGGCAACGAGCAGTCTGCCTTCTTCGGAGTTCTTGTAAGTTTCGTCCGGGTCCAAGTCAGAGATGTATGTATACCACTTCTTCTTGGCGCAGAAGCGACCAGCAGACAAGCGCAACCCGTTGAACAAAGAACCGGCAAAGGCGGGACAGCCCAAGAAGGCCACCATGACACGGTTGGCACATCTGGCGATAGGAACGAAGGGGTTGACAAAGTCGTCCTTCATAGGCGAAAGGGTAAAGAACCGGTAGAGGTCGCGCAGATAAGCCGTTCTTATCGTCTCGCAGGTAACCTCTACGTCCTGCCCCATCGCCAACAGGTCGGCTGGCAGTGACACCTTCTCCATAGACTTACGCAAGATGCCGCTCTTCCCCAACGTATTGTATATAGAAATCAGGAAGTTATATGCATCGATATTGCAGAACCCATTGTTGCGGCATACCATATCAAAGAACGGCATATGCTTTCCCAATGTCTGCTTGAGGGGAACCAAATCGGGATGTTCTATGCTGAACGGTACAAACCAATGGGAAAGGGTATGGAAAAAGCCACAGAGACTCATCCTTCTGAACGTATGATAGTCCACGTCCATACCCTCTGTCTTGTATTTCATCAGAAGTTCCACCTTTTCATGTATCTTCTCGCCGATGCGCTCGTTCAGTTCATTGTCTATGATGTCTTCCAAAGACGAATCGTCGCCTTCCGCTTTCTGAACGATAGGTTTGGCATCCTTTACGATGTCCATGATGCCCGGCAGCAAGCGCTTTTCCACCTCGTCGGTAATCTGGGGAGTCTCAAGTTGGCGTAAGGCTTGTTTTTGCAGCGACAGAAGTTCGGCAACCGACTCTTCGCCACCTGCCACCAGACGGGCACTAACGGTCTGCCACTCTTCGCCGGCACCGTCTGCTGCACCAGCGTTACAGTTAGCCTGCGCCAACAACAGGACAAGTCCTACAAAGGCGCGCTGCCTTACCTCCTCACACCGGGCACGGGCATAAACTTTTTCCAGACAGCGCATCTTCTCCATATCGCACACGGCCATGGCTGAGAGCATCACAGCACTTACCAGCATGGCAGAAACATCATTGTTTATAGCAGGCTGGCAAATGGCTTCGCACATTTGTTCACACGCTGCAGAAGTCCACTGGCTACTTGCAAGGACTACTGAGAACACCCGGTTGTAGAAGGCATCGTCCTCCTTGCCCTGTCCGGCATCAGTTGTCTCTGGGGAAGTCCCGGCAGGAAGTTCTCCGACCGTTACTGCAGTATGTTGTGCCGCATACTGTTCCAGGGCCTGCGGCAATTCGGAAATATCCATGCCTGCAGCACGCTTGTAGGCTGCCGAAAAAGCCTGCTTCTCGGTACAGAGAGCTGCCATCTGCATATTACGTGCCACACGTAGGGTATTGTGGCAGAGCGTTTCGTACACATGACCGCGTTCCGAATCGGAAACACCCTTGACGAAAAAACCGCCCATACGGTCGAAATCGGCCGCAAGCGTATCTATCTTGTCGGAAAAGGGAGCGAGAAACACATGTTCTTCGGCCAGCGTTCTCAACGAACGGAGCGTCTGCACCATACCGTTGACATGCACCTGTCCGGCAAGCCTTTCGATAATTCCTGCTATTTCTGACATATTCTTATTCCTTGATACGTGATACGATGTCCATGTCGTGCTGACGTGGAGATGCGGCATGCGTGTAGCGTATGCGGGGCAACGCCCGGACTGTACGCACATCCACGCCACAGTTTTTTACGATGAGGTCTGCATATCGGGCCGTACCGTTCTTGTTGATACTGTCCACGGCCATGTTGTATGCCTTCAGGAAGAGTGCCACCTGACCAGCCCTGCGCTTGTCGCTGTATATTTCCTTGCGGAAAGCGAATACGCCCAAACGCAAGTTCTTCTCACGACTGTCCATCAGCGAACGGTTACCGGCAAGGCGTGCCGCCGTGGCCTGAGGTTCGGGAAACAGGGCTGCGTCCATCTCGTTGTTGAGCATCATCTTGAGGCGGATGCCCACGTCATTGATCTGTACACGGTAAACGTCATACTTGGGGTGTACGCTGTCAATGGCAAGATTGGCCAGATAGTCGGTGGCAGAATAACGGGTAATGGCAATCATCTTGTCAGACAACTGTTTGAGTTCTGATATACGGGCACGTTTGTTGGTAATCAATTGCCAGTATGCCTGTGTGGCAATGGGGTAAACGAGAGGCGTACCTTTCTGCTGCAGCCTGCGTGCACGCACCAGATCGGTAACGGAGCCTTCCACCCGCTTGCGTGCAAGAGCCGTATCACAGTCCATCTGTGCCGTATAATGCCGCAGATGCACATCGACACCCAAGGTATCGAAGAGCCGTTGGTCCTTTGCCACCAACAAGGGCAGGCAGTCGAGTGTGGGCATTACTCCCACCTTGAGCGCCTCACGGTCCAGACTGTCCAGACGTCGTTTCTCGGTCTTGGACATACGCACACGTTTTTCCTTGTTATCGGAACACCCGGCACCGCAGCAGCACACAAGACCGACCAGAAGCACAGGCAACAGCAACTTTGGTTTCATCATTCCTTAAGTATAGTAGGGGAGTTATTCTACGTACAGTACCAGTCCCTTGAGGTACTCGCCCTCAGGGTGGTAGATGTTGATGGGGTGATCGGCGGGCTGGTGCAACTGGTGGAGGATACGTACCTTTCTGCCAGCCTGCGCCGCTGCCGTAAACACGGCATTGCGGAAGTTGTCCTTCGTTACCACCTGCGAGCAGCTGAAGGTAAAGAGGATGCCACCCTTCTTGATGCGCTGCAGTCCCTTTACGTTGAGACGGGTGTATCCCTTCAGCGCATTGTGCAGGGCTGCACGGTGCTTGGCAAAGGCCGGCGGGTCGAGAATGATGAGGTCGTACTGCTGGTCGTGCTCGTCAAGATACTTGAAAGCGTCCTCGCAGATGGCCTCATGGCGCATGTCACCGGGGAAGTTGAGGGCTATGTTGTCGTTGGTCAGTTCTACGGCCTTGGCACTGCTGTCTACCGAATGGACAACTTTGGCACCGCCGCGCATGGCATAGACCGAGAAGCCGCCAGTGTAGCAGAACATGTTGAGCACACTCTTTCCCTTGGCATATTGCTCGAGGAGCGAACGGTTCTCGCGCTGGTCGACGAAGAAACCGGTTTTCTGGCCACGCAACCAGTCGATATGGAACTTCAGCCCGTTCTCTACCGCCACATTGGCAGCATCACCGCCAAGGAGGAATCCGTTTTCCTGCCTCAGGTCGGCCTTGTAGGGCAGCGTCGTCTCACTCTTGTAATAGATATTGGAGATGCGGTCGCCCATGACCTGAGACAAGGCTTCGCTTACATCCTGCCGACATACATGCATACCCACGCTGTGGGCCTGCATCACGGCAGTAGGTCCGTAGCAGTCTATCACAAGTCCGGGCAGCGAGTCGCCCTCACCGTGTACCAGTCGGTAGGTGTTGTTGCGCTCGTTGTCGGCAATCCCTATCCTTATTCTCATATCAAGGGCCGACTGCAGGCGCGAACGCCAGAAATCGCCGTCTATCTCTATGTCTTCGAAAGAGAGCACCCTCACGGCAATGGAACCTATCTGATAGTGACCCACAGCAATAAAGTCACCACCGGCAGTGATAACTCTTACGGTCTCTCCCTCCTCTATGCCTTCATCGGCATGGTGTATGGCACCAGAGAATATCCAGGGATGGAACCGTTTGAGCGACTCCTCTTTTCCCCGTTTCAGAAATATCTGTTTATACATATAATGATTGATGTGTTTCGGATATATACGGATGGTTACTTGACGGTCGCCAGTGCAACCTCTGGCATTTTGTCTTCCACAGGTTCCATGCCTTTGCACGCTTCTAATTCCATCTCTTGGCTTGCTTCAGGTTCCATCTCTTGGCTTGCTTCCGGCTCCGGTTCCACCAGTTCATAGTCGCCGGTGGCCTTCAGTTGTTGCATTTCGCGGTAAAGGTGTATGCAAGTCCAGGCGTCCGTGGCAGCGTACAGCAACTGGCTCTCTCGCAGTTCTTCCTTCTCCCAGTTGCTCAGCCTCTGCCCCTTACAGATGCGCATGCCGAAGAAATTGGCATACAACTTCTGCAGACTTCGGTCAGCTATGCCCATGCTGCTGGCCTCGTCCTGAAGTTCCACAAAGTAGCCTGGCTCAAACTCGGCACGCCTGTGCAGTTGGGACAGGTCGTCGTGCCACGAAAGTCCTATTTTGGGCACTGTGCGGTCTTCGAGCAGACGTTTGATGGCCGGCGTAATGCCAGTATAGTTCAGGCGGAACAGAAAACACGTGTCAAGCGTGCTTACCTGCAAGAGCGACACTTCGTAGCGAAGGCCCTTCGTGAACGACGGGCGTGTCTCGGTGTCAACACCCAATATGTCCTGGCCGAGCAGATAGTCTACTGCTGCTTCGGCTTGTTCCGGGGTGACAACAACAACAATGCGCCCGTCGAAGAGAATCTGCGGCAATGCATTAATTTTCTTTTTGTCGAACGTCTTAAATATTTGCTTCATCAATGTGTTATCTACTATTGGCGTGCAAAATTAAAAAAAAATGCTGAGAAAAAGATTAGTTTCTCATTTATTTTCTCTAATTTTGCAGAATATTACTTTTACGGCACAAGGAGGAAGCCGCCATAAACGAATGGCCAGCTGCCATCTTGCGACCAAACGGAATACACCTTATTATAAAAGAAATGGCAAAGAAAAAAACTGGAAGGCCTGCCAAGTCGTTCAAGGAGGCACTCGGACTACAAAATATTTTCAACAACTTTATTATAGACTTTTTCGTGGGCTTGGTGTTCTTGTTCGTGGCGGGATACCTCATCATCGCCATGATTTCGTTCATCAACACGGGGGCTGCCGACCAAAGCATACTGGAAGATATGCGTGAAGGCGAATGGGACAATTCCGGACACCAGTTCCAGAACTATTGCGGTTCGTTCGGTGCCATCGTTTCGTATTGGCTTATAGCCGACAATCTGGGATTCCCGGCATTCCTGTTGCCCCTATACCTCATCGTGGTGGGGTTTCAGGTCATGCACGCCTACAAGATAAAACTGCTCAAGTGGTTTCTTGCCCTGATGGTGGTAATGATATGGAGCTCGGTAACATTCGCCAAGTTCCTGACGCCCCTCTGCGACGGACTGATCTTCAACCCCGGCGGCAAGCAGGGACTCTTCGTTGTGCAGACGCTCGAAAACCTCGTGGGACCTCCAGGACTTACTGCCGTACTGCTTTTTGTGGCCATTGCATTCCTCACCTTCCTTACCACCGAGACCATACACGTGATACAGAAGATACTAAACCCCGTGGGGTTCATCAGGAGCAAGGTGAAGTTTGTCATTACCAATCATCCTGACAACAAGGACAATTACCCCCATGAAGAGGTGGCTTACACCAACGAGACGGAGCAGCAGGAAGAAGAAAAGGAGGAATACAAAGACCCGGAACCTGCACGTCCCATTGACTTGGACATTATGCCCGCCCCGCCGGTAGAAGCTGCCGTGCCAGAGACTCCCGACACACCCGACCAGACACAGGCCACACCTTCCGCCACCGGAACACCGGGCAAGGAAATAGGAATGGACATCTCCACCGGTGTAGAGGACGAAAAGGCTTCGGGCGAAGTGGTTACCACCAACGAACAGCTCAACACCCCCATCAACCCGAAAGAGCCGTTCACCAATTACAAGTACCCGACACTGGGACTGCTGAAGAAATACGACAACAACGAGAACTACATCGACGAAGCGGAACAGATAACCAACAAGAACCGTATCATAGAGGTACTGGGCAACTTCGGTGTGCAGATCAAGACCATACGCGCCACAGTAGGTCCTACCATTACGCTCTACGAGATACAGCCCGCCGACGGTGTGCGCATATCGAAGATCAAGAATCTGGAGGATGACATCGCCCTGAGCCTTGCTGCCCTCGGCATACGTATCATTGCCCCCATACCCGGCAAGGGAACCATCGGTATCGAGGTGCCTAATGCCAACGCCAACATCGTAAGCATGGAGAGCATCCTCAACTCCAGAAAGTTCCAGGAAACGAAGATGGAGCTGCCGCTTGCCTTGGGAAAGACCATCACCAACGAGGTGTTCATGGTAGACCTGGCAAAGATTCCCCACCTTCTGGTGGCCGGTGCCACTGGTCAGGGTAAGTCGGTCGGTCTGAATGCCATCATCACTTCCCTACTCTACAAGAAGCACCCCAACGAACTGAAGTTTGTGCTCATAGACCCGAAGAAGGTGGAGTTCAGTGTCTATTCACGCATCGCCAACAAGTTTATGGCAGCCGTACCAGGTGAGGACGAGCCCATCATCACCGATGTCACCAAGGTGGTGCGCACACTGAACAGTCTCTGCGTGCTCATGGACAGCCGCTACGACCTGCTGAAGAAAGCCGGTGCACGCAACATCAAGGAATACAACCAGAAGTTCATCAACCACCGGCTGAAGCTTACCGACGGCCATGACTACATGCCCTATATCGTCGTCATCATCGACGAGTTTGGCGACCTTATCATGACAGCCGGCAAAGAGGTGGAGCAGCCTATAGCCCGCATCGCACAGCTGGCACGTGCCGTGGGCATACACATGGTCATTGCCACACAGCGCCCTACCACCAGCATCATCACTGGTAACATCAAGGCCAACTTCCCAGGACGTATCGCCTTCAAGGTTACGGCATCCATCGACTCGAAGACCATCCTCGACCGCACCGGAGCCAACCAGCTCATAGGTCGCGGAGACATGCTCTACCAGGGCGGTCAGGAACCGGTGCGCGTACAGTGTGCCTTCGTCGATACGCCAGAGATAGAACGCATCAACGAATACATCAGCGAGCAGTTAGGACCGGTAGAGCCGCTCGAACTGCCCGAACCTTCTACCGAAGACGGAGCAGGCGGAGGAGCCAATGTTGACACACACAACCTCGACCCGATGTTCGAGGAGGCCGCCCATGCCATCGTCCTCACACAACAGGGAAGCACGAGCATGATACAGCGCAAGTTCTCCATTGGCTACAACCGTGCCGGAAGACTTATGGACCAGCTCGAGAGTGCCGGCATCGTGGGTGCCGCACAGGGCAGCAAGCCGCGCGAAGTACTCATACAAGACGACAACCAACTGACCAACCTCCTTGCCAAACTGAGAGGATAAGGGGGCGCATACTACACAACCAAGAAACCATCTTCGTGCAAACGACGAACATCATACGAACACGTATTAAACACACAGGCTATATGAAACATCTATTCATGATACTATTCGCCATGGCAGCACTGTCTCTCCCCGCATACGGACAGACTGCCAAGCAAGTACTCGACAAGACTGCCAAGGTGCTGGGCAACAAGGGTGGCGCCAGTGCCTCCTTCCAGGTATCGGGCAGCAAACTGGGCAATACGAGCGGAACCATTGCCATCAAAGGAAACAAGTTCAATGCACGCACACCGCAGGCCATCGTGTGGTTTGACGGCAAGACACAGTGGACATACCTGAAGAAAACCAACGAGGTAAACGTCAGCACGCCCACACAGGCGCAGCAGATGTCCATGAACCCATACACCTTTATTAATATATACAAGACGGGCTACACCATGGACATGAAGACCGCAGGCGGAAACTACCTGGTACACCTCAATGCGCAGAACCAAAAACGTACCGTGGCAGAACTCTACATCACCATCAACAAGAAAACCTACGTTCCCTCTTCCGTCAAGATGCGCCAAGGTTCCACATGGACTACCATCAGCATCTCAGGATTCCAGGCCAAGAACATACCGGCCAGTTCCTTTGCCTTCAACAAAAAGGAATTTCCCTCTGCCGAGATTGTAGACCTGAGATAAAAGGAACAAGGAGTCAATACACTAAGGAGTCAAAATACTATATAAATATGAAAGACATGTTATCACTGAGCCGTGAAAGATTCTCGGCCCGCAAGTTTACCTCCGAGGCTGTGAGCCAGGAAGATATCGACTACATCATGGAATGTGTGCGTCTTGCACCGTCCGCAGTGAACAAACAACCCTGGAAATGGCTCATCGTACGGTCAGAGACGGCCAAGCAACATCTGCAGGAGGCTTACGACCGCCCTTGGTTCAAGACTGCCCCCATGTACATCGTAGGAATGAAGAATGTAGAGGAGAACTGGGTGAGAAGATATGAAGGAAAGCCCCATGGCGACATAGACGTGGCCATTGCTGCGGAACACTTGTGCCTGGCTGCCACCGAGAGAGGACTCGGCACGTGCTGGGTATGCGCCTTCGACCCTGCTATAGTACGCCAGCACTTCCACCGCGACGGTTTCGAACCGGTTGTCATCGTGCCGATAGGACACATTGCCGATGACTGTCCGCAGAGCGAGAAAAAGCGCAAGGCCATAGAGGAAATCGTAGAAGAAGTGTAAGACGTCATCATAAATAGGTATTTCCATTCAACAAAAAATACCGACATTTTGCGATATACTTACCGTGCATCGTTTGCTCAAATATTATTACTTTTGCATACGGAAAATTTGAATGTTTTAAGTACTATAAAAAAGAACAAAATTATGATTATCGAAAAAGTACATGCAAGAGAAATCTTGGATTCACGTGGCAATCCAACAGTTGAGGTTGAGGTAACACTGAAGTCGGGCATCGTGGGCCGCGCTTCTGTTCCTTCTGGTGCTTCTACCGGCGAGAACGAGGCTTTGGAGCTGCGCGACGGTGACAAGAACCGCTATCTGGGCAAGGGCGTACTGAAGGCCGTGGAAAACGTGAACACCACCATCGCTCCCGCCCTCGTAGGCATGTCTGTACTGGAGCAGCGCGACATTGACTACAAAATGTTGGAACTCGACGGTACCAAGACAAAGTCTAACCTCGGTGCCAATGCCATTCTCGGCGTTTCTCTCGCTGTGGCTCACGCTGCCGCTGAATATCTCCACATCCCCTTGTATCGCTACATCGGCGGTGCCAACACCTATGTGCTGCCTGTACCTATGATGAACATAATCAATGGTGGTGCCCACTCCGATGCTCCTATCGCCTTCCAGGAATTTATGATTCGTCCGGTGGGTGCTCCCTCTGAGAAGGAAGCCATCCGCATGGGTGCCGAGGTATTCCATGCCCTGGCCAAGCTCCTGAAGAAGCGCGGTCTCTCTACAGCCGTAGGTGACGAGGGTGGTTTCGCTCCTGCACTCAATGGCATCGAGGATGCACTCGACAGCATCTGCCAGGCCATCAAGGATGCCGGCTATGAGCCGGGCAAGGATGTGAAGATTGCCATGGACTGCGCTGCCAGCGAGTTTGCCGTACAGGAGAACGGTGAGTGGTACTACGACTACCGCCAGCTCAAGGACGGCAAGAAGAAGGATCCCAACGGCAAGAAGCTCACAGCAGAGGAGCAGATCAAGTTCTTGGAAGAACTCATCACCAAGTATCCTATCGACTCTATCGAGGACGGTCTCGACGAGAACGACTGGGACAACTGGGTAAAGCTCACCGCTGCCATCGGCGACCGCTGCCAGTTGGTAGGTGACGACCTCTTCGTTACCAACGTGAAGTTCCTGGAGAAGGGAATCAAGATGGGTGCTGCCAACTCTATCCTCATCAAGGTAAACCAGATTGGTTCGCTCACCGAGACACTCGATGCCATCGAGATGGCTCATCGCCACGGCTACACCACCGTTACCTCTCACCGTTCTGGCGAGACAGAGGACACCACTATCGCTGACATCGCCGTGGCTACCAACTCTGGCCAGATTAAGACCGGTTCTATGAGCCGCACCGACCGCATGGCTAAGTACAACCAGCTTATCCGCATCGAGGAGCAGCTTGGCGACCGTGCCGTATATGGTTACAAGAAGTTGAAGTAACAGTAGATTTTACTTCGCTAATAACAAAAGTCCCTGTTTTCCTTCATCGGAAAACAGGGACTTTTGTTATTAGCTCGGCCTATTTTGTCTCCAGTTCATAAACAACTCTACCTTACCTACCATGCCTATGTACAATTTAGACTTTGTAAAAACTACAAAGTAAACTTGAAATTATTACAAATAAATTTGGCAGTCACACTAAAATGGGTTAACTTTGCACCCACATTAAGTAGCGAGAAGCATGAGAGACAAAGAAGCATACAACCGCCTCGTGGCAGCAGGGATACGTCCTTCGCTGCAGCGAATCGCCATACTCGACTGGCTCATCCATCACCCCGTACACCCCACGGTAGAGGATGTCTACCAAGGACTGTACAGACAAATGCCCAAGTTGAGCCGTACTACTGTATACAACACGCTGCGTATGCTGAGCGAGGAAAAAGCGGCACAGATGCTTACCATAGACGAGCACCGGGTATGCTACGACGGAAACGTAACCAGCCACGTGCACTTCTACTGCAAGAAATGCGGGAAAGTAATAGACCTCATGGACGAAAAGGCCCCGCATCTCGACAGTGTTGTCAACATAGAGGGCAACATTGTGGAAGAAGAGCAACTTTACTACAAGGGCATCTGCGCTGCATGTGCAAGTGAAGAGTGAAGAATACAAAAACATTTATACAAAAAAAACACCTAAGTACAAAGACATTATGAAGAAGAAATTTATCTGTACCGTTTGCGGTTACATCTACGAAGGCACTGAGGCTCCCGAGAAGTGCCCTATCTGCAAAGCACCAGCCACCAAGTTCAAGGAGATGGAAGGCGGAGTGGACGATGACCTCACCTTCGCCACAGTACACGTTCTGGGCCAAGCCTACAAGGACGGCGTAGACGAGGAAGTCATCAAGGGATTGAAAGACCACTTCAATGGTGAATGCGGTGAAGTGGGCATGTACCTGGCCATGGCACGTCAAGCCGACCGCGAGGGCTATCCCGAGATAGCAGAGGCATACAAGCGTTATGCCTACGAAGAGGCCGACCACGCTTCACGCTTTGCCGAACTGCTGGGCGAGGTTTTGGGCGACACCAAGAGTAACCTTGAGGCACGCATCGCTGCAGAGAAGGGAGCTTGCGAAGACAAGTTCCGTATCGCCAAGCTGGCTAAAGAACAGGGATCGGATGCCATTCACGACACCGTTCACGAAATGGCAAAGGACGAAGCACGCCACGCTGCCGGATTTGCCGGGCTGTACAAGCGTTTCTTTAAATAATTGTATTGAAACAAGCTTGGTACCCTTTAGGCGGGTTCCACACAATACAAAGACATTGTATTAGTATAAGTAAAGTAAAGATTCTAACAAGTTGCCGGCACCTCCTTTTAGCAGGAGATGCCGGTTTTTATGTCCATAAGACAAAAACCACAAGAAAAAATATTGTCCAATCCATTTTTTCTACGTACCTTTGCCAATGAAACAGGGCGAACCATACGGAAGCCGCCCACAACAGATACGAGTATTATATGGAGAAGAAGAATATAAACCAACTGGTGACGGACAACCTCAACTATGTCAAGTCGCTTGCCAACAGATACCAAGGCCGTGGAGTAGACTTTGAAGACCTTGTCAGTGAAGGCTATATGGCCATGACGCAGGCCGCACAAAAATACGATGCACAAAGGGGTACGCAGTTTGTGGCATACGCAGCCCCCTTCATACGTAGTGCCATGGAACAGGCAGTCAGACAACAGACATCCACCAGCGGAATGTCGAAAGACTCCCATTACTCCGCCGGGAAAGCGTCAGCCCCCACCCTGTCTGTCGATGCTCCGCTAACCACCAACAACAAGTATACGCTGCTGGACATCCTCATCAACAAAGATGCCATGACCGAAGAGGAGAATGCCTATTTCCGCATGGTAACCAAAGACCTGCACGCAGCCATCGATGCACTCGAGGAACGGGAGCAGACCGTGATAAAAAAGTTTTTCGGCATAGGATGCGCACATATCACTATGGCAGAAATAGCGGAAGACCTTGGACTGAAACGCGAACGCGTGAGACAGATACGCGACAAGGCAGTACGCAAAATGTCACGACAGGCGCAAACCAAGGTGCTGAAAGCGTTGCTTAGAAAATAATGATATACGGTAGTCATACTTAACATAGAATGGGACGCATCACAAGATTCTTGACAATATACGCCAAACTGCTGGTTATATTCATGGTGCAGAAACCACTGTTCATGGCGGCAACCCATGCCTCTTCCCAGATGACATGGACTGACCTGTTCTGCGCCGTTCCCGCCGTGGTCTACCACGGATTGCCGCTCGACCTGGCCATGGCCGGCTACCTCGCTGCATTGCCCGGGCTCCTCCTTCTTTCGGCTGTATGGATAAAGGAGGATTTTGTACGTCCCGTGCTTAACGGCTACTATGCATTTATCGCCCTGGCCATCGCATTCTGCTTCGTGCTCAACACAGCCCTCTACCCATATTGGGGCTTCCCACTCGACACAACACCCTTCTACTACTTCTTTACTTCACCAAAGGATGCACTGGCCAGTGTCAGCTTCCTCTTTATCGTGGCGGGCATAGCCGGTATGGCCATATTGGCATTCCTCATCTGGTGGATACTGAAGATACGGTCTCCACGCCGCGACCGATATGGGCGCAGAGATTACCGCCGCAGTATGCCGATGGACAAACACCGCATACTTACATCTGTTATCCTTCTGGTGCTCACGGCCCTGCTCATTATCCCCATCAGGGGCGGCTTGTCCGTATCCACCAACAATACGGGCAAAGCTTACTTCAGCCAGAAGGCTTTCCTGAACCATGCGGCAGTCAACCCCATGTTCAGCCTCTTCGAAGCCATAGACCACCAGGAAGACTTCTCTTCCATGTACCGTTTCATGGACCCGAAAGAAGCCGACAAAATCTTCTCGAGCATGGTAAGCACGAGTGACGCCAACACCTATCCACTGCTCAACGAAACGGCAAGAAAGGGAGCACCCGACATTCTGCTTGTCGTCATGGAGGGATTTGCCAGCGACCTCATGCAGTCGCTCGGCGGTACATACAGCGACGTGGCTATCCAACTCGACTCCATAACCCGGCAGGGCATCCTCTTCACAAGGTTCTATGCCAATAGTTTCCGCACCGACCGTGGACTCGTATCCATACTGAGCGGTTATCCTGCCCAACCCACCACAAGCATCATGCGCTACCCCGCCAAGGCAGCCGCCTTGCCCTCTCTGGTACGCTCGCTGCAAAACAGCAGGCATTACCGCTCGGCCTACTACTATGGTGGCGATGTCGACTTCGCCTTCCAGCGTTCGTATCTCGTTTCGCAGGGCTTCGAGAAGATTGTTTCGGAAGACGACTTCCCCGCCAGCCAGCGACTGAGCAAATGGGGTGTCTACGACCATGTCGTGGCAGACAAAATGATGAACGACATAGAGCACGAACAGCACGACAAAGGGCCTGTATTCCGCGTGTTGCAGACATCGAGCAGCCACGAACCGTTCGACGTACCCTACTCACGCCTCAAGGACAAGCACCTCAATGCCTTTGCCTATACCGACAGTGTGATGGGTGACATTGTAAGACGATACAGTCGATTGCCACGCTGGAAGAATACTCTTGTAATCTTCGTACCCGACCACGTGGGCAGCTACAAAGAGATTCTCGACAATGGCGACCGCAGCAGATACCAGATTCCACTCATTCTGGCAGGAGGTGCCATCACACGTCCCATGAAGGTGGGCATCATCGGTTCGCAGCAGGACATTGCCGCCACACTGCTCGGACAGTTTGGCATACAGCACAACGAGTTTACATTCAGCAAGAACATGATGAGCGATGCCACCCCTAAGTTTGCCTTCTTCACCGTCAACGATGCTTTCGGTGTCGTGTCGGAAGAGAACTCGTTTATCTACGACAACAAGTTGAAGAAAGCTGTATACGACAAAGGACCGCAACCAGGCTACAACCAGAAGCGGGGCATGGCTTACCTCCAGAAACTGTACGATGACATAAGCAGTAAATAGACTTCACCCGACAAACACAAGAGAACACGAAAGACAAATGACAGAAATACAGAATATCCTGACCGAAACTGACACATGGCTATTGCTGTTACTTAACAGTTGGCACTGCGCATGGGCAGACAATTTCTTGATGCTCGTAAGCAGCCGTTTTGCATGGATACCTTTTTATGCCAGCTTTCTCTTTGTCATGTTCCGGAATTACCCCGTCATCACCGTTGTGAAGTGCCTCGCCGTCATCGCCACTATTATCTTGCTATGCGACCAGACGGCATCCGGACTCATCAAGCCATTGGCTGAACGTATGCGTCCCAGCAATCCCGACAACCCCATCGCCCCTATGGTAAACATTGTAAAAGGCTATCGGGGAGGCCCGTACGGTTTTCCGTCATCACACGCAGCCAATTCATGGGGAATGGCCTTTTTCGCCATGTATCTGGTACGTAATGCCAAGCTCAACACGATGCTGATGCTTTGGGCTGCGGTTCTGTCCTACTCGCGTGTATACATGGGGGTACACTATCCGGGCGACATCATCGTGGGCACGCTCATAGGCTTCTGCTATGCCTCACTCTGCTATGCCCTGCTCTACCGTATAGACAGGCAGACCACCAGGGAATGGCGCTCCACCAGGCAGGCACACCGCCAAGTGTATCTTCCCTTTGCCGCAATGGCACTCACACTGATAGCCTTCGCCGTGGCATCAACCGTCATGGCGATGACCCACTCGGATGTCCTCATCGTATAAATGGTGCACAAGAGATAGGGCCTCCACCCGAAACAAGAAACACAGAATTATTCACAAAATAAAACGATCGCAAACATGAAGAAACTAATGGTTATGGCAATCGCTGCAACAGGATTAGCCCTTGCAGCCTGCAACAACAAGAAGGCCGAACAGCCACAGAATGCTCCCGTACAGGAGGAAGTGATAACCGACAGCGCATTCCAGAGCAAGGCAGCCGGCGAATACCAAAGCTTCGACGGCAGCAAGAGCATCACGCTCGGCAAGGACTTTACCGTTACCGTAAAGAACGACCTGGAATACTACAAGTGGGATTTCACCATGCAGCCACAAGGCGACCAGACCGTCATCACGCTCGACCGCAAGGGTGCCGACAAGGACATACAGACCGAAGCACAGCTCGACGTAGCCGACGGCAAGCTCATCGTCAAGAACGAAACCTACCGCAAAAAGGCTGCCAATTGATTCAGCCTTCGCCGTTCACACCCCCTATCTGGCACAAATGACGAAAGTCTTGTAAAGCGTAACGACATTAGAGAATACGCACAAAATTCAAAAACGCTCCCCACTTCACAGTGAGGAGCGTTCATCAATAGGTATTAGTTTTCGTTTAAGGTAAAAAGATTGTATTCAGGATAACGATTGCAAAGATACTACATTTTTACGGATTAAAAAAAATATTTTCTATGTTTTATAACATATTTTGCGGAAATATTGAAAAATAATCCTCATTATGAGCAAAAAAGTACACTACTTTTATATTTATACAACATTTAAACAGGAAGAGGAAGAAAAATTAAGCTGTATACGGTTTCTTCTTTTCAATTAATTTTGTACCTTTGCACCATATTATATATAACAACGCACGCTACGCTGTGCTCCCGTGTGTAGACAGCGGCACGTGCATAAAATCATACCACGCATATATGGCAACAAACGAAGAAAACCTGAACGAGGAGAAGAAAAGCATCTCCTTCGTCGAGCAATTTGTAGAAGAAGACCTCAAGGAGGGTAAGAACGGCGGACGCATTCAGACACGCTTCCCGCCAGAACCCAACGGATACCTGCACATAGGACATGCCAAAGCCATCTGCATGGACTTCGGTGTGGCAGAGAAATACAACGGTGTATGCAACCTGCGTTTCGATGACACCAACCCCAGCAAGGAAAACAATGAATACGTGGAGAACATCCTGCAGGACATACAGTGGCTCGGATTCAAATGGGGAAACATATACTTTGCTTCCGACTATTTCGAGAAACTGTGGCAGTTTGCCGTATGGATGATCAAGAACGGACATGCCTATATCGACGAGCAGACAGCAGAAGAGATAGCCCAGCAGAAGGGTACACCCACCACTGCCGGTACGGCAAGCCCCTATCGTGACCGCCCCGTGGAGGAAAGCCTCGCCCTGTTCGAAAAGATGAACACCCCCGAGGCTGAGGAGGGCAGCATGGTGCTGCGCGCCAAACTCGACATGGCCAACCCCAACATGCACTTCCGCGACCCCATCATCTACCGCATCATCCACACTCCCCACCACCGTACGGGCACCACATGGCACGCGTACCCCATGTACGACTTCGCGCACGGACAGAGCGACTACTTCGAGGGTGTCACCCACTCCATCTGTACGCTGGAGTTTGTACCCCACCGCCCCCTCTACGACAAGTTTGTTGACTTCCTGAAGGAGATGGACGGCACGGACGGCAACATAGCAGACAACCGTCCACGACAGATAGAGTTCAACCGCCTCAACCTGACCTACACCGTAATGAGCAAGCGCAAGCTGCACTCGCTCGTAGACGAGCATCTGGTGAACGGTTGGGACGACCCACGTATGCCTACGCTCTGCGGTATGCGCCGCCGTGGCTACTCGCCCGAAAGCATCCGTATGTTCATAGACAGCATTGGCTACACCAAGTTTGACGCCCTCAACGACATGGCATTGCTCGAGGCATCCGTGCGCGAGGACCTCAACAAGAAGGCGTGCCGCGTGAGTGCTGTGCTCGACCCTGTAAAACTTGTCATTACCAACTATCCCGAGGGAGAGACCGAGGAGATGGAAGCTGTCAACAACCCCGAGAACGAGGCAGACGGCACACACACCATCACCTTCTCCAAGAACCTGTGGATAGAGCGTGCCGACTTCATGGAGGATGCACCCAAGAAGTTCTTCCGCATGTCACCGGGCAAGGAGGTACGCCTCAAGAATGCCTACATCGTGAAGTGTACAGGATGCACCAAGGACAGTGAAGGCCGCATCACAGAGATACAGGCCGAGTACGACCCCACCAGCAAGAGCGGCATGGAGGGTGCCAACCGCAAGGTCAAGGGTACACTGCACTGGGTATCGGCCGACCACTGCGTGAAGGCAGAAGTGCGCGAGTACGACCGTCTCTTCAATGTGGAGAACCCCTCTGCCGATGAGCGTGACTTCCGCGAGCTACTCAATCCCGAGAGTCTGCACGTATACCCCGACTGCTATGTAGAGGAATATGCCGCACAGAAGAAGGCCGGCGAATACCTGCAGTTCCAGCGCATAGGCTACTTCATGGCCGATCTCGACTCTACGCCCGAGAAGCCTGTGTTCAACAAGACTGTAGGACTGAAGGATACCTGGGCAAAGCTTAACAAGTAAGTAGTATACCCGTAATAGAAGAATATGAATACAGCCGAACTGTTTCTCTGGATACTGGACAACCTGAACTATTGGGTTGTGACACTCTTCATGGCCATAGAGAGTTCGTTCATCCCATTCCCGTCGGAGGTCATCGTGCCTCCGGCGGCATGGAAGTCTATGGACCCTGCCTGCGGCATGAACTTTGTCCTGGTCATCGTGTTTGCCACCATCGGTGCCGACATGGGTGCGCTCATCAACTATTACCTGGCCAAATGGCTGGGCCGCCCCATCGTCTACCGCTTTGCCGACAGCCGCATCGGGCACATGTGCCTCATTGACCGCGCTGCCGTGGAGAAAGCGGAGGAGTTCTTCCGCAAGCACGGAGCCACATCCACCTTCTTCGGACGCCTTGTCCCTGCCGTACGCCAGCTTATCAGCATCCCTGCCGGACTTGCCGGCATGAATATCGGCAAGTTCCTGCTATACACCACGCTCGGTGCGGGCGTATGGAACACGGTGCTGGCCTTCATCGGATGGGGCATCTACCACTACACCGAGTACAAGACCACCATGGACGTATATAAGCAGGCCACCAAGTACAGCAGCGAGATAGGCCATGTGTTGCTGGCACTCGCGGTCGTCGTAGTGGCCTTCCTTATATATAAAGGTGTAAAGAAGAAATAATCCGTTTACTTTACCGTTACCTGTGTGGCACCATAGCCATACTCCCTGAAGGAGGCATCCTGCCATGTACAGTTCTTGTAGCGGTATTTCAGTTCTTGCAGCAGAGCCTGCCTCAGCACCCCCTCACCCTTGCCGTGGATGAAGACGATCTTCTGTCCACGGCTTTTTTTGTATTCTTCCATGGTCTTCTTGAACACATCGAGCTGGTAATGCAGTATGTCTGCAGCATTCATGCCTGCCGTCGTTTCGAGCACCTCGTCGGCATGGAGGTCTACCACGAGCGTGCCGTCATCCTTGCGGCGTACCTGCTTGGCCGTGTCGGTCACTACGGTCTCCTCCTTGTACATCTGCTCTTTCAGCCGGCGTGAGTCAACTACCAGCGGGCGCGCCACTTCGTCGTTCTGCACAATGTGGAAGAGGAGAGCCGGCTGCTCGAAGAACTCATTCTCCTCAAAGACATGCAACTTATAGAACTTCACCGGGTCTACGCGCATCTGCACGTCTATGGCGGGTTTCAGCAGGAAGGGTTTGTCCTTCTTGTAGGCCGTCATCTGCACGGCTATGCGCCCCATGCCGCCGAGTGCATCTCTGCCAAACTCCTCTATGAAGAGCTTGGTATTGGGTTCCACCTCTTCTTCGGCCTTGAGTGTCCAGGCGTTGCCTTCTGCCACCATGTATGCGAAGTGCAGGTAGTAATTGCTGTCGTTAACCATATAGGTTTCAAAACGGGTATTGGTCACCTCCTTGATATCAATGGGTACAAAAGCGAGGCATGCGTTGAGTTTGTTGCCGCCGTCACGCTCACGGGCAGGAGCACGGTAGGTTATCTCGCGGTCTGAAGCGTCATACTCGTCCACCGTCATGTCCGCATCGGTCTCATGGTCGTTCAGTATCGACTTGATGCTTCGGCTGTCGTTGCGCAGTTCGGTGGCTGCATGAGCCTCGGCCTGCTGCTTGGCATCCATCTTGGCGGCTATCATCTTGCCCATGGTATAGTCATCCTGCTCTACCACCACCACATCACTTACAGGGGTGGGAATCTGAAAACCGTCCTCGTCCTCTACCAGAACGATATTGTTGCCTTGGAAACCGGCCACCTTTCCGCCGCCGGTCTCACTCAGAAATCTTACTTTGTCGCCTATTTTCATAGTGTTGTTCTCCATTTTAATTGTCATACTGCGTGCAAAGATACAAAACTTTCGCCACAAGACCAAAATCTGAAGAGGCATAAAAAGAACACGTACCTGCATCAGCTAATGCAAGTACGTGCGTTTTTGAGACTCGGCGCAATTACACACTCTGTCTCTTCTTATCTTTTACTTTATAACAAATTTGGTTCCGTTACAAATGTATATTCCTGGGGCCAGGACATACCGTGCATCTTCCTTGCTGCCAACTTCGGCTACCTTGACACCGCCAAGCGTATAAATCCTTGCGGGCTTGCCGGAGAGAGCGTTATCGTCAGAGACAGAGGATATGCCGCTTACAGCATTGCCGTTCACGTCATAACACTTCCCGTTTTCGAACAGGAGGTTCTTGGTCTGTGGACTGCCACCGTTGTTGAAAATGATATGTGTAGGAATGGCTTTCAGATCTCCCGTATAGGTCCATTCCCAAATGTCGAGCCCGTTGTACTGTCTGCCGGTCTTGACACACGCCTCACCTGGCCATTTGCCCCCTGTATAGTTGGCGTCCCCGTTGTTGTGGTCCCATACCCATACCATAACGGTAGTCCATGTGGCAGGAGCCACGAAGTAGGCACAGAGGGCGGCATTGGGGTCTACCTTTTTATAAATATACGACCCAGTCTTTGTCTTGCCCGTCACCCCTGTCTGGCTCCAGTTCACGGTCTTGGTGTCGCCATAGTTCATATCCTGGCCTATGATAAACGAGCTTGACTGTCCGGGAGCCAGTGTCACCTTGTCCTGTCCGTCCACCTGATACCATCCTTCCGTGCAGTTGTCCGAGAGTGTCACTGTTACGCTGAGTGTCTCGGTAAGGAAGTTGCCGCCTTCCTGCGAGAAGGCCATAGTGCCATCCACCACTGGTATATCGGTGTTCCAGGTAGTGCCTGCTTCCTGGTTGCCGTCATAAGTCTGGCTGCCCTTGTGCTGAGCTGCGGAGGCATAGATGAAGGGGCCGTCCTCTCCTACCTTGCCGCCAGTCCATTCTTTTACCAGCACGCGCACCTGTCCTTGGTTAGAAGGAGCAGAGACGGTGATGGTAGACCCCGAATAGGTCTGCCCTGTAACAACGTCGGTGTATGTACCGCCGGGGCATCCTGTAAAGGTAGCTCCTCCGTTGAGTGCCACCAGCGCATAGCTGTCCTTATAGGCACGCTTGAAGGCGATGCCGCCGTTGGCAGAACACCCGTCGGAAGTCCACTGTCCCTTGCGCAGGGCAGGCACAGCCTGACGTATCTTGTTGAGCCGGATGAGGTGCTGTGCCAGGTCGTGGTTGAGCGTAGCAGCTGCATTGCCGCTGGCCGTATATTCACCAAAGTCGCTCGCACTTACATCACCCGTAAGGTAACCTCCGAAGTAGGCACGCCCTGTATCGGAGAGCGGGCCGTTGGGACCGTTGTCTATCTTTGAGCCGCGGCGGAAGCCTATCTCCGACCCATAGTAGAGACATGGAATGCCACGGAAGGTGAACATGAGCGAGAGATTCTCCGCCCACTGGCTGTCACTGCCCGCAAAGCGCACACCGTCGTTAGGCTGCGGACCATAGTCGTGGCTGTCTACATAGACCACGTTGTAGGTAGCATCATTGTAGTGGGTATCGCCCGAACAAGCCAGGCCGTATGCGCTTGCCGCTGAAGTGAAGTTGTAGTGCAGGGGGAAGTCGATAACATTGAAGCCGCTACTCTGCGAATAGTCTGGCTCGTGGTATGCACCGTTCACCATCTTGGCGTTGTCGGTTGTGGGCGAGTTGGCAACATCCTTCAGACAGATTGTCATGTTGCCCAAGGGGGCTGCCCCTTCTTCTACCTCCTGCTCGTCCCACCAGGAGGCATCACTGTTCCACTGGCCAAGAAGACTTTCGTCCGACTTCCACGTATAGAAGTAAGGCGACAGGCAGTCCTGGTCGCGATACTGTACGCCGCCGAAGCGGGCGCACACCTCTCCGTACATGAAGAAGGGTGCCTGGTTGAGCCGCTTGTTCTTGTATTTCTCCCCGGCAGCGGCAAACTGCGGTATGAATTCCTTGTTGAAGGTAAGTCGGGAGATATGCCCGGAAGTGTCGATACGGAAACCGTCCACCCCCATTTCAATAAAGCGTGTATAGCACTTTACGAGATACTCCGCCACGGCATCGTTCTCTGTGTTGAGGTCTACGCAGTCGCCGGCTATCTGCCCCCACCAGCGCGAAGGCTCGTCCCAATTCCAACTGTTGGCCACATGGTGCCAGTAGTTGTGCGTGTCGTGGTTCTTGCCGTCGGTATTCTTCATCTGTGCCAGACGCCTGGCGTACTGTACATTCTCGTTGCCGAGATAGTCGCTTCCCAGTTTGCCTTCGTCGGGTATCATGCAGGAGTTGATGTATGCCTGGTTGCGCAGCTTCGTGTCGCGTTCAAAGAGCTTGCAGAGGTTTTCCTCACCGAAGTTGCCGGTATGGTTAAGCACGATGTCGAGGATAATCTTGATACCCTTGGCGTGTGCTTTGTCAATGAGTTCCTGGAACATCACGTCGCCGCTCTTCGTGCCGTCGCTGCTTTGGTAGCGGCAGTCTACCTTGGTAAAGTCCATGGCGTGGTAGCCGTGATAGTCGTAACCTGAGGCATTCTGTACCACGGGGGTAATCCAGATGGCGGTGAATCCAAGGGCCTTGATGTAATCGAGCTTGTCGATGATACCCTGGAAGTCACCTCGCCAACATGGATCTTTTGTACTCTTCTGCTGTTCCTGGTTGTCCCAGCAGAGTACGTTGTTACCTGAATCGCCGTCGTAGAACCGTGTGGTTATGACGAAATAGATACTCTCGTCGCGAAAGTCGGTGCGGTTGGCAGTAAAACTGTCACTGGCTGTTGCCGTCTGCACTGCAGGTGCCGATAGGAGCATCAGTGCTGTGCATAGTGTTGTGGTCAATCGTCGCATAGTGTCTTGGTTATAAGGTTTGGTACACCGTCAGTCCCAGAGGGTTGACTTGTGTGACATGTACAGTGTCGGCTCCTCTTCTTCGAAGAAGGATGCATCGATGTGCGAGGTGTGCCCCTTGGCTCCGAACTCGTCTGTCTGTTCGCCTTCCTTAAAGGAGGTGGCTGTCATTACCACTTCTGCCATGACGGGAGTGAGGGTAAGGAGGGGCTGTATGTATTTTTTCTTTTTCATAGTCGTATTTTTTTACTTCTTTACATTTTTACCTTTTTACCTTTATAAATATAGATACCATTGGTAGGATGTGTTACCTTAATGCCCTGCAGAGTGTAATAAGCATCGTCGCCATCGTAATTGCGAACCGTGTTCTGCAACTCGATGATACCGGTGGTGCTATCACTCCACGGATTGATATCGAAGGAGAGCGCCACCTTCGACTGGGCATTGGCATCATCGGTGTTCTCCTTCACATTGTCGGTAATCTGCCCGTTGAAGTCAAGTTTGTCGGCAGGAAGGCTGAGGTAAGCGTATCCAGCCTTCACATTGCCGGCAGCACGGAAGAACCCCCAGTAGTCGGCAGATTTGTCTGTGGCATCGGCATAGTGTTCCTTATAATACTTGGTCTTGGAGAACTGGTTTAGGGCGAAGTGGCGCGTCTTGTAGTCGTACTTGCCGTCTTCGGTCATCACGTAGGTACCGTTCTCTATGGTCAGTCCGTAGAGCGATGCCACAAGATAGTTGGCGTACGTTTCATCGCTATAGTTTTTGCTCCACCACTCTTCGGGAGTGTCTGTTAAAGTCACGCTTTCGTCGGCACTGGTAAGAACCTCGAAGCGCTGCGTTGTTGCCTCTGTCAGTGTATTGGAGTAGATGAGCACCACAGGCTCGCTCTCGGGAATGTACTTGAGGCTACGCAACTTGACGGTGCCGTTGCTCTGCCCGTTGTACGATGTATTCTCCTTGGAAGCCTCAAAGTCGTGTGCGGCATACGCTTTGTATCCTTCGGGCAACTTGAGGTTGAGCGTGCTGCAGAAAGTACGAATGCCCGACTGCGGAATCACCACATCCACATCCTTCACCAGTTCGATGCGGTAGGTACTGGTAGTGGTATTGAGATGGATGACATAATAGTTGTAGCTGTCGTCTACCAACGGGTTGAGACTCTGCTCACCGTTGCAGACCATATTGTCGCCCGAGCTAATGCAACCGGACACAGCAACAGCACCACTAAGAGCTGAAGCATCATACTCGTCCTGCAACTGCGGACGCACTACATAGTTCCATATACTGTTTGAGGCATACGAACTTTCAGTGGTGGCGTTTCTGTTGGTGTCATCAAACACTGAAGCTGGCAAGAACGAGAAATAGAGATTCTTGTAAGTCGACGACTGGTTAGCAGACTTCTTGACGATGCCCGAATAGACGATACTGTCCACCACGCTGTTGTCTATCGGATTGAGGTAGATGCGCTTCGACATCTTCAGAGCCGTACTCTTGGTAGACTGATAAGTATTGGCATCATTCACATAGCCCAGCATGTAATAGTCTTCAAGGTCTGCTTTTTTGCTGACCGTAGAAGTATTCTTGTAGTCTGCGGACGAAGACGTATTATACATACCGCAGTAAAGGGCATCAATGCTCTTGTTGACGTAGAGCGAGACCGAATTGGCAACGATAGCATACGAAATATTGTTATTCGACTGATTCACGCTGCGGTCTACTTTTGCTCCCGTATTGAGTCCTATGGTGTATGACACACCGCTTCCTTTCTTGATTACAAAACAGTTGGAACCGCCCTCTGTTGTGTAAGCCTCGTTGTAATAACCAGTCATAGAAGTGTTGGTTACGCTACTGAGATAAGAGCAATTATTGCCGAATGTGGAGTTGTCTGTGGTAGGGCGAAACTGGATATCATTGTTGTTCTTGCCACGTACATAGACCTTTACATCGCTGTCCTTCACGCCAGGCAGAGCCTCATCCTTAAAGCCTATGGTCCATTTCTGGTAATCGTACTCGGTAGAGTTTCTCTTGCGCGAAGCTGTCATCGGCAGGATGACGGTCTTGCCATCAAGTGTAGCGACCACTTCGTAGGCAATATCAAAAGTCTTGTCGAGTCCTGTTGTGTTGTAATATCCGTTGTCTTCCACGGCAAAACCGTCTTGCCCAGAGGCTGGATACTGATTACTGCCACCATCATTGAAGATTACCTTCGTATCGGAAAGCTTGTCTTGTGGCACCGTTATCTTCCACGAGGCGATACTCACACCGTTCAGGGTCTCCTTCTTTGCGGTCCAGTCATCGCTGGTAGTTGCGGTAGCTTCCGTTCCACCCCAATCGCCAAGCAGTTTGGTGGCGGAATTGTCACTGCCATAGTAGGCATAGGCTTTTACGGTGCTCCAAGAAGAGGGGTAAAGGAAATGGACTGTCACCGTCACATTGCTTTCCCCGGCCATCAGATGGTAGGGCATGCACACCATGGCACACACTAACATGAATAATGTAAATATTCGTTTCATCTTTCTAAGTTTAAGTTTTTATATTTGGTAATAGTTGTCATTCGCCTTTTCCGGAAGTCCCTGTCACAGGGCCTCCGTGTGTCAGTTTTTACATCTTGTCCGCTCTTTTTTTCCAGAAGGAGGTATTAGGTGTGTATACTGCGTCTTTCCATGGTGACTGCGTATGCTTTTGATGGTAGGTCACGCAATGGTGGTTTAAGTTTCCGGCTGCTAAATTACAATAAAAAGCCACCGCCCCGAAACATTTTGTAACAAATAATACAATTTTCATGCGCAAAGGATTGCACAAACGTGACACATTGTCAACACAAGAAACCAATAACGGCGTACTCCTTTCAACAAGGAATACGCCGCCAAAAACCTAAAAACAATTTACTACCTAAAACCTATTCTCCTATAAAATCTGGAGCGATATTATTCAATATACAAAACTGATTTCGATGCAAAGTTAGGAATATGTCGGTCACCATACAAGGAAAAAGTATATATTTTTTGTCATAAGGCTGCGCAAGCGATTGCACAGCCTTATGATTGCAAAGCCTTACGATTGAACAATGAGAAAACAAAACATATTGGCAAACCAAACATGATTACCGGATTTATACAGGCTTCCTACCGGTTTCCTATAAGCTTTCTACCGGTTTCATATAGGTCTATTCTCCGTTCCGTGTCACGGAACGGACATTCCGTGTCACGGAACGGGCATTCCAAGACACGGAACGGACATTCCAAGACACGGAACGGACATTCCAAGTCACGGAACGGAGAAATCAGTAATAACAAAAAATAAGTTGATACTATTCTTTTGTCAAGAATTAGAGAAACTCCCCCCTTTGTTCTACTACACCCACTATGATTACCTTTGTCCAAACTGAGAGATACGGTAAGGGTGCAGTCTCTCCTATGGCAAGCCATCGCAAGTCAAGCATTCTGTAGGAAGTACGGCACCCTTGCCGTACCATTCAGCCAAGCACAGGCAGAAGCCTTACCTGCTCTTGTGTTTCATATACCATGAGTGGACTACAAAGTTGTAGAGCACGAAACTGACGGCTATGAGGGCAAGAAGGGAGGTGAAGATGTACTGGCGCGGTATTACACCGATACCGAGGAAAAGACCGAGACTGATACCGCCTTCCCATGCCAGGAAGAAGGAACTATAGCTGGTGCCACGCTGGCAATGATTCGCCAACTTGACGAAGAAGAGCAAGAAACGGCTACCCATAATGCCTACGGAAAAACCTACAAGAGCGGGCGAAATGAACTGTATGGCCATGGTCTGGTGCGAGAGTTCTATGAGTTGGGAAGCGAGCAGGAAAAGCAGTCCCGTAAGCACTTCGCTCTTCAGGTCGGCATCGGCAAAGACAAAACGCTCTGCCACAATGGCCCCTACCAGTCCTGCTCCCACCATGGCGTAATAAACCATCGTATGGGGTACAGCGAAGAGGATGCCTACCGTTGTAGTAACAAGCAGCAGATTGAGGAACAGCGGTGTGCCCTGCGGCAGAAAGAAACGGTCGAGCGTGAAAAGAGGCATATGGTCGGAAGGAGCCTTGAACGGAAACTTGACCATTGCCACCAAGCCCCATGCCCCAAGGGCTGCTGCTGCGGAGAACAGCAAGGCTGAAGAATAGCCCCATACCGGAAAGAGGCAACAGACGGCAAGGGGCCCCAATGCCACTGCCAACCTGCCGAACCATGCCACGACATGATTGGCTGCCGTACGCTGGAACGACTCGCAGATGTCAATGACGAGCGTACTGCCCAGCACTATCTGGGCAACACCCACGGCAGAACCCAAGACTAGCCTCAGGCAAAGGAGCATCCAGAGCTGCATATGCCTGCCTTGCCAAAACTCGAGATAATAGAACAGGGCCACACATGCCACGACGGCAAGGATGGCCCAACGGCATACTCCATTGCGGCGGTAACGCTGCACCAGATAGGAACAGAAGCCGCCCAGACAGAACAGTCCGATACCGTAAATGCCCATCACCCACCCCACCTGCAGCGGGGAAAAGCCATGATGAAGCAGATAGGGAGGCAGGGCGGCCATGAGCGCATAAACGGCTGTCATGAGCAGCATATTGGCAAACGACAACATCCAGAACTCACGGTGCCACAACTTGATATGAACGGGCGTATTCTGTGTATCCATACGTCGGGGATTGGTTACTTTTGAATAATAAGGGATTAGTAAGACTCCTCTACCGAGGGATACGTACCGGCCTTCACTGCCTCAACATAAGCCTCTACACCCTTTGTCATCTCTGCGCCTACCTGGGCAAAATGGCGCACAAACTTGGGTTTGAAGTTGGGTGTCATGCCCAGCGCATCGGCATAGACAAGTACCTGACCGTCACAACCTGCACCGGCACCGATGCCTATCGTCACGGCACGTACCTGGCGCGACACCTCGGCAGCCAACTTGGCTGGGACTTTCTCCAGCACGATGGCAAAACAGCCGGCCTTGTCGAGCGCAATGGCATCACGTATCAGTTTCTCAGCCTCAGCCTCATCCTTGGCACGTACACCGTAACCGCCAAACTTGTTGATGCTCTGCGGCGTAAGTCCGAGATGGCCATGCACGGGAATGCCCAAGTCTACAAGTGCCTTTACCGTATCGGCTATCTCCTCGCCGCCCTCCAGCTTGAGTGCGTCGACACCCGTTTCCTTCATCATGCGGCAAGCATTGCGCAGCGCTTCCTCGCGCGATACCTGATAACTGCCGAAAGGCATGTCGCACACCACGAGCGCATGGTTTACGGCACGGCTTACACTGCGTGCATGATAAATCATCTGGTCGAGCGTAATGGGCAGTGTGTCTGCATTGCCCGCCATAACGTTAGAGGCGGAGTCGCCGATGAGTATGCTGTCCACTCCGGCAGCATCGATAATGCCGGCGGTAGTAAAATCGTAGGCGGTAAGCATCGTTACCTTCTCGCCGGCAGCCTTCATCGCAGCAAAGGTCTTGACGGTTATCTTTTTCTTGTCTGTAGATAAATATCCCATGTTGTCTTGTTTTTAACGGGTGGCATTGGCTTGTTTAACGGGTGCATTGGCCTCTTATTACGGACAGCCATTACTTCTGCCCCACCCCTTATATCCGCAAAAAAGAGCCTCCTTTTTTGTGGAAGCCCCCTTTTTCCGGCTGCAAAGTTACTGCAAAATGCCAACATGGCAAAACGTTTTCAGCTTTTTCTATATGATTTCCTCCCGATTAGCGGCATTCGGCAGATATCACAATTCTGTCTTCGAAGCAAATATTTTCTTCAATTATGCGAGAGTTATGGATATTTCTTCGTACTTTTGCAGTACATCTGAGGCTATAAGCCGACATTTTTTACAAATACCATTCCTAACCGGAAGAGTTCTCTGAGCAAAATAAAAACGAGTAAAACCAAAAAGAATAAACAGCTATGAAGACAACATCAGAAATTCTAAGCCTTTTGAAGTCATACAAAAGTATAGCAACTTCAAAGTACGGGTTTACCAAAATAGGCATTTTTGGTTCTGTAGCTCGTGGTGAACAGACGGAAGGGAGCGATGTTGACGTTTGCTACGAAGGCAAGGCTCCTTCGTTTCTGACCCTGGACATGATACAAACAGACCTTGAACGCTTATTTGAAGCCAAGGTAGATATGGTAAGAATCAGAGACAGAATGAACAGTTTGCTTAAAGAACGAATCTTAAAGGAGGGGATTTATGTTTGACAAAGAAATTGCACTGGAGTGTTTGCAAAACATACTTTCCGCTCTGCACATGATACAAGAACGAACCGCCACCATTATCAAGTGCAGACGATTTTATTACCACTCCAAGTGGCACACTTCGCCTGGATGCTGTGTGCATGAACCTAATCGCATTAGGTGAAGCTGTAAAAGGACTCGACAAATTAACCAAAGGCGAATTATTACAGCATTATCCCCAAATCTATTGGAGCGGTGTCATGAGAATGCGCGACAAGATAGCTCATCACTACTTTGAGGTTGACCCAGAGGTGGTATTCGTTACCATACAAGAGAACATTCCTCCCATGTCCCCCATCATAGAACAAATGATACGGGACATGAAAGGATAGAAAATTCAATGCTTCTATGCAGATACAAGTTCCACAAGACGAGCATAGGTAAAGCCGGTAAAGTCTGGGATGACGGTGTCGGCAAGAGGAGCTATGGCATCGGCAGGGTTCGTGGTGGAAAGTCCGACGGTAAACTCGCCAGCGGCACGGACAGCCTTCAGTCCGTTGAAGCTGTCTTCAAACCCTACACACTCCTGAGGGGTGGCACCAAAGGCTGCTGCTCCCTTGAGGTAACAGTCGGGATGGGGCTTGCTCTCGGCAAAGTCTTCGCTGGTGAGAATACGGTCGAAGTAGGCGGTAAACTCGGGATGCTGCGCATAGACATTTTTCATCTTGGCCTTGTTGCTGCTTGTTACGACGGCACACTTTACGCCATGGCTCTTGAGGTCGGTAAGGAATGCCTGTATACCGGAAATATAGGCATACTGCATGTTGCGCTCGAAATCATCGAGACGCGCAGTAATGGTAGCCTGCTCCTCGCGTACATGGTCAAAATAGCCGTCGTATATCTGCGTAAGGGTCTGCCCCTTGATGCGCTGGGCAAAGTCGGGCATCTCGGGATGATACTCCTTGCCTATCATTCCCCAGAATACAGAATACTGTGTCTCTGTGTCGAACACGACACCGTCCAGATCGAATAAAGCTGCTTTTATATTTTTCATCATTTTGTATTTTTTGTTTTAGCACCCAACCGCTTGATGACAGCATAGGCATCGAAGAGTCCCAACTCGCCAGCCTTGGAGAGGTCTTGTGTGGCAGCCTGCTTGTCTCCAGCCTTGTAACGTGCAATGCCACGGTTGTAGTAAGCCTCCGCCAAATTGGGGTCGTGGCGAAGGGCAATGGTATAGTCGTCAATGGCCTTGGACAATTCCTTGCGCGAGGCGTGCAGATTGCCACGGTTGTAGTAGACATAGGCACTGGTGGCATTCTGGCGGATGGCGTCGCTGAAGTCAGCCTCTGCAGAATGGAGGTTCACATTGCCCTTGCCTTCAAAGATATTAAACTCGTCCAGTTCGCTCTGGCATACAGCACGCTGCCAGTAGGCCAGCGAGCAACGTCCGCCTGCTGCGATGTAATCGGTAAAGTCGCTGATGGCTGCCTCGAAATCGCGCAGGACAGCATGCGCCACTCCACGCTGCAGAAGGAGGGTCTGCTTGTCGGCATCAGACTTCACCACGCTCAAGGCTGCCGACAGGCGGTCTATGAACGAGAAGATGTCCATGGACTTCTGCTCGTCCAACTGCTCCTTGCTGCATACAAGGTAGAGGGGATGCTTGCCGCTCTTGTCCTGTGCATTGAAGGCATCCAGTTCCTTGTCGTATGCCTGTACGCCACTGAGGCGCTTGGCATTGGGGAAGTAGGAGAGCTGGTACATGGGCAGGTAGTCTTCCTCCACAATGCGGTTTTGTATCCTTCCCCGGTATTCGCTCTTGTACTCATGCTCGTACTTGGGTGCATCGTCCACCACAAGGGAGGCAAACTTGTTGGGGTCTATCTCCGAGCGTTTGCGCATCTCTTTCTTGGTCTTCGCACTCCATCGCGGCTGTATGCCAAGGTGCTTGTTCATCTGCGCCTTGAAGATGCGGAACTCGTCGAGTTCGGCTTTGGCCGTCATGCCAAGGCGGCGGTAGCAACCGGCGCGGTAAGAGAGTCCGGTCCAGAAGTTGGGAAACTGGTTGATGACTGCGGTATAGTCCTTGATGGCTGCACGCAGGTTGCCCGTCTTGTCGTGCAGGAGGGCACGGTTGAATATGGCCATGTAGTTCTGCGGCTCCATCTTGATGACAAAGTCGAAGTCGGAGATGGCACGGTTGTCATCGCCCAACTGCACACGCAGCAGTCCGCGGTTGTAATGGGCAAGAAAACTGTTGGGATCTACATCCAGCGCACTGTCATAGTCGCTCATGGCACCGCGCAGGTTGTTGAGGTTGATGCGTGCCAGTGCCCGGTTGATGTAGGCATTCACGTTGTTGGGTTTGAAATGGAGCGACTTGGTCAATGCTTCGTCTGCCGTCTTCCATTCCCGCCTTGCCAGTGCCATGTAGGCACGTGTGGTCC
Source organism: Oscillospiraceae bacterium (assembly GCA_963624905.1). GTDB lineage: Bacteria > Bacteroidota > Bacteroidia > Bacteroidales > Bacteroidaceae > Prevotella. Next base: position 51,228 of record CAVFRG010000003.1, read on the forward strand.
ATGCATCGCCGTCGTAGGGGTCGAGCTGAAGGCTCTTGTCGAGCCACTTCTCGGCACTGACGGTATCCTGCTTCTGCAGGTAGACCTCGGCCATGAGCGAGTACGCCTTGGCATACTTGTCCCAACGTGTCACGATGGAGTCGAGTTGGCTGATGGCCTCGTCATACTTCTTGTCCTCCATCTTGCAGATGGCGCGGTTAAACCAATAGTTGCGGTTGCGCGGTTCAAGCCGTATGGCCGCATCGTAGTCGGCAATGGCCTCCTCATAGCGTCCCTGCCGTATGCGGGTGATGGCACGCAGGTCATAGATGTCGTTGATGTAGGGATTGAGCTGCAGGGCCTCTGTGGCATCGGTTTCCGCCCCGACGAAATCGTCAAGGTTAAACTTGGCCACACTCCTGTAATACCAAGGCTCATAGAGATAAGGCTTGGCACCGATGGCGAGATTAAAATACTTGATGGAAAGGACAAAATCCTCGTAATAAAGCGCACTGCGCCCTGCCGTAATGAGCCTGTCTACGCGATACTGCGCCGACACGTCTGCCGTAGCAAGCAGACACGTAGCCCCCAGCAACAATCTTTTTATCATAAATCCCTATACCTAATACCTATTTTTATATAAAGCACCGGTTCTTTATTTTAAGCACCGGACACCTCACTATCGGCGCACCTTAGTACGGTACGATGCCCGGAACTTGCCCTTGAGGATGTTCTTCAACTTGCCCGCTATCATCGTCTTGCGGAGCGGAGAAAGGCGGTCGATGAACATGGTACCCTCCAAATGGTCGAACTCATGCTGCATAACACGCGCCAGATAACCCTCTACCCACTCGTCGTGCTCCTGCAGTTCCTCATCGAGATACTTCACATGAATGCGCGTGGGGCGAACCACCTTCTCGGCGATACCGGGAATGGAGAGACACCCCTCTTCAGATGTCAGTTTCTCGCTGTCGTCATCGTAACCGAGAATGTGTGCATTGATGAAAGCCTTGCGGAAGCCCTTGTATTCGGGATAGTCCTCGCTCAGCACATCGAGGTCGATGACCACCACACGGATGGCAAGCCCTATCTGTGGGGCAGCGAGCCCTACGCCGTTGCTGGCATCGAGCGTCTCGAACATATTAGCCACAAGTTCTTTCAAGCCGGGATAATCAGGTGTAATGTCTTCGGCAACCTTTCTCAAAACGGGTTGCCCATAAATATAAATAGGTAAAATCATCTTTTTGACTGCAAAAAATCTTCTAATATAATGGTGGCACTTATCTCGTCCACCAGTCCTTTGTTTTCGCGGCGTACTTTCTTCTTCACACCACCGTCAATCATGGCACGATGGGCCAAAACGGAAGTGAACCGCTCGTCGTAATACTCTATGGGTACCTCAGGGTGCGCCTTGCGCCACCGGTTATAGAAATTCTCCACACGTACCAGGTTTTCGCTGGGCTGGCCGTTGGGTTGTATGGGTTTGCCTATGACGATGCGTTCCAACGGTTCGCGCTTGATGTATTCCTCAAGATAGGCATAGAGTTCGGGAGTAGACACAGTGGCCAACCCTCCGGCAATAATCTGCAGAGGGTCGGTCACGGCGAGTCCCGTTCTTTTCTTTCCGTAATCTATTGACAATATACGCATATGCGGACATGCACAGGGTATGCGTCAATCTAATTTATTTCTTGAAGAGGAGCCAAGCGTCAGGATACTTTCCAGCGCGCAACTCGTTACGGCTCTTCACTGCACCCGTCTTGTCGGCGAAGGTAGAAGCCACGACACGGTACATGTTGCGGTCGCCCTGAACAATCTGGGCATCGTAGCCAGCGCTCTTAAGCTGGTTGTATAGTCCTTCCGCATTGGCCTTCACGCCAAACGAGCCTACCACCACACTGTAGTTCTGCAAACCGGAACCTGCCACGAGCGACACGCTCTCCTGGCGCACTGTAGCGTTCTCCACATCTGTCATGGCTGTGACGGTAGTCTCTGCAGCAGGAGCCGTCTCGAGGGGTGTCACTACAGGTTCCGTAGTAACGGGGGCCTGCTGCTGTTCCTGGGCCTGAGCCTTCTCGTATGCCTTACGGTAAGCACTCTCCTTGGATGTTCCACAACTTGCAAGTGCCAAAACGGCGCACATGCCTAAGCCCATTATTGAAATCTTCTTCATAATCCTAAATAAAATGTTTTATGTGTTCAACTTGTTTTTTGTTCTGCGAAAATACGAAATATATTGCAATAAAAAGGAGAAAGTGCGCATAAAGTTTGTTAATTCAAGGTAAAACAACATTTTTAACGAAAAATTAAGAGAAAAATCCTTGTCTTGTCAGCAAAGTTTTGTATTTTTGCAAAACATTCAACGGCACACTTGCCGTAGTGTGAAAGACAAGTTTAACGCTAAAAACAAAGAAGACTATGAAAGCATTAGGTTACATTGGAGCATTCCTCGGCGGCGCACTCGCCGGCAGTGCATTGGGTTTGATTTTCGCTCCCGAGAAAGGTGCTGATACACGCAACAAGATTTCAGGTGCCATCGATGACTTCTGCAAGAAACACGACATCAAGTTGAGCCGCAAGGACATGGACGACTTGGTAGACGACATCAAGGATGCAGCCTGCGAGGTCTAACCCCGCAAAGCACAACAACGGACACCACTAATCAAAGGAAAGAAAATGTTGTTTTCCAGCGACAAGAATGTAGAGACCATCGGGCAACTGGTGGAGACACTGAAACACTACATCGGGCTTCAGACTGAATATGTGAAGCTCGATGTAGTGGACAAGGTGGTACGCCTGCTTACGGCCATGGCTATAGCCCTGGCGCTGTTGTTCCTGCTGGCCATGGCGCTCATCTATCTGTCTTTTGCAGCGGCCTATGCACTGCAACCGCTTACCGGACTGGTGGGGGGATTCTGCATCGTGGCATTGTTCTACATCTTCATTCTTGTTCTTTTCATCGCCTTCCGCCATCAGTGGATAGAGAAACCGCTGGTGAAAATCCTGGCAGGCATACTCATGCAGAAATAAATCAGAACGGAAATGACGTTTACCGAAGACACATCTCAGCCCCAATACAATTCGCTCAGCGACCTACGACTGCGCAAGGAACTGCTGCGCAAGGACATCGAGACAGACAGCAAGAAGCTGAACAGCCTCTGGAACTCCTTGTTCACAAAGCCGGACATCCTCTCCAAGTCGGCAAGCACGAGCAAGCGCATCAGCAGCCTCGTCTCCATGAGCGCAGGAGCCATAGACGGTGCCATCTTTGCATGGAAGCTCTACAGAAAGTTCAAAAAGAAAAGGTAGCAGGAGTCCTGCTGCCATGAAAAACACGCACGCCCACCCCAAAACATCCTACCCTATTCGAGGTATTTTTACTACAGATTATTACTTTCTCACCCATTTCCTTGGCAGTTTATCATATTTTTAGTACTTTTGCCGCCAAGTTTTGTTTCAGCCCCGGTCGTATCGGGGGAGACAGAGCAATACCAAACAATAAAAGAATATGAAAGTACTAAAATTCGGCGGAACATCTGTTGGTTCCGTAAAAAGTATCCTGAGCCTAAAACGCATTGTAGAAAACGAGGCCAAGAAACAGAGTGTTGTAGTAGTGGTAAGCGCACTTGGCGGCATTACCGACAAACTCTTGCAAACCTCACAGCTTGCCCTCAAGGGCGATGAACAATGGAGAGTCGAATTCGATGCCATGGTTGACCGCCACCACAAGATGATAGACACCATCATCACCGACACCACAGACAGAGAAAACTTGTTCAAATCGGTCGATGCCCTCTTCGAACAACTGAGGAGCATCTACTTTGGTGTGTTCCTCATCCACGACATCAGCGAGAAGACACAGGATGCCATCGTGAGCTACGGTGAAAGGCTCTCGTCCAAGATTGTCGCTACACTGATACGCGGCGCAAAATGGTTTGACTCGCGCGACTTCATCAAGACTGAACGCATCAACGGAAAGGGAAAGCACACCCTCGACAGCGAACTGACCAACAAGCTGGTGAAGGAAGCGTTTGCCGACCTGCCACGCATCTCGCTCGTACCGGGATTCATCAGCCGCGACAAGAACACAGACCGTACCACCAACCTGGGACGAGGCGGCAGCGACTACACGGCAGCTATCATCGCAGCAGCACTCGATGCCGAGGTACTCGAGATATGGACCGACGTGGACGGTTTCATGACTGCTGACCCACGCGCCATCAAATCTGCTTACACTATCAACGAACTGAGTTACATCGAGGCGATGGAGCTTTGCAACTTCGGTGCAAAGGTCATCTATCCCCCTACCATCTACCCCGTTTGTATCAAGAATATACCTATCAAGGTAAAGAACACCTTCAACCCCGAGGCACCGGGCACCATCATCAAGAACAAGATAGACGGTGACTCAAAACCCATCAAGGGCATCTCTTCCATCAACGGCACTGCCCTCATCACCGTAACAGGTCTTTCGATGGTAGGTGTCATCGGTGTGAACCGCCGTATTTTTACCGCACTTGCCAACGAGGGCATCAGCGTATTCATGGTTTCACAGGCTTCTTCCGAGAACTCTACGTCCATCGGCGTACAGGAGCAGGACACCGACGAGGCCGTGCGCGTACTGAACGAGGAGTTCAAGAACGAGATTGCTGACGGTGCCATGTTCCCCATGCACGCAGAAAAGGGACTGGCCACCATCGCCATCGTAGGCGAGAACATGAAGCACGCTGCCGGTATCGCCGGCAAACTCTTCGGCACACTCGGACGCAGCGGCATCTCGGTCATCGCCTGCGCTCAGGGTGCTTCGGAAACCAACATCTCCTTTGTCGTGAAGAGCGACTACCTGCGTAAGTCGCTGAACGTGCTGCACGACAGTTTCTTCCTTTCTGAATACAAGGTGCTCAACCTCTTTATCTGCGGCGTGGGAACCGTAGGCGGGAAACTCATAGAACAGATAAAAAAACAACACGCCGAACTGCAGGAGCGCAGCAAACTGAAACTGAACGTGGTAGGAATAGCCACATCGCACCATGCCATCTTCGACCGCGAAGGACTGGACCTCGACAACTACCAGGAACAACTGGACGCTTCGGAGCCAAGCACCAACGAGAGTCTGAAAGAGACAATTCTCGGCATGAACATCTTCAACAGTGTGTTCGTAGACTGTACGGCAAGCAAAGAGGTAGCGGCACTCTACCAAACGTTCCTTGAACATAACATCAGCGTCATCGCCGCCAACAAGGTGGCTGCGTCGGGAAAATATGAGGACTACATCAAACTGAAACGCACAGCCATCCAGCGGGGTGTAGTGTTCCGATTCGAAACGAACGTGGGTGCAGGACTTCCCATCATCGGCACCATCAACGACCTGCGCAACTCGGGCGACAAGATTCTGAAGATAGAGGCAGTACTCTCGGGTACACTCAACTTTATCTTCAACGCCATCTCCGGCGTAGTGCCTTTCTCGGAGACGGTGCGCCTTGCCCAGGAGAAGGGATACAGCGAACCGGACCCACGTATCGACCTGAGCGGTATGGACGTGGTAAGAAAGCTCGTCATCCTCAGCCGTGAGTCGGGCTACCGCGTGGAACAGGAAGACGTGGAGAAGAACCTCTTCGTACCCGACGAATACTTCGAGGGCAGTCTGGAAGACTTCTGGAAGAGACTCCCCCAACTGGACAGCGACTTCGAGGCCAAGCGCAAGACACTCGACATAGAGCACAAACGCTGGCGCTTCGTTGCCACGCTCAACGGTGGCAAGACAAGCGTTGGCCTGCAGGCCGTAGGGCCCGAGCACCCGTTCTACAACCTGGAAGGCAGCAACAACATTGTGCTCCTCACCACCGAACGCTACAAGGAATACCCCATGCTGATACAGGGATACGGTGCCGGTGCCAGTGTAACGGCTGCCGGTGTATTCGCCAACATCATGAGTATCGCAAACATCTAACCGTTTCAAGCCAAGCACTTAACACACAAAGAATATGAAGCACATCATAATACTTGGCGACGGAATGGCCGACCACCCCGTAGAGAGACTGGGCGGCAAGACCCTCCTCGAATACGCCAAGAAACCTTATATGGACATGCTTGCCAAGAAGGGCAAGACAGGCAGACTCATTACCGTACCCGACGGATTCCTGCCGGGATCGGAAGTGGCGAACAGTGCCATCATGGGATACGACCAGAACGAAGTGTACGAGGGACGCGGACCTTTGGAAGCTGCCAGCATAGGCTACGAACTGATGCCCACCGATCTGGCGCTGCGCTGCAACATCATCAATGTGCAGGACGGAAAGATTATCACACACAACGGCGGCAACCTGGAGACGGAAGACGCTGACGTGCTCATCAAGTACCTGAACGAAACTCTGGGGAAGAAGCACCCTGAAGTGGAATTTGTGACAGGCATCCAGTACCGCCACCTGCTCGTGGTACACGGCGGAAACAAGCACATCGACTGCGCCCCACCCCACGACCATCCCAACGAGGAGTGGCACAACCTCATGGTAAAGCCAGACGGTTCGGAAATAACGGAAGAGGGACACGTATCTGCACGTGAGACGGCCGACCTCCTGAACCAGCTCATCGTCGAGAGCCAGGAACTGCTAGAGAAGCATCCGTTCAACGTGGCACGCAAGGAGCGCGGCGAGCGCATGGCCAATCTTATCTGGCCTTGGGGAGGCGGTTACCGTCCCCACATGCTCACCCTTACACAGATGTATCCGCAGATAAAGCGCGGCTCAGTCATCTCGGCCGTTGACCTCATCCGGGGCATCGGCCACTACGCCGGACTTCGCAACATCATCGTGGAGGGCGCTACCGGTCTTGCCAACACCAACTACGAGGGCAAGGCACAGGCAGCCATCGATGTACTGAAGGAGGGCGACGACTTTGTCTATGTACACGTTGAGGCAAGCGACGAGGCTGGCCACGACGGCGACTTGGAACTGAAGTTGAAGACCATCGAGAATCTCGACAGACGTCTCATCAAGCCTATCTACGAAGAGGTATCCACCTGGGACGAGCCTGTGTGCATCGCTGTACTGCCCGACCACCCCACTCCCGTGGAGATTCGCACCCACGTGAAGGAACCTATTCCCTTCATTATCTACTACCCCGGCATCGAGCCCGACAATGTAGACAAGTACGACGAGGTAAGTTGCGTGCAAGGTAGCTACGGACTCCTGAAGCTGCAAGAGTTCATGCAGACGTTTATGTCTGTAGAGTGAAGAACGAAAAGTGAAGAGTGAAGAATCCAAATGCTTTAGAGCTTATTTTCACTCTTTACTCATTCTGATTCACTCATAACACCCCGAAGGGCAAGAGGATTCTTCACTCTTCGTTCTTCACCCTTCACTTAAAAAGTTTAACCCGAAAACAAGAGAATTCTTCACTCTTCGTTCTTCACCCTTCACTTAAAAAGTTTAATCCGAAGACAAGAGAATTCTTCACTCTTCGTTCTTCACTCTTCACTTAAAATTATGAAATACTATTCAACAAATAAGAAAGCACCCATCGCCGACCTCCACAAGGCGGTAGTAAAGGGATTGGCCGAAGACCGCGGCCTCTACATGCCCGAGATTATCAAGAAGTTGCCACAAGACTTCTTCGACAACATCGAGAAACTCTCCTTCCAGGAAATCGCCTACAAGGTGGCTGATGCCTTCTTCGGCGAGGATGTGGACGCCGAGTCGTTGAAGAAAATCGTATACGACACCCTGGCCTTCGACTGCCCCGTGGTCGAGGTAGAGCCTAACATCTACTCGCTGGAGCTTTTCCACGGCCCAACCCTCGCCTTCAAGGACGTGGGCGCACGCTTCATGGCCCGCCTTCTGCAGTACTTCGTGCGCCAAGAAGGCAAGGAGGAAGTGAATGTGCTCGTGGCAACATCGGGCGATACAGGTTCGGCCGTGGCCAACGGATTCCTCGGTGTCGACGGCATCCACGTCTACGTGCTCTACCCCAAGGGCAAGGTGAGCAAGATTCAGGAGAGCCAGTTCACTACCCTCGGACAGAACATCACTGCCCTGGAGGTAGATGGTGTGTTCGATGACTGTCAGGCTTTGGTGAAGTCTGCCTTCATGGACGAGGAGCTGAACAAGCACATGAAGCTCACCTCCGCCAACTCCATCAACGTGGCCCGCTTCCTGCCCCAGGCATTCTACTATTTCAACGCCTACGCCCGCATGAAGGAGAAGGGACTCGCCGACAAGCTCGTCATCTGCGTGCCCAGCGGCAACTTCGGCAACATCACCGCCGGACTCTTCGGCCACGAGATGGGACTGCCCATCCACCGCTTCATCGCCGCCAACAACGCCAACGATATCTTCTACAACTATCTGCAGACGGGCGAGTACAACCCACAGCCCAGCAAGCAGACCATCGCCAACGCCATGGACGTGGGCGACCCCAGCAACTTCGCCCGCATCTACGACCTCTACAAGGGCGACCACGATACTATCACAGCCTACATCAGCGGTGCCACCTACAAGGACGAGCAGATTGCCGACACCATGAAGCAGTGCTACAGTGACACCAAGTATGTGCTCGACCCTCACGGAGCTTGCGGCTACCGCGCCCTGAAGGAGCAGTTGAAGCCAGGCGAGACAGGCGTGTTCCTGGAGACCGCCCATCCAGCCAAGTTCAAGGAGAAGGTGGACAGCATCCTGGGCGCAGACATCGAGATTCCTGCCCGCCTCGCTGAGTTTATGAAGGGCGAGAAGCAAAGCATTCAGATGACAAAAGACTTCGCCTCGTTCAAGAGCTACCTCTTGAGCAAATAGCAATTCATATTTCCGTTAATAATGTTAAAAATGGGGGGGTAAAATTACTTTTACTCCCCTTTATTTGGAGTGTATTGTGAATTTATGTAATTTTGCACAACGATTACAACTATTTAGGTTATGAAGGGCGGACAAAGTGCGTCCGCATTACTCGTATCATTTCAGTAGTAGAAGAAAATAAATTAGTTAGTTACAAAAAGTAAATTGCTTACCTAATATGGACTTACACTCAATTAAGAAATGGAGTGCAGTGTTGGCATTCCCGCTGCTTTTGTCAGCATGTTCTACCCCGACTAACATCTCTTATTTACAGGATTTGCAGAATGGCAACACCATAGCAACCTCTGCCCCAATGATCAAGATACAGGAAGGTGACAAGATTTCCATTGCCGTGAAGAGCAAGAATGCCGAACTGGCAGAGCTTTTCAACCTCTCCATTTCCGCTAACCGCATCGGTTCTACCAGCAAACAAAACAATTCTCAGCAGATGTCATGCTACACCGTAGCAAAGGACGGAACAGTGGATGTCCCCGTATTAGGGAAGGTGAAGGCTGCAGGAATGACCCGTGAGGAAGTGGCTGAGAACGTCAAGAACCAGCTCATCTCACAAAACCTCCTGAAAGATGCTACTGTAACCGTAGAGTTCGAGAACCTCCACTACTCCGTGATGGGTGAAGTGAACAGCCCGGGACAGTTCAGCATAGACCGCGACAGGATTTCCCTCCTCGATGCACTGAGCAGCGCAGGCGACCTTACTATCTACGGACGCCGCGACAACATTATGGTGATGCGACTGGAGGACGGCAAGCAACAGGTGTACCGCGTAGACCTCACCAAGGGCAACGAACTGCTCAATTCGCCCGTATGCTACCTGCAGCAGAACGATGTAGTATATGTAGACCCTAACGACACGCGCAAGCGACAGGCTACCGTAAACGGAAACACGGCACTCTCCTACTCGTTCTGGATTAGCTTGGCATCATTTGCCACTTCGTTGGCCGTACTTATCTTCAGATAAAAATAATCAGCATCAACATCATGAACAATACTCCCATAACAAAAGAGAGCACCCAACAGGAAGAGTCCTTCCTCAACATACACGACATCATTTACCTCTGCATTGCCAGATGGAAGTGGTTTGTTCTGTCACTGGCTGTATGCCTCGGCATCGCCATGTACTACCTGCTCAAGACTCCACCCACTTATGAACGAACAGCCTCTGTCCTCATCAAGGAAGACGGCAAGTCGAAGTCGGTAAGCAGCGATGTGGCATCCATGTTCTCGGACATGGGACTGAACGGCGGCAAGACGAACGTATACAACGAACTCAACGCCATGCAGTCGCCGGCTGTCCTTCTGGAAGCCGGAAAGCGACTGAACTACGACATGACCTACATGGTACCGGGTACGTTCCACAAACAGGTTATCTATGGTGACGACCTGCCCGTGAAGGTGGTTTTCCATGACCTGAAGCCCGAGGAGAGTGCATCGCTTGTCCTCCATCTAAAAGCCGACAGGACATTCGAGGCTACAAACGTCAAATTCTCCGGTAGCAAGAAAAAGACACTCGATGACATCAAGGGCAAGTGCAACACTACGGTAAAGACCGAACTGGGAAGGATGACCGTAGTTCCCACAGGCGAATACAACAACTTCGTAAAGGATGACGAACCGCTCTACATCAGCCGCTCCAACCTCTACGACATGACCAACCGCATCAAGGGTAGTCTGCAAGCCAACATCACCGACAAGAACGCCACGCTCATCGACCTGACCTACGATGACGTGCTGCCCAAGCGCGCCGAGGACATCATCAACATGGTTATCACGGTATATAAGGAGAGCTGGATGAAGGACAAGAACCTCATGACCATCGCCACCTCCAACTTCATCACCGAGCGTCTGGGCGTGATAGAGCGCGAACTGGGCGATGTGGATGACAACATTTCTTCGTACAAGAGTACACACCTCCTGCCTGATGTCAGCCAGGTGTCGAACCTTTACATGGACCAGGCACGCGAGAACATGACCCAGATACTGCAGCTCAACACGCAGCGCTCCATAGCCAACTACATGAAGAGCTACCTTACCGAGACGAGCAAGCAGAACCAGCTTTTGCCAGCCAACTCGGGCATAGAGAGTACGGGCATAGAGAGCCAGATTAGCGAATACAACAGCAAGCTGCTGGAACGTAACAGTCTGGTGGCCAACTCCAGCGAGCGCAACCCACTCGTACAGGACATCGACCAGGCACTCGCAGCACAGCGCAAGGCCATCCTCGCCAGTGTAAACAACCTCATCGTAAGCATCGACACACAGATACGCCACGTGGAGGAGAACGAGAACCGCACGGTATCGCAGATAGCATCAAGTCCTAACCAGGCCAAGTACCTGCAGAGTGTAGGCCGCCAGCAGAAGGTGAAGGAAGCCCTATACCTCTTCCTCCTACAGAAGCGTGAGGAGAACGAACTGTCACAGGCTTTCACCGCATACAACACACGCATCATCACCCCACCGAGCGGCAGCCTCGCCCCTATCGCTCCCGTAAGGAACAAGATTCTGATGATAGCCTTCGCCATCGGTCTGCTCTTGCCCATCGGCATCATCTACCTCCTCGAAAGCACCAACACCAAACTGCGTGGCCGCAAAGACCTCGACGGAGTCAACATTCCTTTCCTTGGAGAGATACCTCAGCACCTGTCTGGCCGCAAGCGCCATTGGTGGGAGCGTAAAAAGAAACAGAAGGAAGACAAAGCCGTATTGGTAAAATTGGGCAAGCGCGACATCACTAACGAGGCTTTCCGCGTGCTGCGTACCAACATCGAGTTTGTTTGCAACCAGCAAGACAGGGCCAACATCATTCTGCTCACATCGTTCAACCCCGGTAGCGGAAAGAGTTTCCTCTCTGTCAACATCGCACAGTCGTTCGCCATCAGAAACAAGCGCACACTGGTCATTGACTTCGACCTCCGTCACGGTTCTACATCACAGTATGTGAGCAATCCTTCAAAGGGTCTTACCGACTACCTGAGCGGAAAGGCCGACAACGTACACGACCTCATCGTGAGCGACAAACTGTCGACGGCAGCTGACATCCTGCCTATCGGTACCATCCCTCCCAACCCCACCGAGTTGCTGTACAGCGACCGTTTGGCACCGATGATGGAAATGCTGGGCAAGCAGTATGACTACATCTTCCTCGACTGTCCTCCTATAGAGGTAGTGGCGGACACGAAGATTATCGAACAGTATGCCGACCGCGTCATCTTCGTGGTACGTGCCGGACTGCTCGAACGCTCGATGATCAGCGAACTGCAGAAGCTCTATGATGAGAATACCTACAAGAACATGAGCCTCATCCTGAACGGCACGCAAGGTTCGGCAGGACGCTACGGCAACAAGTACGGTTACAGCTATCGTTATGGGTACGGCTACGGATATGGCTACGGTTACCACTACGGCAGCAAAGACGATAAGAAAGCGTAATATTATAACAAGAAAAATTCTGGCAGAAAGGTATGTTTTCCTTTCTGCCAGATTTAATAATAGAACAATCGAAACAATATGTCCCTGTTCCACAAGAAGACAACCCTGAGGGAGTGCAAGGCACTCTGGAATGGTTTTACCGACTGTCATTCGCACATCCTTCCAGATGTAGACGACGGCGTAAGAGACATCAACGAATCGCTGAAGATTCTTGCCCATTATGAGGAGTTGGGCATCCATGACGTATGGCTCACGCCGCACATTATGGAAGACATCCCCAACACGCCAGTCCATCTCAAAGAGCGGTACGAAGAACTGCGGCAGGCCTACAAAGGTCCGATAAACCTGCACCTCTCTGCCGAGAACATGATGGACAGCCTCTTCAGGAAACGGTTTTCCGACAAAGACCTGCTGCCGTGGGGAGAAAACGGTGACCACCTGCTGGTGGAGACTTCCTGCTTCTTTGCTCCGCAAGGAATGGAAAACATCCTCCAAGGCATTGCCTCCGCAGGCTACTATCCCATCCTGGCCCACCCCGAACGTTACATCTACATGGAGAAAGACGACTACCGTGAATTCAAGGACAAGGGCGTGGAACTCCAGCTCAACGTTTTCTCGCTGGTAGGCATGTATGGCGAAACGGCACAGAAGAAGGCCGAATGGCTACTCAAGGAAGGGTTCTACTCGTATATGGGAACAGACCTGCACGCATTCACTGCCCTACAGGCTGCACTCGACCGAAAAATAAGTACAAAAACAGCAGACAGGCTTGTTGCTCTCAAAGGGCAATAAGCCTGTCTGCTGTTTAGTAAGACAAAATCACTTGTCTTCCGCCTCATCCCGGTAATAGCCCGTACCGATGCGCTTGGGGTTTTTAGGAAACCATCCCTTCTCACAACGGTGGCGTTGCTCAAAGAGTTCACCGATGCTCCACAGGCAAGACGCCCCTACCACACCGTGCAGAGCCGACACCAGCACATCCTCTATCAAGAAGGCAGCAGCAATGGTACCGATGCCTAACACCAGGAACACCCACCAGTACTTGGTACCCGTGTAATACTCCGTCTTCAACACGATGGGGTGAAACAAGCCAATTACCAAAAAAGTACAGACGGCTATGATGATGCCCGTGAAATGCAGTGACATGCCTGCAGCTAATGCTAATACCATATTACCAGAAATTTATACTAATCTTAAAACCTTGTGCAAAAATAACAAAAAAACACCAAACTTTCTTGTATTGTCGGATATTTTGTATATCTTTGCCCTACAAAATACTAAAAACACATTAAACAAAGAAATTTTAGACTATGGCTAACAATGCAGAACTAATCAAGCAGTGCGAAGAAAGAGCACAGCAGTGGCTCACTCCTGCTTTTGACGAAGAAACACGTAAGGAAGTACAGGCTATGCTCGATGCCGAAGACAAGTCGGCTCTCGTCGATGCCTTCTACCAGAACCTGGAGTTCGGTACGGGCGGTCTGCGCGGCATCATGGGTGCCGGAACCAACCGCATGAACAAATATATCGTAGGTATGGCCACACAGGGCTTCGCCAACTATATCCTCAAGGCTTTCCCCGGACAGGAGGGACTCTCCGTGGTAGTGGGACACGACTGCCGCAACAACTCTCGTCTCTTTGCAGAGACTGTGGCTGCCATCTTCTCAGCCAACGGCATCAAGGCTTACCTCTTTGAGAGCCTTCGCCCCACACCTGAGATTTCATTCGCCATCCGCCAGCTCGGTGCCAAAGCAGGTGTAAACGTGACAGCCTCACACAACCCCAAGGAATACAACGGCTACAAGGCATATTGGGAGGACGGCGCACAAGTATTGGCTCCCCACGACACGGGCATCATTGACGAGGTGAACAAGGTGACTATCGACCAGGTGAAGTTTGAGGCCAACTGGGACTTGATCAAGATTATCGGTGGCGAGATGGACTACGACTACATGACTGCCGTTCACTCGGCCATGATAGACCAGGATGTCATCAACCGCCAGAAGGACCTCAACATCGTTTACTCTGCCATGCACGGCACAGGCCGCGTCATCGTGCCTCTCTGCCTCCGCTCATGGGGCTTCCAGAACATCAACGTGGTGCCCGAGCAGATGGTAGTGGACGGCAACTTCCCCACAGTGGTTTCCCCGAACCCTGAGAACGCTGAGGCGATGACCCTCGGTATGAAGCTCGGTACTAAGTTGAACGCCGACCTCGTGGTGGCCACCGACCCGGACGCTGACCGTCTCGCCATCGTTTGCCGCGACGACAAGGGTGAGTGGATGATTATCAACGGTAACCAGACCGCCATGATGTTCTGCTACTACATCATCGAGAACAAGAAGAAGCTCGGCAAGTTGAAGCCAACAGACTTCCTCGTGAAGACCATCGTGACGACAGAGGTCATCGCCGAAATAGCCAAGAAGAACAACGTGGAGCTGCGCGACTGCTACACGGGCTTCAAGTGGATTGCACGCGAGATAGCCATCAGCGAGGGCAAGCAGGATTACATCGGCGGCGGTGAGGAGAGCTTCGGCTTCCTACCATACGACAAGGTACGCGACAAGGATGCTCCTGCCTCTATCTGTCTCATCTGCGAGATTGCAGCATGGGCCAAGGACCAGGGCAAGACGCTCTACGACTTGTTGATGCAGATCTACGCTGACTATGGTTTCAGCAAGGAATTCACTGTGAACGTGGTTCGCCCGGGCAAAACTGGTGCTGACGAAATCAAGCAGATGATGGCCGACTTCCGCAAGAATCCTCCAACGGAGTTGGGCGGCAGCAAAATCGTTACTTGGAAAGACTACCAGACGCTGGAAGCCAAGCACGCTGACGGCAGCGTAGAGAAGCTCGACATGCCTACTACAAGCAATGTACTGCAGTGGTTCTGCGACGACAACACCAAGGTGAGCGTCCGTCCTTCAGGTACGGAGCCTAAGATTAAGTTCTACATCGAGGTGAAGGATCCTTCCTTCAAGTGCGGCGGTTGCTACGCCCGTTGCACAAAGGCAGCAGAAGAGAAGATTGAGGCCATCAAGAAGAGCCTCGGTCTGTAAAGAAGTTTTTCATTGAAATAAAGAAGAGAGAGGGTGTGATTGGTGTCACACCTTCTCTCTTTTTTATTCCACTTCGCAAGTGATACGGCGAGGGCACCGTACCTCCTAATGATTACCTTTGCAGTCAAGTGACGGTAACCGCAGGAGGTACAGCGCCCTCGCTGTACCAAGTAAGTGGGAATGGCAAAATCCGAAACTTGAATAGCTTACACACGTTAAAGTTTCTCCATGTGGTAGCCCAATGTCTTGAGTTCTATGGCAGAACCCATGATGTACATTTGGTGCAACGCTGCCACAAAGGCACGGAAAGCCTCAGGCGTACCGGGTTCTATGTGCTGGTGGCGCAACAGGTTGTAGGTACGCGAGGCGCACTCTGCCACAAGAGCGGTGAGTTTGCCCTTCTGTTCGGCATCGAGCATCAATACCCGTTCGCAGATATAGTCGTCCATATGGTCGAAGTCGATGCGGTCGCGCAGATAAGTGTACAGGCAGGGAACGCGGCCGTACACCTCCCAATCATCATCCCAGTAACGCGCCACAGCCATGCCTACAAACATAATCCACCCAAAAGCCACCGTGGGATAGGAAGCAAACTCCCGAGTTCCGTCGGGCAGGTAGCTCTCGCCTATCTTGGGCCACAAGTCCTCGATGTCGGGAGCCACGGGGAAGTGTTTGTCCACACGGTCTATAGAGACAAGGTAACTGTGCAGGTCATCATGGATGGCCTGCTCTACAGGAGAAAGGATGTTCTGTTCGCTCATATCGCTTAATGGTGTTCGGGCACGATGGCCAGATAGACAAGGTCATGGTCGGTAAGGTTCTCCATATAGTGGGAATGGTTCATGGGGCAGTAATGCACCTGTCCCGTATGCACCTCCTCTACTGTCCCGTCATAATGGAAGGTTGCAGTACCGCTCACCACATACACCACCTCACAGTTTCCCTCATGGGTATGCAGGCCGGTGGTTGCCCCCGGGCGCAGTGTAGAATACATGATTTTCACCTTGTCATCTACATAGTTGCGGGTGTCGAGCTTGCCCTTTCCGCCCTTGAAGTCCAGAATATGGGCTTCCTCAATCTTTTCAAAATCTATCAGCATAACATTTGTTTTTATTCCATTGCAAAAGTAATGATTTTCCCGTCAACAGCCAAGCTTTTCGCTTTTTTTATGTACTTTTGCAACATGAACAAACGGACAGCTACCCTACGAAACGCCATCCACGCCACCAAGAAACGGCATTACCTGTTGGCGGCACTACTGGCATGCGTGACACTGTGCCGCACTGTCACGGGATGGGGCGATGCGTATGTACACCATGTCTACCCGCACATAGGGCATGTACTCTCGTCCGTATCAGGTCTTTTCCCCTTTGCTTGCGGCGACCTGTTTATCGCTGCAAGCATAACCGGTGTCATTGTATTCCCCCTGTACAGGAAGTTCCACTACCACAAGACATGGTGGAAAGCACTGCTGCCTGTGGGCGAATACCTGTTGTGGCTATATGCCTGGTTTTATGCTGCATGGGGACTCTCCTACTCGCAGTCGAATATCTACCGGCGCATGCACATGATACCCGCTGAAGTGTCTGAAGATGAATTCCGCCGGTTTGCCTACGCTTATGCCGACAGCACCAATGCCTCCTATACGGCAGCAGGATTTTCTGTGGGAAAAGGATTTTCTGTGGGAAAAGGATTTTCTGTGGGAGAAGGACTTCCTGAGGAAAAAGGACTTCCTGAGGAAAAAGGACTTTCAGATAAAGAAGAGGAAGAAGAGAAAATCGAAAAAGAAGCTGTATGGCAGTACGTCCCCGAAGCCTACCGTCGGCTCGACCACAAGGCCATGGGCATAAACAGCCCTTTCAACGCACACCCCAAGGTGAAGACCATGGTCTTCTCGCGACTCAGCAGCATGGCAGGCGTAACGGGCAGCATGGGACCTTTCTTCTGCGAGTTCACGCTCAATGCCGATGTGCTGCTCCACAACTATCCGTTTACCTATGCCCACGAATTCTCCCACTGGCTGGGCATCGCCAACGAAGGCGAAGCCAATTTCTACGCCTATCTTGTCTGTACAGCCACAACCGAGAAGAAGATACGCTTCAGCGGATACTACAACATCCTGCCCCATATTATAAATAATGTGTACTTCCTTCTGGGCGAAAAGGAGTGCGATACATTCGTCAGTCATTTACGCCCCGAGATAAGACAGATGCTGCGGCACGACCGGCTCTACTGGCAGGCCAAGCGCAACAAGATGGTAGACTACGCACAGGACATCATTTACGAATGGTACCTGCGCGGCAACAAGGTGGAAGGCGGCCGCAAGAGCTACTCCACGGTGGTGGGAATCATCATGGCGTACAACCAGCACAAAACGGAAAACTACAAAAACAAAGCAACCCGACAACAGACATGGAAAAAATAAGCGACATACGGGCCATTGCCTTTGATGCGGACGACACGCTCTGGGCACTGCAAAACCACTTTGAAGACGTGGAGCAAGCGTACTGCACCCTCCTCGCCGACTACGGCAGCAAGGAAGAGATTTCCGCCGCCCTCTTCGACACGGAAACAGCCAACATGGAAGACTTGGGCTACGGCTGCAAGGCATTCACTATCTCGTTGGTAGAAAACGCAGTAAAGGTGAGCCGCGGCATGGTACATGCCACCATCATAGGAAAGATAGTACAGTTGGGCAAAAGCCTCCTCCACCAGGAAGCCACCCCCCTGCCCGAAGTGGAACAGACCCTCCAGCACCTTTACCAAGCCAAAGAGGGACACTACCTCATGGCCGTCTTCACCAAGGGCGAACTGAAAGACCAGGAAAACAAGCTCTGGCGGTCTGGTCTGCACCGCTACTTCGACCTGGTGGAGATAGTAAGCGACAAGACACCCGACGCCTACCGTCGCCTCTGCACCAGGATGGGGATAAAGCCATCGGAACTGCTGATGGTGGGCAACAGTTTCAAGAGCGACATTGCCCCGGCACTGCAGATAGGTGCAGCGGCAGTACACATTCCCTTCCACATCACATGGGCACACGAACAGACCACCGAATACAGCCATCCGCGCCTCAGACGCATCACCCACTTCTCGGAAATATCCGACGTAATCCAGTTTCCCGAAGTGCCATGACGAGAATGGGGGTTTCGTAATCGTTTGAGTGAAATAATGTAAAAATAAAGAGCGAAGGGAAGCCTTATTGGGAAAAAAAATGTATATTTGCAAATCAATAAACAACAACAATATTTAAAAGCTAAATTACAATTATGAAACAGTTTATGGATGAAAACTTCCTGCTCGACACCAAGACAGCGCAGGAGTTGTTCCACGACCATGCGGCCAAGATGCCTATCATCGACTATCACTGCCACCTCATCCCCGAGATGGTAGCCAACGACCACAAGTTCAAGAGCATTACCGAGTTGTGGCTTGGCGGTGACCACTACAAGTGGCGTGCCATGCGTACCAACGGTGTGGACGAGCGTTTCTGCACAGGTACCGACACAAGCGACTGGGAGAAGTTCGAGAAGTGGGCCGAGACCGTACCTTATACCTTCCGCAACCCTCTGTACCACTGGACACACCTGGAGCTGAAGACCGCTTTCGGCATTGAGAAGCAGCTCAGCCCCAAGACCGCACGCGAGATATTCGACGAGTGTAACGAGAAGTTGCAGCAACCCGAATATACAGCCCGTGGCTTTATGCGCCGCTACAATGTGGAGTGCGTCTGCACAACAGACGACCCCATCGATGACCTGCGTTTCCACAAGCAGACACGCGAGAGCGGTTTCGAAATCAAGATGATTCCTGCATGGCGTCCTGACAAGGCCATGAACATAGAGAAGCCTGAGTTTGCAGAGTACATGAACAAGCTCGGCGAGGTGGCTGGCGTTACCGTTACCACCTTCAAGGACGCTGTCGATGCCCTGCAGAAGCGTCACGACTTCTTTACCGAGAACGGTTGCAAACTCAGCGACCACGGTATTGAGGAGTTCTACGACGAGGCTTACACCGACTCGCAGGTTGAGACCATCTTCGCCAAGGCCATGCGCGGCCAGCAGCTTTCAGACGTGGAGGTACGCCAGTACAAGCACGCATTCCTGAAGGTTTGTGCAGAGATGGACTATGCTGCCGACTGGACACAGCAGTACCACTATGGGGCCATCCGCGACAACAACACCTTGATGTACAACAAACTGGGTGCTGACACAGGTTTCGACTCTATCGGTGAGTTTACTACAGCCAAGGCCATGAGCCACTTCCTCAACGAACTGAACGTGGAAGGCAAGCTGACACGCACTATCCTCTACACCTTGAACCCATGTGCCAACGAGGTAATCGCCACTATGCTCGGCAACTTCCAGGACGGTTCTTGCCCAGGCAAGATTCAGTTCGGTTCAGGCTGGTGGTTCAACGACCAGCTCGACGGTATGACCCGCCAGATGAACGCACTCTCTGTGCTCGGTCTGTTGAGCCGCTTTGTAGGTATGCTTACCGACTCACGTTCGTTCCTGAGCTATCCTCGCCACGAGTATTTCCGCCGTCTGCTCTGCAACCTCCTCGGCAACGACGTGGAGCGTGGCTTGCTGCCTAACGACATGGAGAGTCTCTCACGCATGGTGGAGGATATTTCCTACAACAATGCACGCAACTATTTCAAGTTCTACTAAAAGGAACTTTCTACAGACAAAAATATGGGGATGTGCCAAGAGTAAGGCACATCCCCGTTTTTATGCATGTACGTGCATTGAATATCGCAAGTACCTTCGTTGGCCATCACAAGTAGCTTGGTTAGCCATCGTAAGTAGCATCGTTAGCCATCGTAAGTAGCATCGTTAGCCATCGTAAGTAGCATCGTTAGCCAACGTAAGTAGCATCGTTAGCCAACGTAAGTATGCGGCTTTCTTTACTCATACCCCGTGTTTTGTTTTAGAGCAGGATTGAGGTAGATACACTTGTGCGGTATGGGGAACACGGTAGTATAGCCCGACTCCTCCCCCTGCAAAGCCTCACGTATGTCGTACGAATCCGTAAACTTGCCGAAACGCACGAGGTCCTGTCGGCGCCATCCCTCCCATACCAGTTCGAGGAGACGTTCCTCCAGGATATTGTCAAGTGTCGCCTCCCTTTCAGGCATGTGTACACGGCTGCGCACGGCGTTCATCTCGGCTGCACCATCCTGCCCGTTGCGTGCCTTTGCCTCAGCCTCCATAAGCAAGGCATCGGCATAACGGAACAACACAATGTCGTTACTCTGCAACTTTCCGTCCATGTAGGCATTGCGGTCAGTCTGGTATTTCTTCATACGTGCCCCAGCCGTCTTGATATATGGACTGTTGGTAAGGTTCTGCTCCACGGCAAAAGGCAGATAAGCCAGCGTCTCACCATTGTCGAGAACCACATCTTTTCCGTCTACGTTAACAGTACCTGCCTCAAAGTTGTAACTGCAACGGTTGTCCTGGTCATCCTGCCCGTAGTGGTTGGCCCACATCGTGGAACGTGTGGCGCAGGTTCCATTCTCGCCCCCACGCCCCAGGGCTGCAGCATGCACATAATGTAACGAACGGAACAGATAGTGGAACTGTGCCGAATAGAAGTTCTTGTCCATTGGAATGGTAAAGATGTTCTCTGCGGAAGTCTCGTTATGGACAGAGAAATTGAACCCATAGTCCGACTCCAGCTTGTACCCCATCTCCTTCAGTCGCTCACAATAGTAGATACACGCCTCCCACGCATTGAGCTTCCTGCCGCCATCCGTGTCCAGATAGATGAGTTTGCCATCAGGTCTGTTGTCATAACCGTTGGCCCAGTCATCATAGGTATAGATCTCGGCATTGAGTGCCAACTTGGCCAACAGGAAATAAACGACGGGAGCCGTCATGCGCCCGTAGTAGTCACCCTCGTTGTTGCTGTGCTCCTCGGTAAGGTCAGGCACCACCTGCAGCAGTTCGTCATAGACGAAACGGAACACCTCGCTACGCTCAGCCTGCGTTTTCTGCAACTGGGGGTTGGCTTGCTGTTCCGTTTCGGAAACGACAAGGGGAATACGCCCGAACATATCCATGGCATAATAATAAAACAGAGCACGCACTGCACGCACCTCGTTGCGGTAGTCCTGCTGCTGGTCGGCCGTAAGGACGTCGGCATGCTTCTGTATGATGTCGAGTGAATTGTTGCAGAGAACTATAGAGCGGAAGAGGTACTTCCAGGTATTGTAAAGCGGTTCGTCCTCTGGGCTCCACCGATGCTGGAACATGGCATTCCAGTAGCCGCCGTCATACCAGTCGCCGCCGCGTATGGGGATGATAGCCTCATCGGTGGTAAGCGTATTGTAGTCGTATATTCCCCTGCAAGTGCCCTGCAACCCTTCACTCTCTTCCGACCCGCCTATATAATTATATAAGGTGGCGACGGCATTGACATAGATGCCGTTGGCGGAGTTGTAAATTTCATTTTCGTTTACCTGGTCGCGCGGATGTTCATCGAGGCAGGATACAAGGGGCAGTGTTGCCGTCAGGGCTATGAAGAGTTTTGCTGTAAGTCGTTTCATACGGTTAGGTTGGAGGAGTTGCTGAAATGGATTTGGAATGGAATCAGAACTGAATACTAAGACCAATGGAATAGGTACGATAGAGCGGATAGGTGCGCTTGTCGTCTATGCCCAATGTACCGTTAACCACATAACTGTTTATCATGGGGGTGAGTCCGCTGTAGGATGTAATGGTACCGAGGTTGCTGATGCTGGCAGCTATGCGCAGCGACTGCACGATACCCTTTCCGCTGAGGGGCACATTATAGCCAAGGGTAAGATATTCGAAGTTGACATAGTCGCCACTCTCCAGCCAGTAGTCGGATACATTCTGGTCTACGATGTTTTTCTCGGGGGCGCCCTTCAACACATTGTAGTCGGGAAAGCTCGACATGTTGGTATAGGCCAGTCCTGTGCCGTTGAATATCTTATGTCCGAAAGCTCCGTTCACCTGCAGCGAGAGATACCAGTCGCGGTAGCGGAAACTGATATTGGAGCCGAGCGTCACCTTGGGCGTAGCCTGCCCAGCGATGTAGCGGTCGCCGCCGTCGCTGAGGTCCACCGTTCCGTTGCCGTCCAGGTCTTCCAGGTCGTAACGGTAATGGCCGTTTCCGTCCTCTATGAGTCCCTTGCAATGCGGCAGATAAAACACGCCGAGAGGCTGGCCCACTATCTGGTACACCACATTGTTGTAGCCACCGTGCTGCCCGGCACCTGTTACAGCCCCCATTGCCGTCACGTCGGCTGCCGACATCTGCACCCCTGCATACTCACCGCTCAGCGAGAGCAGTTTGTTCTTTTGCCAAGCCAGGTTGACATTGATGTTCAGGTCCATATCCTTATGTCTTACCGGACTGACGGAAAGTCCCAGTTCCAAACCCTTGTTGGACATAGACCCAATGTTGGCCAGCAGTTTGTCGTAAGCGAATGGAGGCACGGGCACATCGTAGGCATAGAGCATGTCTGTAGTCTTGGAGTAGTAGTATTCTGCCGTAAGCACGATGCGGTCGTCCCAGAATCCAAGGTCGGCACCGATGTTCCAGGTGGAACGAGTCTCCCACTTCAGGTCGGGATTGTTGTTGCGCAACTTGCCCAAGGTTACTGTAGGCGAACTGCCCACAGACACGATGCCGTTCTGCCTTACGGTGTTGAGTGTGGCGTAAGAGGAGATGCCGCCAAGATTGCCCGTGCGTCCATATCCTGTACGCAACTTGAGCATGGAGACGGCACGCTGCTGCCTGAGCCACGCTTCCTTCTTCACATCCCAGGCCAGCGACACGGAAGGGAAAAATCCCCATGTATGGTTCTCGCCCACCATCGACGAACCGTCGCCGCGCAGCGAGAGCGACAGCGTGTAACGGTCGAGCAACGTATAGTCGGCACTCCCCATAACAGAAGCCAAGGCGGGGTCCTGGCGGTAACTGTCTGTCTCGCCGTAAAGGCGCGAGGAAGCAGCACCGAGATTATCGTAGCCCATACTGTTGGTAGCCAAGCCGGAGGCAGTAGTCCAGAAGCTCGACTTGGTGTCTTTCTGATACTCCACCCCCATCATGGCCTTCAGCGTGTGTATGTTCCACGAATACAGGAAATCGGCCGTCACGTTGCCGAGCCACTCCTGGGTCTTTGTCTCACCACGGTACACACGGCCATGCGACCATGTCCAGGTAGGGAAGAACTGGTCGTTCTCGTTGGACACATAACTGTAAGAACCGAAAGCCGAGATGCCCAGATAGCGGTTCTTTCCGTCAGTCCCTTTCCTGTTGATGATGTCGTAGGTAAGTCGCAAATGGGCATTGAAGTTCATGTTCTTCGTATCGTCGTCCATCTGTATCAACGCACCGGGGGCACCTATCTGCGAGGCATCGCTGTTTTTCTGCCATTCGCCGTTTTGCCCGTCATAAGAACAGGTAGGGTTCATGGCAGCTACAGAGTAGAAAAGATTCTGCGCATCGTAGATACCGTTGTTCTTGAAGGTAGAGCCGAACACGCCGAAATCTCCCTTCAGACGGTCGTCGAAGGCCTTCTGCTCCACGTCTATCTTTGCCACAAGGTTGCTGTAGCCCTTGCTGCGTATGATGCTGCTGTTGCCTATGTAGCCGAACGAAGCACGATAGTTGGACTGCGGATTGCCGCCACTGAAAGCCAGGTAGTGGTTCTGCAGGATACCTGTACGGGTAATGGCCTTGTGGAAATCGGTATCGCCCCCCTTGTCGTAGTAATCCTGTCCCCTCTCCCTTACGGCAGCGGCATACTCGGCAGCACTGAGCATCTCCAGACTCTTGTACATGGCCTCCAAGCCGAAACTGCCGTCATAGGATATCTGGAACCCCTTGCCCGTACCCTTCTTTGTCTTGACCTGAATGACACCCGACGCACCACGCGACCCGTACTTGGCTGTCTCGGAGGCATTCTTCAGTACGGTAAAACTCTCGATGTCGGCAGGATAGATGGAGGCAAGGGCAGACACGTCGCTCGTTACGCCGTCGATGATGACCAGCGGGTCGTTGCCGCCCATGATGGAGGTAGTACCGCGCACCCGCACCGAGTTGAGCATGGCGATGCGGTCTGAGCCGTCGCTCGTCACGTTCACACCTGCCGCCTTGCCGCTCAAGGCATCCAGGGCACTGTTGAGCACACCTTTCTTAGTAAAGTCCGACTCTACTATCTTGGCCGCATTGGGCACGGTCAGCGAGTCGAAGGAAACAGGGGTTACACGCTGCGCATAACCTGCAAGCGGTGCCACTCCACAGAGGGCCGACAGCGAGCAACGGATAATGAGTGTATGGTGCTTCATGTAGGGTTTATTTTTCAGATATTGGGTCAGTAATGATAGAAGATGCCTGCGGCACAAAAAACTTCACGGATGCAAATGTATAAAAAAAAGAGATAATATTGGCAGCTTTTGAATGTTTTTTTTGTTATCTCCCCGTTTTTGCCTAACTTTGCATGTTGATAGTACTGACACCAATCCCCCTTTCGTAACGAAACCAACAAGATGAAGACAGAACTCATACTGGTGGGCAAGACCACCGACAAACACTTCCAGGCAGGTATTGACGACTATGCAGGACGCATAGCCCACTACATGCCCTTCGGCATTACCACCATCCCCGAACTGAAGAACACGAAAAGTCTCAGTCAGGAACAACAGAAAGAACGCGAGGGTGAAATGATTCTCAAGCAGATACAACCGTCGGACACGGTGGTGCTGATGGACGAACGGGGCAAGGAACCGCGCAGCATCGAACTGGCACAGTGGCTGGAGCGGAAACAGGCCACGGCACGCCGACTTGTGTTTGTCATAGGTGGTCCTTACGGTTTCTCGGACGCTGTCTACAAGCGTGCCGACGAGATGCTCTCGCTCTCCAGAATGACCTTCTCCCACCAGATGGTAAGACTCATCTTCACTGAGGCCATATACAGGGCGTGCACCATCATAAAAGGAGAGCCTTACCACCATGAATAAAGGTAAAAAAGTAAAAAGGTAAAAAGGTAAAAAAAAGGCATACGCCGGAAAAGCTGTTATTAGGAGGTACGGCGCCCTCGCCGTATCACTCTAAGAAGCCTCAAGCAAGAAGGCCGTACCACTCAAAGAAGCAAAGGCAATGTCTGCCCCCTTGCTTGGTACAGCGAGGGCGCTGTACCTCCTACAGCTACCCACACTCAACTACAAAGGCTGTTGTCTTAATTCCTTAACACCTTAACTTCTTAACTTCTAAAAATCTCCTTAACTCCTTTATAAAAAGCAATAAAATGGCGAAAGAGAAATACATCGAGATAAAAGGCGCAAGAGCCAACAACCTCAAGAACATCGACGTAAAGATACCGCAGGGCAAGTTTGTCGCCGTCACAGGTGTCTCTGGTTCGGGCAAGTCATCACTGGCCTTCGACACACTGTATGCCGAGGGACAGCGGCGGTACGTAGAGTCACTTTCCAGTTACGCACGCCAGTTTCTCGGACGTATGGGCAAACCGGAATGCGACTTCATCAAAGGACTGCCACCAGCCATTGCCATCGAGCAAAAAGTCATTGCGCGCAACCCACGCTCTACCGTAGGCACCAGCACCGAGATATACGAATACCTGCGGCTCCTCTTCGCCCGCATAGGCAAGACCATCTCGCCCATCAGTGGACAGGAGGTAAAACGCCACACTACGGAAGACATCATCGCCTGCACCCGACAGTATTCCCCTGGTACCAAGTTCTGCATACTGGCACCGCTGCATGTTTCCGACGACAGGAAACTGGCCACAGCACTCACCATGTATATGCAGCAAGGCTATGCACGCATCATGGTGCAGGGCGAGTTTGTACGCATCGATGACTTCCTGGAGCAGCCCGCCAACCAGGAACTGCTGCAGATGGAAGGCAAGGAGCTGAAAGCCACCCTGTACAACCAGGGAAAGGAACTCTTCCTCGTCATTGACCGTGCATCGGTAAGCGAGGAGAAGGATGCCGTGAGCCGACTCACCGACTCTGCCGAGACGGCCTTCTATGAAGGCGACGGTACCTGCCGGCTTGTTTTCCTTCCCGGCAACATCACTTACGACTTCTCCACCCGCTTCGAGGCAGACGGCATGACCTTCGAGGAACCGTCAGACAACATGTTCGCCTTCAACTCACCGCTCGGCGCCTGCCCCACGTGCGAAGGTTTCGGCAGCGTGATAGGCATAGACGAGAAACTCGTCATTCCCGACACATCGATGAGTCTGTACGACGGCTGCGTGGTATGTTGGCGCGGCGAGAAGATGGGTATGTGGCTCAAGGAATTTATAAGGAGAGCCGAACCGTTCAACTTCCCGATATTCAAGCCCTACTATGAGTTGTCGCAGAAGGAGAAGGACTGGCTCTGGCACGGCCTGCCCAGCGAGAAGAGCAGGGACAAGTACGACCAGGTAAGCATCGATGCCTTCTTCCAGATGGTAAAGGAAAACCAGTACAAGATACAGTACCGCGTCATGATGAGCCGGTTCCGGGGAAAGACAATATGCCCTGACTGCCACGGTTCGCGACTGAAGAAGGAAGCCACCTACGTAAAGGTGGGCGACAAGGACATTACCCAACTCGTAGATATGCCCATCACCCTACTGGCAGAATGGTTCGGCAAACTACAACTGACAGACCACGAGCGAGAGGTGAGCAAGCGGCTGATGACCGAAATAACCCACCGGCTGCAGTTTCTTCTCGACGTAGGACTGGGATACCTTACCCTGGGGCGCCTGTCCAATTCGCTCTCGGGAGGAGAAAGCCAGCGCATCAACCTTACCACCAGTCTCGGGTCGTCACTCGTGGGAAGCGTATACATCCTTGACGAACCGAGCATCGGACTGCACAGCCGCGACACCGACAGGCTCATCAAGGTACTACGCCAACTGCAGCAAATGGGCAACACGGTAGTGGTGGTGGAGCACGACAAGGAAATAATGCGGGCTGCCGACTACCTCATAGACATAGGTCCCGATGCCGGCCGACTGGGCGGAAAACTGGTGTATGCCGGACCAGCCAGCGAATTTGCCGCCACCGGCAGCGAACAGCAGAAGGCTCTCGCCGCAAAATATCCGGAAAGCCACACCATACAGTACCTTACGCATAGTGAGGAAATAGAATGTCCGGCAAGTCACCGGGCATGGAACAGGTTCATAGAGATAAAGGGGGCTAGGATGAACAACCTGCGGGGCATCGATGTGCGCATACCGCTCAATGTCTTCACCGTCGTGACGGGCGTATCCGGTTCGGGAAAGTCGTCACTGGTAAAGGGCATCCTCTACCCAGCCCTGCGCCGCCAGCTCGACCTCGTGGCCGATGCTCCGGGCGAGCACAGTTCCATCGGTGGCGACCTGAAGGCGATAAGCCACGTAGAGTTTGTAGACCAGAACCCCATAGGCAAGAGCACCCGCTCCAACCCCGCCACCTACCTGAAGGCATACGACGCCATCCGTTCGCTCTTTGCAGCACAACCGCTGGCCCGGCAGATGGGCTTTACGCCACAGTTCTTCTCCTTCAATGCCGAGGGCGGCAGATGCGAAGAGTGCAAGGGCGCCGGGTATGTAACCATCGAGATGCAGTTTATGGCCGACCTCGTGCTGCAATGTGAGGCATGCAAGGGCAAGCGCTTCAAGCACGACATCCTGGAGGTGACCTACGGAGGCAAAAGCATCAGCGACGTGCTCGACCTGACGGTGAGCGAGGCCATCGAGTTCTTCAGCAACGAGAAACTACAGGTACACAAGGACGACTTCGACAACTGCCGCGTCATCGTCAGCCGCCTGCTGCCGCTGCAACAGGTGGGACTGGGGTACATCAAACTGGGGCAAAACTCAAGCACGCTCTCCGGCGGAGAGAGCCAACGTGTGAAGTTGGCATACTTCATAGGCAGGGAGACGCAGGAGCCCACGCTCTTTATCTTCGACGAACCTACCACCGGATTGCACTTCCACGACATCAAACGACTGCTCCATGCCTTCGATGCACTCATAGAACGGGGCCACTCCGTACTGGTAATAGAGCACAACCTGGACGTCATCAAGTGTGCCGACTACATCATCGACCTCGGGCCAGAGGGTGGCAACAGGGGCGGCAACATCGTGGTAACAGGTACCCCCGAAGAGGTGGCAGCCTGCAAGGAAAGCCTTACGGGAAAATACCTCAAGCCGTATCTTTGATGCAGCATTGCGATATGCCGAACAGTTGTGAATACGCACTTAGGGTTCTGCAGCAAGCGTACGGGTTTAGAACAACTTCATTTACTAAGTGACGATAAAAAATAACTTGGTACAGCGAGGGAGCTGTTACTTTGGAATGGTAGAGCGAGGGCGGTGTACCTCCTACAGTTACCCATACTTGCCAGAAAAGGCAATCATAGGAGGTACGGCGACCCCGCCGTACCACTCAGGCAAGGAATTATATCTTTGCCCATGAGAAATGTACCCACTTATGATTTTATTATTACTAAATAATGTAAAAAGCAAAAGATTCCTAAACTTTATGCTTAATTTTGCATCCAAATAGAAACAGGCAACTGCCTGATAAACATAATGAGAACATCAAAAAAAGCAAGACAAAGATGAAAAAGACCATACTGGCACTGACCATGCTCATGGGCGTAGCCGCCAGCGCATGTGCACAGGCCCAAATCAAGTTTGACAAGGTGACACACAACTTCGGGTCATTCCCCGAAACGGAAACTACCCACAAGGTGTCGTTCGCCTTTACCAACGTGGGCGACAAGCCCCTCATCATCAACCAGGCCATTGCCAGTTGCGGATGCACCATCCCCAAGTACACCAAACAGCCCATCGCACCGGGCGAGAAAGGCGAAATCCTTGTTACCTACAACAGCAAGGGTACATGGCCAGGACACTTCAAGAAGAGCATTACCGTGCGCAGCAACGGAACCGTGGAAATGACGCGCCTTTTCATAGAAGGCACGATGACCGAAGTTACCGCGAAAAAATAACAAGAAGCACCAAGAGAGGGCAACACGACATGATATTTTACTTCTCGGGCACCGGTAACACCCGTTGGGCAGCCTTCAAGGTGGCCTCTGCCACGCACGACCGCCTCACAGACATCGCCGAAGAGATGAGGACGATGAAGGCACAGGGCGCATCTGCTACACGCACATTCGTGCTGGAACCGGGCGAACGGCTGGGGTTCATTTTCCCCGTACACGGATGGAGGGTTCCCCGTCTCGTCAGGCACTTTATCAGCAGACTTCAGATAAAACGGAAGGAAGGACAGCAACAGGACTGCGAAATGCCCCACGGCACTCTCGCCTATGCTGTCTGCACTGCCGGCGACAGCATCGGACTCACCATCGAGAACCTCAACAACGTTCTTGCAGCCAACGGCTCCCTCGCAGACATGGGTATCAGAAAGGTAGACTCTGCCTATTCGCTCATCATGCCCGAATCGTATGTGGGACTGCCCTTCATGGACGTGGACACAAAGGAGAAGGAGAGGCAGAAGAAAGACAGGGCTACGCACGAGCTGGACAGCATCGTCATGGAAATTGCTAACAGCAAAAAAAATATTTCCCAACTGAAAAAAGGATTTTGGCCATGGATGATGACGAAAGTGGTGGGCGGTTTCTTTGAGCATGTGCTCATCACCGACAAGCGGTTTCACGTTACCCAAGACAAGTGCGTGAAGTGCGGAATCTGTGCCAACGTCTGTCCTGTACAGGATATAGACGGGGGCAAGGGGAAATACCCCGCATGGAAACATCAGCCAGACTGCCTTACCTGCTTCAGCTGTTACCACCACTGCCCCCACCATGCCATCGAGTTCGGACACCAGACACAGAAGAAAGGACAATATTATTACAGATGAAAAAACTATTACTGACTTCAGCCTTGACCCTCATGGGGACAGCAGGCGTTTTCGCAGCCAAGGCAAATCCTAAGCCAAGAACCGTCGTGCAGAGCGACGGCACCACCCTTACCGTCTACCTGCACGGCGACGAAAACTTCCACTGGGCAACAGCCGAAGACGGTACACTGCTCGTACCCGTAGGGAAATACTTCTATGTGGCACAGGTAGAAACGGACGGCACGCTAAAGGCCACACCACAACTGGCCCATAACTCCACCCAGCGCAATGCTACGGAGCGAAAAGCCATAGCCCTGCAGGACAAGGCAACATTCCTCAATACAGCCACCACTGAATGGACGGCACAGGCCAAGGCCAACGCCTCTACAATCAGTACAGGGCCGAATTACTTTCCACACACCGGCAGCCCAAAAGTTCTCGTCATCCTGGTACAGTTCAAAGACTTGAAATTCGTTTCGAATGACCCCAAGACAGCGTTCGACTATTTCTTCAATGCGGAAATGGACACAGAAGCCCCCACTGCGCTGACCGATTACTACAAAGGAACCAACTACGGCAGCGTGAAGGAATACTTCCGTGCCATGAGCGACAGAGCATACACCCCACAGTTTGACGTGGCGGGCGTGGTGACTCTCAGCAACGGCTATGCTTATTACGGCCAAAACAACGGGAATAACACCGACATTCATTACACCGAGATGATCAAGGAAGCCTGCCAAAAGGCGAAGTCGGAACTAAGTGTCAACTTCAACGACTATGACCAGGACGGCAACGGACAACCAGACCTCATCTACTTTGTCTATGCTGGACTAAGCGAGAACAACGGCGGCGACAGCAACACCATCTGGGCCAAGACACTTAACAATGCACTCACCATAGGAGACGGTCTGACTATCCAACGGTGTACGATGGCCAGCGAACTGAACCCCACCCCAGACGGGGAAGAAGGCAAATACATCAGCGGCATCGGTGTGTTCTGCCACGAGTTTACCCACTGCCTCGGCATTCCCGACCTCTATGCTACCAGTACCTCGGCGTACGTAGACAATCAGACTCCAGAATATTGGGACCTCATGGACGCGGGAGAATACTGGTATGAGGGATATCTGCCTGCTGCCTATTCGCCTTGGGAGACAAGCGTGATGGAATGGAACATGGAGATTGAGACGCTGGACGACAAAGCCCGTCAGATAACCATGCAGCCATACTACGAAGACAAGAAGGTGTACAAGATACAGGCCCCCAACGACACCCAGTATCTGCTGCTTCAGAACCTTCAAAAGAATGGTTGGTGGCAAGGATTTCCCTCTCACGGGCTGCTGATCCAACGTGTAGACTATGAAGGAGAAGTAAACCTGAACAACAAGTTGAACAACACGGCAGGCTCTCCCAACGTGACGATTCTGCCCGCCGACGGAATAATCATTAACGGCTATCTGGCTGGTGAGGGCAAAAAATACACCTACAAAGAATACGCCCAGAGCCACTACGGAGATCCGTTCCCCGGAAAGCAGAATATTACAAGTCTGACAAATGTAACACTTAACAGTAGGGTGGTTGATCAAGAGACAAAAAGCGTGACCATGTCCAATCTTCTCTACAACATCAAGGAGGAAAACGGCACCATCTCGTTCGACTACCTAAAAGATTACGCTGCCGGCATCGAGCATGCCGAGGCAAACACCGGCACGGCTAATTCCGCCGACAAGCGCATCTTCACCATCGACGGAAGGTACGCAGGCACTGACGGCAGTATACTGTCCAAAGGCGTATACATCATAGGAAAGAAAAAAGTAACGGTAAAATAAAGAAAAACAAATGGGGGTGCGGCATACGCCACACCCCCATTTTAGTTTCCGAAATATTGGTTTTACATTAATTTCCTTACTGAATGTCCTTGACCAGTCCCTCCACATAACGACAGAGGATACCGATGCCCTTGACATTCTCCCCGCCCTGCGGAATGATGATGTCGGCAAAACGCTTGGTAGGTTCGATAAACTGCTCGTGCATGGGCTTGAGCACAGCGAGGTAACGGTCTACCACCATAGACACGGTACGTCCGCGGTCGATGGTGTCGCGCTGTATGTTGCGGATGAGACGTTCATCGGGGTCGGCATCCACAAACACCTTCAGGTCCATGAGGTCACGCAGTTTCTTGTTGAGCAAGGTCATGATACCCTCTATGATGATGACAGGCTTCGGCTCCACGTGGATAGTCTCATTCTCGCGGTTGCACTTCAGGTAGCTGTAGGTAGGCTGCTCGATGGCAATGCCGTTGCGGAGGTCAGCCAACTGCTTGTGCAGCAGTTTCCAATCGAAGGCATCCGGATGGTCGAAGTTGATGGCATGACGCTCCTCATCGGTCATGTGGCTCGTGTCGTTGTAATAGGAGTCGAGTGGCACCACTGCTACATAATGCGGAGGGAGTGCCTCCACTATTTTCTTCACTACGGTGGTCTTGCCCGAACCTGTTCCGCCGGCAATACCTATAATTGTAATCTTGTCTTTGTCCATTTTTTTAGAAGTTAAGTGATTTGGAGGAGTTTAACGGGTCATCGAAGAATCTCGTCAAACATCCGTTTATAGTATTCAGCCTTTTGCTCCAAGGCCAGCGGGTAGGCGCGACTGCTGCTCGGCATACGGTAAAGGCGGAGCGTACGCCCCTCGAAGACGAACTCCACATAGCCCCCCATAGGCGGCATGGAAGAGATGGAGAAGTGCCTGGAGAACACCTGCGTAGCCAAATGCCCCGCGGTAAGAACCGCCCTGCAATCAGGCAAGGCCCTCAGCATGCCGTCAAGATCGGAGGCCTCTACTATCTGCAGGTCTTTGTCACTGGCCGTATTGCGTGTACGGACTACTTTCCGGGCAGTGTCGTAGAGAGCCACCCCTTTCTCCTGCAGAAAAGCCTTGATGCATTCAAGCCTGTAGGTCTTGTGCTCCTGATCAACAAAGTGCATCTTGTCCTGAAAATAGATGAGTCCGAAGATGCGCCACATGTCGTTCTGGTAATTGGGGTAATACCACGGCATGCACCACCTTTTGGGTGCCGGCGGAAAGGTGCCGAGCATCAGCAAGCGGGCATCCGACGGCAGCCAAGGTTCGAAAGGATGTGTCTCTGTTGTCATTTAGCCCCCCTGTTATTTCACCTCCTTGACGAGGTACATCACTACGGGCAGGTGGTCACTGTATCCGTTGAGCCATCTGCCTCCGGCCTGCGTACGAAGCGGAGCACCTTTGTACTGTCCGTCCTGCTGGATGAGGTAGTCGCGGCGGAACACCTGATGGGCAAAGTACTTCAGGGTAGAGAAATCCTTGTGCTTGGCATCCTTGTTGAGCAGATTGGGCGTAACCACAATCTGGTCGAAGAGGTTCCAACTGCCGTTGTAGAACAGCGTTCCCTTTCCTTCCTTGGCCAGAATGTTGTACCAGGGGTTGTACATGTCTCCTTCGCCCACCTCGCTAATCTCTGCCTTGGCCTGCAGCACCTCGTGCATACTCTTGTTGGTAGGGTCATCGTTCATGTCGCCCATCACGAACACCTTCATGTCCTTGTTGAGGCACAGAAGACTGTCCTTCACCGCCTTGGTCTGGCGTGCACCCGACTCGCGATAGAAAGACGTGGAGAAACGGCTTGGCCAGTGGCACACGATGACAGCCACATCCTCGCCTGCCAGTTGGCCGCGCACGGTAAGGAAACCACGGGTAAAGAAGGTACTGTCCTTTGCTTTCTCCTGCACATAGGGCACCAGTTTCACGCTGTTCACAGTGAAAAGAGCCGGATTGTAGAGCAGCGCACAGTCAATGCCGCGACGGTCGGGACCCTCTACGTGGCAGTACTTCATGCCGCGGGCCTTCAGCGGTTCCTGCTGGATGAGGGCATCCAGCACCTTGTGGTTCTCCACCTCAGCCATGCCGATAAAAGCACACCCCACCTTCGGCAACTTGTCGGTACCCATATCGGCAAGCACCTTCGCCATGTTGCGCAACTTGTTGGTGTACTTCATTCCGTTCCACCCTTTGGCAGGAAGATACTCATAGTCGTTCTTGCCTTCGTCGTGACAGGTATCGAAGAGGTTCTCCTGATTGTAGAAGCCTACGGCATAGGCTGCAAATTTCTTCTGGGCTGCAACAGTCAAATTGACAAGCAGCAAGACTGCCAAAAATAGAAAATGTCTTTTCATACGTCTTTATAGTTTTTGTTGTTTTACACCTTATTATATTATAGGGCACAGAACATTTCCTGTCAGAGGAGTTGCAATAGCCCGGACAAGTAACCTTGTTAACTGCAAAATTAACGATTTAATCCTAAATATTTGTAACAATACGAATAAATATTCGTGCGTAATGAAATTTTCAAACGAAAAGCTTTTATTTTTAGTTTTTTTTTAGTTACTTTGCACACCATATATTATTAGTAACAAAAATCAAACTATGCAACAAAAGGTTAAATTAGCGATGATTGCGCTTTGTTACAGTCCTATGGCCATTGCCCAAAACGATACGGAGCAAAAGATAGCCCAGGGACTGGACGAGAACGCATTCACATTCACCGAAGCACAGTTGGGTGAGGATGACGACATGTCCCAGAACGTCACCATCCTCAATTCTAACAGCAACGTCTTTGCATCAGAAGCAGGATACCTGTTCTCGCCCATGCGTTACCGTTACCGTGCTTTCAACCAGAAGTACAATGATGTCTACATCAACGGTGCACCCGTGAACGACATGGAGAACGGTCAGTTCCGCTTTTCCAACATCGGTGGTCTGAACCGTTTCTCACGCAATGTAGATTTTGCACTCCCCTTTGAGGGCAACAGCTACTCCATGACCGGCATGGGCGGCAGCAACAACTACGACTTCCGTGCAGGAAGCATGCAGAGCGGGCACTTTGCATCGGTGGCAGCAGCCAACCGCAACTACACCCTTCGCGGCATGTACACCTACAACAGCGGTTTCAACGACAAGGGATGGGCCATCTCTGCCGGCGTAACCTACCGCTGGGCCAACCGCGGTTACGTGGAAGGCACATTCTACAACTCACTCTCCTATTTCTTCGGTGCACAGAAGAAATGGAACAACGGCCACTCGCTGAGCTTCTCTACATGGGGCAACCCCACCGAGCGCGCCTCACAGGGCAGTTCTACCGACGAGGCTTACTGGCTCGCCAACGACCGTTACTACAACCCCTACTGGGGCTACTACAACGGCCACAAGCGCAACTCGCGCATAGTTAACGACTTTGCGCCTTCGGCCATTGCCACCTGGGACTGGGACATCAACGAGAAGATGAAGCTCACCACCTCCGTGTTCGGCAAATACTCCATGTACAAGAGCACCAAGCTCAACTATGCCAACTCAGAGAACCCGCACCCCGACTACTGGAAGAACTTGCCCAGCAGCTTCTTCAACATCTGGGACCCGACAGCAGCCGGCAACACCGAATCAGCTCTGGAGAACTGGTACAACTCATACAATTACTGGACAGCCAGCAAGGCTAACAGGCAGATAGACTGGAACCGCCTCTACTATGCCAACATTGAGGCAGCGAAGAGCGGCAACGATGCACTCTACTTCATACAGGCCAAGCACAGCGACAACCTGATGCTCAACATGGCGGCCACGCTGAAGGCACAGGTAACCAAGCGTTCTACGCTGCACGGCGGACTGGTACTGGGCATGAACAACAACCGTCACTACCAGACGATGGAAGACCTGCTCGGTGCTTCTTTCTTCCACAACATCAACACATACGCCATGAGCAGCTACGCCATGGATGACCCCCGCCTGCAGTACGACCTGAACACGGCTGGCCCCAACAACACGGGCAGACTGGTATATGAAGGCGACAAGTTCGGCTACGACTACAAGCTGGAGGTACAGAAAGGCCTGCTTTGGGCTTCTTACGACGCAGAGATGGGACGTTTCCATACGAACATCAGCGGTAAGCTGGGCCAGACCAACATGCGCCGCGTGGGCTACATGCGCAACGGTATGGCTGCCGACAACTCATACGGGCACAGCGGCATTGCACGCTTCGGCGAAGGTGGCTTCAAGGGCAACATCACGCTGGATGCCGGACGCGGCCACGTGTTCCAGATAGGATTGGGATACGAATGGCAGCCACCTACGGCCAGCACAGCCTTCATATCGCCAGAGGTATGCAACGACTATGTTGCCAATCTGGGCGACGAGCACATCCTGAGCAGCGAGTTCAGCTACCAGTTCCGCAACAGTTGGCTGCACGCCAACCTCAATGCCTACTACAGCCGTCTGGACCACGTTACGGAGTGGCAGAACTTCTACGACGACGACCAGAATTCCTTTACCTATGTCAGCATGACAGGTATGGAGAAGGAATACTACGGCGTGGAACTGGGACTCGACTTCAAGTTGGCTTCCTGCCTCAACTTCAAGGCCATCGGTGCCTACAGCGAGGCCAAGAACCTGAACAACGTGAACGTGAACTACATGGTTTCCACATCGGCAGCCGTCAAGCAGGACGTAGCATACGTGAAGGGAATGCGCGAGAGCGGCACACCGCTCACCACGGGTAGCCTCGCACTCGACTTCCACCAGGGCGGATGGTTCATAAACCTGGCAGCCAACTGGTACGACCGCATCTACCTCTCTTACTCTCCCAGTTTCCGCTACGAGGGTACACTGTGGAACCGCGGTGCCTTCAACACGGAGGGTGACCTGCTGCCGGGCTACGTAGACCAGGCCAAGGGGCACGGAGGCTGGATGGTAGACGCCAGCATAGGCAAGAACATACGCCTGAAGCACGGCAGCCTGAGCTTCAACCTGTCACTGACCAACCTGCTCAACAACCAGAACATCGTGACGGGCGGATACGAGCAGAGCCGCAGCGACTACACCCTCAGCAATGACAACACAGTGAAAGACCGTGTCTACAGGTTCTCGAACAACCCCAAGAAGTTCTATGTATTCGGCACCAACGGCATGTTCCAGATATCCTACCGATTCTAAAGCATAAAGAGTAAAGAGACATGAAAAAGTTAAAATATATAGTAATGGCTTTCGCCTGCGTGCTGATGGCATCGTGTATGGGCGACGGCTATGCCGATTCTGACGGCACGGAATATTACAAAGGTGCGGCCATAGGCAACAATGAGCTGGAGGCCACCAATGTCATCACCATCGCACAGCTGAAAGAGAAATATGCCACCACCATCAACAGCAGCAGCTACACCAAGGTGGAGGACGACATCAAGATACTGGGTATCGTTACCGGCAACGACGAAGGCGGCAACCTCTACAACGAGGTAAGCCTTCAGGACGAGACGGGCGCCATCCTGGTATGCATCAACAAGAGCGGTCTCTCTGGCGAGCTGCCCGTAGGACAGCAGGTGCTCATCGCATGCAAGGACCTCTACATAGGCGGCTACGGCAAGCAGGCCGAGCTGGGCGGTGTTTACACCAATGCCACAACGGGCAACCAGTCTATCGGCAAAGTGGACCGCTACACCTGGGAGAAGCACTACAAGATTATAGGCAAGTCGGACGCTTCGAGGGCTGAGGCGCTGAAGGAGACCTTCGACGTGTCGAAAGTGAAAGACGAGAGCTATTTGGCTTCCTGCTCGGGCAAGTTGATGACCATAGAGGGAGTTACCTTTGCCAGGGCAGCCCACTCCGTCTATGCCTACGATGGAGACAAGGACAACGCCAACTGCGTGAACCGTCCCCTCTCGGACATCAGCAGCAGCAATCTGGTGGTACGCACATCAGCTTACGCCAAGTTTGCCAACAACGCACTGCCCACCACGCCGCAGAACATTACCGGCATCTTCACACGCTACAACAACGTATGGCAGATTCTTATCCGCAAGGCAAGCGATGTGACGAGTGCCAAGGGTACAGCCCAGTTGCCGTACACCGTGTCGGAGGCTCTCGCCATCATCAATGCCGGCACCTACAAGAGCTCGCAGGTGTACACCAAGGGTGTCGTCGTAAACGTGACGTCAGTTGACACCGGCAGCTACGGCAACGCCACCTACACCATCTCTGAGGACGGCAAGGACAACAACACCATCACGGTTTACCGCGGTTTCTACCTGGGCAACGAAAAGTTTACCGATGAGACCAAGGGAAAACTTGTCCCCGGCAAGAAGGTTGTCATCTGCGGTGCACTGACGCTCTACAATACTACGCCCGAAATCAACAGCGGCAACTATCTCTACTCCATAGAATAAAGGAGAGAACTACCCCATACACCCCTTCTCCACCCCTTTACAATAACAAACAAAGAACAAAAAAGAACAGCAAATATGAAAAAGTCAATTTATTCACTGCTATTCATGGCCATGGCGGTCCTCACATTCTGCAGCTGCGAAGACGTGCCTGCACCATACAACACACCACAGATAGTCACTCCCGACACAGACTCTGACGCAACTCCTGCAGGAACAGGTACAAAAGACGACCCGTACAACGTTGCAGCAGTCATCCAGTACTGTAAGTCACTGGGAAGCAGTGTAGAATCTGATAAGGATGTGTACATCAAGGGTATCGTTACTCAGGTAAAAGAGCAATACAGCACCGACTACGGCAACGTAACACTATACATTGCAGACAACGTGAGCGGCACCGAATTCTACGTTTACCGTGCCTTGTACTTCGACAACAAGAAGTGGACTACAGGCGACAAGGAACTGAAGGCAGGTGACGAGGTAGTATTCTGCGGAAAGGTAATGAACTACTCTGGCAACACTCCCGAGACAGTGCAAAGCAAGGCATGGCTCTACTCCCTGAACGGTGAGACTGCCGACGGTGGCAGCACGACACCAGATACAGGAAAGGGTTCTTTGTCTAACCCCTACACCGTAGCAGAAGCTGTTGCTGCCATCCAGGCTGGCGCTCCTACTTCAGAGGTTTATCTGACGGGTATTATCTCCGAAGTAACAAGCTACAACGAAACCTACAATAGCATCACATACTACATCTCTGACGACGGCAAGAGCAAGGACATCCAGGTTTATTCTGGCAAGGGCTTGAACGGTGCCGATTTCACTTCCTTGGATGACTTAAAAGTAGGTCAGAAAGTTGTTATCAAGGGTATCATCAAGGCTTACACAAACAGCAAGACAGGTGTCACCATCAACGAAGTGGACAAAACAAGTTCTATCATCAGCATTACCGACGGTGGCGACACTACCCCCGATACACCTGCAAGTGGCAACATCTCTATAGACGGTACGACCGTAACAATGACCAACAGCGGTGTGACAGCAGGCGAAAGCATCAAAGTGGACAAAATCAGCGATATTACCACAGAAGCCAATCCTACGAAAATCACCCTCTCTGACGGTACAGTCCTGACATTAGACATCAACGGTGGCACGACAAAACCTGCCTACAATTCAAACTACAACAATTTGCGAATCTATGCGCAGAACAAGATGACTATCACTGCCAGCAAGCAAATAGCCAAAATCGTTTTGAATTGCGACAGCTATAGTGGCACTAACTATGTAGGCAACGAAACTGCCACAGTAGAGTTCTCCGGCAATACCGCAACCTACACCAACGTGTTTACAGGCACGTCTGGCGGTGGCGTACAGCTCCGCATCCTGTCTTTTGAAATCTTCTATGCCAAGTAAGGCTGCAAGATAAGCCAACAACCACTTCCATCCCCACCGTCCTCCATTCACGGACGGTGGGGATTTTTGTTTTCCCTGTACACATTTTTACGGTGAAACGTTTGGAATTGTGGAAATAAAAGCGTAGTTTTGCAGAAAGATAAAGACAGAACGTATGGGCAAGTACATCAATCCTTTCACCGACTGGGGTTTCAAGCGTCTCTTCGGACAGGAATTCAGCAAGGAACTACTGATTAGTTTCCTTAACGACCTGCTGGTAGACGAAGTGAAGGTCAAGAACGTTACCTTCATGGACAAGGAACGCCTGGCCCCCACCAAAGACCAGCGCGGCATCATCTATGATGTTTACTGCGAAACGGATACGGGGAAACGTTTCATCGTAGAAATGCAGAACAAATGGCAGCCCCACTTTCTCGACCGCTCCATCTGCTACGCATGCCGGAGTGTACTGGAACAGGTGGAAAGAAGCAAGAAGGAAAAGGAGGGAGCCTATAGTTTCCTTCCGGTATACACCATCTGTTTCATGAACTATACCCCAAGGGTGGAAGAACTATCCAAGTTCAGGACAGACATCGTACTGGCCGACAAGGACACGGGAGAGTCCGCTTCAAGCAAACTCCGCTTTATCTACCTGTCCCTTCCGTTGTTCAACAAGGAAGCGGAAGATTGTGGAACTGATTTTGAAAAATGGATTTACGTATTAAAGCATATGGAAGCACTAAGCAGAATGCCGTTTACGGCACAAAAAGACATATTCAAGCAACTGGAGGAGTACGCAGACATTCACCATCTGTCCAAGAAAGACAATGAAGCCTATCAGAACAGTCTTTGGATAGCCCGCGACTACTCTGCCTGCATGGCTGCTGCAGAACGAGAAGCAGAAGAAAAAGGATGGGCAAGAGGCATGCAGAAAGGCATGCAGAAAGGCATGGAGAAAGGCATGCAGAAAGGCATGGAGAAAGGCATGGAGAAAGGCATGGAGAAAGGCATGCAGAAAGGCATTAACCAGCAAAAGCTCCAAACAGCCCAAAGCATGCTCAGAGACCAATTACCCATCGAGATGATCATCAAATACACAGGGCTTTCCAAAGAAGAAATAGAAAAGGCCAATTAACCAGCTAATAACTAATTCAAGTTTCGGATTTGGAAATTCCATATTGGCAAATACCTTAAAGATTGGTACGGCGAGGGCGCCGTACCTCCTAATGATTACCTTTTCTGGCAAGTAGGGGTAACTGTAGGAGGTACAGCACTCTCGCTGTACCAATCAGGTGGAAATTGCCAAATTCGAAACTTGAGTTACTAATTCCCGCCAGAAGAAGAATTATCTAAATCTTGACAATAAAGGTACAAAGTTGTTTTTGCATATCTTTTCTCAAGAAAGACATCAAAGTGTTTTTGGGGCTTCCCGCTATTCGTATTTCATGGATTTGGCGGGGTGGATATGCGAAACAAGGTAGCTGGGAGCCACAAGCATGAAAACGCTGATGAGGAGCGTAGCCACGTTGAGCGCCACAATGTAAGGCCAGTTCAGTTCTACAGGTACTGTGCTTACATAATACGTCTGGGGGTCAAGTTTTACAATACCTGTAAAGTATTGCAAAGCGAGCAGACCGAGCGCCAGGATGTTGCCCCAGAACAGTCCGCGCCCGATGATAAATGCCGCAAACCAAAGGAAAGCGTGCCTTATAGTCTTGTTGCGCGCACCAAGTGCTTTCAGCACACCTATCATGGATGTACGCTCAAGAATGACGATAAGCAATCCGCTTATCATGGTAACACCCGCCACCACAAGCATCAGAGCCAGAATTATCCACACGTTCATATCCATAAGTCCGAGCCACTGGAAAATCTGCGGATTCAGTTCACGAATGGTAGCACTGCTGTAGGTTTCCCCGTAATGGTCTACGGTACGGTTTACCTTCTCCACAATGCGGTCGGCCGTATCGTACAACGAGTCGAAGTCCTTGACGGTTATTTCCGCTCCGCTTGCCTGGTCCTGCTCCCATCCGTTCAGCCGCACAACCGTACAGAGGTCGGTATACACTACTGTTTCGTCGTATTTTTTCAGATTGGTCTGATAGATACCGGCAATGTTAAAACGCCGTGTACGCACGCCGTTCCGGTCGATGAAATAGGCAAAGATACGCTGTCCCGTCTTCAGGTGCAGCTTGTCGGCCATGAGTTGCGACACAAGGATGTTGTTGCCAGCCACAGAGTCGGAGAAATGGGGGATGCTACCCTCCACCATGTTCTGGTGGATGAAGGTAGAATCGAAGTCGCTTCCCACTCCCTTTAGCACCACGCCGAGAAAGTCGCTGTCCGTTTTCAGGATTCCCTCCTTCATGGCGAAC
This sequence comes from Oscillospiraceae bacterium, assembly GCA_963624905.1. Classification (GTDB taxonomy): domain Bacteria; phylum Bacteroidota; class Bacteroidia; order Bacteroidales; family Bacteroidaceae; genus Prevotella. The sequence goes on from CAVFRG010000003.1 coordinate 93,379, forward strand.
CGCTGCACATGTTTCACACCGGGGATGGCCTTGAGTACACCCGTCATGGAGTCGTTCATAACAACGGGATACTGCTCCGACTGGTGGAGCGTCATAAAGTCGGCCACTTGAATATGACTTCCGAATCCCACTACCTTGTCGCGTATGGTGTGCTTGAATCCGAACACCACACATACGGAAACTATCATCACAGCGAGTCCTATTGCCACCCCAGCGGTGGCAATGCGAATGGCCGGGCGAGAAACCTTCTGCCTGTCGTCCGGGGCGCTATACAATCTTTTGGCTATAAAAAACGGGAAGTTCATAACGATTTTCTGCTTTCAGCTTTCCGGATTGGTGAAGCCGATTAAGAGGGGAAGAGCCCTGTGTGTAATAATTAAAAATAAGTTAGTACATTTCTTATGGGCGAAGATACAACTCCTTGCCCGAGTTGTGGTACGGCGGGGTTGCCGTACCTCCTAAAGACAGCCTTTACTGGCAAGTACGGGTAACTGTAGGAGGTACAGCGCCCTCGCTGTACCAAGTTATTTTTATCGTCACAACAGCCTTTACTCATACCAAGGGTCTGCACTCTCCCTCCATAGAAATGGGCGGAACGTAACATTTACAGTCCTTCGTCCTCCACCCTTCCGGGATAAGCCTCCAGTGCTTTGCCCAACACGAGGAGCGCACGGTTCAGGTCCTCTTTCTTCAGCACGTAAGCCATGCGCACCTGGTTGCGTCCTGCACCGGGCGTAGTGTAGAAGCCCGATGCCGGTGCCATCATGACGGTCTCCCCCTCGTAGTCGAACTCCTCGAGGCACCACCGGCAGAATTTGTCCGAATCATCGATGGGCAGTTTTGCCACGGTATAGAAAGCTCCCATGGGGATGGGCGTATAGACCCCGGGTATGCGGTTCAGTCCGTCGATAAGGCACTTGCGCCTCTCCACATACTCGTCATACACGTCGCGGTAATACTCTTCGGGCGCATCGAGCGAAGCCTCCGCCACAATCTGTCCTATAAGAGGTGGCGAGAGCCTTGCCTGGCAGAACTTCATCACGGCCTTGCGTATCTCGGCATTCTTGGTAATGAGGGCACCAATGCGGATGCCACACTCGCTGTATCTCTTCGACACCGAGTCGATGAGCACCGTGTTCTGTTCTATTCCCTCCAGATGCATGGCACTGATGTAGGGGCTTCCCGTGTAGATGTATTCGCGGTACACCTCGTCGGAGAAGAGGTAGAGGTCATATTTCTTCACGAGGTCGCGTATCTGGTTCATTTCCCTGCGGGTATAGAGGTATCCCGTAGGGTTGTTGGGGTTGCAAATCATGATGGCGCGTGTGCGCTCGTTGATGAGTTCCTCGAACTTCTCCACCTTGGGCAGCGAAAATCCCTCCTCTATGGTAGTGGCAATGGTGCGTATCTTGGCCCCTGCGGAGATGGCGAACGCCATATAGTTGGCGTATGCCGGCTCGGGCACGATAATCTCGTCGCCGGGGTTGAGGCAGCTCATAAACGAGAAGAGCACGGCCTCGGAGCCTCCCGACGTGATGATGATGTCGTCGGCAGTAACGTTGATGTTGAATTTGCGGTAGTAGTCCACGAGTTTCTCGCGGTAGCTCAGGTATCCCTGACTTGGCGAGTATTCGAGAATAGTACGGTCTATGTGCTTCAGCGCATCGAGTCCGCATTGCGGCGTGGGCAGGTCGGGCTGTCCTATATTTAGGTGGTACACCTTCACACCACGCTTCTTGGCTGCGGCAGCGAGGGGTGCCAACTTTCTGATGGGCGACTCCGGCATTTCCAGGCCGCGTACTGATATTTCTGGCATTTGCTTACTGTGTGTTGTTCTTTTTTCTTGTGACGGGCGTCTGTGGCGTACCATGGGATGGCAGCACCGCCTTGGTTGTTACATTCGTGTGCAAAGGTAAGAATTTTAACTGACAATAGTGAAGATGAGGGGTACATTTTTTCTTTTTCCTCCAAAAAACCGCAACATGTATTGTTCTTGTGCCTACTTTTTTATAACTTTGCATGCCGTTAAAACGGGAATGTCCCCCGGGGCAGTTACTCCGCATCATTCCCGCACGGACGAGAACAGGAACATAAATTATTCATTATCAAAAACTAAAAAAGAAACGATGAGAGCAAGGACAGGAACATGGTTTACTACCAAGGTAAGATACCAGAAGACAATGGAAGACGGCACTGAGAAGGTGGTAACGGAGACATACCTTGTCGACGCACTGAGCTTTACCGAAGCCGAGAGTGCCATCATAGACGAGATTTCCGTATACGTGAGCGGCGAGTTCAAGGTGAGCGGCATTGCCAAGGCCAACTACCTGGAGATTTACTTCAGCGACATGGACGAGGACGACAAGTGGTACAAGGCGAAGGTTTCGCTGATAACCATCGACGAGAAGAGCGGCAAGGAGAAGCGCAACAATGTAAACTACCTCGTCCAGGCCAAATCGCTGCAGCGTGCGCTTCGCTATATGGAGGAAGCCCTGGGCGGCACGATGAACGACTGCGAGATTGTGGGTCTTACCGACACTCCGCTGATGGACGTTTTCGAGCACCACACAGCAGCCCGCAACGAAGAGAAGAACGATGTGCCCGAATACGAGCAGGAGAACGGCCAGACTGCTGAAGACAATGCTTGACGTAGCTGAAAACATCAGAGAGGTCCAGGCCCGCCTGCCCGAAGGTGTACGCCTTGTGGCAGTGAGCAAGTACCATCCTGCCGAATGTATAGAGGCAGCCTACCGTGCCGGACAGCGCATCTTTGGCGAGAGCCATGAGCAGGAGCTGTCGCGCAAGGTGGCTGTCCTGCCGCAGGACATAGAGTGGCACTTCATCGGCCACCTGCAGACCAACAAGGTGAAGTACATCGCCCCCTACATCTCCATGGTGGAGGCGGTGGACAGCCTGAAGCTGCTGCGCGAGATAAACAAGCAGGCGGCGAAGCACGGCCGTGTCATCAGGGTGCTGCTCGAACTGCACATTGCCGAGGAGGAGACGAAGTACGGCCTTACGCTTGATGCGTGCCGCGAGCTGCTCGCTTCAGGCGAGTGGCGGGAAATGGGCAACGTACAGATATGCGGACTGATGATGATGGCTTCGCATACCGACGACGAAGCGCAGATAGCCGGCGAATTCGACACTGCCTCACGCTTCTTCGGCGAAGTGAAACAGACGTATTTTGCCGACACTGAAACATTCTGCGAGCGCAGTTGGGGCATGAGCCACGACTACCCCATTGCCGTCCAGCACGGTGCCACGCTGGTGCGTGTGGGTACGGCCATTTTCGGGGAACGGTAAGTAAGGCGAAAAATAGAGAATTTTCCCGTTTGTTCTGAAAGAGATAAGTAGTACGGCGAGGGCGCCGTACCTCCTAATAATTACCTTTGCAGCAAGTGATGGTAACTGTAGGAGGTACAGCGCCCTCGCTGTACCAATCAAGTGGCTATGCCAAATTCAAGACTTGAGTTGCCAATTCCCGTCAGAAGAAAAATTCTTGAATTCTCTAATTCTTGACAACATAAATATCAAGTTGTTTCTTGTCCCCCGCCTTCAGGACGCTTTGCGTCAGTTCATTTCCATTATTTTCTGCAAACTGGCATCCTCGCCTACGAGCCACACGATGTCGCCCTTGGCGAAGACATACTGCGGCGAAACCTTGGTAAGGCTTTCGCGCCCCTCCTCTATACCAACCACCATACAGTTGTACTTGCTGCGTATGCCGCTCTCCCCAAGCGTCTTGCCGCAGAAGGCGCCCTTGCTGCTCACGATGAGCTGGCTCAGGTGCATTTCGCGGTTCTCTATGTCCGGGTCTTCGGGCACGAGCCAGTGCTGCAGGGCGTTGTTGAATTTCTGCACCTGTTCGTCGTTGCCTATTATCTGCAACTTGTCACCCGGAAAGATGACGGTATCCCCCTGCGGCACGTTGATACGCTGCATGCCGCGCAGGATGCTGCTCAGGTCCACGCCGTACTGCTGCCGGAGGTGCAGCTGCCCCAGCGTCTTTCCTGCCCATGCCGAATCGATGGGCACCTCCACCTGCGCTATATGGATGTCGCGGTCCAGGAGGTGCTCGGCATAGAGCGGTTTTTTGTCACCCCGCACGCGCGCCTCGATGTCGCGCGAGCGCAGGTTGCGTATGAAGAGCCTCTCCATATTGATGCTCCGCTTCTTGGTCCATCTGGAGGCGATAGTCAGCAGCACGACAGCCACAGCGATGATAATGATGAGGGCATTGGTAAACTCCGTAAGGTAGTTGCAGATGTAGAAGATGAAGGCCAGTGCGATGACAAACCTCACGATGATGGTGGAGAGCAGCGGGATACGGTTGATGCTGCTTTCCACCCATAGTCTTTTCCACTCGTTGCTGTGGTTTTTTTTCATGACGATGGCCCTGAGGAACGGACTGATGAAGAGGATGGTAAGGATGCCTGTCAGCGCATTGGCCACCCACTTGTCCTGGCCTACAGGCAGCAGGTTTCGCACCAACGGCAGCACGAAGGTGAACATCACAGCTATTACTGCCGCCGAGACGATGGAGTAAGCCACGGTGTTGACAGCCATCTGCCTCAGCAGCGCCTTCCACTCGCTCTGCTGCGTGGTGGAAGGGTGGCTCATGGCGAGGTGGTTGAGTATGCCCGTGAGGCGGTCGGGCAGATGTTTCTCCATGATGCGGTATGCAGGCTGCGCCAGCCTTATCATGTAGGGTGTGAGGAAGGTCGTGATAACCGACACGGCCACTACCACGGGGTAGAGAAAGTCGCTGATGACACCCAGCGAGAGTCCGAGCGAGGCTATGATAAACGAGAACTCGCCTATCTGCGCCATGGAGAATCCGCAGCGCATGGCCGACTTGAGCGACTCGCCGCCGAGCATGAATCCGAACGTACCGAAGAGGGCCTGCCCTACAAGAATAGTGCATACCAGCGCCACGATGGGCACGGCGTAGCGCACGAGTATCTGCGGGTCAACGAGCATGCCCACCGACACGAAGAAGATGGCACCGAAAAGGTTTTTTACGGGTTCCACCACCTTGATGATTTTCTCCGCCTCTATGGTCTCTGCCAGGATGCTGCCCATGACGAAGGCGCCGAAGGCACTGGAGAACCCCACCTGCGTGGAGAGTACCGCCATGCCGCAGCATAGTCCGAGCGCCACGATAAGGAGCGTCTCCCCGCTCATCAACTTGCGTGTGCGGCGCAGGAACACCGGAATGGCAAAAATGCCCACGATGAACCACAGTACGAGGAAGAAGGCTATCTTCACCACCGACCCGAGCATCTGCTCTCCGTCGGGGTTGTTGCCGCTGGCTATGGCCGACAGCATCACCATCATCACGATGGCGAGGATGTCCTCCAGTATGAGCACGCTCATCACCGTCCCCGCAAACTTCTGCTGCCTCAGTCCCATGTCATCGAACGCCTTGTATATAATAGTGGTGGAGCTCATGGCGAGCATTCCGCCCAGGAAGATGCAGTCCATCCTCCCCCACCCGAAGGCATGGCCCACGCTCACGCCGAGCATCATCATGCAGAACACTATCGACACGCACGAGATGATGGGCGACGCCCCCATCTTCACTATCTTCTTGAACGAGAAGTCGAGTCCCAGCGAGAAGAGCGTGAAGATGACGCCTATATTGGCCCACGACTCCACCTCCGTCTCGTCCATTACCGACATCGTGTAGGGCATGTGCGGCGAGACGAGGAATCCTGCCACGATGTACCCCAGCACGAGGGGCTGTTTGAGACGTTTGAAGATGATAGTTACGATACCTGCCACCATGAGCATCAGGGCCAGGTCTTTTACCATTACGGGGATGTCGGACATAGTCTATGTGCGTGTTTTTTTGTGTGAGTTTCGTGTATGGCCGGAGCGTGGCCGTGTGTGAGTGAAAGGGGTCAGTCGTTGTACAGAGCTGTGAGTTCGGCTATCTTTACGATGGTCTGTACGGCCTTCTCCATCACCTGCACACTCACAAACTCGTGCGGCCCGTGGAAGTTGACACCTCCGGCGAATATATTGGGGCACGGCAGTCCCTTGAAGCTGAGCTGTGCGCCGTCCGTCCCGCCCCTTATGGGCACCACGCGCGGCGGCACACCGCTCTCCTGCATGGCCTTCAGAACGATGTCTATGACGTGCATGTTGGGGTCTATCTTCTCCTTCATGTTATAGTACTGGTCGTGTATCTCTGCGATGCATGTCCCCTCCCCGTACTTGGCGTTGATGGCATCGGCGGTGCGTTGCATGAATGCCTTGCGGTTCTCAAACTTGTCACGGTCGTGGTCGCGTATGATATAGCTGAGCGTAGCCTCCTCGCATCGGCTCTCTATGCCCAGCAGGTGATAGAAGCCCTGGTAGCCCTCTGTGGTCTCGGGCATCTCGTCCTCGGGTATGAGGTTCTGGAACTCTACAGCCACCCGGCTTGCGTTCACCATCTTCCCCTTGGCATATCCCGTATGCACGCTCACGCCCTTGATGCGTATCTTGGCGGCGGCGGCATTGAAGTTTTCATACTCCAGTTCGCCCAGGTCGCCTCCGTCGATGGTATAAGCCCAGTCACACCCGAACTTCTCCACGTCGAAATGATGGGCGCCCATACCTATCTCCTCGTCGGGGTTGAAGCCCACGCGTATGTCTCCGTGCTTTATCTCGTCGTGGTCGCGCAGGTAGCACATGGCCTGCACTATCTCGGCGATGCCCGCCTTGTCGTCGGCGCCGAGCAGCGTGGTGCCGTCGGTAACGATGAGGTCTTCGCCCTTGTGCGCCTTCAGCTCGGGGAAGGTAGCCACGTCGGTAACGATGCCGGGGCTGAGCTGTATGTCGCCACCGTCATAGTTCTTGACAAGGCGCGCCTTGATGCCTGCGCCGCTGGCGTCCGGACTGGTGTCCATGTGCGAGATGAATCCCACGGTGGGGGTGTCCTTGCGCGTATTGCCTTTCAGCGTAGCGTAGATATACCCCATTTCGTCCATCTCCACGTCACTCAGTCCCTCGTCTTCGAGTTCCTGCTTCAGATACTTGGCAAATTCGAGCTGCTTGGCGGTACTCGGCACTGTGGCGGAGTCTTCGCTCGACTGTGTGTCAAATTTGGTGTAATTGATGAATCTTTCTACTAAGTCCATATCTTTTGTCGTTTACATTGTTAGCCTGTCTTTCACCTCTCCATGAAAAAGGGGGCGTACACCCCTCATGGCAAAGGCTGTTCCACCGGAACACCATGCAAAATTAGCGATAAGTTTTTATTGCTGCAAGATTTTGGGCAAATTAGTTGGCTTGCGGGGAGAAAAAAGAACCTTTGCTTGATTGAGTGGTACGGCGAGGGCACCGTACCTCCCAGTCATTGCTTCGCCCTTATTAAGTGGTACGGCGAGGGCACCGTACCTCCCAGTCATTGCTTCGCCCTTATTAAGTGGTACGGCGAGGGCACCGTACCTCCCAGTCATTGCTTCGCCCTTATTAAGTGGTACGGCGAGGGCACCGTACCTCCCAGTCATTGCTTCGCCCTTATTAAGTGGTACGGCGAGGGCACCGTACCTCCCAGTCATTGCTTCGCCCTTATTAAGTGGTACGGCGAGGGCGCCGTACCTCCTACAGAATGCTTTTTACGGCAAGTATGGGTAACTGTAAGAGGTACAGTGCCCCCGCTGTACCAAGCAAGCGAGATTTACTCTTTTTTACTCTTTCACCTTTTTACTCTTTTACCTTTAACCATCCATTCAAGTTATCCTCACGCATTGTAGAACCTAAGTTA
>CAVFRG010000004.1:0-83714 GCA_963624905.1 Oscillospiraceae bacterium
AACTTATACAACTTTTTCTATGCTGCCGCTGCAGCATCTTTGTTGTTTATGTTGTATGAGTTGTCTGTGTTGTCGTTTCTTCGGGGAGTTAAGGAGTTAAGACAACAGCGTTTCTTGCTTGAGTGCGTGGCATTTCTTCGGGTGTGGTACGGCGAGGGCGCCGTACCTCCTATATCAGCCTTGCCGTTGAATTCTTCAGTCTTCACTTTTTTACTTTTTTACCTTTTTACCTTTTAAGAAGTTGTGTTTCGATCCACTTCTGCCATTCATCCCACTGTTCCTGGTACCAGTAGTGTCCCGTCATCTGATAGACGCTCAACTGTTTGGGAGCCTTGACGATATTGTAGAGGCCATAGGAGGAAGTGGGCGGCACCACCTCGTCGTTGTAACCGAAGCTGTACCATCCGGGCACGGTGACACGCTTGGCAAAGTTAACACCGTCATAGTAGCGTGCACCCTCGATGCGTGCCTGCATGACAGCATCCGGTTTCACCACCTTACCGTTGTTATAGAAATAATGTGGCCATCCGCCTGCCACTCCGTGCAGTTCTGCCTCGTAGTCGCACATGGCATCATGCACTGGCGCAAGGAAGGTTACGCGCTTGTCCAGTGCCGTAACTGCCAGCGTAAGGAATCCTCCCTGCGAAGAACCCGTCACACCGAGCGTCTTGCCATCCCATTCGGGAAGCGTGGCGATATAGTCTACCGCCCTCACTGCACCCGTCACTATACGTTTGTAAGGGTTGCGGTCACGGTTGTCCACATTGCAGTCCCAGTATCCCTGCAGTGCACCGTTGTTCAGATCGGTATACACGCTCTGCGGCATGGTAACAGGAATGGCATGCACACCCATTTCCAGCACAATGCAACGGTCGGGTGCTGTATAGGTATCACCCTGATAAGGCCGCACGCCTGCACCGGGCACACGCAGCAGGGCGGGATATTTTCCGGGCTTGACGGGTACACTCAGCACACCGTACATCTTCGAGCCCCACGCATTGTTGTTGAAACTTATCTCGTACACGTTCTTGTCCTTCGTGCAGCGTTCAGCCAGCAACACCTTTGTAGGGTTCAAGTCGGTCTGTCGTGCATCGGCAAGTGTCTTCTGCCAGAAGTCATCAAAGTCTTTGGGCTCCTGAGCGTAGGGTTGCAGCTTTTCGGGCGAGAAGGCAGCTGTGCACAGTCCCTCATAATCCTTGTCACCTACATGTGCCACCACCTTCAGACGATAGAACCCCGGTTTGGACATGGTTCCCGTCCACTTCATCGTGCCGTCCTTCAGCGTAGTCTGTTTCTTAACGTCGGCATACATCTCGGGACCAGCCTCATAGTCTATCTTTACATTGTCGAGCAGCGTACCGCTTTTGCGTACATTCACCACAAAGTTGGCTTTCTCTCCTACCTTGTAGTTCCAGTCTTGATGGTCTGGGATAACGCTCACTACGATATTGTTTCCCTTTATCTGTGCTCTTGTTCCCAACGGAGCAAGCACACAAACAAGGATGCTTATCATCAAAATTCTAAAAGTCTTCATCTTGTCAGTCTTGTTTATACAGTTAGTGGTAATGTTAAGATTTTCGCTTGCAAAGATACCATTTTCCTTCCGACAATCCTTGTACTATTTTGCCAAATCGCTACACTTTCTTTTGCAAATGGACTATTATCATAAGTTATATAGTTACGATGGACAAGTCACATACTTAGGATGGACAAGTCACATACTTACGATGGATAAGTCACGTACGTAGGATGGACAAGTCACGTACGTAGGATGGACAAGTCACGTACGTAGGATGGACAAGTCACGTACGTAGGATGGACAAGTCACGTACGTAGGATGGACAAGTCACGTACGTAGGATGGACAAGTCACGTACGTAAGTAATAATGAAAAAAATAAGTTGGTACATTTCTCAGGGCGCGAAGAAATAATTCCTAGCCTAAGTGGTACGGCGGGGGCGCCGTACCTCCTATAATTGTCGTTTCTGACAAAGAGGGGTAACTGTAGGAGGTACAGCGCCCTCGCTGTACCACTCAAGCAAGGGGGGAATCCAAATTAGAAATTTGAGTATATCCCATCAACAAATTGTACCAAGTTATTTTACCGTCACTAAACCAAAAAGATGGAAAATCCCCATGCTTGGCATAAAGACTTTCCACCTTAATTATATATTATCTGTTGTTACTTGGAACAGATGCCTTATTTGAAGCTCGGCACCTGGTCGCGGGTAATGACATTCTTGTTGTTATAGTAGTTCTTCAGGAACGTTGCTGTGTTGTACACACTGTTGAAATAGTCTACCCCATCGGCATCCTGACCATACCAAGGCATGGACCAGCTCCACATTGCACCGTCGTTGAACATATTCTCTACAGAAGGCATGGCATCGCACTCTGCCAAGGTGATGAGCTTCTTGCCGCCAGTAATCTTGCGGAGTTCCTCATACTCCTGAGCCAAAGATGACTGGTAAGGTGTATTGAGGTTCTTGCAGTAGTAGTCGCGGGCAATGATGTCGACATACTCGTCGCCGGGATACCATGCGGCATCGTTGGTAATGGTCTTGTCAGTGTCGTCCTGATAGTAGCCCTCGGAGGTCCATACCCAAATCAGGTTGTTCACACCCTTTTCCTTGAAGGTATCATACATCAGTTTCCAGAGTTTCTTGAACTGTACCGGACCGTTGGAACCCCACCAGAACCATGCTGTGCCACTACCGTTCCACTTGCCATAGTTGCCGCGGGCCTCATGCAGCGGGCGCCAGATAACGGGTATTCCCTTTGCCTGAAGAGCCAACAGGTAGCCGGCCACTACATTAAGGTCACGCTTTACACGTGTATTCTCCCACGTGCCGTTTCTTACAGCCTGCTTGCAGGTGAAGGTTGTCTTGTCGGGAGAGCATGTATAGCTTGATATGTCATCGGCAGTTTCCTCAGATGCAGGAACGTTCCAGTGCCACATGCACTCCACGATACCGTTGTTGTTATACCAGTCTTCCACCACGCTCGTGTTGGTGTAGTCTATCCAGTTAGCGTTACCTAATGGCTTGCTGTTGTTGAAGTGGATGAAGTCGAAGCAGTTGAGGGCAGGATACTTGCCTGTTATGTCATGCATCTGCTCTGCAAGTTCCACGTTCCAGTTTACATTGGCCACAGTACCCGTGATGACCTTCTTGCCGAAGTTATCTACCAGATACTGGTAGAGATTCTTTGTAGGCTCGGTGGCATCGGGATTGCAGAGTGTCGGCGTGATGTCAAACAACTCGGGATTCCAGTTGTTGTAAGCACGTGTAGAGAACGACACGGTATACTCCGAAGCGAAGTTGTAGGACGAGTCGCGCACGGTAGGTTTCATCACTACAATCTTGTAGTTCTGGTTGGCCTTGGCATGCAGGGGAATGTAAAGTTTGTTGCCCTCTGCATAGGAGAGCGTATCGTCCAGATAGTAGTAGGTAGTGTCGTTGGTATACACCCTGATGGTGGTATTCGGCGTCACGGCTATCGGCTCACTGTAGGTTATCACTACATTGTCGAAGGTATCCAGTTCCTCAGAACCGTCTTCCGGCGAAACGGACACTACAGTGGGCGCAGTCTGGTCATCGAAATGGCGCATGGCAGGAACCTCGTTGTCATTGTCCGAGCATGCGGCAAAAGAGATAGCTGCCAGTGCAGCAAACATATAAAATATCTTCTTCATAATGCTGTCTCATTAATAATTCTTAGGTTCTATACGGAACTGTCCGAAGCTGTGGTCTACAGTCCATGCGTCAGCCGTATTGGGCTGCATCACCATGTTGAGGGCCATCCACTGGTCTGCCTCTGTGGGCAATGTTCCGCCCATCAGCACGTCGGTAAGCGGCATGGAAATGGTCACCCATTTGCCATAGGTATTGGTAATGCCCATAGACACGGGGTCAAACTGGCAATTACCCGACCCACCGGCCTGGAGGGTGAAGTTATAGCCACCGTTCTTGCTACCGCTGGCACCGTTGTTGCCATAATTATAGAACGGGCTATTGGCATTGGTGCATACCTCAAACTTCAGCACATAGTTCTCCGGGTGAGCAGAAGCATCGAGCCACTTCCAGTTGCAGCCAAAGCCTTCGCTGTTCCAAGACCAGGCATCAAAGCTGCCCTTGATACGGAAGAAGGTATAGCCCAGCGACTGTGGGTCACCGCTGTTCGTACCGTCGGTAAGGAAATCGTTGTGCCAGCTGGCCCACCATCCGAGGTCACCGTCAAAGTTGCCGAACATGAGCTGGTCTGTCATACGGTAAGGAATGGTGGCGGTCTTGTCGCCTGTCACCTCATGCCATGCGAAGTGTATCAGCGAATTGTCTGGACAGTCTTCCGGAATGACAACACTTGTGAAGTTCTCCGTACATGAGTCGCAGTGGATAACCTGCTTGTAGCCCTGTTCCACGTTCTCTATGTACACGCTGACAGGACTTGTGGCTGTAGTGTCGTTGAATCCGTAGAGGTCCATATACTCTGCATTGAGCTGTACCTGGTTTCCCTGCAAAGCAAACTCGTTCTTCAGACCGCTGATCTTAACGCTCGGGATAGTCACGGGGAAGCATATCTTTACAGCACCCTCATTGGTCTCGTAGTAGAGCGAATCGTTCTGCACGGTAGGGATGACACGCGGTATCTTGACCCATGCCTCGTTCGTCGTAGCATATACCTGTCGCACATCCACGTCCACATCGTTGAAACGAATCTTCCTGACCTGTGCCAGATTCTGTCCCTTGATGTGTATCATCTGGTTGAGCGTGCCGCCGCTGAGCGGAGCCACATAGCCGGTATCCTGCACGTCGTAGATATTGGCGATGGACGGCGTGCCGTTGTTGGACGTCTTGTCCGGCAAGTTATAGTCTACCACATCGCTGCACGAAGCGAGCGTCAGCACGGCAAGGGCAGACAAGCCTATATTCTTTATATTCATTTTCATCGTGATTCTAATTTATAGAATTAAACATTAGTTCCAGCCAGGGTTGTTGGAAGAGATACTGTCGTTGACATTGATCTCGTCTGCAGGAATAGGATACAAGAGGTTACGCTCTGTACGTGCCTTGTTGATATTGGCCTCGTCACGTCCGCCGATGGCGTTCATGGCCTGCAGATAGATTCCCCAACGTATCAAGTCCCAGCGGCGGTCGCCCTCACAGGCAAACTCCTTGGCTCTCTCTTCGAGGATGGTGCCGCGCATACCTGTCTTGCTGGTAGCGGTCTCCATCAACGGTGCATTGGAACGCTCGCGTACCTTATTGAGATATTGCAGGGCTACATCCTGGTGTCCCAGCTCGTTCTCTGCCTCGGCATAGATAAGGAGCACGTCTGCATAGCGCAGGAATGGCCAGTAGCTGTCGGGATATTCGAGCGCATCGTTCTCGCAGTCGTCATACTTGGTAGTAAAGGCGAGACACTCCGAACTCTGGTTGTACTGGTAAGCATAGCCCGTAGCCTTGTATTCGGCGTCCGGCTCGCGCACGTATTCTCCGTAGATATCGCGGCCAGTAACCTTCACACACCACGACTGCGGATAGTAGAAACAGCCGTTGTAGTCTTCCTGATAGTAGTACCTCCATGTATGGCGCACACCCTTTGTGATGCGGTAGTCGTTCTCGTCGAAGAGCTGATACCACGCATTGGAGCACCCCATCCATCCGCCGGAGGTAAGGAACTCGCGGCCTGCACTTGCCTTGTAGCCTGAGTAGTTGGTGTGGATATTGGTACGGTAGTTGTCCGAAGCTGAAGAGACAGCCGAGCGTACGCCCCACATCATCTCTGCATCATCGCGGTGGTTACGCGACCACAGTTCGTCGTACTTAGACAGTTCGTAAGGACCAAATTCGCCATCGATCACTTTCTTTGCCCACTTGGCTGCCTGCTCGTAGAGCGCTGTGGCATCCATGTCCTCATAACCTTCTACAGCCTTCTTCTGGAATGTCTCGGTAGCGGGCGTATTGTACAGTTTATACTCCTTGCCTCCTACCGTCTCTGTACGGTATGGCTCACAGGTACGTACGTTTACCTCTGTACCTGCAGGCATGGCTGCCGAAGCCATGGTGGCGTATACCTTTGCGAGAAGACCTGCTGCCGAACCGGCACTTACATGTCCGGTCTGGTACTGGCTGTTGTCGCGGTGATACAACATCTCCGAGGCTTTGGTCAACCTGTCGATGATGTGCGTATAAATCTCTGCCACGGGACGACGGCTGTGCATGTAGCCTCCGCCGTTGCTCACATCAGTGGCCATATAGGGGATAGGACCATAAGCCCTAACCAACAGGAAGTAGGCAAAAGCCTCCTGGAAGTAGCACTCGCCGATGGCATTGTTCTTGAAGTCGTCGGAGATACTGCTCATCTCTGAGATGTAGCGCGCAGCCACATTGGCATCGTTGATAAGGTTATAGGGACCTTTCCACATCTTGTCGAGCGAGCTTTCAGCCTGGAAGTTGCCTGCACCCATCGAACCGAAGAGCCAGTCAGGACCCGTGATGTAGTCGGCGTCAAGTTCGAGCACCTTCGGGAACTCTCCCCAGCAGAACATGTCGTAAAGCCAGTTGCTGTACACACCCGTAACCCAGGCGTTGGCAGCGTCCTTGGAGTCACCGAGACTGGAAGGACCTATCATGCTTTCAGGCTTTTCGGTCAGGAAGTCGTTGCAGGAGGTAAAGGACACTGCGCCACTGGCCAACACAAAAGCCGATAATATATATTTATTGAGTTTCATATTGTTTTACTTGATTAAAGTGTCACATTAGAATGTTGCATTGATGCCAAAGGTGAACGTACGTGCTGAAGGATAAGAGTAGATATCCACACCACGGCGCGAAGAGTCACTACCGAAGGCGTTCACGTCTGGGTCATACCAGCTGTAGTTGGTGATGGTAAACACATTCGTGGCGGTGAAACAGAACTGCAGACGCTCCAGACCCACACTCTTGAAGGGGTGGTTCCAGTTGTAGGTAAGGCTGATGTTCTTCAACTTCACATAGCTTCCGTCCTCCACGTAGCGGTTGCTCACGAGGAAGTTACGCTCATAACCGGAAGATGCCTTCGGCCACTTGGCGTTCTCGTAGTTGTCGGCAGTCCAACGGGTGTTGTATGCATCAGTTGGGATATTACCGATATTGCCGAGCTTGATATCCTGCAGGTTTCCGTTGAAGATATCGTTTCCGTGCGAACCCTGGAGCATAAAGCTGAGGGTAAGGTCTTTCCATGTGATATTGTTGGTCATACCCCATGTAAAGTCGGGGTTAGTATCACCGATGATGACACGGTCTGCCTCGGTTATCTTGCCGTCACCATTGAAGTCGTGATACTTGATTTCACCTATCTTCGACTTCACGGTAGCATCGCTTGCGAAGGTATATTGCGGATCTGCACGCACCTCTGCCTCGTTGTTGTAGAATCCCTCCTCTACGTAACCGTAGATGGCACCGATAGGACAGCCGTTACGCTGGATGAACACGTTGTCCGCACCATACCACAGGGTGTTGGCATACTGGTCACCGTTCAGACCACCGATGGTGTTCTTGTTGAATGCCAGGTTGGCATTGAGGTTCCAGTGCCAGTCCTTCGCCTCTATGGGCGAAGCACCGAGCGTAAACTCGACACCTTCGTTGGTAACGTTGCCCGAGTTGCGCAACATATTGGAGAAACCTGTATGTGAAGGTATCTTCACCTCCTGCAACAGGTCGCGTGTCTTCTTGTAGTAGTAGTCGACGGTAAAGGTAAGGCGGTTGTTCCACCATCCGAAGTCGATACCAGCATTATACTGTGAGGTAGTCTCCCACTTGATGTCAGTGTCTACAGGACCGCGCCATGACACCATAGCCGAACCGCTCTGTATGCTGCCGCCAAAGGGATAATTGGCCACACCGAGCTGGGCCATGGTACGGTAAGAACCGATGGCCTGGTTACCAGTCTCACCGTATGACACACGGAACTTCAGGTTAGAGAAGATGTTCAGGTCCTTGATGAACTTCTCTTCAGAAGCGCGCCATGCCAGGGCACCTGAAAGGAAGGTTGCCCACTTGTTCTTGTCTGTAAATTTGGATGAACCGTCTGAACGGACACTTGCCGTAACGAGGTATCTGTCCTTCAACGAGTAGTTGACACGACCGAGGAATGAAGCCAAGCGCTGCATACCCTTTTCACTTGACAGCGTGGCCTTGTCGAGGGCACGGCTCAAGTCGTTGTCCTTCGTCAGGTCATCGGGGAAGTTGGAGGCAAGGATTGTAGAGTTGTCCCATGAGGAGCTTTCAATAGTAAAACCAGCCACAGCGTTGAACTTGTGTATCTTGGCGAGTGTGTAGTCAAAAGTCAGCAACGACTCTGCCGTCAAGCTCTTCCATACATTGGTGGCACGGCTTGCCTTGCCGTTGGTAGGAGCCTTACCCTCTTGGGTGTGGCGGTCGTAATAGCTGCCACGGTGCGAATCGTTGTAAGAGAGACCGAGGTTCTGGCGGAACTTCAGGAAGGGGAACAGCTTGACTTCCACAAACGAACTGCTGAAGTAGTTGATGCTGTTCAACTCGTCCTTGGTGCTGTTGACATAAGCCGACGGGTTGGCAGCCAACCAGTTGAGGTCGTCCATCTGTGTAGTATCGGTATTGGGACCGTAGGTTGGCGGGAAGAGGAGTGCCGAGCGAACCACACCCGTGTTGTAGCTCAGGGTGTTGGCAAACTTGGTTGTGCTGCTGGTAAAGCTCTGGTTGGTACCTATCTCGAGCCAACTGTATATGTGGCGTGCGATATTGGCACGGAGGGCGTAACGCTCGTAACCTGAGTTCTTTATGGTACCGTCCTGCTTGGCATAGTTGCCGGAGAAGGAGTAGTATCCCTTGTCGTCACCACCGCTCACACTGAGGTTGTAGTCGTGCTGGAAAGCTGTCTGGAATATTTCGTCCTGCCAGTCGGCCACGTCTATCTGTGTAGCATTGCCATATTCGTCATAGAACCACCCGTTCTGTGCATAGTCTTCGGGCTTTCCGGTATACTTGCCGGTAGAATAGTTGGCATGACCGTCAGAATAGTACTGGTATCCCCATGTTCCGGGGTATGCCAATGTTGTTGTGTTAGAACCCAGATAGTACTGGTCGTTTGTTACCTGCTCGTTCTGGTAGCGGGCATAGGTAACAGGGTCGAGCATGTCTATCTTCTTGGATATCTTGGAGAAACCCCAACTACCAGAGAATTCTACCTTGGGCTTGCCGGCCTTACCGCGCTTGGTAGTGATGATAACGACACCATTGGCACCACGCGAACCGTAGATGGCTGTGGCCGAGGCATCCTTCAAGATTTCAATATTCTCGATATCGTGAGGGTTGATCATGCTCAGGGGGTTGCTGCTCTGCTCTGTAGTCGTGGCACTGTTTCCCGGTGTAGAACCTGTCTCGAAGGGGATGCCGTCCACGATATAGAGTGGCTGCGAAGAGGTAGAGAAGGAGTTGGCACCACGTACCACAATACTCATACCGCCGCCGGGGGCACCGTCGCTCTGGTTAATCTGCACACCGGCCACCTTACCCTGCATACCGTGGGCAAGGTCGAGAGCACCACCCTTCATCAGGTCTTCACCCTTCAGCGAACTGAGGGCACCGCTGAGGTCGCTCTTCTTCATCGTACCATAACCCACCACTACTACTTCGTCCATCATTTTGGAGTCAGCCTCGAGGACAACGGTGACATGGTTCTTTCCTGCCACATTGACAACCTGTGACTTCATACCGATACTGGAGACCTTGATGCGGGTCTTGCCCTTAGGCAACGTAATGGAGAAGTTGCCGTCCAAGTCGGAAACGCCTCCCGTACCAGTACCTTCCACTATCACGCTTGCGCCGATCAGAGGTTCATTGTTCATGCTACCGTCGAGGACGGTACCTGTCAATTTGCTCTGGGCGAAAAGCTGGCAACTCGCAATGAGTGCCAAGAAAGCAAAAATTACTCTTTTCATACAAAATCGTTGTTATTATAATAGTTGTTTAGTGTTCTTTAGGAATTCGAATGCAAATTTAATGCTATTTTCATATATAGCATGATACTATTTTATTAATTGTTTGTTTATTTTTGCAAAGCATCGTATTATAGGCATAATATAAGGCGAATACATTCGCATCGACATACCATACAGCCATCAAGACGACACTAAAAAGGGGTGCGCCGTCCGACACACCCCGATAAGATAATACTATATGCTATCTTTTCCCTTTTTATTTGCGCACAAACTTCTTGCCGTTCTGGATAACGATACCCTTGTAGCTGTCGTCTACCTGCATACCGGCAAGATTGTATGCCTTGGCTGTCTTGCCGCTTTCTGCTACAGCAACGTTAGAGATGCCTGAGGGTACATAATCATTTACACATACGTATGCGCTTGACAAGGTATATGTCGAACCAGCAGGACCCTGAATGTAAATCTGCTTTACAGAGCTCTTACCTGTTGCATCAAGTGTAACCTCTACAGATGCAGCACCCGCTTCAAACGAACTTTCGCTTGATGTTACACCATCGTTGTACTCAACTACGACTTTACCACTCGCAGCAGTGGCAGGATCGAAAGTGATGACCAACTTGTCAAAGTCGCTATAGTCAACCTTGTCAAGCCACCAACCTTTTCCTGACCAGTCATCACCGATAGTAACTGTATGGGTCGCTGCATCATATGTTGATTCTCCCCATCCAGAGCCCAAGTTAGCGAGTGACAGTTCTGATACCTTAGGCTTGTTGCCGGCAAGCACTTCCTTGTACTCCTCTTCCGTACCGACATAAGCACCGGTGATTACCACCTTACCACCAGAAGTAGCCTGAAGATAATACTGCATTACATGGTCGCTATAATTCTCGTTCAATGCTACGCCCGCAACTAAAGCTCCAGAATTAAAGGTACCCGTAATACCATGCTTATCGTCGCCAGTATTATGCTCTACAACCAGGTTAAAATTACAAGTTGTCTCTGAGAATGTCACCCACAGGTAATCAGAATCAGAATAGTCAGCATCGCCTATCCATGCGCCAGCACCTTTCCAAGCCTCAGTAAAAGTAATTGTGTTACCATCCACGGTGCAACCATCACCCCATGATCTAAAAGAAGTGGTAATAGAAGTAGCAGCATTAGCACAAAGAGCCATGGCCAGTCCACACACAAGCGTAAATAATTTCTTCATAAGCTTTTAATTTAATTAGGTTTTAATATTATTATAATGGTGTTAGTTAGAAGTTCTAATGTGTTTTCACGAACACGATGCAAAGGTACGGCAAAAAGCGGAGATGCAGTAATATTATTTTGTCTATTACGCCCACTATCTTGCTTTTGCCTCATTTTTCCAAGCCTACTGAAGGGCAGAATCGCTAAAACATCATGCGCCTTGTGGCACTTTTGCCCTTATAGTACGCATAGGCACATACGCAAAAAATAGGGAGCCTTGGGTTATGCAGTGGCAGTCCTTCACCCCCGGCAGTGCATCTATTCAAAGCACAGGTACAATAAGCGAATAGTACATTACTAAATATCAAACAGTTGTACAAGTCTTATCACATTTTCGGCACGACTTTCTTATGCTTTCATCACATTTTCGGCACGGCTTTTTCGTTTATTATCACATTTTAGACACGACTTTCTTGCACTTTCATCACATTTTCGGCACGACTTTCAGCAAAAGAGGGTGCAACCCGTGTCACACCCTCTTTCCTATAACTGCCGAAACGTATTATTTTGTCTTGCCTATCTTCTTCATTCTGTCTACCTGCTCTTTTACGACGGCAAGCGTACTGGCATCGGTAACGAAGACGGAGTTGAGTCCCTGCGCCTCCTGTGCGGGGTCACCGGTATAGTCATCGCCTACCTGCCACTGCTCATGCTGGGGACTGGCATAGCCTCCCCACCCCCAGAAGTTGCAGCCGGCAAAGTATCCGCCGGTCTCAGCATTGTCACCCACCAGAGCGAACACATATTTATAATAGCCGTCACGCCCCTTGGTTGTGGAAGAGGTAGAGAAGGAGAATCCGTCACGCGGATAACCGAACTCCTCCATCACGAGCGGTTTCTTGATACGGGCGCATACAGCGAGATGCTGGTCGATATACTCTTTGGTATTCTGGCACGACACTCCGAGGTCATCGATGAGGTGGTCTTTGCGTGCCCAACTCCAGTTGTATGGCCACAGATGCACATTGCAGTAGTCTATATTGGGATCAGCACAGATGCGCTCGTAGCATGCTATGTTGTTCTCGCACCCCCAACTGCCCTCACTTCCGATACTGATAAGATGGTTCTTGTCGAGTGAGCGAATCAGGCTACTTGCCTCGGCGAGCCATTTCTCAAAGGCAGGGAGCGCCTCCTTGCTGAAGGCACGCGGTTCGTTGCCTATCTGCCATGACATGATGGCGGGGTCTTCTGTATAGGGGCGGTGTGTATAGCGGTTGGTACGGCCAATGACAAAGCGCACGTAGTCGTAGAAGAGTTGGTGTGCCTTCTCGCAGGCAGCATACTGCGATACGAAGTTCATAAAGGCGGGGTAGCCGTCCTCATTGGGGCGCGGTGCCTTCCCCACCCCAGCATGTTCGAGGTAGAATCCGTAGCCGCCGCTCCACTCCCACGAATTGTTGAGATAGAGCACAGCCACCATCTTGCGCTTGCCCATCTCCATGAGCAGGTAGTCGAGTCCGGCAAGGATGGTATCGTTGTACACACCCGGTGCCTCCTGCAGTGTAGGCTCCACCTTCGTCTTTACGCCCCGCTTGCCGTCTGATCCGACAAGGATACGGAGGTTGTCTATACCGAGCGACTTCATCTTGTCGAGTTCACGGCAGAGGCGCTGGCGGTTGCCCCCCTGCCCTTCCGAGCCGAGGATGGCACCATACCAGAAGTTGGTACCTACATAATAATAGGGTTTGCCATCGCGCACAAAGTGTCCGTCCTTCACTTGCACGTACTTTTGTTTGGCAGAGAGTCCGCAAACAGCGAGGGTCATCATCAGGGTTATCAATATCTTTTTCATACAATTGTGGTTGTTTTGGTTAGGAGTTGATGGAGTAAATGAAATTAAGGAGTTAAGGAGTTAAGACAATAGCATTTCTTGCTTGAGATGGTACAGCGAGGGCGCTGTACCTCCTACAGTTACCTTTGCCGTTGGATTCTTCACTCTTCGTTCTTCACTCTTCACTCTTCCGGCGTATGTTTTTACCTTTTTACTTTTTTACCTTTAGCCGGCCTTTTTACCTTTTCTCTCATTCCGCTTCCAGATACAGCACACGTGAAGACCAGTCTGTCTTCTTACCCCAGTCCACCTCGTTGGTATACGGCATTTCGAGTCCGTGCTCCATGAGATATTTGCCCGAGTAAGACTTGCCTTCGCAATAGAGCGGCTTGAGGTCGATGGCGTTCAGTTCGCGCACCTTGTACATACGGTTGGCATCGAGGCCCGCCATTTTTACACGCGGCAGGTGTACATTGTAGAAGTTTGCCATCTTCCACCAATAGAACACCGCCTTGTCCTTTGCCTCACTGACATACATCAAGGAAGCCAACCCCTCGTTGTCGAAGGGAGAAACGAGACGGTAGAGGTCACCCAACTGTACCACGGGGCGTATCTCCTTATATTCGCTGATGGCTTTCTTGCAAAGCGCCTTCTCCTCGTCGGTCATATTCTTGGGTTGTATCTCCATACCCAGTCTGCCGCTCATGGCCACGTCTATGCGGTACTTCAGCGATGTGGTACGGAACACGGTATGATTGGGCACAGCGGAGATATGGCATCCCATGGCGATGGAGGGGAAGAAATAGCTGGTGCCATACTGCATGTAGATGCGCTGCAGGGCATCGGTATTGTCGCTTACCCAGAACTCGTCGAAACCGCGGAGGAATCCCCAGTTGGCCCTTCCGCCGCCACTGGCACAGCACTGTATCACCACATCCTTGTACTTGGCGCGTATGCGGTCTATCACCTTGGCAAATCCCTGGTGGTAGGCTATGTAGAGATGGCTCTGGTCTGCCATGGAGAGATACTGGCTACCGTGGTTCATGATGGCCATGTTGGCATCCCACTTGATGTAGGCTATCTCCGGATATTTCGTCAACAGGTTGTCCACCACTCCAAACACGAAGTCCTGCACCTTGGGATTGGACAGGTCGAGCACGAGTTGCGTACCTCCACGTCCCAGCACAGCGTCACGCTTGGGTGCCTTTACTATCCAGTCGGGGTGCTTCTCGTAGAGTTCGCTGGTGGTATTGGTCATCTCCGGCTCTATCCAGATACCAAACTTCACACCGTTCTTCTTGGCATCGCGCAAGAGTCCCTCTATGCCGTCGGGCAGTTTCTTGCCGTCTACCGTCCAGTCGCCCAGAGCGCAGTTGTCGCTGTTGCGCTGGTACTTGGTGCCAAACCATCCGTCGTCCATAACGAAGAGTTCGCCGCCCATGCTGTGTATGTCCGCCATCATCTGGTCCATACCCTGCTGGTTGATGTCAAAGTAGACACCCTCCCACGAGTTGAGCAGGATGTCGCGCAACTGCGAACCGTGTGCCAATACATACTTACGACCCCAACGGTGGAAGTTGCGGCTTGCACCGCTCAGTCCTTCGTCCGAGAAAGTGAGGGCCAGGGCGGGAGTCTTGAATGTCTCTCCCTTCTTGAGATGGTATTCGGAATTCTCCTCGTTGATACCGGCAAAGAAATAATGGTACTCCGTGTCGTCGGTAACGGTCTTGAGTTTGTAGTTGCCACTGTAGACGAGAGCTGCACCTATCACGTTGCCCTTGTTCTCCTGTCCCTTTCCGTCGAGCGAGAACATCACCTCAGCATGGTCGGTATGCGAAGGGCGCGTGCCGTCGGTATTGCGGATAACAAACTCGCCGGGTGCCAACTGCTCGTTGCTGACACTTGCCTCACTGGCCCACGAACCCGACAGGTGGCTCATCCATACATTGCCCCTGCGTATGGGGAGCATGGCAGAGGCGAAGGTGGTGAGCGTCACTGTACCTTTCTCGTTGTTGGTTATCTCGCTCCACGCCTCTATGAGGTCCACATCGTTGTAGGCCCGGTAGCAGAGGTCCACCTTTATATTATATACGGCATCCTTAAGATGTACCACGGTGACAGTGGCATTGGCCTCGCTGCGTGTAGAGTGCCCCGTAGCGACAAGGGCTGTCGACATGTTTCCGTCGGCATGGCGCATGGCGAGTGCCGACTCGGCAGGCGTGTTCAGACCATAGGCCGGATAGACATCCATGCGTCCGTTGGCGGTAACCTGCAGGTTGGTCTGGTCGCGTACATCGAGCTTGTTTCCGAAATAGAGATACTTGGCTGTCTGCCCGTTCTCCACATCGAGCACGAGCGACATACCCTTGGTGTTTACCGTTACCTGTTCGGCCATTGCCGGCATGGCAGCAGCAAGCATCAGTAAAGCTAAAGACTTTATCTTCATAAGGCAAGAAAATGTTACGTTTGTCAGTTAATAGTTATTTCGGTTGCAAAAATACGAATTATTCGTCACAACGCCACGTACTTTCTTGCTCATTCTTTGTCTCCACCTACCAAGAACCCTTTACAAGAGCCCCATAAGGCACACACCAAGGAAAGGGGTGTATCACACACGGTGACACACCCCTCAGCATAATAGCTATAACAAAAAAAGTTTCTTACCACGGATACTTGCCTTCGCCGGCACCCTTTATCAGTCCGTCTACTACGGCCTGCTTCTTCACAGTACCGTCGGTACGGTTGATGATGCTGCCCGTTTCCCAGTAGAATGGCACACATCCATTGTTCTTCGCCACCTTGGCAACATACTCACCGTAGTATGCCACCGACTTCTCGTGCTCGGCCTGGTTCTCGGACAAGTTGCGGAGGTCGGCAGAGAACTCACCGATGATTACAGGGATACCCTTATCCACGTACTTGGACTTCATCTTTGCCATCTGTGCATCTACCCAAGCCTCAGCATAGTTGTCGGGTGTATTGCGGTCAGAACCAGACACTTTGTTGTCCTTGCCCCAGAAGTAATACATCTTGCCCCACGAAGCATCCTCTGTCATAAGGGCAAACTGGTATGGCTCATAGAAGTGGGCCTCAACCATCATACGGTCTGCTACCTTGTCGGTAGGCAGAGCTGTCTGGTATTCATAGATGTCAGAGATGCTCACGCCCAGTCCCGGCATAATGAGTACGCGGGTGGCGTTGTTGCCGCCCGTGGCGCGCACGGCATCAATCATAGTCTGCTCATACTTGATGACACGCTCCTGGGCAGATGCATCCGTCTTCCATGACTTGCCGCCACCCGATGTCTCGTTCATACCCGGCTCATTGCAGGCAGCAAAGAGCAGATGCTCGTCGAAGCTGTTGAAGTTGTTGGCTATCTGTGTCCAGATAGCCTTCTGCTCGGCGATGATGTCCGCCTCCTTTGAAGCGTCGAAGATGTTGTCCTCGAGCCATCCGCCGTCCCAGTGAGCATTGAGCACCACATAGAGGCCGTTCTGCACACACCATGTCACCACTTCCTTCACACGGCTCATCCATGCTGCGTCAATCTCGTAAGTACTCTGGTTAGAGAGGTGGCTGTTCCATGCACAGGGGATGCGAATGGCGTTGAAGCCGGCAGCCTTCAGACCCTGGATGTAAGCCTCGTTCACCTTGGTACCGCCGTTCCAGGAGCCTTCCACATCGGTGCACTCCATCGTGTTGCCGATGTTGATACCTATGTTGATAAGTGAAGCCAGCTCCTTGGCATTGTGCGTCATGCCGGCATCTGGCACAACAGGCGTAACGCTACTCTTCTTGTTGCGCTTCACGGTCACGTCCTTACGGCTGTAGCCCTGTATGATGCGGACAGTGGCAAGGCTGTCGGCATCTTCGCTCTCAGCAGCACTGACTGTAACGTCGAAGTTGTAGGTACCGCCGGCATTGTCCTTGTAAGCCACCTTACACCAGTCTTCACCGGCTATGACGGTAGCGGTAGGCTGGGCATTGGCCTGTACATTGACAGTCTGTGTACCGCCTGTTGCATCGAAGGTCAACTCTGGATTGAGCACCAGGAAGTTGGGTTCCTCGTAATCCTTGTCTTTATTGGAACAGGCGGAGATAGCCAACCCGCTCACAACAGTCATCAGGAAAAGTAATAGATATTTAATATTCTTCATATTGTTATTCTATATTTGGTTATCGGTTAGGAAGAAGTTAAGGAGCCAAGTCCTTAACTTCTTGTTCTATTACCACTGTTTCCAATTTACCACTGCGGCTCAGCGAAGAGGCTATGGACGGTGAACTTCGTCTCGATGCTCTGGCTGAAAGCCAAGCCCTTCATTACATCACCCTCGGGAGAGCCGAAGGCGCAACCAGTATTCTTTGTGGTACCATAGCAGTTCCAGAGTTCCAGACGATACTTGGGACTCTCGTTGCTGTCTATCACCTTCGACTGGTCGTAGCTCACAGCTTTGCCGTCGAGCAAGAGGGCATCGAGCGTAGCGTGCGTACCGGGGAAGAAACCGTAGAGGTCGGCTATCTCTATGAAGGTCATGATGGAACCGTCGGCATGTTCACCGCTCTTATAGGTAATGTCAAACTGGTTGTTCTTGATAGCGTACTTGCCGTTTTCCTTCACTACTTCCATAGTAGCTCCATCGTTGTAGCCCCAGGTACCGCCCCATGAGGGGTTGATGGTGATGAGGTTAGGCGTATACACACCTGTACCGTCGCTGGTGTTGGACACCACGGTGAAGGTTACCTCAAAAGTATGACTGAAGGCGAGGGCTGTCTCGTTGGTTGTCTCGCCACCACCCTTGTGGAATGGAGTGTCTGCCAAGCCGTTCCAACCGTCGTTGTGACCACATCCCCAGATGTTGGCCATCTCTACACGGTAGTTGCCGTTGCCTTCCAGGTCGCCATAGAAGAACTTGTTGGCGTCAAACTTCACTTCGTTGCCGTCGGCCTTGATGGCATCGATGCGCACGAGGGCGTTGGGATAAGTCTTGCAGTAGTCTGCAATGTCGAGTACATACACCATACCGCAGGCACGAGGATACTGGGTATTGAAGGTAACGGTGTACTGCTTCAGTCCGGCATCGCCGCCCAACACGTTGACGGTGGCTGAGTTCCAGGCATCGGGCGTATTGGCATCATCACCGCCATAGCAGGTGAGCTTCGCCGTAAAACCGTTCTTCACATCGCCCGTGACATAGTTGACGCTCTCAAGCTGTCCGTCCTCGGCACGGTATACACCCATCTGCATACTCTCGTCTGTAAGGGAGAGGATGCGAAGGTCTACATTCTTCGTCTCGCTGATGGCACCGATGAAATTGGCAGGTACCAGTGGCTGGATGCTCAACTTCACGGTCTTGTTCTTCTCGTCTACGGTATAGGTACCCTCTGTATCCTGGAAGGTACCGTCGGCACCGTCAGCTCCGGCTATGTACTGGTGTACGCTTACCGTGCCGTCTTCCTTGAAGGTCATTGTACCCTGACAGTTCTTGGCGTCACCGCCCACAACCCATGCATTGTCTGCGAAGCTGGGTGCCCAACACCAACTGTTGCCCACAACGGGTTGGTTGTTGGTAACTGTTGCCCATGAGTCATCCGTTCCATAGTAGTAAACCGGACCGTCGAACTTATAGTGAGAGCCGTCGGGACGGAGGTCGATTTCCCATGTCTTGCCGATGAGCAGGCTCTTGTCGAACTTCACGTTCTTGGAAACAGATACAGGACGGATGGCGAGTGCCTGGTATACAGGTGTAGTGGTACGACGATAAGAGTTCTGGTCGAAACCATACGCCATGGCGAACTTGCTGTCACTTGCATTGATAGAACCAGAAAGATAGTATCCGTTCACGCCTTCGCCAGAGATGGTGGTCTGTGTACGCGAACCTGCTGCGGGCAGGAAGATAGAGTTGCCGTTGGGTCCTGTGAGCTTATAGCCGGCCACGCCGTCCTGCTCAACCCATTCTTTCTTACATTCAGTGAAAAGTTCCTCAAACTCATCGATGGTAGGCATGGTCACCCATGAGCCGTACACCTTGTTGGCCACGTCACGGTCGGTCTTGTAGATGTTGGCAGAAGCGTAGTTGTCCAGTTCGATAGAGGTCTGGAAACCTGTCATGTCACCGAAGCCGAAGAGACCGCCGAGGTCAGTCTCCTTGGAAGCACCCACATTGTACTTGGCCCACTTGGTAGAGAGGCCGAGATCAACAAGGTCTGTGTCGGGGTTGAAGTCGGAAGCTGGCGTGGTGAAGGTGCGGTCCTCACCATACACCGTTCCGTTACCCAGGTCGAGATAAGCAGTATAATGATAGGTGGTATTGGGGAGCAATCCTTCTGCCTTTACAGTATAGTTGTCGTTGATTCCCTCAGCCACGATGCGCACACCGGCACGCACATTCTCCGTGCCTTCTGCACCAGAGATGACGATACCGCTTACAGCCTCTGATGGAGCCAACTGCAAACTACCGGTCAATACGGCGGTATTGGCGGTCAAGTCCCTTACCTCGCCTGTAATGGCTTTGGCATCGGTCAGGATGGCACTCTGCACACTGCCCTTGTATGTCACCCTACCCTGCAGGGTTACATAAGCCTGGTAATATACCACGGTGCCGGGCATACCGGTAATGGTGGCCTGAAACTCACTGCTGCCTGTAGCGGCTACCTTCTCGCTCAAGTTGTTCTCGGCACTGCCATAGTAGAAGCCTGTGGCATAAGAGCTGGCAGCCTGTCCCTCCAGACCCTTTACCGTACCGTGGAATGTAGCAGAATTTGCGGTGACATCAGCCGACCCCGTGTTCACCGACGAATCGGTGAGCAGAGGGTTTGAGTTGACAGAATAATCATCACCATCGCTACAGCTCGCCATGAAGAGTGCCATGACGAAGGCCATAATCCCGTATAATATTTTATTCTTCATAAGTTTATGCTGTTAAAGTTATTGAATGGTGCAGGATACTATCTCGATGTTGACACCGCTGAGGTCTGCACCGCTTCCCCATGAACCTGCTGCGTAGCCGTCCATCTGGATGGAGAGGTCAAGGCAGGTAGAGGTAAAGGTTTGGGTAGAGCCTGTGTTGTTGGTCAGGCTGACGGTGGTCTCGCCGTTGGTATTGACGGTCACTGCGTCATCGAGGTCGAAGCAGGCGGGTTCCCATGTGGTCTTGATATTGTTGTCGATGAGGGCGCACTTAGGTGTCTTGTCCCATGTAACACCGTTAATCTTGAACACCACGGTAATGGTCTGGTTCTTCTTCAGCTTCACCGACTTCACATCCTGGAAGATACCTTTTCCGCTCTCACCATAGTGGTGGAAGGCGAGGCGCAGACAGCTGTTCTCTATCCACATGATACCCTCATTGTGCATGACGGAGGTATCGAGTGCCACCTTGGTGGGACCTGTGGTGCCGCCGCTCACCTTCTTGTAGGCGAGTTTTGCCACGAGGAAGGAGTTGACGATGTTGTTCTCGTCGGTAGTCTCGGGCACACCGATGGTGAGGTACTGGTCGTCAGCAGAGTTGTCGAGGATGTAGAACTCCTTGCCCTTCAACTGGATGGTGCGCTTGTCGCCAGTAACACTGAAGATGCTTATCTCCTTGCTGAAGGTCATGGTGCTTTCGGTAATATCCACCGTACCACTTACATCTCCGCACTCGAAGCTATAGCCACCGTCCGATTTCTTCGTGATGGTCAACTCGAAGTTGTCGAAAGCCTTGTCGTCGAGGGCTGGTGCCCAGGTTGAGTTGTACTTGCCGTTGATGATGCCTTCCCAAGCTGCCACGTTGGGCGAGCCGTTCCACCACATGAAGTCGTAGGGAGTCTCTGAGTCGAGATTGAAGGTCATCTTGTTGCCTACATATTTGTCACCGTTTATCTCTGTGGTGAAGAGGTCGGTATGTATATTCTCGAAGGTAGGCATTTTAGGCTTCACCGTTTCTATAAGGCCTTGGTCTTCCTTAGGAATGCAGGCGCCATGGGTCTTGATGACATCCTCTGAAACGAAGTTCCATACGAGGTACCAGTTACCCTCGGAGTTGGTACGCTTGGTAACAATCTGAAGAAGGTAAGGAGTAAGCTCTACTATCTGGATGTCCTGTGTATAGTTGGAGCATACGGCATCAAAGCCCACGCTGTGCATAGCGTAGCAGTCGTTGAAGGTAATGGTAGGTTTAGTCTTGTCGGTGAGGTTCATGTTGAACTTGCCCACCATGTTGGTACCTGTGCTGGCACCCTTCTTGCCGCTTTCGCCGCGATACATTGTAGCCACGCAACCGTTCTTGGCATCCATGCTGAAAGTCATGTAGGAGTCCATGTAGGCGTCATCCTCGGGAATGAGCCAGCTTTGGAATCCGGGATCCCAGTTGGGTTTCCAGTTGTCCGAACCGAAGAGGATATCCTTGTAGACACAATTTGCCTCCTCGTCGGCAGTGTAACCCTGGCCGTCGCCGTCGGGGTCATAGGGCGAGCAGTACATGACAGGACCCGTGCAACGGCCGATGCTGTAGTCGCCGTCACAGGGATACCACTTCTTGCTGACGCCTGCAGAAAGGGTGGCTGCATCGGGCAGCGCATCACCTGTCTTATAGTCCTTGTCTGCCAAGAGGAACCACTTGTTGTCGCTCAGGAGCGTGAAGTCGTTCTGTGCCATGGTAAACTTGTACGGTGCGCCATAGACGATGCCACCGGGAGTCTCCACACCGAAGGTCACCTCATAGTCGCCGGCAAAAGGCAACTCCACGGAGAGTGACTTCTCCTGCGAGCGGCCGGTGGGAGTGATCCACAGCGGCGTGCAGTCGGTTATCTTCGATTCCAGCTTCACCACGTTACCCTGCACGGTAACGGTATAAGCCTTCCCTTCCACCAAGTCTTCGGCGGAATAGGTCTTCTTGCCGAAGCCGAAGTCCTCGGGCGAACAAGACGCCATGAGGAACATGACCAGGGCGGCAAGAAGCGTAAATATATGATTATGGATTTTCATATCTTCTTATCTTTTTAATAAGTTATACTTTTATTCCGTCACGGGCTGCTTACCAACCGGGATTCTGCGTCAGCACATTGCCAGACAACGTAATCTGGGTGTTGGGTATCTGCATCAATCCCTTCTTCTTGGTAAAGTTCTCCTCGCTGAAGGATGTGGTGGTCTCCACACCACCGGTCTTCACCTTGGCACCATTCTGTGCCTTGGCAATGGCACGGGCAGCATAGGCACCGTCCTTCTCGTAACGCATGAGGTCCCAATAGTGTATACCTTCGAAGGCCAGCTCTATGGCACGCTCCTTGCGTACATTCTCAAGGCTGTATTCTTCTGTAGGAAGTCCGGCACGGACACGTACTCTGTTCAGTCCCTCTGCAGTCCCGGTCAGTTCGGAGTGCATCAGGAGCACATCTGCAAAACGGATAACTGTCCAGTCCTGGTAGTAGGTAATGTTCTGGTGTGCCGCGCCCAGTTTGAAGCCCACCTCCTGACGGGTGCCGTCCGAGAAGCACATTGGTGCATACTTGCGGGTATAGTAGCCGGTATATTCATAAGAGTCGGCCTCGTCGGCAGCAAAACCTGCATCGGTGCAATTCCATACGCAGGCAGAGAAGCGCGGGTCATTGCCGTATTGCTCCACGAAATAAGGAGTGACGGAGCAGGCACCCCATCCGCTGGCGATATGAACAGATGACGCACACTTGTTGCGCGGACCAAGGTTCACGCTGAAGAGGTTTCCGTCGCTGTTGCCGTTATAGTCATGCGTGGTGTTGAACTTCAGGTTCAAGACAATCTCCTTGGAGAGGTTGCCCTGGCCCGAACGCCAGGCGCTTCCATCGTACCACTTGCCCGAGTAGGTTGTTTCCCAGGCATATTTCTTTTCGTCACCCGACTGGGTAATGGTCTCGGAAGTGACGTCTGAAGACGGCATCCACAAGTCCTTGTAGTTCGGCTCCAAGTCGTAGTCGCTCTTGTGCGCCACATCATCGATGGCAGCTATGGCCTCAGCCTTGGTGCAGGCAGGATGCTCCTCGCCATAGTAACCAGTATAATAAAGGTACGCGCGCGCAAGCAGGGCTTCGGCAGCATACTTGGTGATGCGGCCGTCGTTGCTGTTTCTGTCCTTCAAAGGATAAGCATCAGCAGGAATGTTAGCTGCAGCATACTTCAGGTCGTCGAAGATGGCCTGGTAAACCTGCTTAACCGGTGTACGGGGAATGTTCTCCTCGGAAGGTTCGAGCAGCAAAGGCACGTCACCGAACAGGCGGGCCAAATCAAAGTACAGTATGGCACGGATGGTGCGGGCCTCGCCTATGATGCGCCCCTGTGTCTTGGTGTCACCGTTCCATTTTATCTTGCCGTCAGTATCGGCCTTGATCAACTCGTTGCAGCGGAAGATGCCTGCGTAGTAGTTCTTCCAGTCGGTATTGAAAAGGTCGTTGTATGAAGGGGCTACACCTGTATAGAACTGGTCTATCACGCTTCTGTCGCGTGCATCTGACAGACCAAATCCGGCAAATGCCTGCTCGGAAGCCAACTCGGCTACCATATAGATACCGACGTCCTCACTACTGATGGTACGCTGCCAACCGTCGTAACAGCCCACCAAGTCCATCTCGGCCGACTCGGCATTGCTATAGGCTGTCTCCGAGTTGAGGTCGGTCTTGGATGAGGTGTCCAAGTAATCGTCGCATGATGTCAGGCTCAAGGCCGACAAAATCAATGCGCTCATCAATATATGTTTTCTTTTCATGTCGCTTTCAATTTAAGAATTAGAATGCCAGGTTTACACCTACTATGAAAGTACGGGGGTGTGGATAGTATCCCATGTCGACTCCTGACACCCACGAATCGCTGCTGTTGCCGTCTGTACCGTTGAATGAACCAATCTCGGGATCCATACCGTCATACTTGGTAAGGGTGAAGAGGTTCTGTACCTGGAAATAGAGGCGCAACTTAGAGAGACCCTTCCATGCGATGAGCTTCTTGAAGTCGTAGCCCAAGGTGAGGTTCTGGAGGCGGATGTAGTCACCGTCCTGCAGATAGAGGTCGGAGAACTGCCAGTTACCCACGTCACCGTATGTTACGCGTGGAATCTCGTTGCTTGTACCCTCGCCCGTCCAGCGGTTGAGGATGCGGCGGCTGTAGTTGCCCTGCGACGAACTGGGGTCACGGTAAGACTGTGCTATCTTGAAGCCGGCAGCTCCCGTAAAGTTGGCACTCAGGTCGAAACCCTTCCAACCGAGGTTGAGATTGAAACCGAATGTATATTTAGGAAGACCATTGCCAAGGTCTACCTTATCATCAGCATTGATCTGACCGTCGTGGTTGACATCCACATACTTCACATCGCCAGGCTGTACATTGCTCTGCAGCACACCGTTGCCGGCAGCAATCCAGTTATTGATGTCCTGCTGGTTCTGGAAGATACCTGCTGTCTTGTAGCCCCAGAAGTAACCGATGGCGTGTCCGTTCTCTGCACGGTAGAACTCCTCGGCATTCTGGTAAATTTGGTTGGTGGCACCGTGGATGATACCGTCTTCTGTAGGAATGGAACCCACCTCGTTATGGTTGTAGGCGAAGTTGGCGCCCACGCTGTATACGAAGTCCTTGCCTATCTGGTCGTTCCAGGAGAGGCCCACCTCAATACCCTTGTTCTTCACGTCACCACCGTTGATGATGGGACCGTTGGTTCCGGCTGTTGCCAGTACGGGAGCCTGTACGAGCCAGTCCTTGGTGTTCTTGATGTATCCGTCGAGGGTAAGTGAAAGGCGCTGGCGCAGGAAGCGGGCATCGATACCCACATTGTACTGCTCGGAGGTCTCCCACTTCACGTTCTCGTTGGCAAGACGACTGGTATATGCACCTGTCGACCAGCCTTCCTGTCCGCCGGTAGTACCGAAGTTGTAGTTGGCATAGGTCGTTGACACAGGAGCCAAGTACTGATAGCAGTTGATGTTGGCGTTACCCACCTGACCCCAGGAGAGACGCAGCTTCAGGAAATCGAGCCAGGAGGCGGTCTTCTTCATAAAGTCCTCCTCTGTCAATGTCCAACCGGCAGATACTGATGGGAAGTAGCCCCAACGGTGACCCTTGGCAAACTTGGATGAACCGTCGGCACGCAAGGTGGCGTTAACCATATAGCGGTCTTTCCACGACCATCCCAGACGGGCGAAGAATGACTGGCCGCGTGTAGAGTCGTACGGACCACCGCTCACAGTCTTGTTCTGTGTGCCGTTGGTATTGTTGAGATAAGCGTGCTCCCAATCATTGAAGCCTGCGATAAGACCGGTATTGCTGCCACCGGAAGACTCACCGTCGTACTTGCTCGTCTCGCTACCTATCAAGGCAGTGATGTGATGCTCCTTGGCAAGGTCGAACTCATAGGCCAACGTGTTGGTCCATACCAATGAGAGACCGTTGCCGTGGCTTTGGCTCACCTTGGCCTCGGTATTGCCGCTCTGTGGAGTAAACTTGTATACGGGAGTATAGGAACGGTAGTCGGAAGCACCGTAGTTGACAGCGAATACAGTACGGAACTTCAAGTTCTTGATAGGTTCTATCTGCAGATAGACATTGGCATCGAGCGTACCGCTTCTGCTGCGGTTGTTGCTGTTCATCATCATGTTGCCGTAAGGGTTGCCGTCATTGACATTCCAGTCGGAACCTACCGTAGAGTTGTAGTTTCCGTTGGCATCATATACGGGGATGATGGGAGATGCTGAGAACGCACTGCGCAAGTTGTTGTTGTAGATGTTGCCCGTGTTCATGCCACGGCTGTCCTTGTACACAAAACCGATGTGCTCGCCAATGGTAATCAGGCCGTTGAACATCTTGTGCTCAGAGTTGGCACGCAGGTTATACCTCTTATAATAAGATACGTCAGAACCGCCAATAAGACCGTCCTGCCCTGTATAGCCGCCAGAGATAGAATAAGTGGAGACCTTGCCGCCACCGGTAAATGCCAAGCTGTGGCTGGTGGTCAAGGCACCGTTGTCCACTGCCTCATCAATCCAGTCGGTGTTGTACACGTTGCCGTTGACATCGCGGATGGAATTGAGCGAAGTCCAGTCTACGGGCGACATGCCTGAGTTGAGGCGAGCCTCGTCCATAATCTGCATGTACTGGGTAGAGTTGAGCATGTTGAACTTGCGGGCAAGTGTCTGCCAGCCTACATATCCGTCGTAGGTAATCTTGCTGGTTCCTTCCTTGCCGCCCTTGGTGGTAACAAGAACCACACCATTGGCAGCCTGCGCACCGTAGATGGCAGCAGAGGCAGCATCCTTCAGCACGTCGATACTCTCGATATCGGCAGGGTTGAGGGTGGTGATGTCACCGGCCACACCGTCGATGAGGTAAAGAGGCTGTGAGTTGCCCACGGTACCCAAACCACGGATGGTAACGCTCATGCTGGCACCCGGCTGACCAGATGTAGAAACGATGTTGACACCAGGGGTCTGGCCCTGCATGGCGGTAAGGGGGTTGGTGGTGTTGAGCTTGGCGATGTCATCACCCTTCAACTGAACGGTGGCACCCGTCACCAACTTCTTCTTCTGTACACCGTATCCCACAACGACAACCTCGTCGAGCGAGTGCTTGTCTTCCTGGAGAACGATGTGGAGATTGGTAGCGCCGTCCTGGCCTACCTTTACTTTCTGGGTAATGAAACCCAGATAAGAGACTTCGAGTGTCTGTCCGCTCTTGGCTGCGAGGGTAAAGTTACCGTCAAAATCGGTAATCGTACCCAACGTAGTACCCTGAACCTTGACGCTGGCACCGATCAGCGGCTCGTTGTCCGAACCGGAGATAACCGTACCCGTAACGTTCTGAGCATTGAGGACACCTGCTCCGATTCCTGACAGTGCCTGGAAGACCATAAGAATGGCCACCAAAGCAACCTTGCAGAGCGTACGGCTCTGGCAGAATGTTAGAGATGCTTTTCTCATAATTACTTTAGGTTTTTAATACTATAATATAAAATAGGTGTGTTCTACAAAGAGAATAGGTTCCTTTAGGTTTACACGTCTTTTACTGTGGCAAAGATACTGCATATCTTGTTCGATATACGTATTATTTGGTTAATTTGATAGGTACAAAATGTTACTACGGCATTATTTCCTTGTTCGAAGGCATTAGGTAATAGTAACGTCGGCCCGATGCCGTTAACTCGGAGTGCAGCATAAAACCGCGGTTGGCCTGCCACCAAACCGTTCTTACGATAACAATAAACCTTATGAAGCCTACTACCTTCTACTAAATACAGCTTATATTTAGCTAAATACAAGTTTGGCGAAGCTAAATATAAGTTAGGCGAAGCTAAATATAAGTTAGGCGAAGCTAAATATAAGTTAGGCGAAGTGGTTTGTAGTAGGCTGGGAAAGATTTTATAGTAGACCGATAAGGGTTTAGTGGTAGACTTATGAAGGTTTGGGGCAAGTAAGTCAAACCTCGGATTGGGCAACCATCTCTTACGGATGGACGGAATGGTATGCCATCAGTCCCTCCATGGGTGATCCAAGCACACCTTGCATACGGAAGCAACCGTCCTGAAGGAAGAGCGGCTCGTAGTAAGGACGGAAATGGAACGCCACACTGCCTATGAGACCGAAAGGCATCTGAGGGGCGTCAGGCTGCGGTTGCCACACGCCTTTATCCCTATATATATTATATAAGGTGTAAATACGGTCATGGAAATCGGCAAAGACACCCTCTACCGCCTTCTTCAGCAGCGAGCGGGCTACAGAGAGAGTGGCATCTGGCAAATCAGCATCGGCTGCCTGCATCTGCTGCAGGGCAAAAGGGGCGAGCGAGGCAAGGAAGCGGTTGGCGAAGGGCTGGCGGTACACCTTATTTATAATAGTGGGCAGGTCGAGTGCTGTCTGCTCCGTAAAGAGGCGCTGCAGCGGAAAGGCATCGGGACAGGTAAAGAGAAGGCGGACAAGGCGCTTGCCTATCTCTACCCCACTCCCTTCGTCACCGATGATATACCCCAGACAGGGAAGTCCGGGTATGAGGTTTTCACCGTCATAAAAACAGCAGTTGGAACCTGTGCCGAGGATGGCTGCCATGCCTTGCCCCCTGCCATAGAGGGCACGCGCCGCACCCAGCATGTCGCTCTCGGCATGCACCTCCACTGCGCCGAGCGTACGGCTCAGCACGTTCTCCATACGTTCCCTGACACTGGGGATAACCCCACTGCCATAGAAATGGACGGCATCGGGACGGCACGGCAAGTGGAGCTGGGTATGCAACACCTGCTCTATCTCTTCATCGGAAAGGATAACCGGACTCAGTCCTGCCGTCTTTTGCCGCAAAAGGACTTCTCCCTTGCTGTCCACCAGTGCCCAGTCGGCCTTGGTTCCTCCGCTGTCACAAAGTAATATGTTTGCCATCGTTCTGTCGTTTTGTTGTTTACACTATGCAAAAGTAATCATTTTATCTCTTACATCGGCACCCTACAAACCGTTAATGCAAAAAAGGTATTGTTATTTTTGCTTTTTCCTTGCTTTTTAGTAACTTTGCACACAAAATATAACAAGAATGAGAAAGAAACTATCCCTTATCCTGATACTCCTGCTCACTATATGCACGCAGGGGCATGCCGTGCTGAAGGAGGCCAACCTCGACACCACGCTCTACATGCTGCGCACCGAGCTGACGCAGTACCACCTCGAGTTCGAGAAACAGAACAAAGAGGCCAAGCAGCAACAGCAGGTCCTGATAGAAGACTTGCTGAACATCATGAAGCAGGCCGACCAGAACTCGCTGATGCTCTACTCGCAAAGGAGCGGCTACATCTTCGACATGACATACGCCTGCCATGAGGCTACGGAGCAGTTCCATAAGTTCAAGACAAAGGCGGCGCCCTTCCGCACCATGATAGACAAGAACAACATGGAGGTGGCACGCTTCGACTCGCTCATCAACTACCTCTATGGCATGAACACCATGTTCATGAGCGAGGAGGCACAGACCAACCGCAACGTGGACCTTACGCTCGCCGTCAACATCAGGCGACAGCTGATAGAGAAGCAACAGCAGCTGAAGGAATACATACGCGCCTACGAGATGACCGAGCGTAAGTTGAAGTCGCTCAACGACTATGCCAATCTGCGCTACAACGACATACAGACGAGCATCTTCAACAACGGTGGCGAAAACTACCTGAAAATTCTCTCCAATCTGCGCAGCAACGTAAACGAGGCACGCTCGTCCATCACCGAGAAGTACAGGCCCGCACCGGGCATGATGTCGCAGTGGGATGTGCGTATCATTGGTTTCCTCTTCGGTATCATCATCTTCTACGGACTCATATCCATCTTCATCAACCTGCTAACCATACGCGTCATCGTGACCAAGCTGATAAAGAAAGGACTCTTTGAGAAGATAAAGGACAGCTTCATGGCCAAGCGCCCCTGCATCATCATGGCCATGACCATCATTACCTTCGCCATCATCCTAGGCATCATACGCGTGTCGGCACACCAGAACTTCATCATCATGGCGTGCGGACTGCTCGTGGAGTTTGCATGGCTCATCGGCGTTATCCTCATCTCGCTGCTGCTGCGTGTGGGCAATGACCAGATAAAGAGTGCCTTCCGCATCTACTCACCCCTCATGCTGGTAGGCTTCATCGTTATCACGTTCCGTATCATCCTGATACCCAACGACCTGGTAAACCTTATCTTCCCGCCCATCCTGCTGGTTTGCTTCTTCTGGCAGTGGAACGTCATCAAGCGTCACAACAAGAAAGTGCCACGCAACGACATGATATACACATGGGTGTCACTGACCGTGTTCGTGGCCAGTGCCGTATGCTCATGGATAGGCTTCACACTGCTCGCCGTACAGATCATCATCTGGTGGATGATGCAGCTGGCCTGTATCCTCAGCATCACCTGCGTGAAGGACTGGCTTGCCGTATATGCCGAGCGCAAGAATCTGAAAAACAAGGCCATAACCGACAAATGGGGATTCCGATTCATCAACAAGGTGATGCTGCCCGTGGCAGGTGTCATCTCGTTCATCATCGCCATATACTGGGCAGCTGACGTGTTCAACATGAGCGACACCACATGGCAGATATTCCAAAAGGAGTATATCAAGACGAGCAATTTCACCGCCTCACTCTACACCGTGAGCATGGTGGCGTGCCTCTATTTCCTGTTCAACTATATCAACATCACCACCAACGACGTATTGCGCCACCACTTCGAGAAGCAGGACCCGCAGACGGCAGCCTCTAAGATTGTGATGTTCAAGAACGTGCTGCAGGTCATCATCTGGGGTACATGGATCATGGTGTCGCTCTCCGTCTTCAATGTAGGCAAGTCGTGGCTGCTCGCCATCTTCGCCGGTCTGTCTACTGGTCTCGGTTTCGCATCCAAAGACATACTGGAAAACATCTATTACGGCATCTCGCTCATGATGGGACGCGTAAAGGTGGGCGACTACATCGTCTGCGACGGCACACGAGGAAAGGTGAGCAGCATCAGCTATACATCCACCATGCTCGAGGCAACGGACGGTTCGGTCATCGCCTTCCAGAACTCGCAGCTCTTCTCCAAGAACTACAAGAACATGACACGCAACCACGGCTACGAGCTTGACATCCTGGAGGTGGGCGTGGCATACGGTTCGAACATCAAGGAGGTGAAGCGCATCCTGATAGAAGAACTGAGCAAACTGGACTGCATCTACCACGAGAAGCCTGTACGCATCGTGCTGAAGAGCTTCGACGACAGCTGCATCACGCTCAAGGTGCTGGTATGGGTAAACGTGCTGACACAGTATGCCGACGACGGCATCATCATGGAGTGCATCTACGACACACTGAACGAGCACGGCATAGAGATTCCGTTCCCGCAGCGTGAGATTACCATCAAGAACGCTGCCCCTGAAGTTACGGACAAAGAATAACATTCAACACAGAAAAAAAAATGCCAACACTTATAGCAGGCCCCTGCGTCATCGAGTCGATGGAGCTACTGGAGACAGTGGCACAGGAACTGGTGCGCATCAACGGGAAACTCGGTACGGACATCATCTTCAAGGCTTCCTTCGACAAGGCCAACCGTACCAGCATCAGCTCCTTCCGCGGACCCGGACTGGAGAAAGGACTGCAGATGCTCGCCGACATCAAGAGCAAATATGGCTTGCTCATCACCACCGACGTACACGAAAGCCACCAGGCAGAAGCGGCTGGCGAGGTGTGCGACATTCTGCAGATACCCGCCTTTCTGTGCCGACAGACCGACCTGCTGGTAGCAGCTGCCAAGACAGGCAAGGTGGTGAACATCAAGAAGGCACAGTTCCTTAGCGGAAAGGACATGCGCTACCCCGTGGAGAAAGCCATGGACAGCGGTGCCAAGGAGGTGTGGCTTACCGAAAGGGGCAACTGTTTCGGCTACAACAACCTCGTGGTAGACTTCCGCAACATTCCCGACATGAAGGAGATAGTACCTACCGTCATCATGGACTGCACGCACAGCGTGCAGCGACCAAGCGCAGGCAACGGCAAGACGGTAGGCGACCGCAAGTTTGTGCCCGCCATGGCTTTGGCTGCCAAGGCATTCGGAGCTACAGGCTACTTCTTCGAGGTGCATCCCGACCCAGACAACGGACTCTCAGATGCCGCCAACATGCTGGAACTGGAAAAGCTGGAAAAACTTATAACTCAATTGCTATGATGGAAGAAAATGATGTGCGTAAATGGGGCGAGGAAGCCCTAAAGGAGGAAGCACAAGCCATACTCGACCAGATACCGACACTCGACGACAACTTTGAGAAGGCCGTCGACATGATGTACCACTGCAAGGGTAAGATTATCGTTACCGGCGTGGGAAAGAGCGGACACGTGGGCGCAAAGATTGCAGCCACACTGGCCTCTACCGGCACACCGGCATTCTTTATCAACCCGCTCGACGTGTACCATGGCGACCTGGGCGTAATGACCGACAAGGATGTGGTACTCGCACTCAGCAACAGCGGACAGACCGACGAACTGCTGCGCTTCATACCTATGGTGCTGCACATGAACGTGCCCCTTATCTCCATCACGGGTAACCCTAACTCGCTCCTTGCCAAATACTCCAACTACCACATCACGGTGAAGGTGAAGAAGGAGGCATGTCCCCTCAACCTCGCCCCTACCAGCAGTACCACTGCTGCACTGGCAATGGGCGACGCTCTGGCCATAGCACTCATGCAGGTAAGGAATTTCCAACCGCGCGACTTCGCACAGTTCCATCCCGGCGGCGAACTGGGCAAACGGTTGCTTACCACTGCCGAGGACGTGATGCGACACGACGACCTGCCCGTCATCCCGAAAGAGATGCACCTCGGCAAGGCCATCATCGAGGTGAGCAAGGGCAAACTGGGACTGGGCGTGTCGGTAGACAAAGACAACAGGGTTATCGGACTTATCACCGACGGTGACATACGACGCGCCATGGAGAAGTGGCAGGCGCTGTTCTTCGACAAGACCGTGAGCGACATCATGACAACAACACCCAAGACGGTGCTGCCCACCACCAAGATTACCGAAATACTCAAGATAATGCACAAGAACAAGGTACACACCGTACTCGTGGTGGACAAAGACAACCACCTCAAAGGCATCGTAGACCACTATGCCTGCATGATTTAAGGGAAGAGGGAAGAACACAAAAGAATCCAAATGAACATACTACCCAAGACAGGAAAGATATTCAGGCAAGCACGATACCTGCTTGCCTTATTAGCCATATCATACACTTGCCTGTGCAGCGCACAGACAAGCGACTCGCTGATAGTAAGTCAGCTGCGCAGCAAAGGCATCCGTTTTTCACACAACAACTCGGTGACGCTGCTTACCAACGGACAGGCCAAGTTTGACGACCTCTTCCAGGCTGTACGACAGGCCAGAAGCAGTATCCATCTGGAATACTTCAACTTCCGTAACGACAGCATCGCCTCCCTGCTCTTCGACCTTCTGGCACAAAAAGCCAAGGAAGGCGTGAAGGTACGTGCACTCTACGACGGATTCGGCAACAGCTCCAACAACCGACCGCTCAAGAAAAAGCATATCAACGAGATACGTGCCAACGGAATAGAGATATATGAGTTCAAGCCGCTGAAGTTTCCGTGGTTTCATGCCATCTTCAACCGCGACCACCGCAAAATAGTGGTCATAGACGGACAGATAGCCTATACGGGCGGCATGAACGTGGCAGACTATTATATAAAAGGTACGGAGGTGGTAGGTTCGTGGAACGACATGCACTGCCGTATAGACGGCGACGAGGTGAACACGCTGCAGGCCATCTTCCTGAAGATGTGGAACAAGGTGAGCGGACAGAACGTACACGGGGCTGAGTATTTCCGTGCCAAGAAACAAGACTACCTGGTAGAGGGCCTCAAGCCCGACACCTCTGCCACGGCCTACCACAAGATGGTGGGCATCATCAACCGCGAGCCGCACATCTCGAAGGACATCATACGCTACTTCTATGTCAACGCTATCAACGACGCCAAGGACAGCATCAAACTCATCAGCCCTTACTTCACACTGAGCCATCAACTGAAGAAGGCACTGAAGAACGCTGTGAAGCGTGGCGTAAAGGTAGAAATTATGCTCTCTACCAAGAGTGACGTCCCCCTGACACCCGACTGCGGATTCTACAATGCCCACAAACTGATGAAGGCGGGATGCAAGGTATGGATGTATACGCCGGGATTCCACCATACCAAGATTATCATGGTAGACGGGAAGTTCTGCACCGTGGGAAGTGCCAACCTCAACTCGCGCAGTCTCAGGTGGGACTACGAGGAGAATGCCGTCATCATAGACCCCTGCACCACGGCACAGCTCTCTGCCCTCTTCGACCGTGACAAGAAGGACAGTTTCCTGCTCAACGAGGACAACTGGCGCAAGTGGCGCACAGGAGGACAGCGGTTCAAAGGGTGGTTTGCCGCCACCTTCCTCACAATGTTCCTGTAAGGAAGTACAAAGGGAGGCACAACACCCCTTAACAAAATCCTTAAAAATACCTACTTCCTATATACCAAGAAACGGCTTTACCATAAGTTGGTAAAGCCGTTTCTTGATATCAATACCTACAATGGGGGATAGCCAATGCCTACAATTTGACGGAAGAGATGTCCACCAGATTGTTGACGATGGCATAGATGGTGAGTCCTGCCGGCGAATGTATCTGCAACTTGCGCGCTATGTTGCGGCGGTGGGTAATGACCGTATTGATGGAGATGAAGAGGTGGTCGGCTATTTCCTTGTTTGTCATGCCCTGTACCACAGCGATGATAACGTCGCGCTCACGGTCGCTCAACTGCTCTTCGCTCTGCGGAGCCTGACTTATCATGTTGGAAATCTTCGCACTCACGTCGTTCTGCTTCAGCTTGCGCTCCTCGTTGCGTATGGCAGGGATGAAAATCTCTTCCTCTACGAGCGAGTGCTGGTTGAGCCACTCCTCATTGTTGTATATGTCGTAGAGCGTGGCACTGAGCTGGTTGTTGTGCAGTCCGTCGGAAGGCAAGTACTTGATGATGATATTCTTGAGCTCCTTCAGCTTCTGGTCCACCTGACCGTGGTGCTTGGAGAATGTCTCTATGTCGAAACCTGCCGTGGCAGTGCCGTCAATGAGAGCCTGCACATAGGGGAACACCGTCTTCTCCTCATACTTCATGTGGTTGGTAATGCTGTGCGCATACTCATCGTAAAGCTTGAGGATGAGGCGCGCCAGATTGTCACTCTCATCGAGCGCATCCACCAGTTCCTTACGAATAAAAGGCAACTGGAAATCAATGTAATAAGCATGTGAAGCCTTGAGATAATGCAGCAAGGTAGAAATGGAAAGGCGGTCGGCATTGTCATACTCTTTATACCCATTAATGGTGAAGTTGACCACGGCAAGGAAGGTGTACGTGTCCACATTCTGCTCGTCGCACACCTCACGCACAGTCTTGTCTCCAAAACCGAGGTTGATACCGAAACTGCCCAAACTCTGGAGGATATTGTAATTGTCACGGATAATGCTGATCATCTTGTCGTCAGCTTCATACATCTTCTGATTCTTCATCTCTTGCTACCTGTTAATAAATTTACGTAAGGCATCCACAATGTTTTTGTCTTAGACGTGGCAAAGTTACAAAATTCCTATGGAACATGCAATACCTACTAATGGGGATGGCCCCGTTTACTAACTTTTAAGTATTGCAAGGTTTTTTAATTCCCCGTACCTTTGCACCCGAAATCGAAAGAGGGTGGCGGCGATGATTGCCACTCCCGAGCGGCGGAACACAAGTTCCTATGTCGAGACCGCAATGAGCAACCGCCCCCTTTTCTTTTTCACAAAGGCAAGACCTAATTATACATACTAAGGTCGGGCACATTTAGAGATAACACAACAAAAAAGAAATGAATATTTTAAGAACAGGACTCATGTCGGCAGCACTGCTTGCCGGCATTGCAAGCGCAAATGCACAGGTAGCGGCTGCTGACAGCGTCTACCAGCATACAAAAGGCAACAGACTCAGTGTCGGTGGATACGGAGAAGTAGCTTATAGCCGCAACTTCTATAGTGATGCCGGAAATCGTTATTCCAACGCTTCCACTTACAAAAATGCACCCAAACATGGACGTTTCGACATACCACACGCCGTAATTTATTTGGGTTACGACTTCGGAAAGGGTTGGACATTGGGTACTGAGATTGAGTTCGAGCATGGCGGCTCAGGCCAGTCAATCGAATACGAGGCAGAGGAAGCCATCGAATACGAACAGGAGACCGAGAAAGGCGGCGAAGTAGAACTTGAGCAGTTCTGGTTGAATAAACGCTTTGCCAATTGGGCCAATATCAAAGCCGGCCACATCGTGGTTCCTGTAG
Organism: Oscillospiraceae bacterium; assembly: GCA_963624905.1. GTDB lineage: Bacteria > Bacteroidota > Bacteroidia > Bacteroidales > Bacteroidaceae > Prevotella. Next base: position 35,828 of record CAVFRG010000004.1, read on the forward strand.
GACTCACCAACGCTTACCATGAGCCGCTGAATTTCTTCACTGTTTATCGCCCCGAGGGAGAGAACACCATCCTTCCATGTACATGGCACCAAACAGGTCTGAGTTTCTGGGGCAAGAGCGGCAAATTCCGTTACGAGGCACAGTTCCTTGCAGGCTTGAATGCTTTCCGCTTTACCCGCAGCAATTGGATTCAGAAGGGTGCCAATAGCCCTTACGAGTTTGAGGTAGCCAACAAGTATGCCTTCTCAGCACGCGTCGACAACTATAGTGTTCCTGGCCTTCGCATCGGACTGAGCGGTTACTACGGAAAGGCCGTGGGCAATACCACTCCCAACGATGTGAACTACACCAACATCAAGGGCAACGTGTATGTGGGTGCTTTTGACTTCACCTTCAACAAGTACAACTGGAAGGTGAGAGGTAACGTTGACTATGGCTACGTAAGTGATGCTACTGCCATCTCGAGCCTCGTATACCCAGGCACTGCTAACGTAAAGCCCAACGCTTCGGGCAGCAGCAAGTATTTTGGGAGTAACGCTATCGCCACCATGATAGAGGCCGGTTACGATGTCTTCTCACAAATCTCCTGTCTGAAGGCAGCCAACCAAAAGCTCTATGTTTTCGGTCACTTCGAATACTACGACTCATCCATCCACAACGCTACAGCCAAGTGGACAGAGCGTAAGATTGTAGCAGCCGGTATCAACTACTTCCCATTGCCACAAATCTGCGTGAAGGCAGAATACAACAACCGAATTTTAAAGTCGGACTACAATAACGAGCCTGCCGTCAACATCGGCATTGCCTACCAGGGTTTCTTCCTCTAATTGACAGATAATCCAACGAGACAACAAACGTAAATAATTATAAATCAAACACAATGAAAAAGTTTTTTACATCAGCATTCGTGCTCGCCATGGCATTGACATTGCCAATGGGGTTCACATCTTGTAGCAGCAGTGATAACACTGAAACAACAACAGCATCATCAACTGTACCAGCCTCAGAGCTGTCAGCTGTGGCAAACACATATGTTAACGATGTCATCTATAAGACATATAGCGAATTGCGCAACAATGCAAGCACATTGAAAGCTGCCTGCGAGACCGCTTATGCTCATGCTAAGGCAAATGCTCTCACAGACGCAGACATGGAGGCTTGCGCTGAGGCGTTTAAGAATGCACGCCGTGAGTGGGAGCGCAGCGAGGCTTTCCTCTATGGCGCTGCAGCAAACAACGAGATTGACCCACACATCGACTCATGGCCACTTGACCACAAGCAGCTCGTAAGCGCCCTTACCAACACCAAACTCCTCAATGGCCTGAAAAACGACAACCCTGCAGAGTACATCTACACCACAAACGGTGACTTCCAGTCTGTTATTGGTTTCCACGGCTTGGAATTCGTCATCTTCCGTGACGGTAAAACCCGTACAGCAGCCATGCTGAACGCCAACGATACATTTGAAGGAATGACATCCGTAAAGGGTATCGACGAGCTGGCTTTCGCTGCTGCTGTTGCCGGTGATGTATATAACATGATTTCTCTGCTCCAGTATGGTTGGAACGGTGATGCCACATTGGGAACATGGTTGACAACCAACTGCAATTGGGTAATCGAAGGACTGAAGAAAATACAGGGAAATTCAGGTGCCCTTTCTTCAGCAGGTATTGGCTATGGCCAGTTCCTTCTGAACGCCACTGGCAACAAGGCTTGGTTCCCAACATGGCAGGAGACTTTTGAGAACGCCCTGGTAGCGGGTTGCTCTAACATCGCCGACGAGGTTCAGCGCCAGAAACTCGGTCAAGCTTTCAGAAAGGCCACAAACACAGCCACAGAGGAAGATGCCGCCGACTACATCGAGTCTCCATACAGCAAGCGTTCCTTCATAGATTACCAGGACAACATCTACTCTATCAAGAACTCATTGTTTGGAACTCGTGACATCACTGCAACTGTACCAGCTACCAACTCTATGATGAACATCATGAAGAAGTATGGTTACAGTGGTTATACAGAATTGGAAAACGCCCTCACAGACGCCATCGGTTCTTTGGAGGCTGCCAAGAATAGCGGTAAAGCATTCATTGATGTCCCAGGCGATGCACAAGTGGGTAAGTGTATTGACATGATTACGAACTTGGACGAAGAGTTGAACAAGGCCGCCAAATGGTTCCGTGCCTTGAAGGTTGACTCAAGCAAGTAATCTATAAAGATAGAGATATCTAATTTACGTAGCTTTGTTTTCGCATAGAAAACAGAGCTACGCATTTTGCTATAAGAAACAATACATAAAACAACACATTATGAATAAGATTTTCAGGAACTACACCACCTTGTCGTTTGCACTGGCACTGGCAACGACAATGGCGAGTTGCTCGGATGACACAAGCAAATCCGACAACAAGAACGGCGGAACAATTACCGAGACTGATGATGCCTATATAGGAAAGGCTGTGGGCAACTTCACCGCGGACGAATGGTTCCCAGGCGGTGAAAAGGGAACTACCGACAACACCACTGGTAACAGTTATGAGGACGAGACTCCTGTGGTATCAGCCGATGTCGATCTCATGAACAACTTCTCACTTGGCGAACAAATGTTCGAGCGTCAGTACACTTGGAACACAGGTGCCTTCAAGGGCCTGGGGCCTGCCTCCGTGCGCAGCTCTTGTCTCGACTGCCATCCACACTATGGTCATGGCAAGCGCGTGTCACAGTACGAGACACGCTACGGAAACGGAAACGGCTACTTGCTCGTGATTTATCACCCCACATCAGAGGGTTCCAACGACGGAAATTATATCTCAGAGGTGACAGGTATGCCCCAGACACAGGCACAGTCCCCCTTCCTGCCTCCTATCGACGAGACCCAGATTAACATGAGCTGGCAGCACATCGACAAGATGGAGACAGAGGACATCCCCTCCATGCAGTTTGCCGATGGCGAGACCTTCGACCTTATCTATCCCGAGATTTCAATACCAAGCTCAGCATTCAACACCGACCCTGTGCCTACAAACTATGCAGTACGTTTGGAGTCAACCATCGGCGTAATTGGTGTTGGTTTGATAGATGCTATCCCCAGCGAGGACATCGTGGCACAGTATAAGTCAGAGGCTTCCTACTTCAAGAGTGCAGGCCTGGACGTGAGCGAGTACATCAACCCCAATATGTTCGACGGCAGCACCATGGAGATGACAGCAGGTGCTTACTACACCACCTTCGGCAGAGACAGCAAGTATGCCACTGGCGGTGTTCACGCTGACGGCTCTGAGTTCGACCCCAACACCACCGACGGCAACAAGAAGCTCCTAAAACGTTACACCTACGCCCTGACCCGCGGTTCGCTGCAGGACGGTCCAGGTGCCAATGCCATCTGGAACATTACTAACGTGAGCCGTCAAGACCGTCCTTGCCTCTACACCACAGCACCCTGGGCAAAGGCCATGTCGGAGAACGCCAGCGTGATTGCTTCCATCAAGAAGGATCCTACCTCTCCTTACTATGCCGACGGAACAGACGAGGGTATCAAGAACGCCGTGGCAAAATTGCTCGACCCATCGACCAACCAGTTCGAAAACGACATCTACAACTTCAAGCCCGAGCAGAGCATGGACGACTTCTATGCCTTTATGGTATGGCACCGTGGTCTCGCTATCCCTCGCGCCCGCAACCTCAACGACGCACAGGTGCAGCAGGGCAAGAAGCTCTTCATGGAATGGGGCTGCGCCAACTGCCACCGTGCCAAATGGCAGACAGGCGACGACAACTACGTCACCTCGAAGTATATCGCAGACAAGCCATTGCCACGTTATCAGAACCAGACCATATATCCCTACTCTGACTTCGTGCAGCACAAGCTCTACATGAAGAACGACATCCACGGTTCATGGTGCCGCACCACACCGCTCTGGGGACGTGGACTGAGCTATGTGAACACAGGAGCAGAAGACCGCTTGCACGACTGCCGCGCCCGCAACGAGGTGGAGGCCATCATGTGGCACTGCTACAGCAAGAAGAGCCACGCCTACTCATCAGCCCTCAACTTCTACAAGGCATCGAAGGCTGACCGCGACGCAGTGGTGAAATTCCTGCGCTCTATCTAACCTTCAAAGCATCAATTCTACTTTCGGGAAACTGGAAGTAGAATTATGCTTTTTAAAACAACAACCAAATAAAGGATATTTTATGACTTACAAGAACTCATTTCTATTACTGACCTCCATTCTCGCCCTCACATCCTGCAGCGACAATGCCACAGAGGAATCAGGCAAGGACACAGGAATCGTAGAGACCGACGCCGCCTACGTGGGCAAGGATGTGGGCAACTTCACCGCTGAGGAGTGGTACCCAGGAGGCAAGCTCGGTACTACTGAAAACGTATCCGCCAACTGTTATGAGGACGAGACTCCTGCCGTGACGAAACAAGGTTTCACCGACCGTTTCAACGAGGGCGACCTGATGGCTAGCAAGCAATACACGCTGAGCACTGAACCCTACAAAGGATGGGGGCCATGTGCCTCACGCCGTGCATGCGAACAATGCCACGCCGGTGGCTACGCTCACGGTCATAGCCGCAACAACTTCGATCCTGTAATGGGCAACGGCTACATCGTGTCAGTGTACTATCCCGACGCTCCGGGCAGCAACGACGGCGAGCCTATCGACCAGCTCACCACCTTTACCATGACCATGGCAGACTCTCCCTTCCTGCCGCCATTGGAACCCAGCAAGGTGAGCATCAGCTGGCACGAAGTGACAAGCATGCCAAGCGGACTGGCAATGAAGTTTGCCGACAACGGCGAGAGCTTCTCCCTGAGATACCCCGAGGTGTCTATTCCTCAGGATGCCTTCAACGTAAATCCTCAGCCAAGCAACTATGCCGTGCGCCTCATCGCCTCCTGCAACTTCCAGGGACTGGGACTCATCGATGCCATCTCCAACGAGGATTTGGAGGCACAGTACAAGGCAGAGAGCGAACACGCAGAACTGAATCCCGAGTTCTGGGACAACACCGCCAAGAAGTTGAAAGACGACGCCTATGCCGAGGATGCTTTCGGCAAGAAGTTCGTGAAGCGTTTCAACTACGATCTTTTGGAAGGATGCCTTGAGAACGACGTGGCTCTCTGGGACGAGCTGAACATCCTGCGTTCTGACATCAAGCACATCTGTTCCACAACAGCTTGGGCAAAGGCAATGTCAGAGAACGAGGATGTCATCAACACCATTCTGAAAAAGGGTAAGGACGAGTCGTCTCACTTGCACCCCTACTACTACGACGGTACGAAGGAGGGCGTAAAAGAGGCATTGGCTTACCTGCTATCACCCAGCGATGACGTGAACCTGTACGACAACAAGTACTATAACTTCGAGCCAGAGATGACCGACGATCAGTATCACTCGTTCATCGTATGGCATCGAGGCATCGCCGTTCCCCGTGCACGCAACCTCAACGACAAGAGTGTACAGCGCGGCAAGGAACTGTTCACAAACATGGGCTGCACCAATTGCCACAAGGCAAGTTGGACAACAGGATCCGACAACTACGGACGCTCGAAAATCATCGAGGGCAAACAGTTGCCACAGTATGCCAATCAGAAGATTTATCCCTATTCCGACTTTATCCAGCACAAGCTGGACATGATCAACGACATCCATGGATCATGGTGTCGCACCACTCCGCTCTGGGGACGTGGCCTCTCGATGCTCAACAGTGGAGCCGAAGACCGTCTGCACGATGCCCGTGCACGCAATGAGGTGGAGGCTATCATGTGGCACGCCTACAGCAAGAACAGCCAGGCCTACAACTCAGCCCTGAAGTTCTACAACTTGCCGAAGGCTGACCGCGATGCCGTAGTGAAGTTCATCCGTTCCATTTAAGCCGAAAGGGGGGAGAACAACAACCCATAAACCATCCGAGCAGCCAAGCCAGCAATGACTTGGCTGCTTGCTTTCATACCATACAAGAAACTCGCACGAATGCTTGTATTTCTCAGGATAAAACCGTAACTTTGCAACGGATTTATAAGATTAACAAATAAAGGAAGGAAAATTATGAATATCACAAAAGAAGAAGCTGGCAAGAGAATCAAGACGCTACTGCAGCATAAGAAAGAAATGGAAGAAAGAGCAATGGAATATTTAAAAAATGATTACACTAAAGAGTTTCAACAAGCATGAACAGCTTATCTCTTCCAAGAATAAACAGTAAGTCACCCTATAAAGTCAAGCTCTCCAAAAACGAGTGCTTTTACATTTTCACAACAGACCAGAACATAATATATTCCATCTCCTTTTCTGAAGAATACGAGATAGGCGGCTGTATGAGTTATCAATTTAGCATTGACAATTTGGAGAAAAGCCATGGCTCATATGACAAAAAAATAAAAGATACCATTATTGCCATCATTGAAGACTTCTTTATTGCAAACCAAGATGTACTTTTATATATTTGCGATACAAGCGATAATCGGGAAGCTGCTCGAAACCGTCCGTTTCTAAGATGGTTCGAACAACATTCTTTTGGAAGATTTACGATTTGCACTGCCGACTCACAAGTTGAGGATACAAATTTCTATATGGCAATCATTGTTGCAAACGATAATCCACAAAAAGATTCTATTACTTTAGATTTTGAGACAACAGCTAAAGTCCTAAAAAACAAATGATCAAGAAGATTATTTCCACCCTCTATATTCTTGTGCTCATATTCATGGCTGCAGCCACTATCGTGGAGAAGAGCCAAGGCACAGACTATGTCCATGCCCACTACTATGGTGCATGGTGGTTTATACTGATTTGGGCAGTGATGACTGCCCTCGGCGTTTTTTACATCATACGGCGGAAGGTGAAGACTGTCTCAACCCTTGCGCTCCATCTTTCCTTCGTCATTATCCTGGCGGGGGCACTACTCACACATGTTACTGCCAAAAGAGGCATGATACACCTCCGCATCGGTCAACCTACCGATACATACATCACCTCGGACGGTGAACACGGCATGACTGAAGAGAAGCTGTCCTTTACACTCTGCCTGCAGAAGTTTGAAACGAAGATGCACGACGGCACGGAGGCTGCAGCCGACTACACGTCGATGTTTATCGTCACCGACGGCAACGTGAAGAGTGAGGGGGAGGTGTCGATGAACAACATCTACTCCCACCGCAGCTACCGCTTCTACCAGTCATCCTACGATGAGGACGGCAAGGGCAGTGTGCTTGCCATCAATGCCGACCCCTACGGCATTCCCGTTACATACACGGGGTATGCACTGCTCTTCATCTCCCTCGTCTGGATGCTCATCGACCCCAAGGGCAGTTACCGTAAACTCCTGAAAAGTCCGCTGCTCAAGAAAGGTGCCCTTATGATTACCCTGGCATGGAGCATGGGCTGCCCACAAAGCATAAAGGCGGAAAGCACAATGTCGGGTATAGAGAATGCCGTCCTGCCCAAGGAGACGGCAGAAAGGTTCGGTGAACTGAACATTCTCTACAACGACCGCATATGCCCCGTGCAGACTTACGCCCTCGACTTCTGCAAGAAGATATATGGGGCACGCAGCTACAAAGGACTTACCGCCGAACAGGTTCTTAGCGGATGGATATTCTACGGAGAGATCTGGGCTGGCGAACCGTTCATCAAGGTAAAGGGCGGCGCACTGAAAGATGCCATGGCACTGCCCGACTATTGCAGCATGAACCAGTTCTTCAACCACGACATGGGTGGCTACACCATAGGCCAGTACGTACAGGAATACTATCAGGGTGCCCAGGACAAGTTCCACCAGCAGGCGGCAGACATAGACGGCAAGCTACAACTCATCATGGACTTGCGACGTGGCGTATCGCTCAAGGTATTGCCCTACACCTTCACCAAGAACGTGAAGGGCACAAAGGAACATCCTTTTATTAAGGCTGGCACCACTACCTGGTTTTCGCCCACCGACAAACTTCCAGGTGCCGTAGAGAAGCAGCACGCCCTCTATATCACCAATGTATTCAGTCTGCTATACGGTGACGTGAAGGCCGGAAACATGAGTCGTGTAGACGAGTTCTTCACAAAGATGAAGAAATACCAGGAAGTGAGCGGCGGCAACTCCCTGCCCACTACGACGCAGTACAAGGCGGAGCGCATCAACAATGCCTTCCCCTTTGCCACCATCCTCTTTATGGTGAACCTCACATTGGGTTTTATCGCCCTCTTCTATACTATCTACCGCATGACGAAGAAGAAAACGCTGAGGGTTTTGGACATTGCTTTCCCCATCCTTATGGGTTTGTCGTTTCTGGCTTTGACCTTCGGACTGGTTGTAAGATGGATCATCAGCGGAAACATACCCTTGTCCAATGGATACGAGACGATGCTGAGCGTGGCATGGTGTGTGCAGTTGATAGCACTGTGTCTGCAGCGCAGGATACGCATCGTACTGGTGTTCGGATTCCTTCTCTCGGGATTCTTCCTGCTGGTAAGCCACATCAACCAGATGGACCCTGCCATCGGACAGATGATGCCGGTACTGAACAGTCCGTTGCTCAGCGTGCATGTCAGCATCATCATGATGAGCTATGCACTGTTGTCGCTCACATTCCTCTGTGGCATCATGGGCATCTGCATGCGCTCTCAACGTGAAGAGTTGCAGGTATTGAGCCGTCTTTTCCTATACCCTGCCCTCACCACTTTGGGCATTGGCATCTTCATCGGTGCCATTTGGGCCAACGTAAGTTGGGGAAACTACTGGAGCTGGGACTGCAAGGAGACATGGGCACTCATTACCTTTATGATTTATGCCGTGGTGGTGCATACGCAGAGTCTGCCTTTCTTCCGCAAGCCTCTAGCCTATCATGTCTACGTAACGCTTGCCTTCCTCAGCATCATCATGACATACTTCGGGGTGAACTACTTCCTCACGGGCATGCACTCATATGCTTAAAAAAAGTGAAGAGTGAAGAACGAAGAGTGAAGAATCCAACGGCAAGGCTGATGTAGGAGGTACAGCGCCCCCGCTGTACCATCTCAAGTAAGAAAAGCTGTAGTCCCTTAACTTCAAAAGTGAAGAGTGAAGAATTCAATAGCCAAAGCAAAATAGTACTCACGCAAAACTTTATCAACAAAAAGCCGCTCCCCAAAATCGGGAAGCGGCTTTCTGTTTATGATGGAAAGAAGAAAAGCAAGAGAATTCTTCGTTCTTCACTCTTCGTTCTTCACTCTTCATTCTTCACTCTTCATTACTTAGCGTAAGCTACGCTACGTGTCTCACGGATGACAGTAATCTTCACCTGTCCGGGATAAGTCATCTCGTTCTGAATCTTGGTAGCTATCTCGTCGGAGAGCTTTGTACTCTCCTCATCGTTCATCTTGTCGGCACCGACGATGACACGAAGTTCACGACCAGCCTGGATGGCATAAGTCTTGGTAACACCAGGATAGCTCATGGCAATGGCCTCAAGATCGTTCAAACGCTTGATGTAAGCCTCTACTATCTCACGGCGGGCACCGGGACGGGCACCTGAGATAGCATCGCAAACCTGTACGATAGGAGCCAACAGGGTATTCATCTCCATCTCATCGTGGTGGGCACCGATAGCATTGCAGATATCCGGTTTCTCCTTGTACTTCTCTGCTATCTTGGCACCATAGAGTGCGTGCGGCAACTCGCTCTCCTCGTCTGGCACCTTACCTATATCATGCAACAGACCGGCACGCTTTGCTTTCTTGGGGTTCAAGCCCAACTCAGAGGCCATCACGGCACAGAGATTGGCTGTTTCGCGGGCATGCTGCAAGAGATTCTGACCGTATGAAGAACGGTACTTCATCTTACCTATGATGCGAATCAACTCTGGGTGCAGGCCATGGATACCGAGGTCGATGGCGGTACGCTTACCCGTCTCAATGATTTCGTTGTCCAACTGCTTCTTTACCTTGGCAACAACTTCCTCGATACGTGCGGGGTGGATACGGCCGTCAGCCACCAACTGATGGAGAGCCAAGCGGCAAATCTCACGGCGTACAGGGTCGAAGGCAGAGATGACAATAGCCTCTGGGGTATCGTCTACTACAATCTCCACACCTGTAGCGGCCTCGAGCGCACGGATGTTACGTCCCTCACGACCGATGATACGGCCCTTCACCTCGTCATTGTCTATGTGGAACACACTGACCGAGTTCTCTATAGCCGTCTCGGTAGCCACGCGCTGAATGGTCTGTATGACTATCTTCTTGGCCTGCTGGTTGGCATTGAGTTTGGCATCGTCTACAATCTCATTGATGTAGCTGGCAGCATCGAGCTTGGCCTGGTCTTTCAGGCTTTCCACAAGGCGCTGCTTGGCCTCTTCGGCACTAAGGCCAGAGAGTTCCTCAAGTTTCTCCTGCTCCTGCTTCTGCATCTTCTCGAGTTCCTGCTGCTTGACGGTAAGAAGTTTCTTCTCGTTTTCGATGCGCTGCTGGCTTTGGTCGAGTTCTTGCTGGCGGCGTCCCAGATTCTCCTGACGCTGGTTGAGGGAGATTTCACGCTGCTTCAGCTTGTTCTCACTCTGCTGAATGCGCGAGTTGCGCTGCTGCACCTCCTTTTCGAGTTCTGCCTTCTTGTTAAGGAATTTCTCCTTCACCTCGAGGAGCTTCTTTTCCATTACTACGTCTGCCTCTTTGTTGGCAGCGTCGATCATCTCCTTATATTTCCCGGTAAGGACATACCGGAAAATCAAGAATCCCGCTGCACCTCCCAGAACGAGAGCTACAAGGGCAATTATGATTGTTGCTATCATCTATTGTTTATATATAAAAATGTTACTAAAAATCCGTTTCGCGACAGTCTGTCTCAGAGTCATAGAAACATACCCCCGACATGGACGGAGCGGACACAGGAACACGTTTTCCGTCACCTTTTACTTGAGTACATCCTCTATCTCGCCAGTCAACTGGGTAAGGACATCAAGGAAGGGAGCGGTATCATTACGGTCGGCCTCTTTCTCGTACCTCAAGGCTACATCGATGAGCGACATATAGAGAATTTCCTTGTCGCTCTTTCTGCCCTTGAAGATCTTGGCGTACGTATTGATAATCTCATTTATCAGTTTGCCGGCCTTACGATAACACTCCTCGTCTTCGCGGGGGATGTTGACGGTAAGGTCAGTATCATATATGTGCAACCTGATGGTAAGTTTGTCTTGTTCCTGTTCTGCTGCCATAGCTTTTCCTAATCGCTCAATAGCGTGATACACTTGTTGACATCGCGGATGAGTTTGGCTATGCGTTTCTGCGCACCCTCCATATCGGCATCCGAAATGGTCATCATCTTCGCCATCTTCAGACTGTCATAATCGTGTTGAGCCTGAGTCAACTTGTCCTGCAATACCTTTATCTGGGCATCGCGCTCGTCCACCATGGCATAAAGCTCCTCGTTCTCCTTCTTGACCTCGTCAAACTTGAGAATCATCTGCCTCACGCGTGTAGCAAACGTATTGACTGTTTTCTCGTTAATGCTCATTTTCCACTTGTTTTATTATCAGCCGCTATTACTCTCTTGCAGCCTATTTCCCCATCTTGGCCTTGGCCTTCTCCACATCCTCGTCGGAAGGGCGCGGCTCTTTCTTGGCAAGCATCAGCACCTGATAGGAGAAGTCGGTGACCCATTTCTGACTGAAGCCGAGACGCTTGTCCAACTGGCGCAACTGCATGACAGTCTTCACGACGCTGGCATCGCTGAAATCGTTTTTGTTGAAGATATCAGCCACTGTCTTCTCGGTCATGCCGTAAAGTGCTTTCTTCATGAATCCCGGCAGGCGAAGCTTAAACTTCATAAGGTTGCCCATGAGCATCATCAAGTCCTGCGTAAAGGTCTGGAACTGCACCAGATAGACATTGACATCCTGCATCTTGCGGCAGTTCTTGCGTATACTCTGGTCCACCTCCTTGAAGAAGTCCTCGTCTGTGGAATAGATGTTCTTCATCATCTTCCTTACGTGGGCCTTTTCACCGACACCCAGTTTATTGTTGGCCGTAGGCACACGGAGCGTTGTCTTGAACATACGCAAGTCGGGCAGCATGGCGAGGTTGGTTATGTTCAACTGCGCTGCCAGAGCTGCCTGGAAATACACACGCACAAGCGTCATGTAGTCCTCCATGCCTCCTACTTTGGTCTCTTCGGTTTTCTTGCCGAATAGCTTAGAGAATATTCCCATTTATTTTGTTAGTTTATGCGTTTCGTTAAAATTATTTTGCAAAAATACAATAAAAAAGCAAAATACCAAAATCACAATGCCGTTTTTTACAGGAAAAGGTATATTTTAGCGGAGTTAATAAAGTTTTTCTATCACTTTTTTATCTATATTTAATAAAAAAGATGTAACTTTGCCCCGATTTAATCGACCAATAAGAAAAACAACCCCAACATGTCTTCAGACAAATCGCACATGAACAAAGAGTACAAAGGAAACAATCTTGTGAAATGGCTGGTTACTTCCATGGACTTTATTATCCTGAACGTAATCATTATTGCCTTTATTGCATTCATGCCGGATGTATTGCCAAAGTTCTTCGACACGGCTACCAAAATTACATTCTTGGTAGCCAATATGGCATTGCTCATAGCAGAACTGTGCTATTCCACGATTATCCATGTGCGCACCGTAAGCCTGTGGGACATCATCAAGCGTACGTTCAATCTGGCTGCGCTCACAACATTCATCATGTTCCTCCTGATACATTTCATTTCCGACGGTGGAGGACTGTTTAATTTCTGCTTCATATTCCTGGCAGTATTCTATGCGTTCCTCATTATATCGCGGTGTTCTGAGCGTACCCTCTTGAAGCATTTCCGCGCCAAGGGCCGCAATTCCAGATCGGCACTCTTTGTGGGCAACGACCCTGTAGTGCTCGACATGTACCGGAAACTCATGGAAGACCCTGCCAGGGGTTACCGTATCAAGGGATACTATGCCGACGAGCCGATAAGCCAGTGTCCTATAGAATTCCTCCATCTCGGCACACTGGCCGACCTGAACAGGCATATAGACAGCACCATAGACCGAGCCATACATGGTACACCGGTAGACACGCACGAGATATTCTGCAGTCTGTCGCACAACGAGTCGGACGAGATTTTCAAGATTGTGAGATTCTGCAACAAGAATGTGATACACTTCTACTACATTCCGCGCGCTTTCGGGAAATACCAGTTGAACCTTATACCGAAGATGCTGATGGGCACGAGTGTCTACGCCAGCCACAACGAGCCGCTCAACAAGACGGGCAACAAAATCGTGAAACGCATTTTCGACATTGCCGTGAGCGGCATTATATGCCTATTCATGCTGCCCTTCATCCCCATCATTGCCCTCATCATCAAGATACAAAGCCCCGGACCGTTGTTCTTCAAACAGGACCGCACTGGCCTGAACGGAGAGACTTTCAAGTGTCTGAAGTTTCGTTCCATGCACGTAAACAAGGATGCGGACAAGGCGCAGGCCACCAAGGACGACCCGCGCAAGTTTGCTTTTGGCAACTTTATGCGCAAGACCAACATCGACGAGTTTCCACAGTTTATCAATGTGCTGAAGGGGGATATGAGCATCGTGGGCCCACGCCCGCACATGCTCTACCACACCGAGATGTACGGCACACTGATAGACAAGTATATGATACGCCACTTCTCCAAACCGGGTATCACGGGATGGGCACAGGTTACGGGGTTCCGCGGTGAAACCAAGGAACTCTGGCAGATGGAGGAACGCATCAAGAGAGACATCTGGTACATCGAGAACTGGTCGTTCTGGCTCGACCTGCGTATCATCTTCCTCACAGCCAAGAGTATACTTGTGCCCGACAAGAAGGCGTATTAAAAGGTAAAAAGGTAAAAAAGTAAAAACAACATAATACTGCATATAACATGAAAGGTATCGTATTAGCTGGCGGTTCAGGCACACGCCTCTACCCCATCACCAAGGGCATAAGCAAGCAGCTCATCCCCATTTTCGACAAACCGATGATCTACTATCCGGTATCAGCACTCATGCTGGCCGGCATCAGGGATATCCTCATCATCTCCACCCCATACGACCTGCCGGGATTCAAGCGTCTGCTGGGCGACGGCAGTGAGATAGGCGTACACTTCTCGTATGCCGAACAGCCTTCGCCCGACGGACTGGCACAGGCTTTCATCATAGGCGAGGAGTTTATAGGAGACGACAATGTGTGCCTCGTGCTGGGTGACAACATCTTCTACGGTGCAGGCTTTACGGGTCTGCTGCGCGAGAGCGTACGCGCCACCGAAGAGGGTAAGGCAAGCGTATTCGGCTACTACGTCAATGACCCGGAGCGCTATGGTGTGGCAGAGTTTGACAAGGACGGCAACTGCCTCAGCATAGAGGAAAAACCCGAACACCCCAAGAGCAATTATGCCGTAGTGGGACTCTACTTCTACCCCAACGACGTGGTGGAAGTGGCCAAGAACATCAAGCCAAGCGCACGCGGCGAACTGGAGATTACCACCGTAAACCAGCACTACCTGGCGGGCAACCGCCTGAAGGTTCGCACACTGCAGCGCGGTTTTGCATGGCTCGACACGGGCACACACGACAGTCTGTCGGAGGCAAGCACCTTCATAGAGTGTATCGAGAAGAGACAAGGACTGAAGGTGGCATGCCTGGAAGAGATAGCCTACAAGCAGGGATGGATCGATGCCGACCAACTGCTGCAACTGGCACAGCCCATGCTGAAGAACAACTACGGCAAATATCTGCAGGAACTTGCCACAAGACAGGGGTAACCTTCGCCCTCTGGCAGTCCGGCTCCACCAAGCCGGCCTATACCTATTATTATATATTAGGTCATAAGTTCACAAGGCGGATTCTAACAGGAAACACCCAAGGAAGAAAACAAAAACACATTGTATAATGGAAGAAGCATATTACTACGAACAGGAAGAACAGTACGACGAGCAGCCGAAGTCATCATTCGACTTCAGGCAGATCTACACCACACTCATCCTCAACTGGAAGTGGTTTGTCCTGTCCATCATCATCTGTCTCGGGGCAGCGTACATCTACCTTCGCTACTCTACCCCCATCTACCAGAGCCAGGCGAAACTTCTCATCAAGGACGACAGCGGACAAAGCCGCAGAAACAATGTACTGAACAGCACCAACCTCGGTACCATATCAAACTCGAACGGTATAGACAACGAGATGGAGATTCTCAAGTCGCGCCAACTGGCACAACAAGTGGTAAGCGACCTGAAGCTCTATGCGTCTTACTGGCACATCGGACGCATCAAGGACGAACTGTTGTACCGTACGCAGGAGATTAACGTGGATATGGACCAGGAGCATGTAAAGAAGCTCAATGCCCCCATGAATTTCCTCATCGAGCACAACGGCAACAGCTACCATGTCACAGGCAGTTACCATGTGCCCATAGACGACAATGCCTACAACCCGGGCGTAAAGACCATCGACAAGACATTCCATGCTCTGCCCTTCTCCATCAACACACAGATTGGTATGGTAAAGTTCACGCAGAACGGCAACACACCACTGGCCGACGGCAAGAAGCTGAAGGTCTGCCTCGTTTCACCCTACATGGCTGCAGGCAAGTTTGCAGGTTGTCTGTCTGTCGCACAGGGACAGAAGTCCACCACCATTGCCCAACTCGTACTTACCGACGAATTTCCGCAGCGGGGCATCGACTACCTGAAGCAGCTCGCCGTGGCATACAACAGACAGGCCAATGAAGACAAGAACGAGATAGCCGTCCGCACCGAACAGTTCATCAACACCCGCCTTGAGAAAATCAATGCCGAACTGGGAAGCACGGAGGGACAGCTTGAAAACTACAAGAAGCGCAACAACATGGTGGAGCTGAAGATGAACGCCTCACAGGCTTTCACCAATGCCGACACCTACAACAAGCAGCTGACAGAAGCCAACACGCAGATGGCCCTGCTCGACGAACTGCAGAAATATATGAACGACCCCAACAACAGATTGCAGCCCATACCCTCCAACGTGGGTCTGAACGACGCCAGTGCCACATCGCTCATCAACCAGTACAACCAGATAGCACTGCAACGCCTGCAACTGCTGCACAGCGCAAGCGAGACATCGCCCACCGTAACGCCGCTCACAGCACAGCTCGAAGAGCTTACCACCTCCATCAAACGTGCCATGCAGCAGGCCCGCAACAGCATGGGCATACAGCGCAGAACCATTGCCTCACAGGCAGGCAAATACCAGGGACAGATAGGCAACACGCCAGAACAGGAGCGTATCCTCAACCAGATAGGCCGCCAACAGGAGGTGAAATCAGGACTGTACCTTATGCTGCTGCAGAAGCGCGAGGAGAACTCCATCTCCCTTGCCGCCACTGCCGACAAGGGAAAACTGCTTGACGAACCGGGCTACGCCGGAAAAATAAGTCCGCAGGAGAACATCATCATGCTCATAGCCCTGGCCATCGGTATCGTCTTCCCATCGGTTGTACTGCTGCTGACAAGACTGTTCCGTTACAAGATAGAGGGCCACGACGACGTAGAAAGACTCACGTCGCTGCCTATCCTCGCCGATGTGGCCGTTGCAAGCGACAGTGCCAAGAGCAAGGCCGACATCGTGGTACACGAGAACAAGAACAACCTGATGGAGGAGATTTTCCGCGGAATGCGTACCAACCTGCAGTTTGTACTGAAGAAGGACGAGAAGATTATCCTCTTCACCTCTACCACCTCGGGCGAGGGAAAGACGTTTACGGCATCCAATCTCGCCATCAGTTTTGCATTGCTGGACAAGAAATGCATCATCGTGGGACTTGACATACGCAAGCCTCGTCTGGCAGAACTGTTCGAGATAGACGACCATCACCACGGCATCACTCCTCTGCTGACAAGGGACGAAAATACATGGAACGACATACAGGAGCAGATTATCCCGTCGGGCATCAACAAGAACCTCGATCTCCTGATGTCCGGACCCATACCGCCCAACCCTGCCGAACTGATAGCACGGCACAGTCTGGACAACATCATGAGCCAACTGAAGGAGCACTACGACTATATCCTCATCGACTCTGCCCCCGTAGGACTCGTTTCCGACACGCTGCAGATAGGACGCATAGCCGACGCCACCATCTACCTGTGCCGCGCTGACTATACGGCAAAGTCGAGCTTCAACCTTATAAACAGTCTGAGCAAAGAGAAGAAACTGCCCAACATCTCGCTTGTGCTGAACGGTGTCGACCTCTCCAAGAAGAAATACGGCTACTACTACGGCTACGGCAAATACGGCAAGTATGGCCGCTATGGTGCATACGGTTCGTACAAGGGCTATGGCAGTTCGGTATACGGCACATACGGAAACTACGGCAACAGCCACTATGCCGACAAGAACGACAACAGCGTGAAACGCTAACACACGCTACAATACGAACACAAGATATGGGGGTGGCAACAGACAAGCCACCCCCATTCTGATTATACACAATTACAAACAATGGCAACAATAGCAGTAGACTTTGACGGCACCATCGTCACACACGAATATCCGAAAATAGGCAGGGAAATACCTTTTGCTACAGACACACTGAAGATGCTCATACGCGACCGCCACAGACTCATCCTATGGAGCGTACGCGAAGGCCAGCTCCTGCAGGATGCAGTAGACTGGTGCAGGGAGCGCGGCGTAGAGTTCTGGACCGTCAACAAGGACTATCCTGAGGAGAGCATGGAGAACAACAACCATTTCTCGCGCAAGCTGAAGGCTGACTATTTCATTGATGACCGAAACATAGGCGGTCTGCCCGACTGGGGGCAGATCTATCAAATGATAAGCCAGGGCATCTCATACCGCGAATTACTACGTTCTACATTCAGTTCCTCCGCACAGGAGCCGCCGAAACGCAGGCATTGGTGGAGCAGAAAATAAGGCAACCCGAGGATAACAACAGCACAGGGGAATGTACCAACTTGTTTTTTACTATTACTAAAATTCCGTTTAAAACATTCAAGCTTCGGATTTAGTCTCCATATTGGTAATAATTCAATTAGAGTGACGATAAAAAAACAACTTGGTACAGCGCCCTTACCACTCAGTAAGGCAAGTGAATTCCTCCCTTGTTTGGTACAGCGAGGGCGCTGTACCTCCTACAGTCACCATCTGTCAGTCAAGACGTAGGATGAAGCGAAAAAATGAAGCCAGTTGCGTTTTTTGCATAAGTAGAACATCCTGCGTATACGCATATAACGTGAGAACCTAAAAAAGGCGCAGCCCTCTATACAAAGAGAGGATTGCGCCTTTTATATGGTGCGTTATACTTGTAACGCCACGCTGACTGTTTTTAGAAGAAGAGGTAGCGGTTGTCCACTACGTGAGCCTTCAGGTAAAGCTCGTTCATGAAGTTGCCGGCATACTGCATAGCCTTCTGGCGAGCCTTCTGCTCCTGAGCCTTCTCGTCGAACTTGACGTTGCGGTTGCTCTTGTTGGTAACCTGGAAGAGGTAAACACCAGCATTGCCCTTTACAGCGTGAGCAGAGAAAGCACCTTTCTTGGTAGCTGCCACAGCACCGGAGAGAGCCGGTTCGCTGGCACCGGAAGAAGCTACGAATACAGGAGCGGCAAAAGTAATCTGGTTGACTGTAGAAACCTTACCACCCTTGGCCTTAGCTGCTGCGATGTTCTTCACACCGTTCAACTTGGCCATGATCTGCTCTGCCTTCTTGTCCTTGATAACTTCAGCCTTAACCATCTCCTTAACCTGCGGGTCGTCAAGACCACGGTTGCCGATGCGGTGAATCTTATCAAGTACCACAACGAGAAGGTGGTTATTGTCGCCACACTCATAGAGAGGAGACACATTACCCTCTTTGGCCTCGAATATCCACTTCAGCACGTCGCGTGTAGAATGGATGTTGGCTACATAGTGGGCAGAAGTGGTAACGTCCTTCAGTTCCTGAACCTTGTAACCGTTCTTCTCTGCATTCTTCAGAATGTCCTCAGCCTTCTCGTTGGCACTGACAAAGCTTGAGAACTTGTTGTAGGCTGCACGGTAAGTTTCTGAAGAGAAATCTACGCTCTTCTTGATGACAGCAGCAGTATACTTGTCTACCATTGCCTTGCGGTCGCATACCTGCAGTACCACATAGCCCTGTCCCAGCTGGAGCTGGCTTACGGAGTTGACAGCTGCCGTATTGAGTGTATTGATAAAGGTCTTGTTGTCCTTGTCCATGGTTTGCACATACTCATACTGGCGTGTAGTAAGCCATGCCTTCTCACCTGTCTGGCCATAAACCTTGGCAAGTGCTTCGAAGTCGGCACCGCCAGCAAGGGCGTTCTTGATAGAGTCTGCCTTAGTCTGAGCCTCAACTACAGAGGGAGCAGCCACCTGGATGATGCGATACTGTACAGAGTCGGGCAACTGCTGCTTGCTGATAAGCTTCACGATGTTGAGCGTATTGTCGCCTGCGTTGGCCTTGACAGCAGTAGTAGCGCCCACTGCCATAGAGTCGATGTCGGCAGCAATGTCGCTGGGGAAAGCCTCTTTCTTCACTGGAATACCGAGGTAAGCCACTGTAGAGCCAGACTTGCGCACCACCTCTGCAGGATCGGCAGCAGCAGCAAGATCTTTCTGGTAACCGGCAAAAGCCTTGTTGAGGGCTGCACGGTCGCTCTGCGAAGCCTCCACCTGTATATCCACATACTTGATGTCGCGGCTCTCTACAGGCTGCTTGAAACGTGCCTTCAGTTCGTCATACTTGGCCTTGAGGTCACTCTCCTCAACCTTTACCTTGTCGTCCTGAATGTCAGAGTAAGGGAAAGCAGCCAACTGAATCTGTGCCTCTTCATTCTCCTCCTTGAAAGCCATCTTGGCCTCTACGGGGTTAGACAGGAAGCAGTGAGCCAAGAGCGACTGGTATTTCTGTGCCAATGTCTGCTGACGGAGCGTCTTCTCTATGAACGACCAGTACTTGAAGATTTTATCGTACTGCTCCATCATCTGCGGATTGGCAGAAGCATTGCCCTTCTGTGCTTTGTAGTCTGCGAGGAACTTCTGCAGCGCTGTGGCATCAAAACGCCCTGTCTGCTGGTTTACAAACGGAGTCTGCTGAAGCATGGGGTTGGTACCTGTCTTCAAGATGTCCTGAAGCTCCGAGTCGGTAACGGTAAGTCCCAACTTGCTTGCCTCGTCAGCCACCAACTGGTTCTGCACATAGGTGTTCCACACCATGTCCTTCACCTGGTTCATCTGTTCTTCAGGGAGGTTTTCCTGTCCCTGCTGCATCTTGATTACTTCGGAATACTCGTCAACGAGCTTCTGGAAATCCTGCACGTTGATTTTCTCCCCCAACACTTCGCCGACCTGCTGGCGCTCATTGTTCTTTGCAGAATCGCATGAGCGGAACGCTTCCTCGGCAATGAATGCGAAAAGGCCGAAACTGATGATACATACCAGTATCACGCCTCTCTTTCTGATTGTTCCTAATGCTGCCATTACTTTTTATTGCTATTTTTGTTTTATTTTGTTTTTGCGGTTATGCTGCAAGATGGCTTCTTGCTTGTGTGCGGGTGATTTGACAAAAGTGCCTAAAGCACATTTGTTTTCCCCACGCCAATCTTTGCACAATTGTGTGCAAAAATACAAAGAAAATCGCAAATAAGAGAATTTTTCCATACCTTTTTTAACTTTGCGTTACAAAAGGCAAAGTTTTATGCCATAAAGAGGCGTGCAAGCGGCACTTTGCACGCCCTCTGCGTATGCTATACGTCCGCCAACACGCTTTGTCAACGGAGCAGATGGAGCCTTACAAGTTCTATTTTGCGCGCAGTAGATTTGACGATTTTGAACTCGAAACGTCCTATCTTCACCACCTCGTTGAGCTTGGGGAAACTCTGGTACTCATGCAGTATAAAGCCACCCACCGTCATGTACTCGTCACTCTCGGGAAGGTCTACCCCAAACAGTTCGTTCACCTTGTCTATCTCCAGACGTCCAGAGAGAACATAGTCACCATCTTCGGTCTTGGTAGCAACGTACTTGGACGAATCGTGTTCATCCTCTATATCGCCGAAGATTTCCTCCACAATATCCTCCAGACTGACCAGGCCGCTGGTACCTCCGAACTCGTCCACCACCACACCGAGCGACTTTTTCTGCTGCAGGAAAGTCTGCATCAGTTTCTGTGCCTGCATAGTTTCCGGCACAAAGGTAAGCGTGCGTATATGGTCTTGCCAGCGTTTGGGGTTATGGAAGAGCTCCGAGCTGTGTATATAGCCCACAATATGGTCTATATCCTCCTCATAGACAATGACCTTACTGTTACCGCTCTCCACAAATTTCTGGCGCAGTTCCTCCAACGAGGCATTCTTCTCTACAGCCTGTATCTCCGTACGGGGCACCATACAGTCGCGCACCTTCGTATCTGAAAAGTCTAGGGCATTCTGGAATATCTTTACCTCGTCGTTGATTTCGTCATCGTTTGCAGCATTGTCTATGCTCGACTGCACAAGATAGTCGAGGTCAACCTTGGAGAATCCCTCGTCATTGTTTTCCGAATCCATCTTCACGCCCACTATCCGCAGCAGTATCTTGCTGAGGAAAGTGCTGAACTTGCTGATGGGCCACAACAGTACATAACACACATAGGCAAAGGGGCTAAACACACTGAGAAGCCTGTTGGGACTGGACTTGAACAGTGTCTTGGGCAGGAATTCGCCTGTAAAAAGGACGATGATAGTAGAGAGAATCGTGTCTGCAGGAACTGTAAAGGTGGCATCCATGCCCCGGAAGATAGTATTGTCGAAGAGGCGCGCTATGAGGATGCCATACACCACGAGGGCAATATTGTTGCCCACGAGCATCGTGCTCACAAAGCCGTTGGGATGGGCATAGAACAAAGCAACCAACCGTTGCGTAAGCCCATTCTTGCCACGGTCCATCTCTGCCAACATGCGGTTGGACGAGACAAAAGCTATCTCCATACCGCTGAAGAATGCAGAAAAAGCGAGCGTGATGACTATCCCCACGACAAGAGTAACATCTACTTCCATATATCTTTATTACTTCTTTTTACGATTATGTTATCCTCCCACGCCTGGTCAGTGCAAAAGAGGTATGGTATTGTTGGCGCGCTGCGGCATAGCCCTTTGGCGTACGGGTGGCTGAAGAGAGTCGGGCTGGGTCGTTGCTGTATCGGCACCCGCATTGTCCGATCCGGCAACATCATCCTTGACGAAGCTTCCCTTCGAGTTGCTGACAAAGTAACGCGTCATCTGCTCGTCACTCCTGAAATATGTTCCCTGCAGCGTGCGCTCGGGCGTTACAAGCCGGCTGAACACATTGCTGCTCAGTTCGTGCCGGTTCTCGTCCCATGTCAACTGCTCGCTCGAGAATCTCAGACCGTCCTTGGTAAGGATACGCACACGTCCGTAAAGTTTCCATATACGGAGCTGATCATAGTAATAGGCCGTATCGCACTGTATGTAACTGTTGATATGAAACTTGGAGTCAAACTGTTCCAGAAGCATTCCCTTCAGGAAAGTCCAGCGCGAAGGATTCTTGTTGGTATTCACTTCCCAGCGTTCGGTAACGATACGGTACTTGATAACCCCCGAGTCGCTGATGAGCGTGTTTACCCCGTAAGAAGTCATCATTGCCACCGAGTCGCGTGCGTGAATGGCGGGTGCAGTATGTTCCACCTGTTCCTGGCAAGCCGCCAGAAGCAGGGTAAAGAACAATGCCAACAATATGTTTCTCGATTTACACATTATTATATATAAAGGAGTATACCGCAAGAGGCTTGACACGCTGCAGCTGCATCAAACCTCCCAAAGGAAGACTTACTGCATCTTCCACTTCTTGAACCAGTCTTCGTTGAAGGTAAACCCGACATTGATACGGAATGTATTTTCCTTGATAAAGCCACTGGCGTTGGTCTGTACCCACTGACCGCTGATATTGAGATATGACCGGTTGTTGTACGAATTGACGATAGGGATACCGAATCCGGCACTTACCGACAAGTCCTTAGGGCCGTCGTTTCCGTTTATTTTATAATAAGGTGTGGCATAACTTACACCGGCACGGTACTGCACACGCTTGAAGAAGTTGCGGTGACGCTCGTCATAGCAATACTGCGCACCAAGGTTTACCTTGTGGCGGTCTTTGTAGATTCCCTTCATGAGCACATAATTGGTTCCGTCAAACTCGGGAGACTCCAAGCTGCCCCATTTCTGCAGGGTATAGTCGAGTCCCACCTTCCACTGTGCAGCATGGTTCCACATCAATCCCAGTCCATACATAGTGGGCAAGGACAAAGCCTTGCCGCCAAGACTCATCGTGGTGGTATCGTTGACCCCAGTCATAACATCCGTCTTTATCTGATACAGGTTGGCGGTAGCACCCAGACTGTGGCCCGGCGAGAACGTCACGCCCACGGTAAGCCAGTCTTGCTTGGCTATCTGGTGAGTATACTGTACACCGAAATCGAGCTTATAGCTGTTTACCTGAGCATAATAGTTGCGCGTCAGGGTATTGACAGAAGACGAACTCATGGTGTTCTTCACCTTCCTGTCGTACTTGCCCCAGAAATAAGACACGTTGGCACCAAAAGAAAATCCCTTGAAAGGAGAATAGCCGGCACCCAAATAAACCTGATGGAAACCGCCTTCACCCGAATAGGTATTGGTAAAGGAAACATCCTTGGCTTCCGAATCCACCCAACCGGAGTTGCCGTAGCTGTAGCCTACATTGGAGAAAGGCACGATACCGAAACTCAAACCCAAATTCTTAGCCAGGCGAAGTCCTGCCACTACATACTCGAAATTGGCATTCTTTGCATTCTTGCGCACACCGTTCTCGCTGAAGTTGGTTATCTGCCCCGACACGCCTGCGTCAAAGATAAACGTGAGCGAATCGAGCGAAGAGTAAGATGCAGGGTTGATATAGTTGACCTGATTATGCTCATGGAAGGCAAGTCCCACACCGTTCATACCGCGGTTGAAACCGGAAGTCTGGTCTGCCAACACTCCCAGTCCGAACTGGCTGTAAGGCGAGTTGATGCCCGTCTGCGCATTGGCAAAGAGGGCAAAGCCCAGCATGAGAGAGGCCAAGAAAAGTTTTTTCATCTAATAAAAGTGTCTATTAATTTACATTCAGAGTGCAAAAGTATTGAAATTTTTTGATATAAAAGAAGGATAATCCAAAATAATAAGGTATTTTTGCATCGTGAAACGTTTTAAGACCCATTTAATAGTCATTTTAGCTGTTTTGTTAACCAATTTAACGACAACGGCTACAGCACAGTCTACAGACGAGGCCTGGCTAGACTCGGTAGACATCTCCCTGCTGACCTGCGGACCGGGCGAGGAGGTATGGTCGTACTACGGCCATACGGCTCTGCGCATAGACGACAGGGCACACGGTCAGGACCTTGCCGTCAACTGGGGAATGTTTTCTTTCCAACAGGACTTTTTTATTCTGCGGTTTGTCTTCGGACTTACCGACTACCAGATGGGCATCATACCCATGACCCGTTTTACCGAAGAATACCAGTATCAGGGAAGATGGGTGATGCAGCAGCGCTTAAGGCTCAGCCGCAAGGAGAAGGCCGAAATACTCTCCGCCATCGAGGAAAACAGCAAGCCTGAGAACCGCACCTACCGTTACAACTTCTTCTACGATAACTGTACGACAAGGGCACGCGACATGATACTGAGCCACTTGGACGCTGCCGACAAAAAGGCAAAAGGCGTAAAGGACTCTGACATACTGTCTACCTACCGAAAAGAAATCCACCGATGGAACGAAGACCACCGCTGGGCACGTTTCGGCAACGACCTCCTTCTGGGAATACAGGCAGACAAGTCTATCAGCAGAGAAGAATGGGAATTCCTGCCCGAAAACCTCATGCAAGACTTTGCAGCAACCGGTATGTACGCCCAACTGGTGGACAGCACATTTTATGTTCTCCCGCCACATGCCACTGAAGAGCGAAGCGAGACCGTTACCCCCACTGCCGTATTCCTTACGCTGAGCGTGTGCATCATATTGCTCTGTGCATGGGAATGGTACAGGAAGAAGAACTTCTGGTGGCTGGACTTCTGCCTGATGGTCGCCACCGGCATCCCCGGACTCGTATTGCTTGCCATGGTGTTCTCGGAACATCCCACCGTGCAGGCCAATCTACAGATACTGATATTGAATCCGCTCAACCTGCTCTTTGCATGGCAGGTGGCCAAGGGTATGCGCAAGGGGAGACTGCACTGGTACTATCACGCCTGGTTTTTCCTTATCTGCATTTTCGCCGTCATGAACACACAGCAGAGCTATGCTGAGGGCATCAGCTATTTGGCACTGTCTTTGCTTGTACGGGATATAGTCAAGCAAAAACTGCTCAAACGCATAGACTGCAAAAGCAACAAACAAAACTGACCCCGGCATATAATTACCGGCATAATTATGAGGATAAACAGATACATCACCGCCCTGCTCGTCGTCCTTGCGGGCACAGGCATGGAAGCGCAGACCTATCAGCAAGCACTGAGGTTTGCGCTCTGCGACATTTCATACGATGAGTTTATCCAGCAGCCGGAAGCCAAGGCCATAGAGGAAGACATCCTCTGCGCCCTGAAGGCCATCAGACAAGCCTCCTGCGACGAGGAGCCTTGCGGACACCAGTACCTCAATGCCGTACTGCCTTCCGCCACATCTGCCATATTGTCAGTACAACAGACATTCCATATTTTTCACCGCACTACAGAGCGGAAATATTGTTCGCCTTACGGCAGCATTGTTATTCGAGGCCCCGATTTGAGGCTTTTGTCAGCAAAAGATTGCTGAGTTACAGATATTTTTCTTACCTTTGCAAGCAATTTGCAACAGAGGGCACAGAGCCGTGCGCACACAAAGCGTAAAGGTCTGCCGTCAGTATGCTACTAACAAGCAAGGCGAAGGAAGCAAGACAAGAGGGCGATTCCCCGTCTACAGACCACATCAACATCGAATAACAAAAAAAAGAACAATACACAATGAATTTCAACAAATTTCTCCAGTCGCTGTTCGGCAACAAGTCTACACGCGACATGAAGCTCATTCAGCCCATCGTAGAAAAGGTTAAGGCTGAATACCCCAACATCAAGGCCCTGAGCAATGACGAGCTCCGTGCCAAAACCAAGGAAATACAGCAGTACGTACAGGATGCCGGCAAGGCACAACGCGAAAAGATAGCCGAGTTGAAGGCTACCATCGAGGACACACCCATCGACGAGCGTGAAGGTATCTTCAACCAGATAGACAAACTGGAGAAAGAAGCACTCGACAACTACGAGGTAGCACTCAACGAGGTGCTGCCCACAGCCTTCAGCATTGTGAAGGATACGGCACGCCGCTTCGCCGAGAACGAAGAGACGGTAGTTACAGCCACCGAGTTCGACCGCGAACTGGCGGGCAATCCTGCCAACGATTTCATCACCATCGACGGCGACAAAGCCATCTACCACAACCACTGGACTGCCGGCGGCAACGACCTGAAATGGGAAATGGTACACTACGACGTACAGCTCTTCGGCGGTACCGTCCTGCACCAGGGCAAGATAGCCGAAATGGCTACCGGTGAAGGAAAGACACTTGTGGCTACCCTCCCCGTTTTCCTCAACGCCCTGACCGGCAACGGCGTACATGTCGTTACCGTAAACGACTATCTGGCCAAGCGTGACTCCGAGTGGATGGGACCGCTCTATATGTTCAACGGCCTCTCGGTAGACTGCATCGACAAGCACCGCCCCAACTCCGACGCACGCCGCAAGGCATACATGGCCGACATCACCTTCGGTACAAACAACGAGTTCGGCTTCGACTATCTGCGCGACAACATGGCTACAAGTCCTGCCGACCTGGTACAGCGCCAGCACAACTATGCCATTGTCGACGAGGTCGACTCCGTATTGATCGACGATGCACGTACACCGCTCATCATATCCGGTCCTATCCCCAAGGGCGACGACCAGATGTTCGAGGAGTACCAGCCTCTCGTGGAGCGTCTCTATGAGGTGCAGCGCAAACAGGCTACCGAACTGCTGGCCGAGGCAAAGCAGAAGATAGCAGCAGGCACACAGAACAAAGACCAGAAACTGACTGAAGAAGGCTTCCTGGCGCTCTATCGTTCATACAAGTCACTGCCCAAGAACAAGCCCCTCATCAAGTACCTCTCAGAGGAAGGCATCAAGGCCGGACTGCTGAAGACTGAGGAATACTACATGGCCAACAACAACCGCGAGATGCCAAAGGCCGTAGAGCCTCTCTACTTTGTGGTGGACGAGAAACTGAACTCTGCCGACCTTACCGACAAGGGTACCGACTGGCTGGCCAAGCAAGTGAACGACCGTGAACTGTTCGTGCTGCCCGACATCGCCACACAGCTCAGCGAACTGGAGACACATACCGAACTGTCAGACCAGGACCGTCTGGACAAGAAGGACGAACTGATGGCCCACTACGGTGTGCAGAGCGAGCGCGTACACACCCTGCAGCAGTTGCTGAAGGCCTACACCATGTTCAACAAGGATGACGAGTATGTCGTCATGGACGGTGAGGTAAAGATTGTGGACGAGCAGACAGGCCGTATCATGGAAGGCCGCCGCTGGAGCGACGGACTGCACCAGGCCATAGAGGCCAAGGAGCACGTAAAGGTAGAAGCCGCCACACAGACATTCGCCACCATTACCCTGCAGAACTACTTCCGCATGTACCACAAGCTCTCGGGTATGACCGGTACGGCAAGCACGGAGGCAGGCGAGTTCTGGGACATCTACAAACTCGACGTAGTGGAGATTCCTACCAACCGCCCCATTGCACGCAAGGACCTCGACGACCGCGTATACAAGACAGCGCGCGAGAAGTACCGTGCCGTCATTGACGAGATAGAGGAGATGCGCAACGCAGGCCGCCCAGTCCTGGTGGGTACAACATCAGTTGAGATTTCAGAGTTGTTGAGCAAGATGCTCAAGATGCGCAACATACCCCACAACGTATTGAATGCCAAACTGCACCAGCAGGAGGCACAGATTGTGGCCGAGGCAGGCCGTTCTACCAACGGCAAGGGTGCCGTGACCATCGCCACCAATATGGCAGGCCGTGGTACCGATATCAAGCTGACACCTGAGGTGAAGGCTGCCGGCGGTCTTGCCATCATCGGTACCGAGCGACATGAGAGCCGCCGTGTAGACCGCCAGCTTCGTGGTCGTGCCGGACGTCAGGGCGACCCGGGTTCATCTGTATTCTACGTATCACTCGAAGACAAACTGATGCGCCTCTTCGCCAGCGAGCGTATCGCCAAGGTAATGGACCGTCTCGGCTTTGAGGACGGCGA
This sequence comes from Oscillospiraceae bacterium, assembly GCA_963624905.1. Taxonomy (GTDB): domain Bacteria; phylum Bacteroidota; class Bacteroidia; order Bacteroidales; family Bacteroidaceae; genus Prevotella. The sequence continues at coordinate 64,173 of CAVFRG010000004.1, forward strand.
GCGTATCGAAAGCCCCATGATCAGCAAGAGCATCGAGCGTGCCCAGCGCAAGGTGGAGGAGAACAACTTCGGTATCCGCAAGCACCTGCTGGAGTACGATGACGTGATGAACAAGCAGCGTACCGTCATCTACGAGAAGCGCCGCCACGCCCTCATGGGCGAGCGCATCGGTATGGATATCACAAACGTTATCTGGGACCGTGTACTCTACATCATCAACAACAACGACTACGAGGGTGCGAAGGAAGACTTCCTGAAGATTCTCGCTATGGAGATGCCATTCACCGCCGAAGAGTTTGAGGCAGGCAACCGCGAGGAATTGTCTGAGCGTGCCTTCCAGGATGCCATGGCAAGCTTCAAGCGCAAGACCGAGCGCATACAGGCCACGGCATGGCCCATCATCAAGCAGGTGTACGAAACACAGGGTGCCATCTTCGAGCGCATCATGGTGCCCATCACCGACGGCAAGCGCATGTACAACATACCCTGCAACCTGCAGGAAGCCTACGAGAGCGAGGGAAAGAGCGTGGTAAAGCAGTGGGAGAAGGTCATCATGCTGCACATCATCGATGACGACTGGAAGGAGAACCTCCGACAGCTGGACGAACTTCGCCACTCTGTACAGAACGCCAGCTACGAGCAGAAGGACCCGTTGCTTATCTTCAAACTGGAGAGTGTCAAGCTCTGGGACAGCATGATCAACGAGATGAACGACCGTATGGCAAGCATCCTGATGCGCGGCCAGATACCCATAATGCAGCAGGAACAGCCCGTACAGGAGGCTGCCCCCGAGGAGCAGAACCGCCAGCAGTACGTAGAGCAGAAGGAAGACCTCGATGCAGAGCGCGAACGTGCCGAGCACGAAGCACAGCGTGCCGCAGCCAACCAGGACACACGCGAGCAGGCAAACCGCACACCATACCGTGCAGAGAACATGCCCCGTCCTAACGACCCATGCCCCTGCGGCAGCGGCAAGAAGTTCAAGAACTGCCACGGCAAGAACCTCTAATTTACGATTATAGCAGGGGCTTATGTCCCCTATAGGAATAGTCGCCCTGTAAGGCAGAAGCGCAGACAACACATACGCTTTTGCACTTACAGGGCGATACCGTTGCTCCCTGTTTCCTTGCCCATCCCCCATCCCCATTTGTAGGTATTTTGAAGTCTGCTGTCGACCACAACATTACTTTGCCAGTGGTCTGCAACACAGTTGCAAAGGATTATTCGTACCTTTGCACGAGAAAACAAGCCGAAAGGCATAAGAAAGACAGCCATACGGCACAAGAAAGACAACCATACGGCATAAGAAAAGACAACTACACGATACATTATGAAGTTATCAGAACTGAAGACAGGTGAGAGCGCAGTCATTGTCAAAGTGGCAGGACACGGCGGTTTCCGCAAGCGCATCATCGAGATGGGATTCATCAAGGGCAAGGCAGTAGAGGTACTGCTCAATGCACCACTGCAAGACCCCGTAAAATACAAGATTATGGGCTACGAGGTGTCACTGCGCCACAGTGAAGCCGACCACATAGAGGTAGTGTCGCTCGAAGAGGCACGCAACAACGAGAGCCTGAACCATGCCCGCAAGGACATGCTGCTGCAGGTAGCGGACAGTCAACAGACCGAGAGCAACAGTACGGACGACAAGATGCTCGAGGCAGAGAGGGAAGCCGACCGCCTGCACCACGTCATCAACGTGGCACTGGTGGGAAACCCCAACTGCGGAAAGACCTCGCTCTTCAACTTTGCTTCGGGTGCGCACGAACGTGTAGGCAACTACAGCGGCGTAACAGTAGACGCCAAGGAGGGACATGCCGAATACGGCGGTTACCAGTTTAATCTGGTCGACCTCCCCGGCACCTATTCCCTGTCGGCATACAGTCCCGAGGAACTGTATGTGCGCAAGCAGTTGGTAGAGCACACACCCGATGTGGTAATCAACGTACTGGACACCAGTAATCTGGAGCGAAACCTCTACCTTACCACGCAGCTCATAGACATGCACATACGCATGGTGTGCGCCCTCAACATGTTTGACGAAACGGAGAAGCGCGGCGACAACATCGACTACGACAAGCTCGGCGAACTGTTCGGCCTGTCGATGGTACCCACCGTCTTCACCAACGGCAGGGGCGTAAGCCAACTCTTCGATACCATCATCAAACTGTACGAGAGCCGCGAAGGCGCCAGTGCCCACTACCGCCACATACACATCAGCCACGGGCACGAGATAGAGAACGGCATCACGCACATACAGCAGTACCTGAAGAGCGACGATGCCATACGCCAGCGCTACTCCACCCGCTACCTTGCCATCAAACTGCTCGAGAACGACAAGGAAGCCGAGGAATATGCCGGCAAACTGAGCGCGAGCAAAGAGATATTCGAGGCACGCGACGAAGCCGCCAGACGCGTAAAGGAAGAAACCGGCGAGGACAGCGAGACTGCCGTCATGGATGCCAAATACGGTTTTATACACGGTGCGCTGCAGGAGGCCGGCTACGAGACGGGCAAGCAGAAAGACACCTATCAGGTAACGCACCTCATAGACAGCGTCATTACCAACAAGTATGTAGGATTCCCCATCTTCATCCTGCTGCTCTTCATCATGTTTACCGCCACCTTCGTGCTGGGCGAAATTCCCAAGGGGTGGATAGAGGACGGTGTGGCATGGCTGGGCGACACCATCAGCACCACCATGCCCGACGGACCGGTAAAAGACATGCTCGTAGACGGCGTAATCGGCGGTGTGGGGGCCGTCATCGTGTTCCTGCCGCAGATACTGATACTCTACTTCTTCATCTCCTACATGGAGGACTCCGGATACATGGCACGCGCTGCCTTCATCATGGACAAGCTGATGCACAAGATGGGACTGCACGGCAAGTCGTTCATACCGCTCATCATGGGATTCGGTTGCAACGTGCCTGCCGTCATGGCCACCCGCACCATAGAGAGCCACCGCTCGCGCCTCATTACCATGCTCATACTGCCGCTGATGAGCTGCTCGGCCAGGTTCCCTATATACATCATGATTATAGGCACATTCTTCGCATTGCAGTACAGGTCACTGGTAATGATATCGCTCTACCTTGCCGGCATCGTGTGCGCCGTCATCCTGAGCCGCATCTTCGCCTCGTTTGTCATCAAGGGCGAGGACACACCCTTCGTCATGGAACTGCCTCCCTACCGCTTCCCCACCTGGAAGGCCATAGGCCGCCATACATGGGAGAAAGGCAAGCAGTACCTGAAGAAGATGGGCGGCATCATTCTCGTGGCGAGCATCATCGTGTGGGCACTGGGCTACTTCCCCCACCACGAAGAGCTTGACCGCCAAACACAGCAGGAGCAAAGCTTCATAGGCCGCATAGGAAAGACCATAGAACCGGTGTTCACACCGCAGGGCTTCGACTGGAAACTGGACGTAGGACTGGTATCGGGTGTGGGTGCCAAAGAAATAGTGGCATCAACGATGGGCGTGCTGTACAGCGACAACGATTCCTTCGGCGACGACCAGGACTATAACGACGAGGACGGCAAGTACGAGGTACTGAGGAAACAGATGACCGCCGACCTCAAGAACACATACGGATACAGTGATGCAGAGGCAGCCTCACGTGCCACGCTCACAGCCTATTGCTTCCTGCTCTTCGTACTGCTCTACTTCCCCTGCATAGCCACCATTGCTGCCATCAAGGGCGAAACAGGCAGTTGGAAGTGGGCTGGCTTCGCCGCTGTATACACTACCATACTGGCATGGGTAGTTTCGGCTGCGGTGTTCCAGATAGGAAAGATGTTTATGTAGAAACGGACTATCCTAAGACGCATGAAAGTGTTGATGCCCCCCTTGCATCAGACCAACACCCTCAAGCAATATTCAACCGCTTGCTCACACGGACGGACACGAAGGCAATCATCAGTCCCAGGCAAGCGGCGATAGACAAGGCTATGCGCAAACCGGTAACCTCGGATAGCCACCCGATAACGGGAGGACCTACGAGAAATCCGAAGAAACTGATGCTCGACACGATGGTGATGGCTATGCTCGCCTTTACCGTACCGAGCTTGCCGGCAATACTGTAGCAGATGGGCACCGAAGAAGAGATGCCGAAGCCTACAAGCAGGAATCCCAAGGTAGCCGGCACGAGCCAAGGCAGTGCCGCCGCCATCCACAGCCCCGTAACAATCAGAGCACCGCATGTCTTGAGCACCCTCGACGGCCCGTACTTTGTAACAAAGCCGTCGGCAAAGAAACGCCCCAGCGTCATGGCTCCCATACCAGCTATATAGCCGGCACGGACAAAGGCTTCGTCGGGTTTTACCACGGAGGCGAAGTAGACGCTGCTCCAATCGTATACCGTACCCTCGCAAAACATGCCGGCAAAGCCCATCAGGCCAAGAAGGAACAGCACGGGGTCGATGGTCTTGAAGGAGAACTTGGGCACGTCTTCCTCCTCAGCCCTGGCTGTGACATCGTTGACAAGGAAACGCAGACCTGCTGCCAAAACCGCCAGACTCAGTACCAATACCACGGCATAATGTACCCCGATGGGCAGTAGGGTATTGGCAAAGACTGCACCTATGATACCGCCGGCAAAACCGCCGAGGCTCCACAGCCCGTGGAAGGAAGACATAATGTTGCGCCCGTACATCTTCTCCACAAGGCACGCCTGCGTGTTGGTGGCTATGTTCATAAGATTGGCCATCATACCAAACCCTACCAGTGCGGCTATCAGTGCCGCCACCGTACTGCTGCAACCTATGCAGAACAGCACAGCCGCATAAAGTACCTCGGAGAGAACGAGCATCTTCTTGCTGCCAAACTTGTTGACCAGCACTCCGGAGAAAGCCATCATCAGAAGCTGACCTATGGGAATGGCAAAGAGCACCGTGCCCAACTGGCCGTTGCCCAGATGCAACAGATGCTTGATGTCGGGTATACGGCTTGCCCAACTGGCAAACACTACGCCCGGCACAAAATAATATGCGGCTACTGCCATCCTCTTGCGTGTCAAATCGCCCATTCCATTATTTTTTACAATCATTTTCCCTTAACCTTTTGTTATAACACCGTTCTATCAGCAATAGAGCCGTGTTCTCCTATTATATTAATAAGGTGTAACGACACTCTATATGATAGTGTAACGACACCCTGCCATTTCTCTTAGCGGCTGCAAAATTACGAAATCCTTGCCGAATAGCTGCCATACACATACGAAAAAGCTGCCCATAGACCAGAATATTCTACCCCCGACAATGTTAAAAAGCGCAGAAAGCCGTAAATAATCCAAAATAAAAGCGTACCTTTGCACGCAACACATAATACTATAAACATTAAGTATCAGACACATGAGCACTTTTCTGAAACATCGTCTTGCCACCCTATTGCTGGCGGCAGGCACACTTACCCTCACTTTCACAGCCTGTAGCGACAACACTGCAGACCTGGCAAACACGCCCTCCACGACAGACCCCAAGCAGTGGAACCTGGACGGGAACATGGACACCAGCGTCAAGCCTGGCGACGACTTTGCCCGTTACTGTTGGGGCAAATGGTATGACGCACAGGACGAGCCACTTGGCGACATAAGCTACGGTACCATTGCGGAAGCGGAGTCAGTAATACAACAAAAAGTCAAAGCACTGGACAACAAGGAAGGATCACAACTCACAAGCGACATGAGCCGTCTGGACGAGGATGAAGCCAATCTGACAAAACTCCGCCAACGCATCCAGGACCTGAACGAACTAAGAACAGCAAGTCCTGCCGAAGTGGCCAAAGAGTTGGGCAAGTTCTTAGCTTCGGGCAAAAACAGTCTGCTCACTGCCCAGCTGGTTTGCTATGGCGAGAAGAACTACATCTCGGTTTTCAAATCAGCCCTCGTGTCCAACAACCTGGCTACTGATATGCCACAGCCCTATTATCTCTTCTCCGATTGGCTTATATACTTGGGACTGGATGAAGAAAAGGCAAAAGAAGTGGCAAATGACGGTACTTCCAGTGACTTCATTACCAAGTCCAGCGACTCCGAGAATATTTTCGAAGAATACCCATCAGGCGCAACGGCAAAAAAGAGAAAGGCACGCGTCAAGGACACAGACGCCAATCAGAAAGCGGTATGTGAGGCTTTCTGCGAGGGAATGGGTATCAAGAGCGACCAACTCATTACCGACAGCCTGTCAACCCAGGTAGGTATGGGAGGATTCATCGTGCTGAACGCATCCCATATTGTCGACATGATGATGTGCTATGAAGCCACCGACATTCTTCTGGCATCCAAGAAAGCCCTCGACCAATACCGTTCATCATATCCATGCGAAGAAGAGGAGTTCCTGGAGCGCGTGGTGGGGACTTTACTTCAATACCCCATGAGCAAAGCATTCTGCGAGAAGTACTGCACAGCAGAATTGCGCAACATGACATTTGACATGATGGAAGACATGCGCACCACCTTTGCCAAGCGCCTGGAAAACATAGAATGGATGACCACTACCACCAAGGAAGCTGCCAAGAGCAAGCTATACGCCATGAAGTTCTTTGCATGCTATCCGGACAAATGGCTCGATGCCGGCTTGCCTACACTGAAAGGCAACTCCCTCTACGAAGACATCCAGATACTGCGCCAGACCTTTGTCAACCTGGAGAAAGAACTGTTGGCCGTCAACCCGCGCGAAGACATGTTCAATGTGGCTATAGCCCAGGGCTTCCCTACATACCTGGTAAACTGCTTCTACAGTCCTGAGACCAATACCGTCAATATCTTTGCCCCGTTCGTGATGTCACCGTTCTATTCGAGCGAGAATTCCGATGCCACGCTCTATGCCATAGGTACCGTACTGGGACATGAGCTGACACACGGTTTCGACAGCCAGGGAGCACTCTATGGCCCTAAGGGAGAAGACATCAACTGGTGGACGGTTTCCGACAAGCAGGAGTATGACACACGCACACAGTTGCTTGTTGACTGCTACAACCATCTGCCGGGTTACATGAACTGTCCGGGCAGTTGTTTTACCGACGGCAAAAAGACGCTAACCGAGAACATTGCCGACCTGGGAGGTGTGGAGCTTGCGCTGCAGGCATATACCGAAAAGCTGGAGCAGCAAGGCTACTACGGTGACGAACTTGCCAAGCAGCAGAAACGTTTCTTCCAGGCCTATGCCAATCTCTGGCGCAGCAAAATTTCCGAAGAAGAGAATATAAAACATCTGAAGTCGACAGACGTACATGCAAACGCATACACCCGAATCCTCGGAGCCACAATGAACTGCGACCGTTGGTACGAACTGTATGGCGTACAGTGGGGAGACAAGTATTACCTCCACCCAGAAAAGCGCACGCACATCTGGTAAAACGCAACTGGCTGCATTAGCCAACGTAAGTATCTGCGTTGGCCAACGTAAGTATCTGCGTTGGCCAACATAAGTATCTGCGTTAGGAGATACAAATATGCGCCCTGTAAGGGAAAGCACTATCGACAAGGATGTATGGTGCTTTTACCCTTACAGGGCGCACTTGTGTGGCAACGATTCGTCATTATTAATGGCAAGGGCTCGTCATTACTAATGACAACGCTCCGTCATTATTAATGGCAACGACCCGTCATTATTAATGGCAACGCTACACCTCTTCACTACGTTTCTTGCCGTAGTTGGGGTCTATCTTGAGGAAGGCCGTAACGAGGAAGGTAATGACGCAGCACGCCATAACGATGATGAAGAAATGACGGTATCCCACCATATCCTTCAGCGCACCCGACACCATGCCCGGTAGCATCAGCCCGAGATAAGATATGCCCGTACAGATGGAGTAATGGGAGGTTTTGAACTTACCCTGACTGTAGAACAGCATGTAGAGGGTAAGAACCGTGAAGCCCAGACCGTAGCCAAACTGCTCGACAAAGAGACAAGAGGACACCACAAAGAGGTCACTGTTGAGCGAATAGCTCAGATAGATGTAGACGGCATCGGGCAAGGTAATGGCACACACCATGGGCCACAGCCATTTCTTCATGCCGTCGCGACTTACGAGCACACCGCCGATGATGCCGCCCAGCAAGAGTCCTATGAGTCCTATCGTACCGTTGGCCAACCCATACTCCTGTGGCGAAAGGCCCAGTCCGCCCTGCGAATTGGGACGCAGGATGAAGGTTTTGGTCATCGTATTGAGAAGGGCTTCGGGGAATCGGTAAAACAACATGAAGAGAATGACGCAGACCGTCTCCTTCACACCGAACTTCTGAAAGAATGTCCGGAACATCTGTATCAGTTCCGAAGCCACTTCTCCCATAGTTCTGTCGGTCTGCACATCATCAGCAGGCTGGGGCATAAAACGGGCATGATAAAGCCACAAGGCTATGAAGATGCCCGCCAGCCCGTAGAAGATGAGTGCCCAGGAGAAGCGTATCTGGTTGCGGAACATAACCTGCAGCACACCTGCCAGCATGACGAGGAAGCCGTTGACGAAAATGACCGCCAACCGATAGAAGGTGTTGCGCAAGCCCACAAACTTGGCCTGCGTATGCTCGTCGAGTTCTATCATGTAAAAACCGTCGGCAGAAATGTCGTGCGTGGCACTGCAGAAGGCGATGATAAAAAAGAAGCACATGGTGGCCTGAAACCAGAAGGCGGTAGGTATGGAAAAGGCGATGCCCGCCAACGCCGCTCCTATCAGAGCCTGCATGGTAAGCACCCACCACCGCTTGGTCTTCAGAAGCTCGATAAAAGGGCTCCACAACGGCTTGACAACCCATGGCAGGGCAAGCCATCCGGTATAAAGTCCCACCTGGGCATCGGTCAGTCCCATCTGCATGTACATCACTACGGAGAGGGCTGTCACTATCGCGTTGGGGAGTCCCTCTGCGAAATAAAGAGTGGGTATCCAAGTCCATGGTCTCCACTTGCTATTTTTACTCATTGTTATCTTTATTACTTGTAAAGTTGTTTGATGTCCGCACCCTGATAGTAGTGCAGCAGTATATCGTTGTAGCGGTAGCCCTGTTCACCCATCATGGCGGCACCTATCTGGCAAAGTCCTACACCGTGTCCCCATCCGGCACCTGTCAGCACAAAGCGTTGCGGCACGCCTTGCTCATCCCGGTCGTACTTGTCCACCACGAAGGCCGAGCTGTACAGGTGGGTATCGCTGAGGGTACGGCGTATTTCGAGTTCCTTGCCAATGGTGAAAGTCCTCTCCGTACCCGTTATCTGCAGCCGACTGATGCGTCCGCTCTTGCCGCGCTCCACAGCCTTGAGGTCAAGGATATCGCCGAGGTCCATCTTCAGTTTGTCGGCTATGAGCTGCTTTACCTTCTCCTGGGTGAGCGTTACCGTCCAGCGGTAGAAGTCGGCCGTTTCCTGATCATAGTCGTTCAGCACCTGCGAGAGCACCTTGCTGTCGGTGGTATTGCAGAAAGATGGCGGATTGGAGCGTATCCACTGCTCGGCTGCAGCCTCATCCTGGAGTGAAGAGGGAAGAGTGAAGAACGAAGAATCCTCTTGCTTTTCTAAAGAGATACCAGAAGAACATCCGGCAATATTTGCTGTTGAATTATTCACTCTTCTCTCTTCGTTCTTCACTCCCAAAACCAAGTCTCTCACACTGGAAAGATAGCTCTTCGGCGTATCCTCCCAGCAATACTGGAATTCCTCTGTCATGCCTCCGCAACACTTGGAGAACCTGGCATCGCATATCTCCTCCCCGTCGAGCAACACCTGGCCGCGTGTCTGCCGCACGGCTTCTGCCACATGGGGCGAGGTGTCCTTGGTTATGCCCTGATAGCGCTGGCAGTGGTCGTCGGCACAAACGTCGAAGATGGTATGGTCTTCACGGTCATACCAGCGCACGAGCATATCATCCTTCTTGACAAAGGAGAAGAAGCTGCTGCCATTGGCTGCCACCTCGCGCCGTTTGCGCATCTGCGCCAGAAGCCACGACCGTGATATGACGGCATGCGCCTTGAGCAGTTCGAGGCTCGACGTGGCATTCATCTCGCTGCTGATTACGCTCTCGAGGTATTTCTCCACGGGCAGTTCGTTGATGGCGCATATATGGTCGGCCTCCACTACAAAGCGCAATGTGCCGAGGAACGTCTGCGTCTCCTTGCGCTCCCAGTGGAAGTTAACGCCTATTGTCACGTCGCTCAGCGAGAAGGAGGCGTCTGCCGTCTGCGGATGGAAGGTCAGTTTGCTGTACTGGTTGCCGTTCCATAGCACACCGCCTTCACAGAACTCCACCACCTGTTCGCCTGTCACCGTCTCGCCCTTGGCCTTATAGGGCTTGTTCAGGGAGAAGCGTATCTTCTGCCCACTCACTATGCCTACGGTGACATCGGGCTGTTTTCCACCGGCATAAAGGGAAGAGAGGGAGGACGCTGTATCCGCCTCACCTGTCACCTTCAGTTTGGCTGCAATGCTTTGTATCTTCTCCCCACTCACGCCACATTCGCGCAGTATGGCAGCAGCCGTATCGGCAGTCAACTTGCAGAAGTCTTTCTCGCGCGGCGTGATGACAAGCCCGGCCATATCGAGTGCACCGGGCGACACCAGGGTACGGCCTTCGTCCTCGGCAAAGTAGGCTTCGGGGCGGTGTTTCTCGCGCGGTATTACCACACAGACGTATTCGTCGCCCTTGCGCCAAGCCACGATGTTCATCATCGGTTCGGTCTCATCGCCACGCAGGGGCATCGACTTGTACAGGCGGCGGAAGAGTTTCTCGTCCCCTTCCTCAGTCTTGGAGACAATGACAAAGGCCGGCACAACAAAGTCGTTGACTATGCAAATCCTCTCCTCGGCGTTGAGGGCTGCCACCTCCGTAAGGTTGCGGCTGAGCCTCTGCCAGTTAGTCTGCAGGGGCAGTACCCCGCTGGTACCTGCCTGGAAGTGCATGTGGTCGGGGGCTGACGCTCCACACTTGGGACCGTTGTAGAATATCATCATCTCGCCATGCTGCGACAGGAACCGGTGCATCTCGCCATAGTTCTTGTATATGGCCTGAGGGGTGTGCTTGCGGCAGGGTATGGTAAAGTGTACGGGCAGTATAGGGAAGGGGTTGACCAAGAGCAGGAAATGGTCGTCCATCGTTTTGGACATCTGTTCCTTGGGACGGTTCTTGTCACAGAGGAAACACGGCCGTTCGCCCAGCGTCTTGCGGTCTATCTGCGCCCCTGTGCTTACGATACGGGCGGGATTGAACTGCAGTTTCAGATGGTCGGAGAGTTGGCGCACCTCCACATGTTTCAGGTCGCGGAAGCGGCGGCGTGCATCTTCCCACACCTCCAGTTGGCGGTTGAAGTACCGCGACATGCTGCTATCCTCCATGATGTCTTCCTTGCCCTGCAGCATTTGCTGGCGGGCTTTCAGCTCCATGGTGCGCAGGCGGTCCTTGTAGAGGTTGTTGGCATTGACGCGCTCTATGCTCAGGGCGGCATCGCTGTTTCCTCCCCACCTGCGGCACAGGTACAGTTCTTCGTAGATACGCCCTATGCGGTAACGCCGCGAGAAGGCCAGTCCGAGGGCATAGTCCTCGCCGTACGACGTGTTGGGGAACTGTATCTGCCTTACCAACGGCGTAAAGAAAGCGCGCGGTGCACCCAGTCCGTTGATACGCAATGCATTGTTGCAGCCGTTGTCCTCTGTCCACTCCCTGTGGTCGATGATGCCCGGCGGCAGTGTGTTCAGGTCGAAGTCGCACATGCGGTAGGAGCCTATTATCATAGCGGCCTTCTGTTTATGGAAGGCATCCACTATCTTCTGCAGTGTCTTGGGCGAAGAGTAGAGGTCGTCACTGTCGAGCTGAACGGCAAACTTGCCGCACACCGGACTGTTCACCGCCACATTCCAGCAGCCGCCAATACCCAGGTCGCGGCGTTCGGGCACGATGTGGAAAAGCCGGGGTGCCTTCAGCGGTATGCCTTTTTCCTCTGTCCGCTGCACGATGTTGGCAAGTATCTCGCCTGTACGGTCAGTGGAGTGGTTGTCCACCACGATGACATTAAACCGGAAGTTTGCCTTCTGCCCGAGGGCACTCTCCACAGCGTCGGCGATGGTTTTCTCACGGTTGTAAACGGGTATGACAACCGAAGCCTCATACTCGAATTCCTGTTCCGTAAAGTCGGGCTGCCGGTAGAAATGGGTATCCACCAGTGCCCCCACCTTGTCGAGATGCTGCGTACAGGCTTTCTCCATCTCCACCTGCACCTCGCGGTTGCGCGGGTTGACATAGTCAAACTGCTTCTCGCCGCTCTTCCTTGTGTCCAGTTCCACCTCAGTGTAAAGGCACTCGTCCAGATGGAACAGCGCGCCGCTACGGCTCAGGAACAGGCGCAGGTCATAGAGTCCGGCATACTGGTAGTCGGCACGGTCCTGACTGGCGGCATAGTCTTTCAGCGTCCGGGTCTTGACAAGCCACAGGCTGCCGAAGTCAAAGTCATCACGCAGACTGCCCTCCTGATAGTCTATGGCAGGATGACGCACCAGTTTTCCGTTCTCGTCAGAATAACGGTCGCTATACACCATCACAGCCCCCGTATCGGCCGCCACGCGCAGGAAACGCTCCAAACAGTAAAGCCCCCACTCTATAGAGGTGTCGCGGGTACACATCAGCACATAGTCCGACTCGGCGTTCTCGGCTATGCTCACCACGGTGTTCGAAGACTCCAGACGGTCTATCACGACAAAAGTACACCCCTCAGGCACCTGCTGGCGGGAGGCCACATCGCTGTTCACCAATAAATTGATATGCTGTACAGTCTTGTCCTCACGCAGGTTCAAAAGGGCGTCGGGCGACGTTTCCCACACTCCATAGGGCAAGAATAGGTCTATTTTTTCTCTCATATTAGGATGATAAATACAAAATATGTGGCAAAGTTAATACTTTTCAAGCAAAAATACGTATCTTTGCACTATGAATAACGAAAAAAAACACCTGCTCGGCCTGACACTCGCCGAACTGAAACAGGTTGCACAGAGTTTAGGCATGCCCGCCTTTACCGGTGGGCAGATAGCCAAATGGATATACGGACAGCGCGTAAAGAGCATCGACGAGATGACCAACCTGTCTAAAGCCAACCGTGCCCTTCTGGCCCAACACTACGACATTGGCTGTGCCGGACATACCGATGCGCAACACTCTGTCGACGGTACCGTGAAATACCTGTTTCCCACACACGACGGCAAGTCGGTAGAGACCGTCTACATCCCAGACAAGGACCGCGCCACGCTGTGTGTCAGTTCGCAGGTAGGCTGCAAGATGAACTGCCTCTTCTGCCAAACCGGCAAGCAGGGATTCGAAGGATCGCTCACGGCAGGAGACATCCTTAACCAGATTTACTCGCTGCCGGAGGCCGAACGGCTCACCAATATCGTGTTCATGGGACAGGGAGAGCCGATGGACAACCTGGACAACGTGCTGCGCGCCACAGAGATTCTCACCGCACAGTACGGATGGGCCTGGAGCCCCAAACGCATCACCGTCAGCTCTGTGGGCATCAAGAACAAGTTGAAGAGATTCCTGGAGGAGAGCGAGTGCCACGTGGCCATATCCATGCACGACCCCTTGCCCGAAGAACGAGCCGAACTGATGCCGGCAGAACGGGGCATGGGCATAGAACAGGTGGTAGACTTGCTGCGCAACTACGACTTCTCCCACCAGCGCCGCCTCTCCTTCGAATACATCGTGTTCAAGGGCGTAAACGACAGCATGCAGCATGCCAAGGCTATCATCAAGCTGGTAAAGGGCCTCGACTGCCGATTCAACCTCATCAGGTTCCACCCCATTCCCGACGTCCCGCTCAAGGGCGTGGACGACCAGAAGATGGAGCAGTTCCGCGACTACCTCACCTCGCACGGGGTGTTCACCACCATACGAGCCAGCCGAGGGCAGGACATCTACGCTGCCTGCGGACTCCTCAGCACCTCCAAGAAAATCGGGGAGATACGAGAGCACAAGGAGGAATAGAAGATGCACCAATAGAAGCAGCAAATAAATGGTAAAGCAAAAAGAAGAAAAAGAGAAACTATTATGGAATCATTTGCATTTACCTTAACGCTAACAGCCGTTGTCGCCGGTTTGTTTTTGGCCTGGCTATATACCAAGCCCGGGCAAAGATGGCTGGACGGTTTTAAATAAACGGAATAACGCCCATTGAAAACAACGAGGTTTCCTCTCCTCTCTCTCCTGATTGTCATTCTGCTGACAGGATGCAACGGAGGAAAGGGCAAACGACTGCCCTCCAGCACCGGGCAGCCCTACGAGGTAGTGCTGGAAGGCGACACCGCCAATATCGTCTCGGAGATACTGGTGGAGGATGTACCGGCACTGCCCCAGTCGGAACCCCTCTGCAATGTCATCAGCGTGAAGCGGGGAAAGGCAAAGGGCAGCTACTCGACGGTAAGAACCCGCATCGTGGTAGACATAGACAAACGACACGAGGCATTTTCCGCAAAGACATACAAGGATGCGAACGCCACGCCGCAGCTCGTAATCCGCATTAGGGCGAAGTCGGCCGAACAACTCCGGGCCATGCTTTACGACAAAGACGGACAGCCCAACGGGAACGCACAAAAACTGCGCACACTCATCGACCAAAGCGAGCTGCAACACCTGGCATCCACCATCAAGCAGAACCCCGAGAAGCAGCGAGAGGTAAAGCGGATGTTCGGCATCGACATGAAGATTCCCCTGTCGATAGACGCCTCCAAGAAGGGGAAAGGATTCCTCTGGCTCAGCAACAATGCCAACACCGGCATGCAGAACATACTCGTATTCAGAGTGAAGGACGACGAACGAAGGACGAAGAACAAAGAACGAAGAACGAAGAGGGAAGAGGGAAGAGGGAAGAACGATACATTTGCCTCCCTACAACAGCAGGTGGACAGCATCCTGCAAAAAAACATGCCCGGCGAAACGGACAGCATGTATATGACAATTCCCCACATAGCAGAACGGGGACTGTGGCAGATGAAAGGCGACGCCATGGGAGGCCCGTACATGATGAGGACAAAAGGCGACATCGCCGTCATTGCCTTCGTCTACGCTCCCGAAAAGAAAAAGAGAAATTTAACAAAACAGCTTGAGGCTGTTCTAACGACAATAAAATAACATTATAATGGACAACAAGAAAATAAGGGTGGCCATCACCCACGGAGATACCAACGGTATCGGATACGAACTCATCTTTAAAACCTTCGCAGAACCTGAGATGCTGGAACTGTGCACACCCATTATCTATGGTTCGCCCAAAGTGGCAGCCTACTACCGCAAGGCCATGAACCTTCCGGCACAGTTCTCCATCATACAGAACGCCACCGATGCCGAGGACGGACGCATCAACCTGCTCGCCGCCGTCGACGAAGATGTAAAGGTGGACATGGGCATGCCTACCCCCGAATCGGGCAAGGCTGCCGTCATGGCGCTCGATAGGGCCATGACCGATTACCGCAACGCCCTGTACGACGTATTGGTAACCGCACCCATCAACAACGAGAACGCACTCATCGAGAACTATACCTTCAAGGGACACAGACAGTACATTGAGACTTGCCTGGGCGAAGGGAAGAAGGGACTCACCATCCTCGTGGGCGACACGATGCGCATCGCCTCCATTACGGAGAAGGCTCCTTTCAGAGAGGTGGTCACAAGCCTCACCAAGGAGAATATCATTGTGAAGACTACCCTCTTCCAGCAGACTCTGAAGCGCGACTTCAACATCACGAACCCACGTATTGCCGTCCTCTCGCTCAACCCCAAAGACAATGAGGACAACAGTTGCGGAACCGAAGAGAAAGACATCATCATTCCCGCCATAGACGAACTGGCAGCCAACGGCATCCAGGCTTTCGGCCCGTATGCCTCCGACGAATTCTTCGGCAAGGCATACTTCAGCGAGTTTGACGGCATCATGGCCATGTACCACGACCAGGCCACCACGCCCTTCAACGCACTCTGCTCCGGCGAAGGCATTATCTATACTGCCGGACTCCCCATCATACGCACAGCACCGGACATCACACCCGGCTACGCCATAGCAGGCAGCGGAAATGCCGACGAAATGTCGTTCCGCCATGCTGTATACCTCGCCATCGACACCTTCCGCAACCGCAACGCATACGATGAAGCTACGGCCAATCCTCTGCCCAAACTCTACCACGAGAGAAGAGACGACAGCGAGAAGGTAAGATTCTCCATACCCAAGAAGAAAAACGAGCAAGCCGAAGCTAAACGTTAAAAAACAAGTAAAAGGAGCGGCTTTCTGCCTATAATTCAAAAAAAAAACGTAATTTTGCCAACTCTATGAACACGTCCGAGCTTCAGAGGATCAAACAACGGTACAACATCGTCGGCAACAGCGACGGGCTGAACCATGCACTCGATGTCGCCTTACAGGTGGCACCGACCGATCTTTCTGTGCTCATCATAGGCGAAAGCGGTGTGGGCAAGGAAATCATACCGCGCGTCATACACGACAACTCTCCCAGACGAAGAGAGAAATATTTCGCCATCAACTGCGGAAGCATTCCCGAGGGTACCATCGACAGCGAACTCTTCGGCCACGAGAAAGGCTCCTTCACTGGAGCCATAGGCGAAAGCGAAGGATATTTCGGCACAGCCAACAAGGGCACCATCTTCCTCGACGAGGTGGGCGAACTGCCCATTGCCACACAGGCACGCCTGCTACGCGTACTGGAGACGGGCGAATACATCCGGGTCGGCGGACAGGAGATTCGGAAGACCGACGTGCGCATCGTCGCCGCTACCAATGTCAACATGCGCAAGGCCGTAAGTGAGGGGCGCTTCAGAGAAGACCTGTACTACAGGCTCAACACCATACCGGTAAAGATGCCGCCTCTGCGCGAACGTGGTAACGACATTCTGCTGCTCTTCAGGCTCTTCGCCATGCAAATGGCCGAAAAGTACAAGTTGCCGAAAATCACGCTTACCGAAGATGCCAAGCACATCCTGCTCAAATACAAGTGGCCGGGCAACGTAAGACAGCTCAAGAACATCACCGAGCAAATGTCCGTACTGAGCGAAGAACGCGAAATAGACTCCCCCACCCTTCTGAAGTTCATCCCACAGGACGAGGAGTCTACACAGCTTGCCACCATCTCGCCCAACAATGCCAACGATACGCACAGCTATGAGAACGAACGCGAACTGCTCTACAAGATTCTCTATGAGCTGAAGGGCAACGTGAGCGACCTGAGACGTGACATGCTCTCGCTGAGACAGCAACTCGACGAGGCACGCCAGCTGAACGGGGCAAGCGGTTTTGCATCCCACCACAGCATGCAGTCGAACACTCCCGTACCCTACACCCCCACTCTCAGCAAGGATGACGCTGTAACAGCACAGCCCGAAGCCGAAGAAGCCGAAGCCGAAGAGATAAAGGAAATGGAAACGCTGAACCTCAGCGATGTGAGCAGGCAAATCATCGAGAAGACGCTGCAGCGCAACAACGGCAACCGCAAAAGGACGGCACAGGAGTTGGGCATATCCGACAGGACACTCTATCGCCGCATCAAACAGTACGGACTGGAATAATGACTCTATACGAAGCATGAAGTATCTCGCCAGACATATATATATAATAGGTGTAATAGTAGCCTTGGCTGTCACAGCCGGATGTTCCGTCAAGTATGCGCTGAACGGTTCGAGCATAGACTACACCAAGACAAAGACTATACAGATAGTCGACTTCCCTATCCGCAGTTCATACGTGTGGGGACCTATGGGACCTATGTTCAACAACAAACTGAAGGACGAGTTTGCCAGTCACACCCGACTCATACAGGTAAAGCGTGACGGCGACCTCAAGATTGAAGGCGAAATAACACAGTACACCCAACGAAACAAGTCGGTATCGAGCGAGGGATATTCCGCACAGACGGAACTGTCCATGACGGTCAACGTTCGTTTCACCAACAACACGAACCACGCAGAGGACTTCGAACGCCAGTTTACCGCCTCGCAGAGTTACGAGACAACCCAGAGCCTCAGCTCCGTACAGGAAGAACTGGTAACCAAAATGGTGGAAAACCTCGTGGAGCAGATTTTCAATGCCACCGTAGCCAACTGGTAAAAGGGTAAAAAAGTAAGAAAGTAAAAAAGTAAGAAAGTAAAAAAACACGATTGTGGAACTGACAAGACTGATACAGCATCCAGAAGAAATGAGCAAGGAGACCCTCTACGATCTCCGTGCTCTTTTGGCGTTGTATCCGTATTATCAGACGGCAAGACTGCTCATGCTGCAAAACCTCTACCTGCTGCACGACCCTACTTTCAACGAAGAACTCAAGCGGGCAGCCATATACATCACCGACCGCAGGGTTATCTTCCGCATGATAGAAGCAGCCCACTACCAGTTCAAGAAACCCGAAACTGCACCCAAACAGAACAGAACACTGACTGAGAAGACTGCCGACAGGACATCAGACCTCATCGACTCCTTCCTCGACTCCATTCCCGCAGAACAACAGCAGGAAGACACAAAGAAAGACAAACGCAAACCGACACCGGCTGATGCCACGGTCGACTATGTGGCATACCTCATGCAGACTGCCGACAACGAGCAACAGGAAGAGGACAACACCTCACGCACGGTGGCACTCATCGACGGATTCATGGAAGAGGGTGGTTTCCAACTGCCCAAACTGGACCAACAGGAAATGCCGGCCGCCTCGCCCGAGAACGGCAAGACCAAAGAGGCGGAAACGCAACCTGTAAGTGACAGCATCTATACAGAGACATTTGCGCACATCTACATCAAGCAAAAGAAGTACGACCGCGCACTCGATATCATAGAGCGTCTGCAAAAACGCCAACCCACAAAGAGTGCATACTACACAGACCAAATGCGCTTCCTCGAGAAACTGATCATAAACAACAAGGCAACAGCAAACATTAGCAACAAACAATAAAACAATAAATAACAAAACTTCAAAAAATGGCTTACACATTATTTGTAATTCTTATCGTACTGGCAGCACTGCTGATGATCTTCATCGTGCTCATCCAGGAATCAAAGGGCGGCGGACTTGCTTCCAACTTCTCTTCGTCCAACTCTATCATGGGCGTACGCAAGACCACCGACGTAGTTGAAAAAATGACATGGGCTTTGGCCATCGCTATGGTAGTGCTCAGTGTGGCATGTGCATACGTGGCTCCTCAGGCCACTGGCGACAGCAGCGTCATGGAAGGTGCCACACAGGAGCAGACAGCATTGCCCGCTATGCCGGGTGCCAGCAACGATGCCGCCAAGAAGGCTCCCGCTGCCGACCAGAAGAGCGCTCCCGCTACAGGCTCCACAGCAGCTCCCGCAACAGAAAATACTGCGGCTCCAGCTGCCCCAACTACCACTCCTGGCGAGAACAAATAACTTTTTTAGAAAAAAGTACGGAATTTATTTGGTCAATACAAATATATTCCGTACCTTTGCACTCGCTTAAAAGGATTACTTCCTACAAGCAACCAACATGGTGGATGTAGTTCAGTTGGTTAGAGCGTCAGATTGTGGTTCTGAATGTCGTGGGTTCGAG
>CAVFRG010000005.1:0-74085 GCA_963624905.1 Oscillospiraceae bacterium
TGTTTGTGGTACCCAAGTCAATTCCAATTACTTTTCCCATAATTATATCTTTTTTATTTTTATTCGATTAATAATGTTGTTTGTTCGCGAACGTTTTCTTGAGTAACCTGACGAATCAGGTATCCTTCATTCCACACGTTCGCCGATATTAGAACAAAGCATGTGCCAAGGAGAATACACTGCCAAGAAATATGACAGAATGAGCAGAATGCAACTGACAAACAACTTATCTGCGCCAAAATGGCAGATGTGGGTTCTTGTCTGGAATGGTGAGGAACAAAATACTATTCGTTTTTTACTTTCCCATAGTACGTAGGTCTTTGTAAGTGTACTGCCAATTCTATGAACAAATTCATTTAATCAACTAATATAAGACAAAGTTTCGATGAAGAACCTATTCTCTATTTTATTCTGTTGTCTGTGTGTCCTGTTCTGTTCCTGTTCCGATATGGACGGTGTGAACAGCCGATTGGATGCACTTGAGGCAACAGTTTCTAACATGCAGTCGGCAATACAGGCACTTGCAGAGGCTTGCAAAGAAGGTAAAATGGTAAAAGAAGTTATGGCAATAGATGACGGAGCAGGAGGGTGGTCTATCCGTTTCTCTGACAACACTTGCATCAATATTGTCAATGGTGTAGATGGCAAGGACGGTGCAGACGGCAGGATGCCATACTTAAAGGTTGACCAGGACGGCTATTTGACCGTATCGTATGACAATGGGGAAAACTTTACCCGCATAAAGGACGAGAACGGCAATGACGTGTCTGTAAACACCACGTCAGTTCGTGTCGCTATAGACGAAAACGGGTATTATTTGTTTGAGGTGTATGATACGAATGACACCACAAAAATATTAGACTCGGTAGTGACGCCATTCTCTGCCGCTGGCACTCTCTCCATATGCGGTATAGCAGAGAATGACAATACGCATGCCATTACATTCACTATGTCGGACGGTTCGACATTCACGTTCCCCAAACAATACGTCTGTCCTACAAGTATTGCCATTCTTACGACACAGTGTGTTACTGTGTCAAAAGATGCGCCGGCTACGATAGAGTTCAGGGTAAATCCGCAGTCTGCCCTCTTCTGCTACGATACATCGGCAGACGGTTGTCAGATTGCACTTGACAAGGTGGGAGTTAGCCGTGGAGGCTATGTTGACGCTCCTACAGCCTACCGGCTTGCCAAGGTGGAACAGTGTTACGACGGACAAGGTGTTCTGAAAGAAGGGCAATACAAGGCTACCATCGAAGATGCTGGTACAGGGGTAGATTATAACGACCAGGTGGCTTTCGTCATATCCACGACCGACGACAACGGAAAGCCGATGATGATTTCTTCCTCCACATTCCAACTGAAATATACCAACAACGTATTTGCCTCGTTCTCTCTGTCGGCTAAGGACAATTCGTCCGCTGTGCTGAAAGACGTAGAGGCTACCATCGATGGTAGCGACATCATACTGGGCTCACCATACATCACAGACGTTACAAGTTTAAAGCCTTCGTTTGTTACAAACGGCACAGTATATGTAGGCAACACAGAGCAGAGGAGTGGGGTGTCTGAGCAGGATTTCTCCAGTCCCGTGACGTATAAGGTTGTCTCTGATGATGGAGGAGTGTGCAGTTATACCGTTACCGTAAAGTATTCCGGTCTGCCCGTCATGGAGATAAACACCCCAAACGGAGTTGATATCACAAGCAAGGATGACTGGATGAAGGATGCAGAATATAAAATCATAAAGCCCGACGGGACAGTAGACAGCCAGGGAAGTCTCTCCATCAAAGGGCGTGGCAATTCAACGTGGCTGTTCCCCAAGAAGCCGTACGCCATAAAACTGGACAGCAAAGCCGAAGTGCTTGGGCTGCCAAAGGAGAAACGTTTTGACCTGCTGGCCAACTGGATGGACCGTACATTGCTCCGTAACGACGTGTCGCTTTATATAGCCCGGCAGACAAGTACGATGGGGTGGAACCCAACGGGAAAGTTCGTTGAAGTGGTACTGAACGGAAAGCACATTGGCAACTACTATCTTTGTGAACACATCAAGGTTAGCGAGAACCGTGTGAACATAGCCGAGATTGACGAGAAGGCAACATCGGGCGAAGCACTTACCGGTGGTTATATCATGGAGCTGGACATCAACTACGACGAGGAGTACAAGTTCATGTCTACACGGAGAAATATGCCATACATGTTCAAGGATCCGGACGAAGTGAACGATGCACAGTTCAACTACATGAAGCAGTACGTCGACGACCTCGAGACGGCTCTCTATGACAATGCCGAATTCAGTGCCCGCAAATTTGCAGACTATATGGATTTGGATTCATACATCGACTGGTGGTTGGTGCATGAGCTGGCCGGCAATGGCGAACCGGCCCATCCGAAGAGCAGTTATATGCATAAGGATGCGAACGGCAAGATGGTGGCCGGACCAGTATGGGATTTTGACTGGGGAACGTACCAATACTGGAACGGCTGGAAGATAATTGGTGCCATCTATTACGGTCAGCTCTTTCAGGATGCCACGTTCAAGGCTCGTGTAAAGGAGAAATGGAATGCCCAGAAATCATTGTACGAGTCGGTTGACACATACATAGCCTCGCAGGCTGAGTACCTGAAGCACTCCGATGAACTGAATATAGCCTTATGGCCTATTTCTTCACGTGAAAACGGTGATGAGACCCTGTCTTACGGTGATGCGGTGATGCGGATGCGCAACAATTACAAGGATCGTATTGCATGGATGAATACGCAGATTAATGCTTTCTGACAGTATTTGCGCTTAGGGAAACAAAAGGAGGGAATCCGTCATTCGACGGGTTCCCTCTCTTGAATTGTTGTCCTGTGCACTCTTTTGCGTACCTGTACGAAAACTGAACCTATCTCATCTTTTTACTTTTCGCAACAAATCACATATTTATAGTGTAGTTATCTTACGATGTATTTTTTCCCCTTCGTTACGTAAACGCCCTTTGGCAGGTTCTGTTGGTTGGTTTTGCCCACTTCCTGGCCGTTGATGTTGTAGAGCACGTCCGAATCTGCAGTTTGCGTGTCAGCCCCTACGTATGTGATGCTTGTAGCCTCTCCGTCCACGTACATAACGGAAGCCTTGGCTTCTGTGGCGGTGTCTACTGGGCGGAAGTAAGCGCGGTAACCTTTTATCTTGCTCTTTCCTACCGAACGGTAGAGCCTTCCGCCTGAGATGAAGTACAGCCCGGCCTCCAGATACGTGGACTCACCATAGTAACCCACGAAGTCATAGTGTAGTCCCGGGTCTACGGCCTCACCCTCAACGACCTCTACGTTGTCGATATCGAAGGTGGTGTCTGCCGTCTTCGTCAGCATCAAGAAAGGTTTGTTGGCCTCGATGCGGTTGGTTTTGTAGAATGTCATTTGTGTATCGGAGTTGATGTCGAACGTGTATACCTTTGTGTCGCTTCCAAAGGTGGCGGCTATCAAGGCAGCGTCCATACTGAATGGAAGTACGACAGTGTTGTAGTTGGTCGTGTTGAAGGTGCGCTTCAGTACTACGTGCTTGGTGCCGCTGCATCCTGCGGGCAATGCCTCGTTCTCGTCGAGTACGAGTGTATCGACAGCAGCCTCTTCCATCTCGCTCAGGATATACTGCAGTCCTGTCAGTGCGTTGACCTTCCCTGCTCCGGCCTGCTTGCCCTGATTGTAGAAGTGGTTTCCTTCCTTGCAGTATTCGTCTACGTCGGCTGTCTGTTGTGCGATAGCCTTTATCTGCTCGTGCGTCAGGTTGGGGTTTGCCTCCAGCCAGACGGCTGCGATACCAGCCATGTATGGCGAAGCCATTGACGTTCCGCTCATGGCGCAGAACTTGTATTCGGTATTGTTGTATGTGCCGGAGTTTGTTTGTTTCTTCTTGTGGCTGTATTGTGTGTCGTATCTGTTGTATGCTGACACCACGTAGGCACCCGGAGCCACAATGCATGGCCACTCAGTCCCATCGTAACGTGTACCGTAACTGGAGTAGCTTGTCACTTCGCCTTCCTGTGTTCCCCATGTTCCGCTGCTGTTAGACAATTTGTAGGTCTTGTTGTCGTAGCTGCTGGTAAAGCTTGGGCTGGTGATGTATGAACCTACCACCAACATCTCGCTGGCACTGCAACTGCTGTTTACAGTGCCGTTGCTTGTCAGTTCCTTGGTATAGTCACTGAAACTTGTGTTGAACGGGCACCCCTTGTCGTTGTATACCACCACCTTCTGTCCTTCTTCGCTTGTGATGACGTAGGCTATGCGGTAGTAGGAGTCCTTAACGTTGATGCCGCTGTTGATGGCATAACCGGCAAGTCCGTCGTGTATGTTTTCCTTGGCTATATTTATATAGGTGTCGTTGAAGAGGCTGTCGCTCAGGTGCAGACTCTGTGCCTCGCCGTTTACGATGGCTGGGTATCTGCCGAGGACGGTGCTGCATCTGTCTGCGATCGTCAGCACGATGATGTCCATGTTGATGGGGGATGTGTTGTTGGTGGTAATGTAGCTTTTTATCTGGTTACTGCTTGTATAAAGGTCGAAGATGGCCTTCATCTCGTCTGTCGAGGAGGTAAACGTGTGTTTCTGTACAAGCAGTTCGTTGCCGCTGTTTCCTGCCGAGTTGCATGCCACGATGTCGTATTCCTTTATCAGGTTGTTGAGGGCTTGTGAGTAGAGGTCGCTTCCGTCGTGTGGGCCAACTATCGTGCCGTACGACATATTCGTAACCAGTCGCTCTCCCCTTGCCTTGCAGTATTCTGCCAGTGTCTTGAGCGCCACGAGGTCTGAAGCGGTAGACATAATGGGACCCATGGCGAGGTCGGCCTCGGGAGCCACACCTTCTATCTGGAAATCGTCACCTTTATAATATCCTGCTGCGATACCGCTCACGTGTGTGGCATGTGTGTCATATTTGTAGTCGGTCGTGTACGCTGCGATGGTGGCGGAGTCGGTGATGGCCGAACCGTCCTTGCTGATGATCATCTTGAAGCGGCTCTTGCCGTTCTTGTCGAGGAACATGGCGTGGTTAGGGTCGAAACCGGCGTCGAAGATGCCTATCATGACTCCTTTTCCTGTATATGCGCGTGACAGGCTGTTGGCCGACTGTGAGTTGCTGACGCTATAGTTGCCATCGTGTACAAGGTCTACGCCCGTAACGGTATTGGCCTTGTTGAGGTCGAGGTTCATGCTGTACTCGTTGAAGGAGATACGCTCCACGTCCTTGTCCTCTGCCAGAATCTGCAGACTGTCCAGGGTAGTGGTGATGATGCCGAAGTTGCTTACCAGCGTAGAAATGTGGAAGCCCTTCGATGCGAGCTTGGCCATGTCTGCCCCGTTGGTCATTTGGACAGTAGCCGTGTAGCGGTTGTCTGACTTGCTGGCGGCAGCACACTTTCCCTTGGCAGATGCTGTGCCGTCTGCGTTCTGTTCTATTTGTTGCATGGCAATCATGCTGAAGGCATCAAACTTCCCAGTTCGTTCCGCCTTCTTGTAGTCGGTGGCGTAGCCATTTGCACATAGCAACATGGCTACCATTGTTGCGTAAATGTTTTTCATAAATTGTTGTATAAGTAAAAGATGATATTCTGACGGCAAAGATAGTGAAAAAAGCAATAGCTCCAAACTATTTAACAGTCGTTTGCAGTTGCTGTTTTTAAGGACTTTTTGCATAAAAGGCGTATATTCTCCAGTCGCTCCGTGTATGTGCAGACTTAGGAAACTTTATTTACCTGGCGGGTGTGAAAAATGTCTTTTGACGGTTGTATGCAGGGTAGGGGGAAATATTGTTTTTTCCTCCTTTTAGGTGGAATAATCTTGTGTTTAGGGGGTGCGTTTACTTGTCTGGAAGTTGAAAAAGAGTTAAAGCCGGACGATTCTTGTCTTTAGCCTTGATATTTTCTTGTTTTTTTTCTTGCCTGTTTAATAAATAGTTTGTAAATTTGCCGAGAATTTAAGACAAGGGGGTGGAATTAAAGAAATAGTACACCTCGGAAGATGCATTGTAGAAAGATAACAATATAATCATAAGAGTGTATTGTATAAGTGAAAGATGATATGTTTCTAATGAAATTCCCTTGTGGCGTATTTAATGTTTTTTAAGATTGGTGCTTGTAAAAAGCGCATATTTTGTGCGTTTTTGTGTAGAACAGGCATTAGGTTTGTTGTGTGTGTTTTGTTTATCGGATATTCCTTTGGGCGATATCCGAATGTATCTTTTGACCTTATGGCAGATGCGTCTTCATACTTTCGACTTATGAATGACACGAAAATGTAACCGTCTGTAAAGCGTGTTACAAAATAAAAGTTGTACCTTTGCATCGTCAGAATCCGGTTGGTCAATATGTATGTAGATTCTGGCTGCCTCTCCGTACGTACTATATATATAATAAGGTGTAGGTGGTGTGTTAGAAAGAACAAAACAACAATACGATGGAAGAAAAGAATTGTAGAATATTGGTAGTGGACGATGAGCAGGACCTCTGCGAGATCTTGAAGTTCAACCTTGAGACGGAAGGCTATCAAGTAGAGACTGCCAACTCAGCCGAGGAGGCAATGGAGAAGGACATCGCTTCCTTCCGCTTGCTTTTGCTCGATGTGATGATGGGCGGCATGAGCGGTTTTCAGATGGCCAAGCGTCTGAAGGAGGATGAGCATACAGCACATGTACCCATCATCTTCCTTACGGCACGCGACACGGAGAACGATACCGTGACGGGGTTCAACCTCGGGGCGGACGACTATATTTCCAAGCCTTTCTCCATCCGTGAGGTGCTGGTAAGGGTGCGTGCTGTGTTGCGCCGTACATCCGGCAATACAGAGAAGGGTGGACAGCCGAGTGTGATCAGCTATCAAGGTCTTGTGCTGAACCTCGACAAGAAGACGGTAGCTGTCGACGGAGAGGATGTGCCTTTTACCAAGACCGAGTTCGAGTTGCTGCGCCTTCTGCTGGAAGAGCGAGGTAGGGTGTTCTCCCGTCAGGAGCTCATAGACCGCGTGTGGCCCAAGGACGTGTTGGTACTCGACCGTACGGTAGATGTCAACATTACGCGTATGCGCAAGAAGATAGGCTCCTTCGCCAAGTGCATCGTTACTCGTCTTGGGTTCGGCTATTATTTTGATGCCTGACGGGCATTTTCTTTACTTCCGAAACAAAAACGTTATAGAGAAAAACGCATGGCTCGACATAAAAAGGTAGGCAGGCGGCTTTATTTGATGGTACTGGCGGTGTTCCTGGTGTTCGCTGTCAGCTTTATCGTGTTTCAGCAGGCGCGCGAAAAGCAGTTCAAGGTAAGTATGCTCACGCTGAGGCTGGAGAGTTACAATGCCCTTCTCGAAGAAGACCTTGCCCTTGCACACGATGCGGGTGTGCTGATGAGTGACACGGTGAAGAATGGTCGACGTATCACCGTTTCTGAAGAGCGGCTCAATGCCTTTGTGCGTGACCACGACAACCGTGACCTGCGTGTTACGCTGATCCGTCCCGATGGCAAGGTCCTCTACGACAATATGAGCAAGGACTATGCCCACTTTGCCAACCACCTCAACCGCCGGGAGGTACAGGACGCATTGAGAAGGGGCAAGGGAGCGAGTGTCGACAGGCAGTCGAATACCTTCAACCGCGACTATTTCTATGTGGCTTCCTATTTTCCCGCCGACTCGCTCATTATCCGCAGTGCCTTACCTTACAACAACGACCTGGCCAAATCGCTCCGGGCCGACCAGCACTACATCTGGTTTGCTGTCTTTGCTGTCATCCTCCTTACCGTCGTGCTCTACCGCTTTACCAGCCGTCTGGGGCAGAACATCACCAAGTTGCGTACCTTTGCCTATAAGGCCGACCACAATGAGAGCCTTGAGGTGGAAGACCTCTCCAAGTTCCCCGACGATGAACTGGGCGAGATAGCAGAGCGGATCATCAAAATGTACAAGCGGCTGCAGACCACCCGTAAGGAGCAGGGCATCCTCAAGCGGCAGCTCACCCAGAACATTGCCCACGAGCTGAAGACGCCTGTAGCCAGCATACAGGGCTATCTCGAGACCATCCTCGACAATCCCCATATCAATGAAGAGACCAAGGCGCAGTTCCTCCAGCGGTGTTATGCCCAGAGCGAGCGTCTTACCTCCCTTCTGCGTGACATCTCCACGCTCAACCGTCTGGATGATGGTTCGGACATGATCGACTTTGAGGCAGTGGACATCGCCCGTATGGTGTCCGACATTATGAAGGAGACAGCTCTGCAGTGCCAAGAGCACCACATGGAGTTTGTCAACCTTTTGCCCGAACGCATCGTGGTGAAGGGTAACCGCAGTCTGCTCTACAGCGTCTTCCGCAATCTTACCGATAACGCCATTGCCTATGCCGGTGAGAATACGGCCATCACGCTCGAAGCCAAGGAGCAGGGCAACAAGTGGCATTTTATTTTCCGCGACAACGGGCAGGGTGTGCCTCAAGAGCATCTTGCACGGCTCTTCGAACGGTTTTACCGTGTGGACAAGGGTCGTAGCCGTAAAATGGGCGGCACCGGACTCGGACTTGCCATTGTCAAGAATGCCGTCCTGCTGCATGGCGGTACCATCCGTGTGGTCAACTTGCCTGAAGGCGGATTGAAGTTTGAGTTTACCATCAAGAAATAGTTTCCACCTGTACGGTTTGATTTTCAAGGCGCACTTAGGAAAAATCACTTAGTGATAAAATTCTCGTTTGAGTGGTACAGCGAGGGCGCCGTACCACTCAAGAGAAATGTTCCGAGTGAATCCGCGCTTTCTGTGTCCGAAAAAACAACCGTACAGGTCGAATAGTTTTCACTTCTCTGCATTCTC
The DNA here is from genome assembly GCA_963624905.1 of Oscillospiraceae bacterium. Lineage (GTDB taxonomy): Bacteria > Bacteroidota > Bacteroidia > Bacteroidales > Bacteroidaceae > Prevotella. The sequence goes on from CAVFRG010000005.1 coordinate 8,830, forward strand.
CATCTCACGTACGTGCATTCTCCATCTCACGTACGTGCATTCTCCATCTCACGTACGTGCATTCTCCATCTCACGTACGTGCATTCTCCATCTCACGTACGTGCATTCTCCATCTCACGTACGTGCATTCTCCATTTCACGTACGTGCATGGCCATCATAGAAGCTGTGGCATTTTTGTAGTATGCCCTTTCTGCGCGTACAAAAGAAAGGTACCAGTTTTTTTGCTATTGCTTAACGAAGTTTTGCAGTTGTTGTTTGGGTAGGTTTGTTTTTGTAAGCTATAATGGTTTTTTGCCTTGTAAATTTATGCCAAATATACGTATAGTGTAGTTAATTCGTAACGTAGAGCAGGGTTTGTTTGCACTTTTTATGTAAAAAAGCGTAATAATTTATGAATTTGTTGTATTTTTGCAGCCGATAACAACATTTATTATAATTTTTTATACAAGACGAGAAGTATTATGGAAAAAAGACTCTCGCTCTTCTTTGTTTGTCTATTGATAAGCATAGGAGCAGCGTTTGCCCAGATGGATGTGTCTGGAACCGTAGTGTCTCAGGATGACAACGAACCGATTATCGGTGCCTCCGTAACGATTTATGGGGGGGCAGCTACTGGTACAGTCACAGATGTAGACGGTAATTTCAAACTCAATGTTCCCAAGGGTGTCAAACTGGTATTCAGTTATGTGGGAATGAAAAGCCAGACGCTTCCTGCCGCACCTTCCATGACAGTGGTCATGAAGTCGGCTGCCGAATTGCAGGAAGTCGTGGTAACCGGTCTGCAGAAGACCGACCGCCGACTTTTTACAGGTGCCACCGACCGTGTGAATGCCGAAGAGGCCAAGCTCAACGGTGTAGCAGACATTAGCCGTTCGCTCGAAGGACGTGCCGCCGGTGTGTCAGTACAGAACGTGAGCGGCACCTTTGGTTCTGCACCGAAGATTCGTGTACGCGGTGCTACCTCCATCTATGGTAGCAGCAAACCCCTTTGGGTTGTTGACGGTGTCATCATGGAAGACGTGTCGGACGTGAGTGCCGACGACCTGGCATCGGGTGATGCCGAGACCCTCATCAGTTCTGCCATTGCAGGACTCAACTCCGACGATATCGAGAGTTTCCAGATACTGAAAGACGGTAGTGCCACCTCTATATATGGTGCGCGTGCCATGGCCGGTGTGATAGTCGTCACTACCAAGAAAGGAAAGGCAGGACAGGCACACGTCAACTATACGGGTGAGTTTACCACCCGTCTTATCCCCTCTTATAGCAATTTCGACATCCTCAACTCGCAGGACCAGATGGGTATCTACAAGGAGTTGAAGGACAAGGGATGGCTCAACCTCTCCGACATTCTCAACGGCTCCGACTACGGTGTGTATGGCAAGATGTACGAACTCATCAATACTTACAACACCGCTACCGGCAGCTTCGGACTTGCTAATACACAGGAGGCGCAGAACGCCTATCTGCAGCAGGCCGAATACCGTAACACCAACTGGTTTAAGCAACTTTTCTCTTCTGCCATCATGCAGAACCACTCCGTCAGTCTGAGCGGCGGTACGCAGAAGAGCAACTACTATGCGTCGCTCTCTGCCATGGCGGATCCGGGCTGGTACATTGACAGCAAGGTAAACCGCTACACCGCCAACATGAACGTGACGCACCATATCCTAGACAACCTATCCATCAACATTATCGGTAGCGGTTCGTACCGCAAGCAGAAAGCCCCGGGCACACTGGGACAGGACGTGGACGTGGTGTCGGGACAGGTAAAGCGCGACTTCGACATCAATCCCTATTCGTACGCACTGAACACCTCGCGTGCGCTCGACCCCACCACTTACTATCATGCCAACTATGCAGCCTTCAACATCCTGCACGAGTTGGAGAGCAACTACATCGACCTGAACGTCTCTGACGTAAAGTTCCAGATGGAGCTGAAGTGGAAGCCTATCCGTGACCTCGAGCTGGGTGTGCTCGGAGCAGTGAAGTACAGTGCCTCTTCGCAGGAGCACAACATCCTGGAGGATTCCAACCAGGCCCTGGCCTATCGTGCCATGGACAACTCGCTGATACGCGATGCCAACAAACTGCTCTTCACAGACAAGGACGATCTCTATGCGCTTCCCATCTCCGTGCTGAAGCAGGGCGGTATCTATCAGCGCACCGAGAACCGCATGACCGATTACGACTTCCGTGCCACGTTCAACTATAACCACACCTTTGCACAGAAGCACATCGTCAACCTCTTCGGCGGTATGGAGACCACCGACATCAGCCGCAACCGCTCATGGTTTAACGGCTGGGGCATGAACTACCGTGGCGAGACAGCCTACTTCGAGTACCAGTACTTCAAGAAGCTCGACCAGGAGAACTCCAACTACTACAGTCTGCGCAACACCAGTTCGCGCACGGCAGCCTTCTATGCCAACGGCACCTATTCTTATAATGGCAAGTACGTTATCAACGGCACCTTCCGTTATGAAGGCTCCAACCAGATGGGCCGTACTACTACGGCACGCTGGATGCCAACCTGGAACGTATCGGGTGCATGGAATGCACACGAGGAGAGTTGGTTCAACAAGCTCAGCCCCCTCTCTCACCTTACCTTCCGCGTGTCATACAGCTTGACGGGAACACCTCCCGATGCCTCCTACTGCAATGCGCTGACCAAGTTGACGATGAGTACCCCTTACCGTCCCAGTACCAGCGACAAGGAGTTGGGCTTTGTGGTGTCGGCTCTCGGCAATGAAGACCTGACATACGAGAAGAAACACGAGTTCAACTTCGGTGTGGATGCAGGATTCTTCCACGACCGTCTCAACCTGACACTCGATGTCTACCGTCGTAACAACTACGACGAGATTGCCCCCACCGTAACCCAGTTGCAGGGCATCACCTACGCCAACGTAGGAAGCATGAAGTCGTGGGGTGAGGAACTCAGCATCTCCTCTACCAACATCAAGACCAAGGACTTCTCTTGGCAGACCAACTTCATCTATTCGCACAACCGCACCGAGATAACTGACCTTTACAACCAGGGGCGTGTCATCGACCTTGTCCAGGGCTCCGGTTTTGCCAAGCAGGGCTATCCCGCACGTGCCCTCTTCTCTATCCCCTTCGTGGGACTCAACGAGAAGGGCTACCCTGTGTGCATCAACGAAAAGGGTGTAGCTACCGTGGGTGACATCAACTTCCAGGAGCGCAACAGCACCGACTACCTTATCTATGAAGGCTCTACCGACCCCATCTACAACGGTTCGCTTGGCAACGTCTTCTCCTACAAGGGATTCCACCTCAATATTTTCATGACCTATGCCTTCGGCAACGTGGTAAGGCTCGACCCTGTGTTCAGTGCACAGTACAACGACCTCACCTCTATGACGCACGATTTCACGAACCGCTGGATGCAGCCCGGCGACGAGAATGTGACCAATGTGCCCGGCATCGTGAGCAAGTATGAGTACAGCCAGAACAAGACAGCACTGGCTACGGCATACAACGCCTACAACTACAGTTCGGAGCGTATCGCCAAGGGCGACTTCATCCGTATGAAGGAGATATCCTTGGCATACGATTTCCCCCGCAACTGGTTTGACGGCACGGTTGTCAACAACCTCTCGCTCAAACTGCAGGCCACCAACCTCTTCCTTATCTATGCCGACAAGAAGTTGAACGGTCAGGACCCTGAGTTTATGAATGCCGGTGGTGTGGCATCGCCTATGCCCAAGCAGTTTACCCTGACATTGAAACTCGGACTTTAACCATATCCCCAAATATTCATATAAACATAATGAAGATACATTATTATATATATACAGCCGTCGTTGCCCTGGGCATGACACTGGGTCTGACCTCGTGTAACGACTATTTGGACAAGCAGCCCGACAGCCGTCTCGACCTCCAGAGTCCCGATGACGTGAGCAAGCTCCTCATCAATGCTTATCCGCAGGTACACCCCGCTTACCTGTTGGAGATGTACTCCGACAATACCGACTGCAACATCAACACCGGTTGGGATGCGGCCGACCGTTTTCAGGAGCAGGCATACAGTTGGGCGGACATTACGGAGACGGGCAACTATGAGAGTCCCAGCGTGATGTGGTCCACCTACTATGAGGCTGTGACCACAGCCAATCTTGCACTGGAGCACATCAGCGAAGTGGGCGAAACGTCACAGAGCCAGTATGCCGGTCAGAAGGGCGAGGCCCTGCTCTGCCGTGCCTATGCCATGTTCCAGTTGGCCAACGTCTTCTGTCAGTCTTATGACGAGCAGACGGCCGACACCGACTTCGGTCTGCCTTATCCTGAGACAGCATCGACCAACGTACACGAGAAATATGACCGCGGCACGCTCGCCCAGTTGTATGCCAAGATAGAGAGCGACCTTGTAGAAGGCATGAAAACCATCGGCGAGAACAACTTCGAGAAGCCCAAGTTCCACTTTGGCTCAGCATCGGCAGCAGCCTTCGCTGCACGCTTCTATCTCTATTATCACAAGTACGACAAGGCAGTGGAGTATGCCAACAAGGCATTGGGAAGCAGTCCCAAGACATTGCTCAGAGACTGGGCTTCGTGGGCAGAACTCACTGTCAATGGTGATGTGGCGCCTAACGCATACATCAACTCATCGGTAAAGGCAAACCTCCTCTTGCAGGTTGTGGCATCGGAATGGGGAGCCATCGGCGGTCCGTATTCTTACGGCGACATGTATGCCCACAACGCTATGGTCTCAGAACAGGAGACGGTGCAGTCGGACGGTCCTTGGGGCAACAGCGGAAGTGTGTTCAACTATGGCGTGTTCTCCAATCCCTCACTTTCCAAGTACATCGTGCGCAAGATACCTTACGACTTCGAGTACAGTGACATTCAGGCCGGCATCGGTACGCCGCATGCAGAGTATGCTGAGTTTACAGGCGATGAGACACTCCTCGTGCGTGCTGAGGCTGAGGCGATGCTGGGGCAGTACGATGCAGCCCTGCAAGACCTGAACTTCGAACTTTCTGCCTTCGCCAAAGGCGACATACAGCTCACACTCGATGACGTAAAAAAGTTCTACAGCGATGCAGTGACAGCCTACTACACCCCTATGAAGGCTACCCCTCGCAAGGCTCTGCACACTACATTCTCTATAGAGCAGACTACGCAGGAACCACTGCTGCAGTGCATACTCCATCTGCGCCGCATCCTTACAGTTCACGAGGGATTGCGTATGCAGGACGTGAAGCGTTACGGCATCACCATCTATCGCCGCAATGTGCGCAGCAACTATAAGGTTACCGACGTTACCGACTCCATGGAGGCACGCGACCCGCGCCTTGCCATCCAGTTGCCACAGGATGTCATCGAGGCAGGATTGCCCGCCAACCCAAGAAAATAAAGAGAGTGAAGAACGAAGAATTCAATTGCAAAAACTGTTGTTTTTAACTCCTTGACAAATAAAAAACGAAACAATATGAAACAAAATATTTTCATGCTCATGCTGGCATTGGCGACAGGATTGGGACTCGTATCCTGCTCCGATAACGATCCGGACAGCACCACCATCTTCCCGGTGGAATCGCCGCAGCGTGACGCATTCGATCTCTGGTTGCAGAAAAACTACACCAGTCCTTACAATATTGACTTCAAGTATAAGATGGAGGACATCGAGTCCGACTACTCCTATACCCTTGTGCCTGCCGACTCAGCAAAGTCTGCCAAACTCGCCATCCTCGTGAAGTACCTTTGGCTCGACTCCTATGCTGAGGTGATGGGGCAGGACTTCGTGAAGTCTTATGTGCCGCGTGTCATCCACCTCGTGGGCAGTCCGGCATACAATAGCAATGGTACCATGGTGCTCGGTACAGCCGAAGGTGGTCTCAAGGTGACCCTCTACATGGTAAACGAACTTACCAACTCGGTGCTCAAGGACTATGACGCCATGACTACATACTACTTCCACACCATGCACCACGAGTTTACCCACATCCTGAACCAGAAGAAGCCTTACGACACTTCTTTCAACAAGATAACGGAGTCGGGCTATGTGAGCGGCAACTGGTACCAGGTGGATGATTCCGAAGCCCACGGCAAGGGGTTTGTCACGCCTTACGCCATGTCGGAAGGGCAGGAAGACTTTGCCGAGATGCTTTCTTCCTACATTACCAAGACTGCCGCGCAGTGGCAGGCCATCATGGACGATGCAGAGGCGAATGGCGGGACGACAGCCGTGGAGGCTCTGGAGCAGAAGCTCACCCTCGTGAGAAGCTACATGTCGGAGTCTTGGAACTGCGACATCGATGTGCTGCGCAATACCATCCTGCGCCGCGGTTCAGAGATGCAGTCACTCGATTTGGATAACTTAAAATAAAGGACTACACATGATGAAGAAGATATATTTGGCAATGTTGTGTGCCGCGGCAGGACTGAGTCTCCAGTCGTGTCTGCACGACGACAAGGAATACTTTGCCGAGTCGGCAGCCAACCGCATCGAGAATACGGTAGAGAATACGCAGAAGATACTCGAGTCGGCAGGCAATGGCTGGCAGCTTCATTATTTTACCGGTGAAAGTTATACAGGTGGTGGCTACACCTTCCTGCTCAAGTTTCAGAATGGTAAGGTGACAGTGGCGGGCGACCCGCAGTTGGCCACTTCTGCCGAACGTGCCACGTCAAGCTACGGTGTAGACCGCAGCATGGGACCCGTCCTTACCTTCAATACCTACAACTCCATCCTCCACCTGTTGGGTACCCCTACCTACAATGACATTCAGGGACAGCAGGGCGACTGGGAGTTTGTCGTAACCAAGCTCACGCAGGACAGCATCTATGTGCGGGGCAAGAAGTGGGGCAACAATATGGTATTCACCCGCCTTCCCGAGAACATCGACTGGACGGCACGCCTCGACAGCATAGCAAGTGTAAACCGCCAGCTCTCTGTAAACTACACCGCCGGTACAGCAGATGACGCCAGCAAGTCGATAGAGATAGACAACAGCTCACGCCGCATCCTGTCGCGTTCGGCAGATAGCAAGGTTGTGGAGCAACCCTTCTATGTCACTCCGACAGGCATCCAGACACTCAATGCCGTCATGGTAAGCGGTACGGAGGTAACTGACTTCGAAATAAACGAAGCCGGCGAATTGACGGCCAAGAACGCCTCCAACGTAAAGCTCTCTCCCTACACCGTAGGCATTGATACCTGGGTGGGCAACTGGACACTCAGCAGTTACTCGGGCGGTTGCGACATGACCGTCAGCAAGGTGGAAGGCAAGGAGAACCTCCTCAAGGGCGAGTTTACGATAAGCGGCTATACCTATGCCGTCGCACTCACTTTCGACCCGAAGACGGGCAAGCTCAACATGGCTTCCCAGCTCATCGAAGACCCCTCGGGCAAGTATCCTGCCCTCTGGTTTATGAATGCCGATCTGGATCAGGGTATCCTTCTGGGCGAGGGTGGTATGAATCTCGTATGGCACGGTGTGAGCCAGCAAACCGAGTTTGAGGACGACGGCACGCTGGCATCGGAAGGCTACACCACCGACAGCTTCTTGGCACTGGCATGTACCACCGACGGCAATCTTATCAAGCAGAACAACAGTTATGTGTTTGTCATCTCTTGGTATTATCTTTCCAACATGAGCAAAAACAATTAAACGGCAACAATGAAGAAACATATTATAATAGGTATGGCTGCCTTGGGGCTGATGGCCTCTTGCAGCAGTGACAACGACTACCATGCTGTAGCCGAGAGCACCATCAACGTTACCAAGGCAGAGACATCGCTTGACCCCAATGCCAGCGAGGGACTTGTCACCGTAGACTGTGTGCCTGTAGCGGCTTACACCGACGAACCGTCATGGCTCACCGCCACCATCGACGGCAACACCGTAAGACTGGCATCCGAGGCCAACGATTCCCGTCAGTCGCGTAATGCCAAACTCGTCATCAAGAAGGCTGCCAACGACTCCATCGTACTCAACGTGTCGCAGTTCGGACTGGTCCTGACCGTCGACAATGCCGACATCGTGCAGCCTAACGACAACGAAGGTTCCTACACCAAGGAGTGCTCCTGCAACACGACCGTGGAGGTAACTTATGCCCCCGACTGGGCGAAAGCCACTGTAGACAAGAGCCAGGGTACCATGCGTGTGGAGCTGAGCGCCAATACCACGGGTCACTTCCGTGCCGACTACATCAAGTACAAGGCAGCAGGCGTGAGAGACTCCTTTATCGTGAAACAGTACGACTTTGACAACGACATTGCAGGCAACTACGTGTTTGCCTACAATACCTTCAGCGAGGACGGCGAGTCAACAGTTGAGTTCAAGACCGTACACGCCACCCTAAGCCGCAGCGGACTCTCTGTACCAGAGTGGGGCTACACCTTCCCCATCATCGTCAACGACTCCATCGGTGCCGTGCAGATTAAGAGCAACCAGAATATAGGCCGCTTCGGCAAGTACTATGTGTACAATGCCTTCATCGCTACGACAGGTGCCTATTACTACGGCACTACCTCGGGACTTATCACGGCTCCCTTCAAGTATAGCGAAGAGTACGGTACCTATGGCTTCTTCTCAGGTACAGCCTACAACATCAATACAAGCCAGGGCATCGACTCGGCAACCTTCCTCGCTATGATTCTCCAGGTATACAAGACCAAGAGTCCGTCGAAGTCCAACTATATGGCCGACCTCTTCTGGATAGCCAGTCCTTACTTCCTCAAGCAACCTGAGAACGAAACATCAGCCAAGGCTCTCGCTTCCAATATCGTGACTTCTCAAAAAACGTTAACATCCCAAATACATAAACAATACATAAATCAATAGATATGAAGCATTTATCAACCCTTAGCGCAGCCTTGCTCATGGCAGTGGGCTGCATGGCAGCAGGAACACTGGGAAAAGTGTCCTATGCGCAGAAACTGAAAAAGACCGGGCTTCACAATTTCGTGTCCGTTCCGGGTATGGTGAACCGCAGCAATGCTGCTCTGCAGATGCAGAAGGCAGGCTTCGCCCAGTTGAAGAACGCTCCCTCGAGAGTGGAAGGAGCGGAAGATGCCAGCAACTCATTCTCGTCTGAGGGCTACGGATGGGTGACGAGCACCGACGGCACCAACTGGTACTTTACACAGGAGAGTACCTATCGCGACAGCGTGTACAGCGAGTACTACACTGCCCACTACTATGAGGCATCCACCATCACGGTGTACAACAACAGTCACCAGCAGGTGGGACAGTTTACCGTGCAGGTGCCAGCCGGATGGACGCACGTAACGGGGATAGAACCTTACGGTCCCATTACCAACAAGCTCTTTGACTTCGATGCCAAGTCGAATGAAATTCTTGTGGAATTTCATGAGGCTTATTTTGGCAGCAACAGATACCTTACCCGTGCCTATGACATCAGCACAGGTGAGATTAAGTTTGAGAAGGAAGGAACAGGCGTTGTGTTCCAGTCGGCAGCCAACTCATGGTCTGTCTACAACCGCCTCATAATGACCAACGAGACGGACAGCACCTATAATGTTGACATCATTGCTCCTCCTACATGGGGACAGACCAAGGCATACGTGGAGAAGAGCTTCTCCTTCGATGTAGACAACCGCATCAATTATCTGCAGAGTCCCTGCTTCAACTGCTTCGATGTGGACGGCACACCTTATTATGTCATCACACGCTACGACAAACCTTTTACCGACACCGATGCAGGTGACGGTACACAGGACATCGTGCAGACACAAGACAATTACGTCACCCTCTGTACCTACGACAAGAAATTCAATAAGGTGGACAGCCTTGCAGTGTCGATTAATGTGCCAGACGGTGCTACCTATCGTTCTGCAGCCTTCGGCCTCTTCGGCAACAAGGACCTTTCCAAAGGATATTACAGCACAGGTGACAAGTTGAACTATGTTGTAGAGTTGCTCGACTATATACCTGCACTCGATGCCGACCTCGCTTCCTTTGCCGTATACGACTCGGAGCACGGTAAGCTCAAGGACATCTGCGACAAGGTGACCAGCAGCCAATGGGGTATGCTCAATACTATACACGGCAAGTCAGACCAGATGTGGTTCCTCCAGACACTCGGCACAGGCGAAAACGCAGCAGAGCAGTTGCAGCTCGTGGACGTGCCTTCGTGCAACCAGGTAACCTATCTCTCGCAGGAGATAGAGGGCAACTCCATCTCCAGCAATTTCGACCGCTATGCCACTACCACCAACAGTTATGGTTACCAGTATGTTATTGCCCTCGCTTCGGCAGAACTCGACGAGGACAGCTGTGTGCAGGCACCTGTAGCTTGGGTGAATCCAGACCGCACCATCGATCACATCGACCGTCTGAACCTCGGTAAGAGTGCCGAATACTTCACACCGCTCATCAACAGCACATCGCTTAATCCCTATCTCTTCAACACCGATGATGATATGGAGTATGTCTACATCGCCAAGAAGCGCCGCACCGACGGCAGCAACAAGGTGGACAACGTACTGGAGGTGGCCAAGACAGACGGTACTGTGCTCAAGTCATGGCGTGGTGACGACGACAATGTCTTCACTACAGCCTCTCTGCCTCAGATGAACGAAAACGGCAAGATGGAGATGATGGTATGTTTCAAAAACTATACCTCTGACAAGTATGATGTAAGCTTCTACGACCTGCCCTTTACCAAGTTTGAACAAGGTGGCGACGGTTCTAAGACGAATCCTTATCTCATTGCCACTGTAGGCGACTTGCAGCAGATGTTCCAGGCACCAGACAAGGCCTATAAGCTCGTGAGCGACCTCGATATGAGCAAGAGCGCCTCTTACTGGACACCCATCAAGTCGTTTACGGGTGTGCTCGACGGTAACGGATATTCCATCTACAACCTCGGCATCAAGACAACCGATTCTCATGCAGGTCTCTTCGGTACACTCGACAACCTTGGTATTGTCAAGAACCTGACATTCGTGAAGCCCACCATCGAACTGACCAGCAACAACCAGTATGCAGGTATCGTGGCAGGTGAGTCTTCTTACGACTATACAGGCGCGGGCACAGATGTGAACGTAGACAGCATCTTCGTTTATGATGCCAATATCTCGGGCACAGCTGACGCCAACATCGGTGGTCTCGTAGGTTGTCAGAATCTCTACAGCACAGTAGCCACCTCTTCTTTCCAGGGCAGCATCTATGCACCTAATGCCTCTATGGTAGGCGGTATTGCGGGTAAGCAGCGTACAAGCAGTACGGTGACCGCATCTTATGCTGACGTTACTGCAGTGGCAAGTTCAAGCCTCGGCGGTATTGTGGGTGAAGCAGGATCAACACAGGATGGTTGCACCGTAACCAATTGCGAGGTACGCGGTAGTCTCACTGCCGAGAACAACGTAGGTGGTATCATGGGATATTCTTACGCCAACAGAATAAAGAACTGTATCACTCATGCCGACATCAAGGCTACCAATCCTACATCATGGGGCGGTTATGCAGCAGGCGGTATCGTGGGTTGTCTCGACCCCGACTGGTCGGCTGCAGGCACTTATACGGTTATTAACAACTGTGTGTTTGCAGGTACAGTGAAGGCTATCGATGCCGACGGCGCAGAGGTGAGCAACCCTGCCACCACGCACCTGATTGTGGGCAAGACCATTGCCGACGAAACCTACGAAGCAGGTGAGACGCCTCAGACAGAGACGCGCATCCAGGAAAATTACACCACTACCGATGCAGGCAACACTGATGCTGCCAGTGTTGAGGGTGCCTACAAGGCAGCCAAGGAGATGGCCAAGACATTCTTCGAGTCTCTGGGCTATGTCTACGGAACCACAAAGGCAGAACCCTGGAAGGAACAGGGCAACATTCCTACCCTCTACTTCAACAACATCGCCAAGGCGCTCTTCGTGAGCAGCGAAGACGTGACAGTGGGTACTACCGATGAGGGCAATGCTGTCATGACGGTTAGCGTATACGGTGTCGACAACATCGACCTGGAGTCTGACCTCGATGTAACGGTAAACAATAAGAATGTTACTTTCGAGTTGGGCAAGGCCGACGGCAATACCATCCAACTGATAATCAAGGGCCAGACACAAGGCCTTTCCACACTTACCATTGCTTACGGTGACTTGCAAGCACAGGTGATGGTAACCGTGCTCAAAAACTATGTCTCTGGTATAGATGAGGCTCCTGTTGCCGATGCCTTCACCATCAAGGCCGATGCTGGCGAGTTAAAGGCAGAAGGTGCCGACCGCATCCTCGTCTATAGCATCAGTGGCCAGCTCGTTGGCAAGACCGACGGTGCTACCTTCTCTACCTCGTCGCTCGCCGGCGGTGTATACGTAGCCAAGGCTACCGACAAGGCAGGCAATAAAGCCACCCTCAAGTTTGTGGTGAAGTAAAGACACTTTGCATGAAACATCTATTAGAAAAAACAAGTATGATTATCGCCTTGGCAGCCTGCTCCGTGCAGGTCGCCAAGGCGATTCCGGCTTATCCGTACCCTGTCAAGGTAAAGCAGGCTGACGGAACGGTGCTCACCATTCTGCAGCGAGGAGACGAGCATGGCCATTATATCCTTACTGCTGACGGGAAACCGCTGTTCTTTAATGCCGCAACGGGCAACTATGAGTATGCCAAACTCCAGAACGGCACACTGGCAGCCAGCGGCATCAAGGCAACGGAGGTTGCACAGCGCACGGCAGAGGCCAAGGCTTTCCTGCAGACGCAGAACGCTGAGGCCCTCCTGGACGTGTGCCGTCAAAACAGGGATGCCCGTCTGGCGCGGGCAGCCAAGGTGCGTAGCAATGTGCAGCAAAAGACAGGCAGTGATGTGCAGAGCCACCGCCTTACCACCTATCCCGTAAAGGGGGAGGTGCATGCGCTGGTCATCCTGGTGCAGTTTGCCGATACCAAGTTCACTACTACGGGCAGTGATGCGCAGCAGTTCTACAATGCCATGTTCAACCAGCAGGGCTTCACTTACTCCAATGGTGCCAACGGCAGTGTATGCGACTTCTATGTCGAAAACTCGGCAGGAGCCTTCCAGCCTACCTTCGACATCATAGGCCCAGTTACTCTGCCCGAGAACTGTTACTATTATGGAACCAATCTCGGTTCGGACGACAACCCCGCACGCCTGGAGCAGTTTGTGCGCGAGGCGTGTACCCTTGCCGACCCGCAGGTCAACTTTGCCGACTATGACAACGACGGTGACGGCTATGTGGACAACATCTACTTCTACTATGCAGGCTACGGCGCAGCCGACTCGGGGGAGTCGCGTACCATCTGGCCCCATGCCAGCAGCTATCAAGATATGGCCACGCAGGCAGGACTGACAAGCACTACGCTCAGTCTCGACAATGTGAACATAGGCAACTACTCGTGCAGCAACGAGATAAACGGTACGCTCACCACCGCCCAGCCTGCAGGCATCGGCACCTTCGTGCACGAGTTCGGGCATGTCTTGGGACTGGTCGACCACTATGATGTGGGTTACGGCACAGCTACCTTCGCCCCAGGCAAGTTTGACACCATGGCAATAGGTTCCTACAACAACAACGGCAACACGCCGCCGGCCTTCTCTGCCTATGAGCGTGCCTGCCTGGGATGGACCGACCTCGTGGAGTTCCCTTCTGGGGAAGACACGCTCGGTGTGCTGCCCGACCTCAAGGACAGCAACAAGGCTTACCGCGTGTCGGTAGACGGAACGAAGGGCAACGAGTTCTTCGTGCTCGAAAACCGCCAGCAGAAGGGATGGGATGCTTACCTGCCCGGACACGGCATGCTGTTGTGGCACATCGACTACGACAAGGATGCCTGGATTAACGACGAGGTGAACATTACGGGTTCGCACCAGCGTGTGGACATCGTGGAGGCCGACAACAAGCGCACGGAGGCTACAAGGGCTGGAGACCCCTTCCCCGGAACATCGAACGTGACACGCTGGCAACTCACTTCGTGGGCTGACGAGAATGTGTTGGAACTTGACGACATAGAGGAGAAGAACGGCATCATCAACATCATTCAGGGCGGTATGGACCTCAAACTCCAAATGCCGCAGATTGATTTCAAGGAGGTGGCAGACAGCAGTGTCACCATCTCGTGGGAAGCCGTCCCTATAGCCAAGGAGTATGTACTTAATATAAAAGAGGTGAAGGACGGCAGCAAACAACCGCTCTCCAGCTATACCGACCGGGTGTATACCGATCCTGCTACGGTGCAGGCAACTGGGTTGAAGCCCGAGACGGAGTACGAGTTCTCGCTTATGGTGCAGCGCGGTTCTTATTCCTCGAATGAGTTCACGCAGACGATAAAGACCACTGCGGTGCCTTTCAGCAAGTATTATGTCACAGGTCTGAAGGCTGACAGGGTCGGAGAGGACAATTTCTCCGCCTCATGGACAGCACTGGACAAAGCCGACGACTATGAGGTAACGCTCTACAAACAGGTGTACGACACAGAGGAGAAACTGCAAGGTTGTGACTTTGCCGACGGGATCATACCCGATACATGGAGCACCGACGGTATAGTAAACAGCAGTTACTATGGTGAGGCAGCTCCTTCTATCCGATTGAACAAGGTTGGCCAGGCCCTCACCGTGGCTTATCCCGGCCAGCGTATCACGTCGCTCAGTTTCTATCTCCGCACTTCGGCTTCTACAGAGGGAACGCTGCGTATGGACTTGTTGCGTAACGGAGAGTGGAGCGGTGCGGCTCACTATAACGGTGCTGGTTTTACAGGTGGCAGTAACGATACCTATTATTCCTTCGAAGAGGCTGATGCCGTACGCTTGTATGTTGAAACCAAGGAGTCGGGTGCCTTTTTCATTGATGACGTGTATGCCGGTTGCCACCAGCTACTCCTGCAACCTGTAGACGGCTACGACGGTGTGTCTACAAATGGCAAGACTTCCTGTGCGTTCAGCGCACTGGAGAAGGGCGCAAGTTACGCACTCGTGGTGCGCGGCAAGCAGGGCACCGACCTGTCATGTCCTTCCGGACAACTCGTGGTAGTGACGGGCAGTACGTCGGGCATCCGCAATGTCGAAGACGTAAGGGCGGTTGACGGACGCATCGACTACTACGACCTAAACGGCCGCAAGGTATCTGTCTCACAACTCACACATGGTGTGTACATCGCACGACAAGGAAAGAAAACTTACAAGATTGTCAGATAACGTTTTTTATTCACATTATTATTAATTTATTTAAGAGAGAGTATTATGAAGAAACATTTACTTTTTGCAGCGATGCTCGCCTTGGGCGCAGCAGCTGCCGTAGCAACAACGCAAGCAGTTCCTTACTATGCTGCTGCAGAGGATGAAACTTCTACCCTTGCCACTGAAGCCGAATACAATGCACTTCAGACGGCTGTAGAGGAGGCTGTTGCCAAGATCGATTCCCTGTCGAAGGCTGTAGAGGAGAAATACCCCGAAAGCAATGTCCTCGCTTCTTTGAAAGAAACCAAGGAAGCCTTGCAGAAGATAGGCGAAAACGCTAAGGCCAAGTATAAAGCAGGCACGCTGACCTCTGAAGAGGTGACGGCTTACATGGCTACCGTCAAGGAGTACAGTGAGGGCATGGATGGCGCAATGGCTGCAGCAGAGCTGGAGGAGTACCAGTCGCAGGTTTACTCACACTACAGCCCTGCCAATAGTGCCGTCGCTAATGCCCTGGACAACATGCCGGAGAGCGTAGCTAACTATTACTACAATTCGGTTGATTCGCTCTACCCCGAGATGAACACCCTCTATATGCAGTCAACCGAAGCCACTACAGTCGAGGAGTTCCAGAAGATTTTCGACGGTTTCGACGCTATTGCCGCGAAGGCCGATTCGCTTGCCAAGACCATTTCTGCTGCCGCAGCGTTGGTAGACAGCATCAACACAACCTTGGATTCACTTGCCGTACAGATGGAGAAGGTAAAGGCCGACTTCCCCGATTACGACCTGTCTTATACCGAGGAGGCAGCAACTTACTGGAAGGAATTTGCAGACGAGTTTAAGTCTGCTCCAGCAGAAGGCAAGTCTCCTTACAATATGGAGGACATCGAGCAGTATGCCACCAACTTCGAGTGGTTCAAGGAAGAGGCAGACAACCTTTACACTACAGCCCAGCAGGATGAGTTCATGGCCCAGCTCTATGAAAAGTACATGCCTGCCGACGAGAAGATAGGTACGATGATAGAGACTCTTGAGGAAGACTGCCCCCATGTGAAGGATACCTATTACACCAAACTCGACGACCTGCGTTCAGAGTTGAGCAATCTGTACTTCAGCCTCTATTGGAGCACTGTTACCCAGGAAGAGTTTAACAAGATGCTTGCAAGGGTAGACGAAATCGTTACCGAGGCAGAGAAAATTATGGAGGAGGCCAAGACAGCCGAGAAGCAGGCTGCCACAGGCATCAACAGTGTTTCTGCCGACAGCAGTGCCAACGCCAAGGTATTTACCTTCGACGGTAAGGCTGTAGAGTCTGTCAAGGGCTTGAAGGGTGCTTACATTGTCAACGGCAAGAAGGTTATCCTGAAGTAAGCGGGATTCTCTCTCAATCCGAAGCTTCGTGCATGAAGTGAAGCTTCACTGGATTTATATATTCGGGGGTGTGCCATGTGAATGGCACACCCTTATTGTGTGTGTCGGGCATGACACTGACATAGTTGGTTCAAATCCAACCGCAGGTATTTACCGCCAAGCGAAGTGAACGACAAGTCGTTGCCAGTAATGACAAGGATGGAGGAAGTGTAGCGAGATTTACGAGCCTACGAAAAGAAACTTGGTACAAGGCTAAATGGGAAAACTGCACAACAAGTTGAAGTCCAAATGGTAAACGTATCTCCCCAAAACAGTAAACCAAGAGGTTGTGTAGTCAGAAGGTTAGTGCCTTACCCCGAGAGCCCCATCCAGCGTGTACTCACGTGCGATAAAAAGCCTATGGGTGGGAGTCAGCTGAGCCCATAGTAGGTGACTCACCATCACTGAAGGGGTTAATGTGTAAATAGTGCAATCGCTGTAAGCAATGCTTGCGCAATCCGAAGATGAGTATAACCAAGATGAAAGAGTCGTAATCTTTCTAGGTTGGAAGTAGTTGGGGTAATCGCAAGTATATTTACAAGCAGAACGAAAAGAAATTGCATACAAGAGGATGCAACAAAAGGGCATTTTCCTGTTATTGGTCAATAGTTATATATCAAACATGGCAGAGAAGACGGTTACAAATAGTAAAATATTTGTTACACTTCGTAAATTGTATCCACAACTACACATCGCATATTTTTTAGCCTCGAAACAAATGAAGAAGAAGATGACACCAAATTCAGATGTTAAATCAAATAAAAGAAGTATCTTTGCATCCGAAATTTAAATATAACTAAAAGCAAAATGAGTATGAACATGAAAAAGAAAACAATCTTCCTTATCATCAATCTCTTTATATGGATGAACACGATTTCGTTTGCCCAGCAAACATGGAAAGGAACCTGGGCTACAGCCGTGGAATGGACAGGTATGGGAGACATGCCTAAGCAAAGTCTCGACAATCGCTCCTGCCGACAAGTAGTGCATGTTTCCTTTGGTGGAAAAGAACTCCGTCTCAAATTGAGCAATGAGTTTGGCAAGCATCCGGTAGAAATCAAATCAGCTTATATCGCCGGTACAGACAAGCAAAAGCAATGCTACATCAATGGCAAAACCATAAAATATCTCAAGTTTAATGGAAAGAAAAATATAACCATCGAAGCAGGAAAAGCCATCTATTCCGATGCGATATCATATCCACTCAAAGCTGGACAACTTCTCAGCATCACCATAGATTATGGCAAGACCCCAAAGCACGCTACTTCACACCGTGGTTCTCGTACCACATCTTATATAGTAGCTCATGAAAATGGTAAAGTTACCTCGCCTTCAGATGCTGCATTTGGCAAGCAAGAGAATGTGGATCACTGGTACAACCTTTCCGCTCTGGAGGTCAAGACGTCAGAAAGCCTTCCTGTCATCGCCGTACTTGGCAATTCTATTACCGATGGTAGAGGAAGTACTACAAATTTGCAAAATCGTTGGACTGACTTCTTGGCCGATCATCTAAACATCCAAAAGCCACATGGTGTATTAAACCTTGGCATCGGCGGAAACTGCGTGGTACAAGGCGGATTGAGCCAACCTGCCATGAAACGTTTCGACCGTGACATTCTTTCCCAAAATGGAATTACCCACCTCATCATCTTTGAGGGAACCAATGACATTGGCGGTTCTAAGAAAAATTACGAGCATGTAGCCGACACATTAATTTCCTGCTACAAGGTGCTGATTGCCAAGGCTAAGGCAAAGGGCATCAAAGTTTATGGCGGCACTATCACACCAACCAAGGGAGGCAGTTATTTTACTTTCTGGCATGAAGCTATCAGACAGACCGTCAATGAATGGATAAGAAACAGCAAATCTTTTGATGGTGTCATTGACTTTGATAAGTTGGTACGTGATTCACAAGACCCTCAGCAATTGAAAGCAGAATACTCCGACGACTGGTTGCATCTCAATCCTAAAGGGTATGAAGCTATGGGAAAATTTGCAGCGGAATATATTCTTTCGCAAGAATAATATCGTCTGAATGTTTGTCTTCGAACTAAAGTACGATGGGCCTGCCGAGGACGCCATCAGGCAGATTGACGACAAGGGCCATCTCATCACCTACTATACTCCGCCGACGGCAAGCGGCTATATAAAATAGGTGTAAACAACGACAGCCAGCAGCGCACCATCGGAGAGTGGATTGTCAAGGAAGGATGAAGATAGATATTCATAGAAACAGAGAAATCTTTTGTTGCTGTCATGAGGCTCACTGCAGGTTGGCAAGAAATAAACGCAACAAACGCCCCATAGGGCAAGATACAAACAAAGGAGCAGCACATTGGTACTACTCCTTTGTTCGTATAGTGACAATGTGGTATCACTTTTCCATATCACTTGCAAAGCGTGTGGATTAGATGAAATTGAGGGATTATGTAGATTCTCTTCATCTTAGTGACTTTCTATATTCTGGAAATAGGTTTATATATTAAGGCAATGATATGAAAAATATCCAGCTTTTACAAAAAATAATATACGCATCACTTTGTAATCGGAAAGTACTTTGTGCCTAAAAGTATATAATTACCTATTTTTTAAAGGTAAAAAAGTAAAAAGAGGGCATACGCCGGGTAAATGGCAAAGGGTAAAAAGTAAAAAGGAGAAAACAAATTTGACAAAAACTTGCAGTAATAAAAACTTATCGCTAATTTTGCAAGATAGAGAAAGGTTTATGGCGTTCCTCAAAGCGCTGGGACACCCAACGGTAATGCTACCGCTGTTCTCTCCATAGAATAAAGTGTGGGCGTGTACTCTAATGCTAAAGAAAATGATAGAAGAAACGAAAAACGATGACGTTCAGGACACGAATCTGGACAATATGGTGGAACGCATTTACAGTGCGGAGAAAGTGGTAAGGGTGGACGAGACGGATGTGGCCGACCTGGAGAATGTAAAATGGTTTGGCATGGTCTGTTCTTTCGTCATTCCCTTGGTGGGTTTTTTCCTTTTCTACATTCGCCGTAACACGCGCTCCAACCCTCAGGTGTATCTCTATTCCGCCATCTTGGGGTATCTTGTTACTTCGCTGAAAGGGGCGATAGAAATGCTGTTGGAAATAGACTGAGTTCAATCTCCTATCTCTACTTGCCAAGTCGATCGAGACCGATGGCAAGGGATGTTTGTACCATGTGTGCCAGGAGGAACAGGTTGGCGTGCTCGCTGTAGGCGGCAGGCACAGCCTGGTTGAGCCACTCGGCTACAGGCATTTGGTCTAGTTGGTCGTAAGTAACCAGGTTGAGTGACTTATGACGAATGACATCATATTCTGTTTTCTTTTCCGTTTCCTCAAACTCCTGCATGCTCATAGGGGTATACCCCATGCAGATGTGCGAGGCAAGGCAACGCAGGTGCTCCAGACGCATAAGGTTGGTAAAGAAGGGCAACTTCTCGAAGTCGGCATAGGTGCGGCAAGCGCGCAGTTTTTCCAGGTTTTCGTTGCCTATAGCGTTGTCTCCTATGAGTCCGATACACTTCAGCTTGGCGAAGATGTGGGAAGCATCGGAGAACTCCTGAGTCTCCATGCGCTTGAGGTTGGAATAGGCTATGGGGTTGCCCTTGGCCTGTGCATGGCGTTGCCACCACATGCCGAATGCCTCTTCAGCATCCGCCACACGGATGTCTTGCAGCAGTCGTCCGAAGTTGTTGCTTGAAGTGGCAGAGTAAACGGCAGCGTCGCGCTCCAGACATTTCTCCCAAATGTAGCGGTGGGTAAAGGAATCGGAAATCTTGCCGATGACGCGTACCACCTGTCGACCGTTCTCGCCGTCGATGCACGAGTCAACCAGTTCATCGAATCGGCTCTCGTTCTCGTGCTTGTAGCACCTTACCACCAGTGCGAAGTTCTCCATACGCCGTTTGCGCCATCTCAGCGCATATTCGCCCAAGTCGTAAGTGATGGCAATGTCGCGGTTGTCGCTTCCCGTAGCAATGACGACGTAGTTCAGTTCATCCTTAATCTCCTTCATAAGGTCCCAGAAACGGCCGTCGCCTGCACTGTGGTTGTGCCACTGAATGTCGACATCGAGCAGCTTGTTGTCACTGTTCTCGCCGAGGCATGGGTAGCGCATTTCGAAGAATCCCTTCTTCTGGTTTGCCTTGGGGTCGACAATGTGGAATACGGCATGGTGTCCCTCGAACGAGTCGGGGTAGACGAAGTTGCCGTGCTCATAGAGAAACTTGAACGCCTCTTGTCCGGTCTCTCCAAATCCGATGATAAGGTAATGGGCCACCGACTTAGCCACACCCGTGCGGCAGTCGAAATCGACAAAGTTGGCAGGATGGGCTTCGGGTGTACACATCATCGACTTGACCGAGAGGCGTGAGGCATCGACGAGGATAGTCTCTGCCCCGCACCTCGAGTTGTATTCGAAGGAGGTGCCACCGTTCAGTTTTCCCACGGTGGCGCGGCAGTAGATGTATGCCTTCTTTCCCATGTCGTGGTTGAAGAACTCGTCGCTGCGCAACTTGATGTTCTTGGCGAGGTTCTGCAGGTCGTCCTCGTACATGAGATAGAGGCGCATAAACTCCTTGGTCTTGTTGAGCACGCTGTCGAGTCCGAGCTGACTGACCACCCGGTTGCCCTCCATCATCTGTATGGGCATGCGTGTCTGCCTGATGATACCGTTGAGGCGGTCGATGCTTGCCACCACCTCGCGTCTGAATCCGAACACGTTGAAGATGCTGGTAAGTCCCAGCAGTCCGCTGTTGCTGGCTTCCTGCGGTGCATTGATAAAGATGAGCGTGTCGGCAGGTGCATATTCGTGAATGTCGTGAGCCAACTGCAGGGATATGTTGTTGATGCCGAAGAAGATGTGCACGTTGCCGGGCAGTCGTTTGTGCCACTGTAGCTTACGCCAACGCCATGCCGAGCGGAACCTTACGCCGAGGTAATTGATGGCAACGGCGAACGACACGGCAGCCGCCGCAAAATGTACGGCGGAGAAAATCGTCATGTAAACCATGCTGTGGTGGCATGGCTCGCCCACCTCGAGAAGGTCGCTGTGGAAGGCGAACATCTCCATGGACGACAGCAGCGGACGGAAAAATGATGCATACCAAGACAACTGGGTGCCCACAGACTCGTGGCCGGAGCGGAAACCTACGAAATAGACGCAGAATCCGGCAATGAACACGACGAGTGCCGCCCGGCGTATGAAGATGTCGAAGTCGCGGAACACACGCCGTCTACAGGCATAGCACATGACCAGTGCTGCCACGGTGATGATGACACTCAGAAGATTGGCTGTAAGCATATTGTTATGGTTCAGTCTCTAATGTCGAACAGGGTATAGAACCCTGTCATGGTAAATACATTGCGTATGGTGTCGTTTATTTTCTCGATGATGACCTTGCCGCCCTTGGCAGCACAGTCCTTGCGCAGTCCGATGAGCAGTCGCAGACCCGACGAGCTGATGTAGTCGAGCTGTGTAAAGTCGAGCACGATTTCCTCGTTGGCTTTCTCGGACAACCGGCTGAAGTCGCCCGCCACTTCGGCTGCGGCAGCAGTGTCGAGCCGTCCTATGAGGACGGCCTTCACACTACCGTTATTTTCTTGGATTTCTATTTTCATGTCAATATTATGGATGCTTTGTTAGTTCTGCTTGTTGATACACTCCATGATGATATCCACGGCAGCGTCCTCGCTGAGGTTGCCCACGTTGAGCACAAGGTCGTAGTTGCGTGTGTCGTAGCGGCTGGTGCCTGAGAACTCTTGTGTGTAGCGTTCGCGTCCCTTGTCCACCTTGTCGATGGCTTTCTTGGCTTCAGACTCGCTGAGCCCCTGGCGCTCCATCACACGCTTGATGCGGCATGGCATGGGACTTTGTATGAGAACCTTGAAGGAGTTGGGATGGTCGCGGAAGATGTAGAAGCCCGAGCGTCCGGCAATGACGCACGATTCGTCTTCTGCCAGATTCTTAAGGAACTGCGACTCCACGCGGAACAGGTTCTCAGTAGTGGCGACGGTGTTCTCCACATTGAAGCGCTCCTCTACGCGGTAGTTGAGCATATAGTTCTGTATGAACTCGTTCCACCAGTTGAACTTGGACGATTTTACCTTCTCCAATTCTTCTACCGAGAGGTCGAACTTCTCGGTCAGTTCCTTGACCAGTGCCTTGTCGTAGTACTTTACACCGAGGCGCTCAGACAGTTTACGGCCAATGGTACGGCCGCCAGAACCCAACTCGCGGTTGATTGTTATCACAAATTTCTTGTTTGTATCCATAGTCTTTTTTTTGTTTGTTGATGTTTGTTTATGTGGAATTAAGACAATGGCGACTCACTCAAAAACATCCTTGGGAGGGGAGTATCGAGTCAACCGACCACTTTACAATCTATACAACTTAGCCAACTTTCTTTTGGAATTAAACATCTAAACATGTAAAACGTTTCCTGTTGTTTTGTGTTGTATGAGTTGTTTGTGTTGTCTAATATTGTCGTTTTTCTTGTTTGTATTTATGCTTTTTTGTTGTTTATTCCTTGGCCTTTGCCGTTGAATTCTTCACTCTTCACTCTTTTTCCCGAACACCAGTTCTACGAGCCAGGCAAACTCCCGGTAGGCGAACGTGTCGGCTATTTCGCTGAAGGCTTCGCACAGTCCGTGGAATCTCCATGCGTGCGTAGCCTTGTCCTTCTCTCTGAATATCTGCCAGATGGCATCACCGTTGGTTTGGTAGTCGCGTGCGATGGCCCTCATGTTGGAGAGCTTGTCGCCCATAGCCACTATCTTTACCTCGCGCGGTGCGTTGCGCAGTGCGTCCATGTCGCGCTGCTTGCGTTCCTTCCATGGCAGTTTCTCGCCGTTGTTACCAGTCTTCACGTCCGTCTCGCTGCTTACCAGCCAGGCTACGTGTTCTCCAAACTCACGGCTTATCTGCTCCAGGGTGACATCCGTGTCCTCCACGGTGTCGTGCAGGACAGCAGCAGCCAGCAGCTCGGGGTCGGGGGTCATGGTGGCGACGATGGCCATAGCCTCGAGCGGATGGACGATGTAGGGGAATCCCTTGCAGCGCCGCTCCGTGCCGTGGTGTGCATTGGTGGCAAAGACAATAGCTTTGTCTACCAGGTCTGTGTTTAATGGTCTGTTTGACATTTTCTTATAAGCTCACCCCCCCTCCCAAGGAGGGAAGCAAGCGGGTGCAATTTGGTTAATACTATCTTATCTGTTCATGAACGGCAGATTGCAGGCTGTCTGGTATGCCATTTCTGCCAACCGCTCGTTGTGTACCGACTTGCCGTTGAGCGCATCGTAGAGGTGTACGAGTCCTGTTTTTCCGCTTCCGTTCTTCAGTGTGGCGACGATGAGCAGGTCTTGCAGTGCCAGAGTAGAGGCGATGATGTCCAGGTCGGTGTCCGCCAATTGGCTCATGGCAAACTTGTAGGCATCTTCCTCGTTCTTCTTGATGAGGTTTTCTATGTCCTGCAGCGTCTGCATACCTGCATCCTTGAGCAGGGGGAAGAAGGGCGCAAAGGACATCTCCTGCACCTCGCTCTGGTTGATGGCGGCGATGCGCCTGGTAAGTGCGGCGAAAGGCTTCTGTGCGATGTAGGTATCGAAGGTCTTTCCGTCGAGCCTTACCTGCGACAGTTCGCCCGCCCTGATGAGCCGTTCCATGCGTCTGCGGTAGTCTGCCACACTGATGCGTATGCGCGAAAACTCCTCGTCGGCCAGTTCCAGCATACCGGCCAGTCGGCCCAGCATACGTGTGTATTCGGGCGGTGCCTCTATCTCGTTTTTGTAGCCTATGTCGTGCTCCATGGCAGCCCATGCGTGCTGCAGTGTGGAGCGCATCTGTATCTCGAAGCGTATGCTGTTGACCAGCGGGTAGAGCTCGTCGTGGTAGAGGCTCTTGGGTATGCGGCAGATGTAGTGGAGCGAGTTGTATCCGAAGCTGCTCATCTCGTGCATCTTCCGCTTGTCGATGGAGCACTCCCAGTCTATGTCGAACATCTTCTCCATATAGGACGCCACGCGGTCCACATCGCTGCTGAAGAAGGTAATGATGCGCACGCCCAGAATGTCGGTGAGGTCATCGAGCGTAGCGTATTTGTACCCTTTGCGTTCCAGCTTGCCTATGAGGCTGTCGCGTTGCTTGATGCGTGCCTCAACGGCGGTAATCTCCATATGGTTGTCGGTGAGCACCTTCTTTATCTCGGCTAGCGCGATGTCACGCATCTGTACCAGCACGTCTTGCCGTTCGTCGTATTCGTCCACGATCATTTGGCATTTCATGTCGAGCATGTCGTATGCTTCTGCCATAATCTTTACCTCTCTTTTTTAATTTTGGTTTCGGAAACTCTGTAGTCTGTCTGCCCCCACTAAAAGTTCTTTCGCAGAGTAAGTCTGTTGTTGCCGTCTATGCGTTCATAGTTTACGGTGTCCATAATCTGCCTTACCAGGAAGATGCCGAGTCCGCCGATGGGTCTGTCGTCGAGTGCGGCGTTGGTGTCGGGCTCCGCCTTGGTGGTGGGGTCGAACGGTTCGCCGCTGTCGGTGATAACAAACTTCATGCGTACGTCGTTGACAAAAGCCTCGAGCTTTATCTGACCTATGTGGTCTTTGGGGTAGGCGTAGTTCATTACGTTTACGACGGCCTCCTCTATGGCCAGGTTCAGGCTGCAGGTAAGGGCAGGGTCGAGGGCCGCCTCTTCTGCCAATGCCTCCATAAACTCGTTGATCTTGGGTGTCTCGGCAATGTCGTTGTGCAGGGTCAACTTGCTGTAATACTTGTTTTCTTGTTGCTGGCGCATATACTTGATGGCGACCATGGTAAGGTCGTCGCTTTGTTCTGCATCCTTGACGTGGCAGTGTACGGCTTCGAGCATCTGCTGTATGATGCCCTTGGAGTCCTGCTGCGTACTCTTCTCCAGTTGTTCTGTCATCCTCTCTTCGCCGAAGAGTTGCTTGTCGGCATTCTCAGCCTCGGTAAGTCCGTCGGTGTAGAGGAAGATGGCGGTGCCTGGCGTGATGACGGTCTCCTGCCCTTCAAACTTGATGTCGGGCACGACAGCAATGGGGACGTTGGACTTGACGTCCAGCATCGTTACCTTTCCAGTGTTGCTGTCTATGAGTACGGGGGCGTTGTGCCCGGCGTTGCAGTATCTAAGTCGACCGGTAGGCAGGTCGAGCACACCGGCGAAGAGCGTTACGAACATGTTGGAGTCGTTCATGTCCGACATGGAACCGTTGATGCTTGTAACGATGCGGTCGGGGTTGCTCTCCTGTGCCGACACCATGCGCAGCAGACTCCTCGTCACGGCCATGACGAGCGATGCGGGTACCCCCTTACCCGACACGTCGCCTATACAGAAGAAGAGTTTCTCATCGCGCAGGTAGAAGTCGTACAGGTCTCCTCCCACGGCCTTGGCAGGCTTCAGTATGCCGTAGATGTCGATGTCGTCGCGGTCGGGGTAGGGCGGGTATATTTTGGGTATCATCGACATCTGTATCTGGCTGGCTATGTTCAGCTCGCTCTCTATGCGCCCTTTCTCCTGGTTGATGTCCTTCAGCTCGTCTATGTATTTGGCCAAGTGGCTCTGCATGCGGTGCAGTGCGCGCCCTAGGTAGTAAATCTCATCGCGGCTCTGCACCTTAGGCAGTTTTACGTTGAAGTCACCCTGTGCTATGCTCTGTGCCGTGCGTGCGAAGCGCAGTATGGGGCGCAGGAACTGCCAGATGAGCAGGAACATGAAGATGCAGAGTATGATGACGAAGGCGGTGTACATCGAGAACTGCATGATGCGTATCTCGGATATGCCTTTTGTAATCTCGCTCTTGTCGCACGATAGCACAACAGTCCACCCCATGCGCTTGATAGGGGCGTAGTAGAGTATCTTCCTGTTGTTGCCGTCGCCTTTCAGTTTGCTGCTCAGGGTGCAGCTGCCCCGCTTGTGTGCCTTGAAGTCGGGGAGGATGGGGCGGTCTGTTTCCAGCATGCTCTTATCGAGCATCCCCTTTACGTTCTGTGTCATGATGAGCGACGGGTTGGGGTGTACCACAAAGTGGAAGTTGCGATCCAGTATGCAGATGTGCGAATTGAGGTAGGGCTTAATGCTCTGTACCTCCTCCGTAAACTCCTCCATATTGAAGTCGAACGCCACCACACCCAGGAACTTGTTCTCCTGTGTATAGAAAGGAATGCAGTAGCTGCACACGATGCTGCCGTTGGCCTCTACGAAAGGGTCAGTCCAGACGGGGCCTCGTCTGCGCTTGGCTTCGGCATACCAGTATCTCTTGTAGTACAAGTACCTGTCGGCCAGGTTCATCCTTGTCTGTTTGCCGCTCTTGAAATCCTGTATCACATAGGGTGCAAACCCTTTGGCATATCCGGGATAGAGGTCTGGCTCGAAGCAGATGGCTATGCCCTGTATGTTAACGTTTGTGTCGAGGAAGTCGCTGCAGATGCTATAGGCTGTCTCGGGCACCATTCTGTGCTGCTTGTCCAGAAAGGCAACCAGGTTTTCGCCGGCAATCTCCACTGCCTCCAGTTCTGTGTCTATGAAGAGGATGGCCTTGTCCAACTCGAGGTTGGCCTTCTTGTTGGCGTTCTCCATCATTATCCTGCTGGTATTCTTCGAAGTGGTGGTGCAGGTACGCATGAACACGGCAGTTATGCCGAGGGCTACCCAGAAGCATATCTTCGCAGCAAAGGAGTGGTTGATGTTAAACTTGCGCCATTTTATCATAGGTCGTTCCTGTTGAAAAAGCACTACAAATTTAAGTCTTTTTGTCGACTAAAACGAAGCATATGCGGAAAGGATAAACTTATTATAGATAATTTTACATATTTTAGCAATTTGTCTTTCTGGAATGCGTAGAGGGGCCTTTGGTACAGTGCAGGATTTTTCGTACCTTTGCATCCCAAAAACAAAAGATATGGGAAGAAACAAATATTCGGCTTCCGAGATAAAGGAAATAGGCAAATTGCTGCGTCTGAAGAATGCAGGAAACCGTCTTCAGCAGAAAGAGATACGCCACCAATTGAGGGTAGATTACGAGTTTAATATCTCCGACTTCAATGTGCCGGGCAAGGCATTCGGCGAGGAGGAATTGCAGGATGCGCTTCAGCGCGGAGTCATCCTGGTGCTGGACGATGCCACCATCGAGGCGATGAAGGTCAAGCGTGCCCGCGACCGTGCCCGCGATGAGGCGGTACGCAGAGAAGAGGCCATTGCCGCAGGCGAACAGACTGACTGGCAGGAGGCAATGAAGCAGTGGAACGAATACTACAAGGAGTAGTGAAATCGGACAAAATATTTTTTCTTCATCCACCAATATGCTCCTACGCATATGAGACATGACAAAACAGACCCCGTACAGGTGCTCAGTCCCATCGGGTAGAGTGTGTCGGGGAAAAGAGTGGATGATAGCCAGGCAAGCGGAATACGAGCACAGACAATCGAAACACTGTTGTGGATGAACGATATGATGGAGTAACCGCATGCCGTTAAGAAGCCGCTGAAACAGAAATGCAAGCCGGCAAAGATACAATCCCAGACGTAGCCCCGAAGATAATCAGCCCCCTGTGCCAGCACTTGTGGATTGTCTGTGAATATTCCAACAGCCAGTTGGGGCACAAATTGTAATACGACAGCGACCACAACGCCATAGCCTGTGGTTATCAACATGGCATCACGCATGGTTTTCTTGGCACGTTCTATGTTTCCTGCCCCTATGTTTTGGGCGGAAATGGCGGATACGGTGGAGAGCATCGCCGATGGTATGATGAACACAAGACCAATGAATTTCTCCACGATTCCTACGGCTGCTGCATCTATAAGTCCGCGCCCATTGGCTATGACGGTAATGGCAAGGAACGAAATCTGTATGAATCCGTCCTGCATGGCGATAGGCAAGCCTATCTTCATAATGTTCTTTATCACGTCGTGTCGTGGACGGAGGTCGGAACGTGAGATGTCAAGCACACCACGGTGATGCCGTATCGCAAAAATGGCAAACAATACACTCGTCATTTGCGAAAGCGTTGTGCCGAGGGCTGCTCCCATTGCTCCCAATTCGAAAAAGCCAATGAAGAGGTAGTCAAGAGCGATATTTACCATGCACGCTACTGCAACAAAATACATCGGGCTTCGAGAGTCACCCAATCCTCGAAATATGGAGGCGATGATATTGTATGCAATGATGAAGGGGATGCCAATGAAGCATATCGTGAGATAATGCTCCATGCCCCTGACAGCCTCTGCTGGTGTGTCCATTACGCCGATGATCCAATACCTCAAACATAGCAAGACGACCATCAGTACAGCGGCAATGACGGCAAACATAGTTATTGTGTTTCCAATAATGGTTCGTGCTCTTGTGTTATCCTTCGCCCCTACGGCACGGGCGGTGAGAACGGTTGTCCCCATGGCAAGTCCGATGAGCACTACCGTAACCATATACATCACTTGTGCGCCATTTGACACCGCAGTGGTACTGTCCACTTCACAATATTGTCCGATGACATAGAGGTCTGCAAGTCCATATAAGATTTGCAGAAAGTAGGCGACCATGTACGGTAGCGAGAATGTCATGATGTTGCCAAGAATGCTCCCATGTGTGAGGTCTTTTCCGTTCATTGTTTTCCTTTTCTATTGTTTTTTTTGATACAAATCGTTGAATAAACCAATTGTCCGGTAAAAATAAGGCTGGACAAGTATGAAAGGTTTACCCAGTCATCTTATCCAGCCTTATTTTAAGACCCTCCGATGAGGATTACAAAACTCTGATTTGACTTTTCGGCACAAAACTATATATAATAGGAGATGGACAAAAACTTTTTCTCCGTATTTATTTCGTCATGTCGAAACCGATGCGTACACCGTCATAGTTCTTCGACAGGTTGCCGATGGTGCTGAGGGTAGAGTTTCCACTCAGGGCTGTAAGTGTCTGAAGGAGTGTGAGCAGCTTTTTCGACTCGAACAGAAGGCTCATGCCCGAAGAGGTCTTGGTGGCATAACCCGAGAGGGTGAGCAGAAGCATGCTCTTGAGCTTGATGGCATGGGTGCTCTCGTCGAAGGTGTAGGTGCCGCTGAACGACTTGCCCGCTACCTTGGCGGTGAAACTTCCGTTGGTCTCAAACTTGAAGTAGGTGTTGCTGTTGGAGAATCCAACCTTCTTGTAGTAGGTGTTCAACTGTTTTTCTATCTTTGTGGCAACAATCTCGCCTCCAGCCTTGGCAAGGAGGTTCTCTGTGGTGAAGGCGCAACCCGGCGAACTGTATTTCCATGTAGAGGCGCAAAGGTCGGCCTGGCTGAAGGTAGTGCCGCCGATGACACCGTTTATCAGACTGCCTATGAGGCTACTTGCCGTGCTTCCTGTGCTGCTCGAACTGCTGCCGCCGAGCAGACCGCCGAGCAGACTGCCTGCCGTACTGGTGGTGGAAGAACTGCTTGATGAACTGCTGGTAGAACTTTCCGACTTGCTGGAATTGCCGCCGAGAAGGCCGCCGAGCAAACTGCCCACTGCCTGCTTGGTGGTGGAAGACTGGGCAAGGCTTGCCGTGGTGCAAGCCATTACGAGGGCTGCCGTCAAAAATACTTTTTTCATGCTTTTGTCTAGTTTTTGTTTCGTTTTCGGGTGCAAATTTCGTAAAAAATATTTATATGGAGAAAGGAAATAACCTATATTTGGTAGGTGTATCCCTATTTATTTTGACATAAATCAAAAAAAAGGGAAAAGTACTGTATTTCTGTTGCATTTTCTTCCGCTTGTAACTGGAATGGCATAACTTTGCAGTGCTCACAAAAATTCAATAGGTTATGGATTACAGTTTGATTAAGGTAAACGCCGAGGCCGAGAACCGCACGCAGGACAAGTGCCAGCAGATGCTCAAAGGCCGTAGGGAAGCTCTTGCCGGCAAGTGCCGGAAAAGAGCCTAAGAGAGAAAGGATTAACAGGTAAAGGATTGTCGTTTCAGGACAACGAACCTGCTCTGCCCGTTCCGTTTTGCGTACGGGCGGAGAAAACAAAAAGAGAGGGTGTGCCAAACTACTGGTACACCCTCTCTTTGGGTAATAACAAACTCAAGTTCCTGATTAGACAAATCCCACCTGCTTGGTATGGTACAGCGAAAGCTTTCCCTTTTTGAGAATCCTTGCCAGAGTGGTACAGCGAGGGCGCTGTACCTTCTACAGCATTCGATAGGATTAGGAGGTACGGCGCCCTCGCCGTACCAATCAGTCAATCAAAGGCAATTATAAGTGTTTTTATTTGTTCTTCACTTTTACTTTGCCCTCAGCGAATAGCCGTCGTTGCGCAACTGCTGCAGCAAGCCGTCAGAGCCTGCGAGGTTGGCGGCATCGACGACGAATAGGGTAGGCTTCTCGGCCATCACTTCGCCAATCTTCTTGCTCCATGCCTGGATAATGGCACTGTTGACCGTGTGGGGCATGTTTTTGGCGAGGCGGTCGAGGTCTTTGGCTCCGAAAGCTTCTATGCCCTTGTTGATTTTGGAGAGTTCGGTGTCTTCGTTCTCCAGGAAGTTGACCAGTTTCTCTACCTGTCCGTCCAGATTGCTCTTGTAGGTGGCGGCAATGTAGGAGTCAACGTCGCTCAGTCCCTTGATAGGTTCATTGTTTACCTTGGCCTGTGCCTCGAAATAGGTGTCAAACGTATTGGTGGGGTCGTACTTGCCCATGTTGTTGGCCACGAAGAGGAGTTGTTCTAGGTCTTCGAGCAGGGCGGCAGGAGTGAGGTTACCGTACTTGTTCTGTACATAGGTGCTGCTGAAGTCCACCTCCATGTATTTCTTCAGGAAGGCATTCAACTTCTGCTGCTGTGCGGGGGAAAGGAGGGGGAGCAACTTCTTGCCGCCGTCCAGGCGTTTGGCCTCGCTTATGCTGGAGGCATAGGCATTCTTGTTTACCTCGAAGTACATCTGGTCGGTCTTGGTGATGGCCTCCTTCAGCTCGGGCATCTGGCTGATGAGGCCCATGGGGTTGAGCAGGCGGCATGAGGCCATGACGTACGAAGGAGCCGTAGTGCTGTCCTTGCTTACTTCATAGAGAAGTTGTGCCTGTGTTGCCACGGTGCAGCACAGGAGGAATAATGACATAATGATTTTTTTCATAACTCTGTATAGTTTTCTTTTACTTATTTTCGTGCCAGCCAGTCTGCTGGCCTGTAGGTAATATTTTGGATTGGTGCGGCAAAGTTACGAAAAATCCCGATACAAACCAAACTTGTATCGGGATTTCTTTTAGTTGCTGTCTTTTCGGCAATTACTTCTTCACAGCCTTCATGATGACTTCGGTATGGTTGCCGCTCTTGAGGATGGTGTTCTGCAGGAAGTCGGAGACGGCCTTTCCGTCAACGCCGCTCACGGTCTTCTGATAGTCGGTGTACAGGTCTACACCGTTCTCTTTGAAGGTGCGGAGTACACCCATCCAGTAGTTGTTGTCCTTGGCATTGACACCGGCCTGCTTTAGCATGATTTCCTTGGCCTTCTGCAGGTCGCTGCTGTTGGGACTTTCCACGGTGCTCTTCATGCCTGAGAAGAAATAGGGGATGGCTGCGTCAGCCTTCTCGGGGTTGAGCTGTGCCGAACCTGTAAGGCTGATGGCGAGTTTGCCGTCGAGGTCGATCTCCTTGCCGGCATTGGCACCGGCATGGTAGGCGGCACTGAGTTTCTCGCGGATGTTGCGCAGATAGTCCATTTCGAGGAGGCGTGCCGAAACCTCGGCGAGCACACTGTTGCTGAGTGTATAGGGAGTCTTGGCGTACCATATTTCTGTAGCCTGCGACTGTGGGTTCTCCATAGCCTTTTCGAAATTGTTCTTCACCTCGCCCAGGGCAACGGGAATCTCCTTGTTCTTCAGTTTGAAGCCCTTGTTGGGGAGCGAGGCGATGTACTGCTCTATGAGGGGCAGGAGGGTAGCCTCGTCGAAGTTGCCCACGAAGTAGAACGTAAAGTCCTTGGCGTTGGCGTACAGAGTCTTAGCCAGTTCTACGATGTGGTTGTTGTCCAGAGCCTTGATGCTCTCGGCTGAGGGGAGACGTGCAAACTTGTTTCCCAGGTAGACGGTGCTCTGTACGGAGTCCTGATATACCATGGCAGGCGTGTTGCTCTGGTTGGCGAAGATGGCAGCCAGCGTGTTCTTGATGTTGTCCATCGATTTGTCGTCCTTGTTGAGGGCGGTCATTTTGAGATGGATGAGCTGCATGAGCGTCTCGATGTCCTTGGGTGTAGAGTTACCGGTCAGTCCGTGCTTGAAGGTGCTGAGGTCAAACTCTACGCTTGCCTGCTTTCCGGCAAGGGCTTTCTCCAGTTCGTTGCTGCTGAAGGAACCCAGTCCGTTGGCATCCATCAGTTTGTCGCCCAGGGTGCCCAGTACGTAGTCGCTCTTGTCGAATGCGGAGATACCGACGTTGGCAGATGCGGAGAATACGATCTCGTTGTCCTTGAAGTCGGTCTTCTTCAGTACCACCTTGGCACCGTTGGAGAGTGTCAACTCCTTGTAGCCCAACTGCTTGTTCTCCTTTGTGGCGGTAATCTTTCCTGCCTTGGGCATCTCGGCCATGAGCGGCTCCTGCTTGACGTTGTCCACGTAGGCTTCCAGTTTTTCGCCGCGCACCTCCTTCACGATAGAGGCAAGCTCGTCTTCGGTAGGATAGACGGCACCGTCTTTCTCGCACATCATGACGAGGCTGACGAGGTTGGTGTCGCTCTCGCAGATGGTCTCTTTGGCATACTCGTTCAATACCTCTACCGGCATGTTGGGAACCAACATCTTGTATACCATGTACTCTGTCTCGACAGAGGGGATAGGCTCGTTGGAGATGAAGTGGTCTACATACTGTGTGGTAAACTGCTCGTTCTTCATCTTGTCACGGTTGGAGTAAGTCTTCTCCATCTGACTCATAAACTCCTCCTGCGCACGTTGGTATTCGGTTGCCGTAAATCCGTAGTCGCGTGCACGTTTCAGTTCGCGCAGTACATCGGCATAAGCTTCCTTCAGCTTGCCTTCCTTGGGGAGAACAAAGGCTGAGAGTGCCTGCACGGTGCGCGACATGAGGTAGTCGCCCATACCGCAAGCGGCAGAGAGGAACGGACAGTTGGCGTCTTGCGACATTTCGCTGAAGCGGGCGTTCATCATGGCGGCGAACACATTGTCGCAGTATAGCTTGATGAGGTATTCCATGCCCGATTTCATGGAGTCGGGTATGGCTTCCGTCTTCATGAAGATGTTGGCGATGTCCATCTGCTGCTCCTTGTCCTTGTCTACGACAAAGATGGCCTTCGTGTTGTCGGGCACCATCTCGGGCACCACCTTGGCAGCGTTGGCAGGCACCTTGATGCCGGAGAAGAGTTTCTTTATCTGCTCTTCTATGTGGTTGACGTCGATGTCGCCCACAACGATGATGGCCTGGTTGTCTGGGCGGTACCACTTTCGGTAGTATGCACGCAGGGTTTCGGGGTTGCACTTGTCTATAATCTCCATGAGGCCGATGGGCATACGTTCGCCGTACTTGCTGCCTGGATAGAGCTTGGGCAGGGCACGCTCCAGTATGCGCTGCTGGCCTACGATGCGCATGCGGTACTCGTTGTGTACCACGTCGCGCTCATCGTCGATGGCCTCCTTGGTCAGGGTGATGCCGTTGCTCCAGTCTTTCAGGATGAGCATGCAGGAGTCTACGGCAGAGATGCGTGTGGTTGGTACGTCCGTAAAGTAGTATACCGTCTTGTCGATGGAGGTATAGGCGTTGAGGTTCCTTCCGTACTCTACGCCGATGCTCTGCAGGTATTCCTGCAAGCTGTTGCCCTTGAAGTGTTCCGAGCCGTTGAAGGCCAGGTGCTCGAGAAGGTGGGCCAGACCGCGCTGGTTGTCATCCTCGTTGATGGAACCCACTTTCTGGGCGATGTAGAAACTTGCCACATGCTCGGGGTAACTGTTGTGGCGGATGTAATAGGTAAGGCCGTTTGCAAGATGGCCTATCTTCACATCCTTGTCTACGGGGATGGACGGCATTTCCTGTGCCGTAGCTCCTACCGCAGAAAGCAGCAGCAAGAAGGCTGCTGAAAAAAGGTGTCTTAGTTTCATAAACGTTATTTTTTTCCTTAAACGGCTACAAAAGTACGATAAAAAGGGGAAAGGAACAAACTTTTTGGTGTAATTCTTTCGAAAACGGCTGATATTTAGGCGCAAAAGCTGTTGAGCCACCTGCCGCGGAAGAGGCGCACGAGGAAGAGGATGCCGCGGAAGGTGAGTTCTATGGCCATGGCTGTCCACACTCCCTGCAGACCGTATTGCTGTGAGAGAACGTATGCCAGTGTGAGCCTAATGAGCCACATGGTGCCGAGGTTGATGGCTGCGGGCTTGAGTGTGTCGCCTGCTCCCACGCATACGCTGTACACCACGATGCTTGCTGCGAAGAAAGGCTCGGCAAAGGCTTCTATGCGCAGGCAGCTCGCTCCCAGCTCGCGTATGGCGGATACGGGGGTGAGGATGCCCACCATCTCTGGGGCGAAGATGTACATCACTACGCCCATCAGTGCCATTACCGCCATGCCGAGTGCTACCGTCATGTAGGCGAAGTTGCGGCACAGGTCCTTGCGTTTGGCTCCATAGGTCTGCCCCACCAGGGTAGTGGCGGCATCGCCGATGCCGTATCCCGGCATGTAGCACAGGCTCTCTGCCGTGACGGCAAAGGAATGGGCAGCTATGGCTATGTTGCCGAGTGGCGCGACAATCATGGTACTCACTATCTGCGCCCCGCTCATGAGTACCGACTGTATGGCTATGGGTATACTTATGCGGCAGGCGTTGCGCACATAGATGCTTATCCACTGGAAGCGTTTCCGGTCTTGGCGCAGGTTGAGTATCTTGCTCCTGCAGGCGGCCAGCCACAGGTTGGGGAGGGAGATGCTGATGTAGGCGAGCGCCGTACCGTAGGCTGCTCCCAGCACGCCCTGACCGAGTATAAATATAAAGAGGTAGTTGAACGCCACGTCGCACAGGCACAGCATCACGGCCATGATGCTCGGCGTGCGCATGTTGCCCGAAGCCTTGAGCATCGACTCCGACGTGTGGTAAAGGTAGATGAAGGGGGTGGTGAGTGAGTAGACCAGGAAGTAGCGCGAGGCATCGGCGGCAATGTCCTCGCCTCCTCCGAGCCAGTAGGGCAGGGCGGAGTGTACGGCCGTGCCGAGCAGGCACATGCAAAGGCTGAAGAGAAGTCCGCATACCAGGGCGTGGCGGAATACGTCTCTCGCCCTGACGAGGTCGTTGGCACCTATGAAGTGTGCCACCTGAACGGAAAAACCAGACGAGGCAGCCCCCATTACGCTTCCTACCAGCCAGGTTGTGGATTCCACCAAGCCGATGCTTGCCGATGCAGCTGCGCCCAAGTGGCCTACCATCGAGGCATCGATAAAGAACATCATGACGGTGGAAATCTGGGCAAGCATGGAGGGGAGGCTCAGTCCGGCTATCAGACTGAGTTTTTCGCCGCCGGTCATTGCCCTGCCCGTACGGATGGACTCTACCAGTTGTTCTGTCTTCCTGTTCAGATTCATTGCTGTCCGTTTTGTGCGTTTCGGTTGTTTTGTTCCTTATCTTGCATCCTCTTTCATTGCATAAAAAAGGGCGATTCCATATGGTGGAACCGCCGTCTTTTATTGATTCTTAAAATAATCGCTTACTCTTCAATCAATCCCAAAATACTTATCTTGTTACCTAAACTTTGAACTAATAACCTATCTCTCGTTGTCCTTGAAAACAATCTTTAGTTTTACCTCCGTAAACTAATAGCCTAAACAATCTATTACCTAACTAAAAACCTAAAACTTATTTACGTGTGCAAAGATACAACTAATCTTTGGATAAGCAATGGAAATGCGTGTCTTTTTACACGTATATAACATTTTTTTTGCTTAAAACGGGTGATTGTGTACGAACACACACATAATTTTATGCTTTGCAACATATTTTTAGATTTCGGGCAGACGGGGAAGAGATTGCGGTTTAGTCTTCCTTGGGTGCGATGACCTCACGTACCTTGGTCTCCAGTTCCTCGAGCAGTTCGGGGTTGTCCTTGAGGATGGTCTTGCAGGCATCGGCACCCTGACCTATCTTTGATCCGTTGTAGCTGTACCAGCTGCCGCTCTTGCTGATGATGTCGTGCTCTACGGCCAGGTTGAATACCTCGCCGGCACGGCTGATGCCTTCACCGAACATGATGTCAAACTCGGCCTTGCGGAAGGGAGGAGCCACCTTGTTCTTCACCACCTTTACCTTGGTGAGGTTGCCGATAATCTCGTCACCGTCCTTGATGGCGGTAGCCTTGCGGATGTCGAGGCGCACGGAGGCATAGAACTTCAGGGCGTTACCGCCCGTGGTGGTCTCGGGGTTGCCGAACATCACGCCTATCTTCTCACGCAGCTGGTTGATGAAGATGCAGGTGGTGTTGGTCTTGCTGATGGTAGAGGTGAGTTTGCGCAGTGCCTGGCTCATCAGGCGAGCCTGCAGACCCACCACGTTGTCGCCCATATCGCCCTCGATTTCCTTCTTGGGTGTCAAGGCTGCCACGGAGTCAACCACCAGGATGTCGATGGCGGAAGAGCTGATGAGCTGGTCGGCTATCTGTAGTGCCTGTTCGCCGTTGTCGGGTTGCGAAATCCACAGGTTGTCCACGTCTACACCCAGTTTGGCGGCATAGAAGCGGTCGAAGGCATGCTCTGCATCGATGAATGCAGCGATACCGCCTGCCTTCTGTGCCTCTGCGATGGCATGGATGGCGAGGGTGGTCTTACCGGACGACTCGGGACCGTAGATTTCGATGATGCGACCCTTGGGGTAACCGCCTACGCCGAGTGCATTGTCGAGTGCGATGCTACCTGTGGGTATCACCTCGATGTTTTCCACGTGCTCGTCGCCGAGCTTCATGATGGAGCCTTTGCCGAAGTCTTTCTCTATCTTCGCCATGGCTGCCTGGAGGGCTTTCAGCTTGCCCTCGTTGGGATTCAGGGTTCCCTCTTGTATTTCTTTTGCCATATTTCTTTAAATGTTTATTTTTATGTAGTTAAGGGGTTAAAGGAGTTAAGACAACAGCTTTTGTGGTCGGGAGAGGGTAGCTGTAGGAGGTACAGCGCCCTCGCTGTACCAAGCAAGGAGAAGGACTTTGCCGTTGCTTTTTGAGTGGTACAGCCATTCTTGCTTGAGGCTCTTGAGGCTTCCTTTTGAGTGGTACGGCGGGGGCGCCGTACCTCCAAATAACAGCTTTTGTGGCGTATGCCTTTTTACCTTTTTACCTTTTTACCTTTAATCTGCCCTTTTACCTTTATTCGATTTCCAAGTCACCGTCGAATACCTCGTGCCAGGGCAGTCCCTGCTTGTTGAGCTGCTCCATGAATGGGTCTGGGTCGAACTCTTCTACGTTCCATACGCCCGGTTTCTTCCAGATGCCCTTGATGAACATCATGGCACCGATCATGGCCGGCACGCCTGTGGTGTAGCTTACGCCCTGCATGCCCGTCTCGTCGTAGGCATCCTGGTGCTTGCAGTTGTTGTATACATAGTAGGTGTGCTCCTTGCCGTCCTTCTTGCCACGGATGCGGCACCCGATGGATGTCTCGCCGTCGTAGTTTTCGCCGAGGTCCTGCGGGTTGGGCAATACGGCCTTCAGGAACTGCAGGGGAACAATCTTCACTTTCGCCGTTTTGCCAGAGCCGTCGGCCAGAGGAGCCTCGTACTCGATTTCGTCGATGCGGCTCATGCCGAGGTTCTGTATGCAGTCGAGGTAGGTAAGATACTGCTGTCCGAAGGTCATCCAGAAGCGTGCCTCCTTGATGGTGGGATAGTTCTTCACCAGACTCTCCAACTCCTCGTGGTGCATCAGGTAGCTCTCGCGCGGACCGATGTTGGGGTAGGTGAGGGGCTTGTGTATGGAGAGCGGGTCGGTCTCTATCCATTCGCCGTCCTTGTACCAGAGTCCCTTCTGTGTAATCTCGCGTATGTTGATCTCGGGGTTGAAGTTGGTGGCGAAAGCCTTGTGGTGGTTTCCGGCGTTGCAGTCCACGATGTCGAGCACCTCTATCTCGTCGAAGTGGTGCTTGGCAGCGTAGGCGGTATAGATGCCCGATACGCCCGGGTCAAATCCGCAGCCGAGGATGGCGCAGAGGCCTGCCTTTTCAAACTTGTCCTTGTAAGCCCACTGCCATGAATACTCGAAGTGTGCCTCGTCCTTGGGCTCGTAGTTGGCGGTGTCGAGATAGTTGCATCCGCATGCCAGACAGGCGTCCATGATGGTGAGGTCCTGGTAGGGCAGGGCGAGGTTGATGACCAGCTCGGGCTTGTAGCTGCTGAAGAGTGCCTTCAACTGCTCCACGTCGTCGGCATCCACCTGTGCCGTCTGTATGTCCATCTTGTATCCTTTGGCATGGATAGACTCCACCAGTTTGTCGCATTTCTCCTTGCGGCGGCTGGCTATCATAAACTCTGTGAACACGTCCTGGTTCTGGACAATCTTGAAGGCTGCCACGGTAGCTACGCCGCCTGCGCCAATCATAAGTACTCTACTCATTTTTATATATTGTTGTTTTTATGTTTCTGTGTTTAATTGCCTGGAGGGGAGTTTTTGGAGTAAAGGAGTAAAAGGAGTTAAGGAGTTAACGGAGTTAAGACATCAGCTTTTCTGGCGTATGCCCTCTTTTTACTTTTTACCTTTTTACCTTTAAATCGCCTTTTTACTTTTTACCTTTAAATCGCCTTTTTACTTTTTTACCTTTAATTAATTTCGCTTGCCGCTATGCCGAGTGCGTTCATGAGCGAATATCCGAGGATTTCCTGGCGGAAGTTGCCTCCCGGCATAGGTTGCATGGCGAAGAGGGTGATGCGCTTGTTGTCGTCGTCCACCTTGCGCAGCATGTCGCGCAACCTGTCGTAGGCATCGCCGTCCTCCGAGTTGGGGATGATCATTATGCGCTTCACCTCCTTGGCGTTGCACACGGTGCGTGCCACGTCCACGAGAAAATCGTCCTTGCCAACTAGGTTTTCTTCCGTGGGGTAGGCGGAGATGACGAACTCGCCCAGTTTCCCGTCCTTGAAAGCCTGGGCATTCAGGTTTTTTTCATAGTTGGCGGGGCGGAAATTCTTCATGGCCATCGACTGCTTGTTGTGTATGAGCACCACCTGCGTCTCGTGCTCACCCTCGCGGAGGCCTCCGTCCAGTGCTATGCACACGGCCCACTGCGCCATGTCGGCGGGCGGGATGCGGCGGTTGATCATGCGCTCAAAGTTTACGGTGAGGTCGAAAGCCACATGGTCTATGTAGTCGGCATCGGCGATGATGACATTCTCGCTCCAGCGGATGCTGTCTGTATCTATCTTATTCATGGGTACAAATGTACGAAGAATTTTCGTAACCCCCATCATCCGTAATGGTAAAATAATAAAAAAGTGGGGCGAATGGCCGTTTTTCGGATTAATTGTGTACTTTTGCAAACCAAACTAACAAAATAGCAAAAGATAGAAAATGGAATACATGTCACAGGAAGGCTACGACGAGCTGGTGGCCGAGTTACAGCACATGGTAAACGTGGAGTTGCCTGCCGTGCGCGATGCCATAGCCGAGGCACGCGACAAGGGCGACCTCAGCGAGAACTTCGAGTATCATGCCGCCAAGCGCGAACAGGGCAAGTTGTTGAGTCGCATCAGGTTCAAGCAGAAGGTGTTGGAGCATGCCCGCGTCATAGACAAGTCGCGCCTCAATAGCGATGTTGTGGGACTGCTGAGCAAAGTGAAGATTACCAACGTGGCAAACAACTGCACCATGGACTATACCATCGTCAATCCGCACGAGGCCGACCTGCACAACGGCAAGATATCCATCAAATCGCCCATAGCCCATGCCCTCGTCGGCAAGAAGGCGGGCGACGAGGTGTCGGTGAGGGTGCCGGCAGGATTGCTTCGTTTCCGCATAGAGAGCGTGGAGCTGTAGCGGCGTGTCCTTTTTTTATGGCATGATGTGCAGCAACAGCATGTAGCTGACCGTACCCACCACGATGGACCACATCAGGTTGCGCCGCCATACGTGTACGGCCACGGTGACGGCCACGGCTGCCCATTGTGCCACGGTGTCGGCAGAGAGGACGAGGGAATGGCATGCCACGGTGCCGGCAATAGACGGCAGGGTGTTGCGGAGGCAGTACACTACCAGGAGGGCGAACACGGCTGCAGGCAACGTCTTGCCCAGATAAAGGATGTAGCGTGGAGTGGGCCTTCCCGGACGGAATACCAGGAACGGAAGGAAGCGTGTGAGCATGGTGGCTGACACACCGGCTGCTACCATGATGATTTGCTGGGTTATGGTCATTGTCTGTTTTTTCTTATGGGGGGAGTTAGAGGAGTTAAAGGAGTTAAGACAACAGCTTTTGGGGTCAAGTGTTGGTTGCTATAGGAGGTACAGCGCCCTCGCTGTACCAAGCAAGGAGGAGGACATTGCGGTTGCTTTTTGAGTGATACGGCCATTCTTGCTTGAGCCTTCCTTTTGAGTGGTACGGCGAGGGCACCGTACCTCCTAAAGACAGCTTTGTGGCGTATGCCCTCTTTTTACCTTTTTACTTTTTTACCTTTATAAGTACGTCCGTTTTGGGCAAAAGTGGTACCCTCAATAATTTTGACCCCACCACTTTTCAACTTTCTCTTTGCCATACTGACGTTTTTTACCCTTTTACTTTTTTACCTTTAATCGTCCTTTTTTACTTTTTATCATTGTTAGGAACACGAGGATGACAACCATGCTCGGGATGATAAACCTGTCGGGGCCAAGGAGGATGAGGCACAGCCCGGTAATCATCAGTCCCGATACGGAACTGGTATGGTCTTGTTCGCGTAGCCAGTTGTCGGCAAAGATGGCCGTGAACATGGCGGTCAGTACAAAGTCGAGCCCACGGAGGTCGAAAGTGAGGAACGGCCCGACCAGTCCGCCCACCGTAGCCCCTATGACCCAGTATGTCTCGTCGAGCCACGTTATCCACAGCAGATACCAGCCCCTGTCGACGCCATCGGGCACCTTGGCGGAACTGGTAAGGGCGAATGTTTCGTCGGACATGCCGAAGACCAGAAAAAACTTCTTCCATCCCAGTCCCTTGTACATCTCCAGCATCGAGAGGCCGTAGAACAGGTGGCGCGCATTCACCATCAGTACCATGAGAAACGCCTGCAGCGGATGGAAACTTCCCAGCAGCATGTTGCCCAGCAGAAATTCGGCACTCCCCGCATATACGGTCACGGCAAGCAGCAGGGGGTAGATAAAGCTGAACCCCAGTTCGTGCATGTAGATGCCGTAGGTAAGTCCTAAAAAGCCATAGCCCGCCATGATGGGAAGCGAGGCGCGCAAAGCGGGGCGGAATGATTCTTTCATGTGTCTTCCTTACAATAGCTATGCCTCCTTGGCCGGCAGCACCTGCGAGATGTTCTGTTCGCGGTGGCAGATTCTTACCTCGATGCCAAACTTCCGGTGCAGGTGCTCCGCCAGATGCTGTGCGGAATAGACGCTGCGGTGCTGTCCTCCAGTGCATCCGAAGGAGAACATGAGCGAGGTGAATCCGCGCTGGATGTATCGGGCGACATGATGGTCGGCTATCTTGTACACGCTGTCGAGGAAGGTCAGTATCTCCCCGTCGTCTTCCAGGAAGCGGATGACCGGCTCGTCCAGTCCGGTAAGTTTCTTGTACGGTTCATAGCGCCCGGGGTTGTGTGTGCTTCTGCAGTCGAACACGTATCCGCCTCCGTTTCCCGAAGGGTCGTCGGGGATTCCTTTCTTGTAGGAGAAGCTGAACACGCGCACCACGAGCGGCCCCTTGCCGTCGTACTTGCTGTAGGTGGC
Source organism: Oscillospiraceae bacterium (assembly GCA_963624905.1). Taxonomy (GTDB): domain Bacteria; phylum Bacteroidota; class Bacteroidia; order Bacteroidales; family Bacteroidaceae; genus Prevotella. Next base: position 51,252 of record CAVFRG010000005.1, read on the forward strand.
GGGTCCGTCCTGCGGATGGGCAGTGTATATGTTGGTGTCCGCCACCTTGTATCCGTCGGCACGGTTGAGGACAGCACTCTCCACGCGTCTGAACTGAGGCAGTTCGGTAAGCCTCCTCAGCATGTCCATAAGGTAGGGGTAGGGGAACACCCTGTCTCCCATCTTCAGCAGGTCGCGCAGGTTTTGTATGGCGGGCGGTATGCTGTCGAGGAAGTGTTTCTTTCGCTCGAAATATCCCCGGAATCCATAGGCTCCCAGCACCTGCAGTGTGCGGAAGAGCACGAAGAGGCTCAGTCTGTTGACGAAATGGCGTACGCTGGGCACCTCGGTATAGTTTTTGAGCGACTGGTAGTATTCCCATACCAGTTCGCGCCGCAGCTTGAACGGGTAGTGTGCCGATGCCTGCCACAGGAAGGAGGCGAGGTCGTAGTAGAACGGTCCCTTGCGTCCGCCCTGGAAGTCGATGAAGCATGGGTTCCCCTGCTTGTCGAGCATGACGTTGCGTGCCTGGAAGTCGCGGTACAGGAAGCAGTCCGTCTCTTCGCTTGTCAGGTCTTTGGCGAAGAGTCTGAAGTTGGCCTCCAGCTTCAGTTCGTGGAAGTCGAGCCCGGTGGGTTTCAGAAAGCAGTATTTGAAGTAGTTGAGGTCGAAGAGCACGCTGTCCGCGTCAAATTCGGGCTGTGGGTAGCATACGCTCCAGTCCAGTCCGCGTGCCCCTCGCATTTGTATGTTGGGCAGTTCGCGTACGGTTCGCTTCAGCAGTTCCTTCTCCTGCTGGTTGTACCTTCCTCCGGCCTCGCGTCCGCCCTTGATGGCGTCGAAGAGCGACGTTTCGCCGAGGTCGGTCTGCAGGTAGCGCAGCTCGTCGCTGCTGGCGGCCAGCACCTTGGGTACGGGCAACTGGCGCAGTGCGAAGTGGCGTGCCAGTTGTATGAAGGCATGGTCTTCATCGCGGCTGGTTCCCACCACGCCTATGACGGTGGTTCCGTCGTGCCCCGTGATGCGGAAATACTGCCTGTTGCTGCCCTGCCCTGCGAGCTTCACCATGGCAGCGGGACTTTGCCCTGCCCACTGGGTGTATAGTTCAGTTAACTTCTCCACGATAAATGTGTGTTTTTAGTTCTTCTTTCTTTTCCTCCTCTTCAGCCAGTCGTCTGCCTCCTGTGCGAAGTGGTCGCCCACGAAGAGTATCAGCAGTACGCCGAGCGTGGTAAGAAACGAGTTGAGCGTGCTCATCGCCAGGGCTACCCTGGTGATGTAGATGAGTCCTCCGATAACGAGCAGGAAGACAACGGCTTTTTTCCAGTCTACTATTTTCATGCTGGCAAAGTTACATATTTTTTTAAAGGTAAAAAAGTAAAAAAGGTAAAAAAAGTAAAAAGCAATAGTTCGTTAAAAAATCAATAAAATGCTAGGCAGCTTTGCACTGCAAGCACGAGAGGTCTTTGAAAATCTTACTAATTAAAGTTGGGTTCGGTGTGTACCCACATGCCTTAAAAACCGAGTGTTGTCTAAGATTCCTATTTTAGGAAGTTTGTCCTTTAGATTGGCTATCATGTTCGGTTATAACGCTTTATTTGTTGCCGCATAGTGTTAGCCTACATCTCGGCATTTGCCTGTATACGCTGCTCTTACCCCTCCACACGGAATTTTCCGCTGCAATAGTCGTCGCAGGGTACGGCAATGTATCCGCCTTTCTGCCGCACGTATTGCATGAGACGGCAGAAGGTGTAGTTCTCGCTGAGCAATACCGGATTGCCCACCATGACGAGGCATAGGCGTGCACGTGTCATGGCTACGTTCAGTTTGCGGTCTATCACCATGCCGTCTTCCTCAAACACATTGTTGGTAAGGAAATTGAGCTGGTAGGTGCGCTGTATGGTAAACCCATAGACGATGTAATCGCGCTGGCTGCCCTGGTAGCGCTCTACGGTGTCGATGGTGATGTCGTGCAGAGCAGGAACACCATAGCGGTCTATGGCATTGCGCACGGTGGATATCTGGTTGCGGTAAGGTACGATGACCCCGATGGTCTTTTCCGTATCGAACGTATTATGGGCAAGCAGCCAGATGCGGTGGACAGTGGCGGCTATGATGCGCGCCTCTATGTCGTTGGTCTTCACGGCTGTACCCGAGTGTGGATTTTCTGATGCTACGAAGGCTATGCGGTGACGGGTGAGCATCTCGTCTATGCCGTTGCCTGTATTGGCTGCCAGGTTGGGCAGAGTCTGGTGCTCGAGCGGTACGATGTCGAGTTTGCCGCCATAGAAGGCATGGTTGGGGAAATCGGCTATGTCACGGTGCATTCTGCCTTGTCGGGTGAGCATGTATACGTACCGTTCGTCGTATGCCCCGTCTTTCTTGAACAGCGACAGCAGTCTTTCGAAGAGTGAATGACGGCAGTCGGTAAGGTGTATCTCTCTGAGTATCGGTTCCACGACAGCCGACTCGTCGGGCATCTGCTGCACCACTGCCGGCAACTGCTTGTGGTCGCCCACCAACACAAAGCGCCCGATGGCTTCCTTTCCGTCTCTGAGAGCACTGAAGAGTCCGATAAGGTGAGGCTCGAGTATTTGCGAAGCCTCGTCTACGATGGCCAGGCTGAAGTGTTTTAGGCTGAAGAGCGACATGTTGGCATTGAGCGCGGCTGTCGTGCCGCAGAACACGCGCGTTCTCTTTATTGTATTCATGGCCTCGTTTCCTCCGCATCCCCTTGTCCTGTTGCCGAGCAGATAGGACCTGTATTCTTTGGAACAGGAGAGGTCTGATCCAATGCGCAGAAAGTCGAACGCTGGGTCTTTTTCCTTTATCTCTACCAGTTTGCTGCATATCTCGTCCACGGCTCTGTTCGTATACGACAGGAGCAGGACGCTTGTGCCCTCTTCCAGCAACTCTTCCTTCAGTAGATTTACCAGCCCGTACGATGTCTTCCCGGTGCCCGGAGGACCTATGATGAGGAATAGCTCACGTGCCTGCTTGGCTCTTCGTGTAAGTGTGTCGAAATCAGGATAGTTGCCTTTTATTTCATACGAAGTGTCGATTTCTGGCAGGCGTTGTGCTAAAATGAGGTCGCGTCGTCGGCGGGTCGTGGACAGGAAGCTGTGCATGGCGGCATACAGGGCATTGGCTGACGATTCGTACATGTCGTGCTCTATGGCCCATAGGCAGTCATGGTTACGGCTGAATATTTTGCGGTCGGTCTGGCTGTTGCGCAGCCGCAGCACGACACCGTTTTCCCTGATGTCTTCTATCGTAGCCCTGATGACGGTCTGTGCGCAGGCATCGGGTATGTCGCCCCTCCTGTAGGGGTAGAGCACGACGATGTCGCCTGTGCGGAAGTTGGCAGTGTCGGCAGCCTCTTTGTTGCCGAAGTCGAGGCTTACGCAACTGACAGGTCCGTTCTCCGCTCCATAGCCGCTGAGGCTAAGTTCATCGTAGATGTTGCCGGATGCCTTCTTGTCGGCCAAAGTGTCGTGCCAGATAGAGGCAAAGCCAGAGTCTTCCTTAAGTTTGTTGCCCATTTTGGAGAGCAACTGCTCGTTGGCGATGAAACGCATAAACCGTAGATAGTAGGCTTGTTCCAGTGCTGAGGCCGTGGCTACGGGAGCCAGCAACTCGGCGAGTTGCGGGCGTACATAGTTTTGCCACAGGTTGCCCGTTATCTTCTTCATGTTCAGCTTTTCGGGTGTCAGTGTCTTGATGATGCCCATGCCCTCCTTGGCATACATGATTTCTGCCCACGCCAAGAGGTTGCGTATGCGGAAAGCGCGCAGCAGGAGGTCGCTGTTCTGCGGTGCACGCAGCAGTCCCTTGGTGTATTTGGAGTAGAGTAGGAGGATATGCTTCAGTTGGGTGGCATACTTGCTGAACTCATACTGGAAGAGGGCGCGGTAAAGTAGCATCTGTACAAAATGGGGCTCGCGCGCCACCGGTACGTCGGGGTCGTAGACAGGGGCATAACCGCCCTTTCCAGCCTTCTGCTCTATGATGACACAGCCGCCGTCTTTCTCGTACAGGAAGTCGAGACGACCCTGTATGCCCAGCACTTCACTGAAGAAGGAAGGCTCCAGCACCACTTCCATGCTGTCGTAGTTGCCGATGGCCTGGGGCAGGTCTGTGCCGATGAGCTTCTCTATGTTGCGTTTCTGTATCTTGGCATCATCCTTGAACCGCAGAAAGCCTTCTTTCAGCTCGGGGCAGGCAATAAGCCCCAGTACATGGTCGTGTGTATAGTTGCGGAAAGTTTCCTCAAAGGGGATGTCCTGCCCGTGTACCGTCTCGTCGAGCAGTTGTCCGGCCAGGTTGCCGAGGTGTATGCTCAGCGTGTTGGGCGGCGGTGCCAGTTTCTTCACAAGACTGACAAAGGGCGACTCGGCGTATGTCTCGAAACATCCGGCTATGGTAGTGACATTGATGAGGTAATCCGGTTCTACGATGATGAGTTCGGGCATGTATATTTCGCCCCTTTCGTCGCGTCTTACCCGCACCAGATTGAGTTGGGCTCCCACCCACAGTATCTGCTTGAGGTAACTCCATGGGAACTTGCCTTCACGTGTCAGAATCTTGTTGTCCTGGCCGTAGCATATCTGCCATGTAGAGTTGTTCTCCTCCTCCGTAGCCCATATATAGTTGTCGTCCCACCGTTCCACCACTACGCGCACGGCGCGCTCGTCAAACTTTCCCCATGTGTTTTCCCTGTCGGCTGTCGGGAAGTGGCTCTTCAGGCTCTCGGGTATCTCCTGCTTGCCGCACAGCCAGTATACCAGTAAGGTCACGGCCTTGAGGTTATGCGGAAAGAGTTTCTCCATGTCTTTGGCTTCAAGTGTACCCTTTCTGTTGTGCTCGGGAAAGAGGTCTTTGCGCGACAGGTGCAGGAGGTTTGCCACGCGGAACGGGATGTTGAACTCCTTGATGCAGTAGTCCAGTTTGGAGAAGAACCCCACGAAGGCTATCTGGCAGTCGAGCACGCTCTGGTCTATCACCCGCCTGCACACACTGCGCAGGATGGCGTAGCGGGTGGCGGTATCTGTCGCTGTGGCGCATGCTTCCTCCAGTTGGGCATAAAAGGCCGGTGCATCGTCCATGACAATAGACTTCCCGGTGCTGTGTATGAGATAGTCGGAAAGGTCACTCTTCCGTTTGCTGTATACTTGATAGTTCATCGTGTTCTTAAGAGTGGGATGCAGCATTATTCCGTAAATAACGCTGCAAAATCTGCGGCAAAGATACACGTAAAATGTCGCAACGCCAAATTTTCATCTCTAATTTCTCACGTTAAGTATATTTAGCCCTCACACCACTACCTCTATCAGCTTTTTCTCTCCCACCATGACCTCATGCACACCGGGCTGCTTGTTCTTGTTGAAGCAGAAACTGAGCATGTAGCCTGTCTGCAAATGGTAATAGTCGAGATACTCGCTGAGTTGCTGCTCGCCACGCTCATTGTAAGCGTCGCCCCGCCAAATCTTCAGCTCCACGACATACTGCTGTCCGAGATAGTCGATGACCACATCCGTGCGGGTCAAGTCGCGCGTCTGCGCCTCGCAATAGTAGTTGCCGATGCCATTGATGACAGGGCGTAGGTAGGTGAGGAATATCTGCCGGCCGTTGTTCTCCACGAACTCGTCGTCCTGTCCAGGACGATAAATCTCGTTGAAATGCACACAAAAACGTTCCAGCAGGTGGCGCATGTCGAGATAGCCGTCATGGACGAAATGAGTCTTGTCGTATTCTCCCTGCTGATAGATGGGAGTCTCTTTTGCGTTGGAGATGAACAGGTTATAGAGCCACGTCTCGAAGATGCGGCAATAGATAAGGGCTGCCCCCTTATCTTCCTTGACAAAATTGAACATGACGGCGATGTTGATGTCCCGGTCGTAATAATTGAACGACACACGTTTACCGCTGAAGATGATAGCCTTCAAGGTCTCTGCAAGAGTAGGGAACTGACTCACCTTCTTCTCCATGTCATCAAACAAGGTGTTATGCTCTTTGAGCAGTTGGTTCACCGCCTTCAACACTCCCTCCTTGTCCCAAGACAATTCTTCCTCGTCCATAATTTGGCAAAGACGGCTCACGAGGAAAGGATAGCCCGAGGTATAGTCATAAATCATCTGTCCGACGAAACACTCATCGAAGCCAAGGTGATGATCCGCCTTATATTCCGCCAGCATCCCGATGATGCCATCGGCTGGAAGGCTCATGTTCGTCTCGAAAGGCACAGCGATGTTCCAGGGGGAATTGTACTGATGCTGTTCTTCGGGGCGCAGCTTTAATTTCAGGTTCTTGATGTCATAGACACCAGCGAGGATAACGGACTGGAACGTGGGCCGCTCGTCACGTTTGAGGTACATATTGCGCAACAGCCCCAAGAACTGGATAAACTCAATGTGATTGCCGGCAGCATCCACCTCGTCTATCAGCAGCACAATCTTGTCGTTTTTTGACATCAGCGAAACCGCCCGGTAATAATCCAAGCTACCAATCTCCTCTTTGTCGGCAACGAGTTTTTCCAGTATCTCTTTCGAGGAGTCTGACAAAACCACCTCGTCCCAGAGCACACTGTCATACATCAGCTGGGCTGAGGCACACAAAAACGCCTCATCGCTCTTGAATGCGCTCTCACTGAGTCCCTCGAAGCTCAGGGAGAACACGGCATACCCTTCTCCCTCAAGTTTTTTCTTGAGCAAAGCCAAGGTCGTGGTCTTGCCATACTGCCGACCTCTGTTGATGCAGAAGTAATTGCCACGGCGCACCAACTTGGCGGCTGCCTCCACCTGGCGGCTGATGTCTACCATGTAGTGCATGGACGGGATGCATTTGCCTGCAGTGTTGAATGTCTTCATGTCGCTTGTATCCATTTGTTTGCAAACTTACACAAAAAACTCCACATCTCCAAATTTCTCATCAAAATCCTCGCCATGTAGGCACAACAAAGGGCCAACCTGCCGTTCTGTCAGACAAGGAAATTCGCCTTGAACTCCTTTCTCGTCATGGCGATGCCAATGGCGGCATTGCGGTCGAGGCCATAGGTAATGGGGTGGGGAAACACTTGATAATTTTCCAACTTCAGGCAGATACGAATGGGTTTGTCGAAACCCTTGTACTGGGAGCTTTTGCCGCTCTTGGCAAGTTTCTCTTGCTCCTGCTTCAAGACATCACTCATATCGGTAGCCTCAACCGCCTCCACTTGGTAATACCCAACTGCCTGATGGCTTTCCACAGGGACGAAATACTTAACCTTCTGGAAATCCACTCCCGAAAGAACAGACTTATAACCCGAATAGAAGCAAGTCCCCTTCCCTGTCAAGACAGCCTCCTTGTCACGGTTCACATTCGCATCCACCAATGACAGGTAGAAGGTGCCCTTGTTCACGGGTTCATCGGAATACTCCAATCCTTTCTGCGGTATCGACTGAAGGAGCAAGCTCTCCCTTCCGTCCTCATCAGCCAGCCAACGACGTATCTGCCTACGCAAGGCTTGCTCCGAACTGTTCGGGTCTATCACGATGCTCCCATCCTCCGCATGACACTCCTGGTCTGGGCGAAGGGGAAAGGCTCCGATGCCAATGAGTTTGTTAGATTTCTGGTAATAGTAGTCTCCGGTCTCCTCATCCAGCGCCTCTAGTGGGATACGACCGGGGAAGAGAACATAACCAGCGATGATTTCCTTCTTCAGATGTGCCCTGTCCTGCCCTTTCTCCGCCACAAACCATAATGCAAAATGCCGCTATAGAGTAAGAGCGTAAAACTTGCTTCGGGAAATACGGGCACCAACAAAAAGCCTAAGAGTAGATATAAAAGAAGCGTAGGCTTCCCTTATCTACTCTCAGGCATTTGCCGGGCCCGTTTCGTTCGATAAGTTCCGCCCACGCTATAGCGCAGGCGTTCACTGAACTTACTCATTCGAACGAAACATCTTATCTATCGCCAAATTTCAAGGATATTTCCGAATAATAGTAAACGCTTAAATCAATATGTCTATGTTATATTGTTCTTTCTGTTTCTTATTTTTTTTGTTTTAATTGTTCAATTTATGTTATGGCAGCCTCTTCCCGAAGGGAATGTGCTGCAATCCGTGGCAAAGATACAAAGATTTCTTGAATTGTCGGCATAATTCGGGGAAAAACTACGCTTGTCCCTTGAATATGGGTTCAAGCAGATGCTGTGCCCCACAAAGACTGCAATTACACTTTCTCCCCGAACAAATCCTCTTTGATTGGGATGCAAAGATAAGCCAAAGCACAGAGGAAACAAGGGCAAAGTCAAGAAATATAGGGAAAGTCTTGGTTGTGGTAATAATAATTGTATCTTTGCATAGAAGAAATCTTCGTTCCGTGTCACGGAACCGCCATCCCGTGTCACGGAACGCACATTCCGCGTCACGGAACGCACGTTCCGCGACACGGAATGGAGAATCCAAGCGGAAGTAAACAAAAATCATATAGCGTCTCAAACAAATTCAGTTAGATATGGCAAAATACAAACTACAAGAAATGTCAAGCCTCAACGGCGTAGGCGAAAGGCGGGTCTATCCCAAGATGGTAACCAACCGACAGTTGGGCACCAAGGAGTTCATCGAAAAGATGCGTTCCCACAACCATGCCATCTCTGAGAGTGTGGTGACAGCCGTGCTTACCGACGTGGCAGACTACCTCGGCGAGATGCTCGCCATGGGATATACCACAAACGTGGTAGTACGAATGCCACTACTGTGCTATTTCGCGGTACGATATTTCGCCGTAACTTTGCACCGTCAATCAGAACAAACGCAGGTTGGCAGATATTTATATAAATGAATAAACGAGAATAGAGTAACAATAAATAAAGAAAGGACATAGATTATGAGTACAGAAAAGAAACTTCGCTTTGAGACACTTCAGTTGCACGTAGGTCAGGAAAATCCAGACCCAGCTACCGACGCACGTGCAGTGCCAATCTACCAGACCACCAGCTATGTGTTCCGCAACTCACAGCACGCAGCCGACCGCTTCGGACTTCGTGACGCAGGCAACATCTACGGTCGCTTGACCAACTCTACACAGGGTGTGTTCGAAGACCGTGTGGCAGCCCTCGAGGGTGGCGTGGCAGGCTTGGCAGTGGCATCAGGTGCTGCAGCCGTAACCTACGCTTTGCAGAATATCTGCCAGAACGGTGACCACATCGTAGCAGCCAACAACCTCTACGGTGGTTCTTATAATCTCATCGCACATACATTGACTACACAGGGCGTTACCTACACTATCGTAGATACCCGCAACTTTGAGGAGGTAGAGGCTGCTATCCAGCCCAATACCAAGGCGCTCTACGCTGAGACCTTCGGCAATCCCAACTCCGACGTGACCGACATCGACAAGCTCGCCGAGATCGCCCACAAGCACAACATCCCATTGATCATCGACAACACCTTCGGCACACCTTACCTCATCCGTCCTATCGAGCACGGAGCCGACATAGTGGTTCACTCTGCCACCAAGTTCATCGGTGGTCATGGTAGCTCTCTCGGCGGTGTCATCGTAGACGGCGGCAAGTTCGACTGGAAGGCCAATGCCGACAAGTTCCCCACACTGGCCAAGCCAGACCCATCATACCATGGTGCAGTATTCGCCGACGTGGCAGGTGCAGCAGCCTTCGTAACCCGCATCCGTGCCGTCATCCTTCGTGACACGGGTGCCGCCATCTCCCCATTCAACGCATGGATTCTGCTGCAGGGCTTGGAGACATTGAGCCTCCGTGTGGAGCGCCACGTACAGAACGCACTGAAGATTGTGGAATACCTGGAGAACAACCCGAAGGTGGCTAAGGTGAACCATCCGTCCGTACCTTCTCATCCAGACCACGAGCTTTACAAGAAGCTCTATCCCAATGGTGCCGGCAGCATCTTCACCTTCGAGATCAAGGGCGGCGAGAAAGAGGCTTGGGAGTTCATTGACCATCTGCGCATCTTCTCATTGCTTGCCAATGTGGCCGACGTGAAGTCGCTCGTTATCCACCCAGCTACCACCACCCACTCACAGATGAGTCCCGAGGAGTTGGAGGAGCAGCATATCTATCCTTCTACCATCCGCTTGAGCGTGGGTATCGAGAATATTGATGACTTGCTGGAGGCACTCGACGAGGCTTTCACCTATGTGAAGTGAAGAACGAAGAGTGAAGAATCCAATTAAAGGTAAAAAAATAAAAAGGTAAAAAAGGGCATACGCCGGAAAGGCTCTCATTAGGAGGTACGGCGCCCTCGCCGTACCACTCAGCCAAGCAAAGGCTATTGTCCCTTAACTTTCCAAGCTCTCGCAGAGAGTGATAATTTTACTTAACTTTCCTACATCAGAAAGTTGAATTAGTTGAATATTATATTGATAGAAGAGTGGAGAGAGGAGAATATTTCTTTATTGAGAGAAGAGAGGACATAGCTGAAAAACTATTGGATTCTTCACTCTTCGTTCTTCACTCTTCACTTAAACTTTAAAGCTATGGCAAAGATATATAAACAGATAACCGACCTTATCGGAAAGACCCCCTTGGTAGAACTGGGCAAGTTCTCTGCCTCTAAGGGATTGGAAACGCCAATTGTTGCCAAGGTGGAGTTCTTCAATCCTGGCGGCAGTGTAAAGGACCGCATCGCCTTCGCAATGATAGAGGATGCGGAGAAAAAAGGCATCCTGAAACCGGGTGCTACCATCATCGAACCTACCAGCGGCAATACAGGCGTCGGTCTGGCTCTTGTTTCTGCCGTGAAGGGCTATCACCTCATCCTCACTATGCCCGAGACGATGAGCGTCGAGCGCCGCAACCTTGTGAAGGCATACGGTGCACAGGTAAAACTGACAAGCGGCAAAGACGGTATGCCCGGTGCCATCAAGGCTGCAGAGGAATTGCGTGACTCCATCCCCGGTTCTGTCATTCTGGAACAGTTCGAGAACCCCGCCAACCCCGCTAAGCACTATGCCACAACGGGTCCTGAGATTTGGGCTGATACCGATGGCGAGATAGATATCTTTGTGGCAGGAGTGGGTACTGGCGGTACCATCTCCGGCATCGGAAAGTATCTGAAGGAGCAGAATCCAAACATAAAGGTCATCGCTGTAGAACCAGCCACGTCGCCTGTACTGAACGGTGGGCAGAGTGGGCCTCATAAAATACAGGGCATCGGTGCGGGGTTCATCCCCAAGACCTATGACGGTGCATATATCGACGAGGTGTTCGATGTGCAGAACGATGATGCCATCAAGGCCGGTCGCGACCTGGCACAGACAGAGGGACTCCTCGTGGGTATCTCTTCAGGTGCTGCCGCCTTCGCTGCTACCGAAATAGCCAAGCGTCCTGAGAATAAAGGTAAGAAGATTGTTGCTCTCTTGCCCGACACGGGAGAGAGATATTTAAGTACTGTACTCTATGCTTTCGAGGAGTATCCTCTGTAAAGCGTTGCTTAAAAAGCATGTCCAAGCGCAAGTCAGTTTTTGAGGCTGGCTTGCGCACTGTATATATAAGGCATAGAAGTACATAATTACTTTAAATAATCTACAAAAATGTGAAGGTGGATTCTTCACGTTCTTTTTGTTACCTTTGCTGCCATATCGGATTTTGTCATGATTGGGTCGCAGCTACATTGATAGATGAATTTTGCGATATGGCTAAAGCCTGGACAATATTTTGTTGTTCAAATTCTTGTAATGTGTAAATGAATTGGCTGCGGATTAAAATCATAATAATATGCGCAAAAAACTGTACTTAGTAATTTCGCTTGTTATTTTTGTTGTTTTTGTCTCTTCGTGTAGTTCGGACAGTCAATTTGCGGTCTCAATCTCAGACAAGAACGTTTCTCAGGAAGAAATTGCCATGAATAATCTCCTTGATTCTATAGAAGTTCTTAATGCAAAATATCCATCATCACATACAAGAGGCTCTTTCTTTTCAGGAGGTGCAGTCGGACTTGCCGATGCTGCTGGTTGGGCTGCTGGCGCAGGGATAGGAAGATGGGTAGGAGGAGCTGCTGGTTCTTTAGGTGGTCCAGCCACGGCTGTATTAGGCGCTTTTGTTGGTGGAAGAGTAGGCCCTTATGTATGTACATTTTTAGCTTCTGGTGCTGCCAATTTTTTGTGCTCAAGGAAATTTTTACGTTCAGCCACTGTTGATGAAAAAGATTTTCAATTTGTTGGCCTTGTAACGAATGAAGATTCTATAGGCTATTACCATAATATCATGATGACAAAACTTAATGAAGACAAGAATAAATACGTGTCTTTGTCTGATTCGGTAGATTATGGCTTGATTTATCAAGATATAGCAAACTATCTTCGTGAAATTGGAAGATATGACGAAATTTTGGAAGATTCGTGTGTTAAGGAAAACATAATTAACCAAATAAAATCAATTTGTCTTATTTCTGAGAAATATAAAACAAGCTCCGATTGTGAAGAATTGGTAGCAGAACAATGTAATTATTTAAAAGATAAATGTACCTTACCAGAAAATGATATAAAAACATATCGGGATTTTAGCGTGAGGCTATACAATAAATGCATTTCTCTTCCGAATGGGCAACTAGAAGATTATTCAAAAGACCTAAATGTCATAATAGAAAAGTCAACAGTTTCTACCCCGGTGAAGAGAGAATTGTCTTTATCTGCAGATTTGACTATCAATAGTGCTCTTTATTGGCAAATAAATAACTGATTTTAACTATGACGAAATTGGGTAAGGCTTTGGGATTTGCTGACAAAATAGGTATCACGGTATTCTTTCTTAGTTTGTCGTATAGAGGATATCTGGCAGAAGAAAAACTAATAGCTATAGTTGTATTGGTTGTTTCGTTGCTTTTTGGAGTCTATCTTTTCATGCGTGAAAAGGATAGGCCCGTTAGTAACAAGTACGTTGATGTTTTTGTTGTTGTAATGTGCATATTGGGTTTTAAGTTTGATGACCGTTCTATGCTGATTCCTGGTATAGCAGCTTGTATAGCGGCACTAGTGGATTTTGCGTATTGTATATATTTGAAATATATAGAAGAGCGTGTTGACTCTTCGCTACAGTGATAGACAAGTCCCAGAGAAAAAGGCAAAAGTGCTTTTCATGCTTGGTTCATGAAAAGCACTTTTGCTTATGAGAGTTTTCCTTACATGGTTAGGAGGTACGGTTGCGGAACTCAGACGGCTTCATGCCCGTAAGGATCTTGAAGCGCGAGGAGAAGTAGTCGGGAGTCTCGAAGTTGAGGCGGTAGGCTATTTCCTTGATGCTCTCGCCAGTGGTGGAGAGTAGTTCCTTGGCCCGTTGCAGTCGTAGGTCCTGCTGGTAAGTGGCGGGTGCTATACCCGTGTGCTCCTTGAAGAGTTTACGGAACGACGAGTAGCTTACACCCAGTTCGTCCGCTATCTGCTGTATGGTAAGGTCGCTCTCGAGTGACTCACGTATGCGCATGCGAGCCTTGCTTACCATCTCCACGTGTGCAGAGTTCTTGCCCAGGATGATGTTGCGCTCCAACGAGTACATCAGACCGATGAGATGGTTGACAATGCCTGCCAGCGTCTGTTGCGAATAGGCTGCCTCCTCCTGTGCGGTGCGCAGCGCCTCCTTATACAGTGCGAGTATCTCGGCTGCGAACCCCACATGGTATATCGGCTTGGAGGGCGAGAGGAATCCTGCATGTACGCGGTCGTCTATGTTCTTGCCGCGGAACCCGATCCAGTAACTGTCCCATCCCTTGTCCGGCAAAGGATGGTAGGTGTGCCACTCTCCTGGGAAGAGTAGGAAGATGTCACCAGCTTTGATGTTCGTCTCGGGTATGTGGTCCGACTGGAAGATGCCGCATCCTTCGGGCTGGTAGAGCAATTGGTACTCGTCGAGCACGCGTCCGCGCTGCAGGTCGAAGTGATAACCGTCTGCATGTCCGCGTGTGGGGTATTCCTCTCCTGGCATGATGCGTTCGTGCCCAACGGTACTGATGGTAAGTCCCCATTCTTTGTCCCGGTCGTTAGCGAGCAGATATTTGCTTGTTTGCATGGCTTGATGGCTTTGGTTGCGTGCAAATATACAAAAAAAGTGGCTAACGGCCAAGTTTTTGTTACATTTCCCGCAACAGGGGTAGGAAGCAAGCCGGTATGGACTTGTGACACACCCTCTCATTCAATGAGTCGGTTGCCCTCTACTTGTTCTTGAGCAAGTCGATCTCAACGATTCTCAATACGGGCTTGCCTTTTTTTACTCCGATGAAGTCGAGGCTGCTAGCCTTACCGCCAGCCAGCTCCTTGGTGTCGCCGAGCTGGGTCTTGCTCTTGGCATCGCCCACCATCTTGATGGTGATGTCCTTTGCTTTCACAGGCTTGTCTATCTTGATGTGCACATAGCCGAGGCATGCGTAGGTGTAGCCTTCCCAAACCTTCTTCTTGCCGGCATAGATGGCGAGGGGATACATCTTGTCTCTCCATCCCGTCAGCTTCACGGTGATTTCGTCTACCGCTTCCTTCTTGCCTAGCTGATAGGTAATCCATGCGTTCTCAGGATTGCCGTCGCTCTTCCACTCGGAGGTCTCGTCGTCGTCGAAAGTCTTTTGGGCATCCTCCTGGTTGCTTCCTGCCACTACACCTGCGATGTCGAGGGTTTCCTTGATGTCGGTGTAGGATGGGGTAGAAGGTGTCTCGCCACGGGAGAGGTCGCCTTTCAATGTCTGCTGGGGCAGGTAGTGGTCGATGTCCACTTTCTCGGTGTTAAGCTCGATGCTTGCCACGTCCTTGATGCCGTCGGCAGCAGCAAAAATCTTGATGTTGCCTGGGTTCACGGTGCTGCGAATCAGCACGCGGTTCACACCGCACTCCGCGGGGAGGTCCATCTTGCCGATGTAGTTGTCGAAGGTGTTGTCGCTGTCGGTGGAGTCGAGGATGTCGGCGGCCTTGCGGGCGGCTTTCTGCTCGGCGGTTTCGTTCTTGTCAACCACCAGACTCTGCTTCTTGGCTGCCAATTTCTTTTGGGTTTCCTCGTTTGGTGTGGCGATGCCGCCAATCCATTCCAGTTCGCCCTGGTAGTTGAAGTGGATGGTGCGGTTGTCGAGCGGGCAGCGTCTGCCTTCCTTATCCACTACCTCCACTTGCACGAGAGCCATGTCGGCACCGTCTGCCTTGAAACCTTCAGGGTTTTGGATGCTGGTGAGCTTGATGTGATGAGGTTTGCCGGCGGTCTCGATGGCATAGCGGCTGGTTTCTTTTCCGTTGGTGTAGGCCACGGCCTCAATCTTTCCTGCCTCAAAGGGCACATTGTTCCATGTGAAGAGCCACTGGCTGCTGCGCTCGCCCTTGCCCAGGCTCTTGCCGTTGACGAAGAGTTCCACCTCGTCGCCCGTGCTCACTACGTATTCGGTAGTCTTCACGGTGCCTGGCTTGTAGTTCCAATGACCTACGATGTAGGTGCCATCCTTTTCGGGAGAAATCCATCCGTTCCACATCACTTGGTGGGCGAAGAAGGCATCCTTCGGGATGCGCATGGCATCGGTCACGCCACTGGTGCGATAATTAGCCTCACCGCGGTGGTGGGTGTTGGTGTCTGAGAAGATAATCTTGGTACCGCCGTCGCTCACACGCTTGCCTGTACCTGGACGTTCCTGCCAATACTCAAACCATTTTTCCACCATGCTGGCTGCGAACACATCCATGTTGTGGTTGTATTCGAAGGCTGGCTTGCCACGATAGAGCGGACCGTCGCCTTCTTTATGGTAGGGATAGCTCTGCTCATCCCAATATTTTCGCATGCCTTCGTCGCGATGGTACTCCATCGACCACATCGGGTGCTTCTTGCTCTTGTTGATGTAAAGCATTTCGCCGCCATATTCAGCCTCGTTGATGTTGAGCATCTCTCGGCTTCCGCTGGCTCTGCCTCCATGAGGGTCGAACTCGTCGCGCAGGGCCTTCATCTGGAGCATGTGCTTACGGCTTATGCCCTTGTTGCCGCTCTCGTAGAAGATGATGCTGGGGTTGTTGCGGTTGTAGATGATGGCTTCCTTCATCAGTTCCAGTCGTTGTTCCCAGCGTCTGCCATCCACGTCTTTTTCTGCATCTCCAGCAGGCATCGCTTGTATCAAACCTACTCGGTCGCAGCTCTCGATGTCTTGTTTCCAAGGACAAACGTGCATCCATCTTACGAGGTTGCCGCCCGATTCCACCATCAGCTTGTTGCTGTAGTCGCTGAGCCAGGCCGGCACACTCAGACCCACGCCCGGCCATTCGTTGCTGGTACGCTGGGCGTAGCCATGCATCATGATGGCACGGTCGTTGAGCAGGAACTTGCCCTCGCCAAACTGGGTCTTGCGGAAACCGGTGCGGATGGCCACGCCATCGATCTCGCTGCCGTCGTCGGCCCTGAGGAATGTCTTCACGGTGTAGAGGTAGCCGTAGCCCCAGCTCCAGAAGTGGACGTCCGAAAGCTTTCCGCTGGCCTTTACGGTCTTCGTCTCGCCGGGCTTAAGAGTATACCGTTCACCATCGAAGTGCCCAACTTCCTTGCCGTCAAGGTCGATTACCTGGGCCGAGAAGCGGAAGGTGCGGGGCAGTGAGTCCTCGTTCTTCACTTGTGACTCGGCATTCACTGTCACTTGCTTGCCTGCAATATCATAATTAGTACCATAAATATAGGTACCTGTTGTCTTGAGATTGTTGTAGAGTGGCAAGGTCTGGTAGAGCTTGTCGGTGGTATGGAGGAACACGTTCTTCGGGATGCCGCCGTAGTTGGCGTTGAAGTTCTTGTCGTTCCACTGGTATCGCTGCCCCGTGGCGCGCTCGTGATAATTCCAGGAATTGTCCACTCTCACGGCGATGACGTTCTGCCCCTTAATAATATAAGGTGTAAGGTCGAATCCGCTCGCCATTACGCCGTTCTCGGTGAATCCCACCTTCTGTCCGTTGAGCCAGATGTCGGCGGCGAAGCGCACGCCCTCGAACTCGATGAAGTACTTGCGGTCACCCACCTCCTGCACCTCGAAGTGCTTGCAGTACCACATCACGGTGTCGCTTAGGTTCTCGATCGACACGCGGAAGGCCTCCTTCTCGTTGAAGGCGCGGGGCAGGGTCACCGGCTTCCAGGCGGTGTCCTTAAATCCCGCTGTCTCGGCATCCTTGGGGTCGCCCACCTTCAGCAGCCATCCGCCGTTGAAGTTGAGCTTGGTTCTTTCCACTGCGTCCATGCTCACTGGCAGGGCGAGACATGCGGAGAGTAACAGAATTAATCTTTTTTTCACAGTCTTGTTTCGATTGTTATTTGTTGTCATTTTTTGTGGCAAAGTTATATAGTCTAGGTGTAATCCATTTGTCTTTTTGTACATTATTTTGTGAATTTATCCGTTTGCGTTCCTTTCATGTCAGCGAAAGTCGGATTCTGCCAAAAGTCACGGCCAACAGGTCAAAAGATTAGGTCGCTTATGGATGAAAATGACAACCTTTGCATCAGTTTTCAAAACTAGCTCAAATTTAAAAGTATATTGGAAGGTCGTCCCGCCTTGAAGAAGGAGGTCGACAAGATAGCAGAAGTGGCTGGTTACCTCTAAATGATTGCATCGTATGAATGATTGGAAACAATAAGACATACATTAGTTTTTAGGTTTATCGATGCTAAGAGCAAGACGTAGGTTGGCTTTTAGGTTAGGGAAAAAGAATCCCTGGGCATTGAGAAATGCTCAGGGATTTCATATGTGTTGAGATTCCCGCAAGGCGGAGAATGTATGTCCTAATTCATGTGGAAGAGTTGTTCAAAAAAATCCTACAAAGAGCAATCCGTCTATTAACAATGCGCAGAATTTTTAGAACACGCCTTAAGTGTTAAATGAATCAGCTGTGCAGCTTACACGAGTTGTGGCAGGAAGCAGGAGATAATCAAGACGATGATGCCAATCACCAGGGTCACGATGGTCTTCTGCGAACAGCCCTTCCATTCCTTCAGGATGATGCCCCACACGTTGGAGAATACCACGTTGAGAGCCATCAGGATGCAGAAGGAGAGCGTCATGAGGGTGGGGGACTCTGTGAGGAATCCCTTGCCCAGCGATAGACCGAAGAACTGGCTGTACCACAAGGCTCCGGCCAAGGCGCAGAACACGAGGTTGTTGCCCCAAACTTCCTTTTTCTGGTAGTCGCCCCAAGTGTGGTTCTTGCTGTTCTGGTAGAAGCAGTAGACGGCGTTGGTGACGAAACCGCCAAGGGTTACGAGGAAGGTGGCGGGGAGGGTCTTGTACATGTCGGGGGTCAATGTGCCGAAGTGGATGTCGCTACCGAAGGCGAGGCCCACGTTGAAGCAGCCGCTCATGAACCCGGCCAAGAGGGCGATGGCCAGACCCTTGGGGAAGTTGAAGTCTTTCACCGCTGCCTTCTTCTCTTCCTCGGAAAGGGAGGCGGATTTCATCGAGCCGGCCATGCCGATGATGGCGATGCCAACGAGCGTCACCACCACACCGAGAATCACGCTGAAGGTGAGCGACGAGAGGGCGTTCATCTCCGGGAAGAAGATGTTGAGGAGCACGGGGCCCATGATGGTGCCCAGTCCGGCGCAAGTGCCGAGGGCGATGCTCTGACCCAGGGCCACGCCGAGGTAGCGCATGGAGAGTCCAAAGGTGAGTCCGCCCACACCCCATAGAATGCCGAAGAGTATGGTCATCGCCACGTTGAAGCCGTTTCCGTCAAACAGTTCCATGAAGGAATGTCCGGTCGGGATGGCGAGCAGTGCCCCGCAGAAGGGAAGTATGAGCCAGGCAAAGACACCCTGCACTATCCAGTACGACTCCCAGCTCCAGTCCTTAATCTTGTTGATGGGGACATAACAGCTCGATTGGCAGAAGGCTCCGATGGCAATGATTAAAAGTCCGATAAGTATTTCCATAAATATAAATTAAAAAGTGAAGAGTGAAGAACGAAGAGTGAAGAATTCATTTGCTCATATTGCTATAAGACTATTGAATTCTTCGTTCTTCACTCTTCGTTCTTCACTTAAGCACGCTTGGCGAGAACCTCAGCCTCATACTTCTCCACATCGGCGATGTACTCTTCGCCTACAGGAATGTTGTTCTTCAGGTTGTAGTAGTCGTACACGGCACCGAAGGGCAGTGTCTTCTCCTCTTCCAGAAGGGCCAGACGCTGGAACAGCTTGCCCTCGTCCTCATACTTGCGCAACAGGTTGAGCGGCTCGAGGAAGGCCTGTAGCAGCGACTTCTGTGCAGCGCGCACTCCGATAATGTATGCACCGATGCGGTTGATAGAACCGTCGAAGTAGTCGAGTCCGATGTGTGCGCGGTCCAAGGCATTGGCACGTACCAACTCGGAGAAGAGGTTGCGTGTGTTGTCGTCGAAGAGTGTCACGTGGTCTGAGTCCCAGTGCATGGGGCGGGAAACGTGCAGCATCAGTTCGGGAACAAAGAGCAAGAGGGCAGAAACGGCGTCGGATACATTCTCCGTAGGCTCATAGTGGCCCGTGTCGAGGGTGTACATCACGTTGTTCTTGGCGCAGTAGCCGGCGTAGAAGTCATGCGAGCCTACGGTGTAAGCCTCCAGACCGATGCCGAAGAGCTTGGCTTCCAGACAAGACTTCATGTCGGGCAAATCCTCCTTCAGAATCTCGTCGAGAGAGTTCTTCAGTATTTCGCGATAGCGACCCTTCTCTACGGTGATGTCCTTGCTGCCGTCGTGTACCCAGATGTTCATGATACACGGGTCGTTCTGGTACTTACCCATGGCGTCGGCGATGCGTCGGCAACGTTTGGTGTGTTCTATCCAAAACTCGCGGATAGCTGGGTCGGGGTTGGAAAGCGAGAGGCTTCCGCTCTTGGGGTGGGAGAAAGAGGTGGAGTTGAAGTCGAGCTTCAGATTCTGCTCCTTGGCCCACTGCATCCAGCCCGTGAACTGGTCTACGGTTACCTCGTTGCGGTCTATCTGCTTGCCGCCGAACTCACCGTATATCTCGTGCAGGTTGAGGCGGAAGTTGCCGGCCAAGAGGGTCTGCACCTTTTCTATGTCCTGACGCAGTTCGTCTATGTTGCGTGCCTTGCCGGGGTAGTTGCCCGTACTCTGTATACCACCCGAGGCAGCCTCGCCTCTTTCGAATCCTACAACATCGTCGGCCTGCCAGCAGTGCAGGGAGATGGGAGTCTTCTCCAGTGTCTCGATGGCCTTGTCTGTATCCACACCCAAGGCAGCATAGCGCTCCTTGGCAATCTCATAGTTCTTTAAGATCAAATCTGCTTTCATAATAGTTTCTAAGTTTTATAATTGTTGTTTTTTACTTTTTTACCCTTTTACCTTTAATAAGAATTTCTCGTATGCCTCGTCCCATGCTTCTCTGTCCTGCGGCTCGAAGCGTTTCAATTCGACAGATTCTGCTATGATGCGTCGCATGTGCCAGATGTCCGTCACCTCTCCCGAGGCCTTTGCCTGCAGCATGATGTTGCCGATGGCTGTGCCCTCCTGCGGACCGGCTAGTACGGTGACGCCGCAGCTGTTGGCGGTAAACTGGTTGAGGTATGCATTGAGCGAACCGCCGCCTATCACGTGCAGCACCTCGATGTCGAAATCGGCAAACTCCTTGAGCCATGTGAACACCTGCCTGTAGCGCAGGGCGAGGCTCTCGAAGATGCAGCGGCATATCTGTGCACGATTCTCGGGTACGGGCTGTCCGGTCTTGTTGCAGTATTGCTGTATGGCCGTCACCATAGAGTCGGGGTTGGCAAAGCAGGCGTCATCTGGATTTATCATACTGCGGAATGCGGGCTGTTTCATTGCTTCGCCTATCAGGTAACCGTGACTCAATAGAGCCTCGTCCTCATGTCCTGCCAGTGCCTCTTCCTTCCACTCCTTGCGGCAACGTTCGTATATCCACATGCCGCAGATGTTCTTTAGAAAACGGGTAGTGCCTTCTATGCCTCCCTCATTGGTGAAGTTGAGGTCGAAGCTGCGCTGTGTGATGACGGCTTTTGCTGTCTCTATGCCCATAAGGCTCCATGTGCCCGAACTGAGGTAAGCGAAATGTGGGTCCTTGGCAGGCACGGCAGCTACGGCACTGGCCGTATCGTGGCCTGCCACAGCGATGACGGGCACAGCACCAAGGCCTGTCTGCCGCTGTACCTCATCGGACAGTGTGCCGATGATCGATGCCGGAGTGGTCATTCTGCCAAAGTGGTTACGTTCCAAGCCGAGACTCTTCACGAGTTCAAGGTCCAGGTCTTTGGTCGTGGGGTTAAGTATCTGCGATGTCGACGCTACGGTATATTCGCACACGGCGTGCCCGGTGAGCATATAGCTCAGTGCATCGGGAATGAAAAGTATCTTGCCAGCACTCTCGAGAGCAGCATTGCCCGCCCTGCGCATGGCGTAGAGTTGGAAGAGCGAGTTGAAGTTCATAAACTGTATGCCTGTCTTGGCATACACGCATTTCTTGTTCTGCTGTTCCTCGAAGTAGAGTTCCATGATGCCCGTGGTGTGTGGGTCACGATAGGCCAGCGGGTTACGCAGTATGCCCCCATCCTTGCCCAGGCACACAAAGTCGCATCCCCAGGTATCTATACCGATGCTCTGGATAGCGATGCCACGCTGCGCCACCATTTTGAGTCCTTTTATTATCTCGTTGTAGAGGGCATAGATATCCCAGTAGAAGTGTCCTCCGGTCTCTATCAATGCATTGTCGAAACGCGTCAACTCTTCCATGTCGAGTTTGCCGCCATCCAGTGTTCCCACGATGGTGCGTCCGCTCGTGGCCCCAAGGTCAACGGCAAAGAAATTTTTCTTTTGGTCCATAATAGTATTATTATAAATAGGTCTTTAGAGATGTTGTCCTGCCGCTGGAACGGCTTTATAGTTTGTTTGGGTTTTGGTTGCAAAGTTAAGCTAATCCCGTTCCTTTTGCCACGAGTATTTGATTTTTCATCCTTGTTTTTTGGCACAGCCCCTGCTTGCCACGTCGTCCTGTTGGCTGTCTGTCATGTACATGTTGCGGCTAAGATGTGGGGCAAACACAGGGTTATGCATTCATCCAAGCTCCGGGCAAGTTGACTGCATTTTGCAAATAGTTAAACTGCCATCCACAATCACGGCAACTGCCAACAATTATACGAGACGGCTTTCTCACATCGTCCCAATGAGCTTCTTACACCATCATGCTTGGTATCCTTGCGATGTCAGAACAAATGCTGGTATTTCAAGAGTTGTATTTCTCCATTATTGTCCTCCAAACCAATAAAGGGAGTCCTCTATCTTACTCCTTTGTATTTTACATAAATTCAAGTTTCGGATTTAGCCTCCATGTTGGCAAATACCTTACAGAGTGGTACGGTGAGGGCGCCGTACCTCCTAAAGACGGCTTTTTTACTGGCAAATGGGATTTTATCTTTTCCCTCGCTGTACCAAAGTTATTTTTTTATCGTCAATAAGTGGAAATTGCGAAATCCGAAACTTGAATTACATAAATCAGAAAAGGGAGGCAAACCTCATCACAAGGTCTGTCTCCCTACTTATAGTTATAAATAACCGATATCTTTTCTGATTTCAGCGGATTACGAATCCGCTGAAATATCTCACGGGATATATTCCTTCTTATTTGTTAAGGAACTTGTCAATCTGGGCAGCAATCTTCCTGCCGCTTGCCATGGCTCTTACTACCAAGGATGCACCGCTTGCAGCATCGCCTGCCACAAAGACATTCTCGGCGAACTCTGGTTGCTGTGGCTTTAGGAAGCCCATGGCCAGGAACACGGCCTCTGCCTTTATAATCTCAGGCTCACCTGCCTCCACCATCAATGGGCGACCGCCCTCTGGGTTCGGTTTCCAATCGATGGGCTGTACCTTCACGCCAGTCAACTTGCCGTTCTTACCCAAGAACTCCA